>CAXNKG010000028.1:0-39537 GCA_964202965.1 Vicinamibacterales bacterium
CGAACAACGCCGCCATCGCCGCATATGAGCCTTCCCCTCGTTCGTACGCCGCCACCGCGCGTTCCCGCAACGCCACGTCATATGCATTGGCCATGGCGTCAGTAAAGTACACTTCGTTCGGCAATTCAAGTGCCGTTAGGGATTAGAACCGGTACGTATAGAGGATTTTCGAAGCCGCCCGCTTGTCGAGCGTGGTCAGGCGATCAAGGACGATATCGTCCAGCCAGTTGTGCGTGTAGACAACGTAGAGATCGGTGCCGGGGGTCAGAATCCACCGGAAGCGCGACTGCCATCCGATGACGGAGCTCTGCGTGTCGTATTGCACGTCGTTGACAAGGGCCATGAAGGGGGAGAACTGCGTTTCGCCGATGAGGCGGTAGAGACGCGTCGAGAATGTTCCCTCGCGGAGCGACACGGTATTCCAGTCGCCCGTCAGATACAGGATGAGACCGGGACGTGCGCGGACCGTGAGGTTGACGTTCCGCTGCGTACGGGTGCCCGAGTAGAAGTCGCCGAATTCGAAGCGGCCGTTGAAGGCGAGCACGCGCCGGTTCGCGGTTGATGCGAAGACCCGGAACCGGTTGTAGTCGTACTGGGCTCCAAGCGGCAGCGTGATGCCCTGGCTGATCCTGAAGGGGCTGTCAAGCCGCTCGTGCCTCCGGATCGCGTTGACCGAGAGATTGTCGCCGGACTGCAGCTGCAATCCGAACAACGTCAGGTCGATGTCGCGGTTGAGTAGCTCATTCTTCCGGTCGGTGATCACGTCGAGGCTGGCGTTGAACCGGATCTGTCGGATGTACCGGTGGCCGCGCGGCCGCGGGGCAAACTGCGCGTACGGCACGTAGCGGCGGATGCCACGCCGCCGCAGGAATCCCACGGCGGGATCGAAGTCCTCCTGGATGTCGCTCGCCTTGAAGGACGCGTTCCAGCGATCGTTCGGATACTCGACGTTCGCGCCGAAGGCGCTGGTATTGGTCGATGACACGCCGGCGGCCGGTGTCGCATTGAGGAACCACGCATTTGCTTCGAGGTTCTGAGATCCCAGGAATCCGTTGGTGGCCATCGAGAGGTCGACGCCCGTGGTGTGGCGTTCGCGGCCTGCGCCGGACAGCGGATCGCGGCGCGTGTAGATGGCGCCGACATACGACTGTGCGAGGAGGCGCCGCTTCACGCGGACGGCGGTGAAATCCTCGCTCGCGAACCCCTTGTCGTCTTCCTCGCCGGTGCGGACGTGCAGGATGCCGACGTCCTGCGCCCCCACCTGGCCGGTCAGCTTCCCGCCGAAATCAACTTTCTGCGGCGCCCCGGTCGTGCTCAGACCGACCCGGCGGCTCTGAAACGGAATGATCTGGTCGTCGTTGCCGGCGCCGCCGCCCTGGAATCCACCACCGCCACCCCCGGCGCTGGCGAAGTCGAGGAACGTGGAGCCGTCGAGGAAGAAGTCCCGCTGCTCGGGAAACAGGAGCGAGAAGCGCGTGAGGTTCACCTGCCGCTGGTCGACCTCGGTCTGCGCGAAATCAGTGTTGACGGTGACGTTGGTGCGGAGGAGCGGCGTGGGGTTGTAGAACAAGTCGACGCCCGCGTTGGCGTTGCCGGTCATCGTCCGCGAACCGCCGCGTCCGGGTGCCGACTCCGACAGGTACACTCCGTACGGCTTGATGTCGAGACCGCGCCCCTGCGTGACATTCCGGATGCCGGTGATGAGCCCGGCGTTCGTCATGCGCTGCAGGCCCTGGTTGCGGCGCCACCCGGTCCAGATGCTGATTTCGTTCTTCCGCTGGACGGTCCGCTCGATGTTGAAGCCCCACGTGTCGCTGTTCGGGTTGAAGTTGAACGTGCGGAAGGGGAGCTCGATCTCGAGGGTCCAGCCGATCTCGCTGCGGCGGGCGCGGGCGTTCCAGATGCCGTCCCACGCCCGGTTCTGCCCGTTACCCCCCATGAGGGCGTCCGCCATGTGGCCGAGCGGGTTCATCTCGAAGAAATAGCCGCTGCGCGCGTCGAGAAACGTGTCGATCGTCCACCGGATCTTGTCGTCCGAGGGGAGCCCTTCGTCGCGTCGCATCTGGTAGGCAATCCATCCATCGGGATCGGAGTCGTAGCAGGTGACCGCGATGTACAGGGCATCCGCGTCGAACGCGATCCGAACCTCCGTGCGTTCGGTGGGGGCCTGACCGTTGGCGGGGTCGATCTGCACGAAATCGCCGGACGGGATGGCATTCGCCCAGAATGGTTCGTCGAACCGGCCATCCAGGGTGACCCGCTGCCCGTCAGGAATGCGAAGCGCCTCAATGGCGCGGCGTCCGCCGTTTTCAGCGGCTGGCGAGCTCGCCTGCCCGGACGCAATATTCGCGAGCGCGGGCACGAGCAGCAGTGCGGCGATCAAGAGGAGTCGCACGACTCCCGGACACGCGATCCTCATCGATGGTGAAGTCCTACCGGTCGGGGAAATGGGGGCAGACACTGCCCGTATCGTTTTTAATACGACGTCCCCGAACCGTTTGTTTACACAGAGTTACAGCTGACGTCGAGACCGGGGACCCTTAATGGTACCTCAAGAAATCACCGTCTGCTGCGTATTGGCCAATTGCCACCGGCCGCCGTCAAACGCCCAGACCCGAAGGCTGTAGTACGGCTTCCCGCCCCGAAACGGGGTGTGGCGCGCAATCATGACCGCGGAGTCGCCGAAATCGTGGATCCGCATCGAGATGACGGGGTCCCCGGGAACGCTCGGCGCCCCTGACTCCTTCAGCGTCCTCAGGTGCTCCACGCGGTCCGCTTTGCTGAGCCGAGCGGTCGCCGTCACGTAGTGCACGTCGTCCAGGACATACGGTGCCCAGTTATCCGGATTGGGATGCCATTCGTCCATCTTGAGCTGCTGAAAAATCCGCGCGATCGCCTTCGTCGTGTCGGTGACCGGCTCGAACGGCATCTTGCGGCAGGGATTCTCGCAGTCGGCGCCGGCTGGCGCGCCTGCCGCCGCAAACGGCGTCGCCCCGGTTGCGAGCACCGTGCTGATGGCGGCAAAGAGCCGCCACCCCTCCGGCCGGAGCGCCCACACGCGCATCATGCGGGCGCCCTGGCTCTCGCTCGTGACGACGTGGAGATGGCCGTAGTGGTAGGTCTGTCGATTGGTCTCGCCCCGGAACTCGCCGGCGAGGGACGTGAGCGCGTCCACGGCTTCCTTCCGCTCGCGCGTCCGTCCGTTCGCGTCGGTCCACTCGAACTCCGCGTCGAGGGCGGTGCCGGCACCCTGTGCGTTGCCATCCTGAAGCGCGTTCATCCAGGCGGCGTCGGCCTGCTGCGCGATGACGGCGTCATCGGGAGCCGGAGCCAGGGTTGTCTCCGGTCCGGGCGGCTGATTCGTCTCACTTCCGCAGGCGGCGGTCATGACAAGAGCGGCACAGATGACGAGGACGGTAGTCAGGCGGCAAGTCACGCGCGGATTTTACCTCCATCCAATTGACCGGCGGCGCGGCGGAGTGGCACACCCGGCGCGTGAATCGATCCCTGCTTGGCGCATCTCTGGCCGCTCTGCTCGCGGTGCCTGCCGCGGCGCATCACGGCAATGCGGTGTACGACACGACGAAGACCGTCAGCGTGACAGGCGCGGTGACGAAGTGGCAGCTCATCAACCCGCACGCAGGCCTCTGGATTGAGGTCAAGACCTCGTCTGGCGCCATCGAAGTGTAATCCGGCGAATTTGGCGGGGTGCTCGATTTGTATCGTTCTCTCAAGTGGAACAAGGAGACATTCACGCCGGGCGCTCGGGTGACGCTCACCGGCAATCCCGCGCGCAACGGGAGTACGGCGATGCTGGCGCGCAAGGTCATCCTGTCTGATGGCAAGGAAGTGGATCTTGAAGGGACGTAGGATGCGACGTCGGGCTTCAGGCCTCGGGCTTCTGGCGCTGGGCGTGATCCTGCTGTCGCCTGGCGCGGTGCAGGCGCAGGCGACGCGGCCCGATCTGTCCGGGATCTGGCAGCGTGCCGGCGGCGGCCCGGGGCTGATTCAGGACGAGCCGCCGATGACCGCCTGGGGTCTCGAGAAATACAAGGCGGCGAAACCGATTCACGGCCCGCGGACCGTGTCGCCGGTGGAATCGAACGCGGCGGAGCTGCGCTGCCTCCCGATGGGGATTCCGGGGATCTATTTCCGGCCGCGTACGTTCGAGATCGTGCAGATGCCGTCGCGCACGATGATGCTCTTCGAAGTCGATCACCTGTGGCGGGAGATCTTCATGGACGGCCGCCAGTTTCCGGACGTGCCGCTCGGGACCTGGATGGGCTATTCGGTGGGCCGCTATGACGGGGACGCGCTCGTGATCGAGACGCGCCAGTTCCGCGGGTGGGAGGAGAGCCTGCACCGGTGGCTCGATCGCCTCGGCCATCCGTTCAGCGACGAGCTGAAGGTGACCGAGCGATTCCGCCGCACCGCGCCCGATACGATGGTGAACGAAATCACCATCGACGATCCGATCGCGTACACGCGCCCGTGGACGGCGACGATGACCTACCGGCTGCGCCCGAAGGGTTTCGAGATGGGGGAGTTCATCTGCAACGAGTTGATGCTCTCGGAACTCCCCGACATGCGTCCCAAATAACTACCGCGCGTACGTCTTCGTAAAGCTGTTCCTCGTATTCGTCACCGAATACGTCCCGTCTTCCTGCGCCGTCAGCTTGAACCAGTAGGCCGCGCCGTTATGCGCTGGAGCCGGCGGCGCCTGTGCGCCCTGCGGCGGAGCCGCCCACGGCGTCACGGGCATGGCCGCGGGTGCGTCGTCGGCGGCATTGGCGATGAACATCCCCGGAACGGTGTACTCCTGGCCGCTGAGCAGCGAGAAGTGCATCTGCCACACATCCTCGAGGCCCGGCGACGCATGGAGCACCGACATGGTCTCCGGCTCGCCGCCCTTGCGGGTGCCGTTGTTCATGATGACGACGCGGGGACGCGTGGCGTGGATCATGACTTCGGAGTTCGACGTGGCTTGTCCGTGGTGGACGCCGAGGATGACGTCAACCGTGCCCAGGCGGTTGGCCGGGCACATCAGCTCGAATTCCTTGTTCTTCGTCAGGTCGCCGAGGTGCATGGTGCGGAAGCGTCCGAACGTGACGTGCACGCCGACCGACATCGGATCCTCGAGGTTATTGGTGCCTGGCTTGAAGCTGGCGCAGTAGGGATTGGCTGCGCCGGCGCCCGGCATCGGCGTCTTGATCGTGTCGCCGTTCGAGGTGACGACGCGGATGTCCACGCCGCCGATCGGAATGCGGTCGCCCGGCTTTGCCACGGTGTGCTTCGCCTTGGCGTACAGCTCCTTCCAGAACCCCTCTAACTTCGCGCCGGATCCCATCGGGTCGATGTTCGGCCCGTGATCGATGAAGTGGCGGATCGGGATCATCGGCGCCAGTTCCGGGAGGCCGCCGAGGTGATCGCCGTGGTAGTGGGTGAGGATGAAGTGATCGATCTGCGTCAGCCCCGCATCCTTGGCGGCGGCGGCAATCCGCGCGGCGTCGCGGCCGTTGCTCGGATTGCCGGAGTCGATCAGGAGCGACTCACCGGTCGGTGACACGAAGAGCGTGGCGTTCCCGCCCTCGACGTCGATGACGTAGATCTGCAGTGACTTGGCCGCGGCTCGAGTCTGGGCGGCCGCAGCACCGGGCGCCGCGAGGACAAGGGCGAGAAGCAGGGTGGTGGTTGTCCGCATGCGCGGACTATACACCGTCGTACGTGGGGCGGGTGCGACGGCGAGGGAGGTTCCGGCGAGCCGACGGCGAGGGAGGTACGTAGGGCGGGTCCGACGGTGAGGGAGGTTCCAGCCGAGCCGGCGACCCGCCGCCGCGTACGCCGCCGCGACTACGCCGCAACGCGAGCCGACTCAACGCACCGGAAAGCGCTGCGCTGCCGCACCCGGCCGCTGGCCGCGGGGGTCGCCGCACGCGGCTCCAACCCCGCAGGTCCCCAGAAGCAGCTCGCGCTTTCATCGCTGCGATCCGTCGGCACGTTTCGACGGCTCGCGTTGCGGCGCAGTCGCGTCGGACTCCTGCGGAAGTAGGGCGGGTCCGACGGTGAGGGAGGATGTAGGGCGGGTCCGACGGCGAGGGAGGTATGTAGGGCGGGTCCGACGGTGAGGGAGATTCCAGCCGAGCCGGCGACCCGCCGTCGCGTACGCCGCCGCGTACGCCGGGTCCTTTCGGACCCGGCTGTAAGATGAACGCACGCCGGGGTGGCGGAACTGGCAGACGCACGGGACTTAAAATCCCGAGTTCCGAAAGGGACGTGGGAGTTCGATTCTCCCCCCCGGCACCAATTCCCGAGGGAAGTCTGCGCGTTACGCGGGTGCGCGCTTGCGGGCTGTCGTTGATTCAGAGCCTGATATGGAACGGCCGTGTCAACCGTAGCTCGGGGTCAGTCGGATTCTCCGAACTGCGAGTGCGACGGCCCGCTGTCGGCCACCTCAACTCCCGATCAGTCGCGCAGTGGCTATCCTGACCCTTCGGTGTGTCGCTGGCGACGTATCAGCGGTTCCAGACGCTGTGCCGGGCGGCAGGACGGCAGGTCGGCTATCATCCGGTCCGTGTCGACGCTGAGCGGCGGATGGCGGCCCGTGATCGTCGTGTGGTTGCTCGCCAGCAGTCCCGCGCACGCGCAGGACGCGGCGCAGCCGTCCGGCGGCCCAACCGCCGAAGCCTCGCGGATCGTTCGAACACCGGTGGTCGACGGGCGGCTCGACGACCAGGTCTGGCAGACGGCGAAACCGATCACCGCCTTTCGACAAAAGGACCCCGCCGAGGGTGAGCCCGCCACAGAGCCGACCGAGGTGCGCATCGTGTACGACGATTCGCACCTGTACATCGGCGCCACCATCAGCGACAGCGAGCCGGCGCAGGTGAGAGCCAGCGAGCTGCGGCGCGACAACACGCTCGAATCCGACGACACGTTCGCGGTCGTCCTCGACACGTACCACGATCACCGGAACGCCTTCGTGTTCCGCATCAATCCTCGCGGGACGCGCTTCGACGCGCTGGTGCGAAACGAGTCGCGGTTTCTGGTCACCAACTGGGACGAGCAGTGGACGGCGGCGGCCGTGCTGACCGACACCGGCTGGTCCGCCGAGATCGCCATTCCCTTCAAGATCCTGAGGTTCTCCACCGCCGAGGATCAGCAGTGGGGCCTGAACTTCGAACGGGTCATCAAGCGAAAGAACGAATCCGCGTACTGGGCGGGATGGAATCGGAATTACGAGTTCTCGGACATCTCACAAGCGGGACATCTGGTCGGCATCAGCGGCATCCGACAGGCGGAGCGGATCCGCATCAGGCCGTACGTCGTGGCCGGCGTCGAACGCTTCAAGGCACTCGCGGCGCCCAGGGACCGGTTCGTCGGCGAGATCGGGATCGACGATCTGAAGTATTCGCTGACGTCAAATCTCACGGCCGACCTCGCGATCAATCCCGACTTCGCGCAGACGGAAGTCGACGCCCTGCAGGTCAACCTGACGCGCTTCAGCCTGTTCTTCCCGGAAAAACGCCAGTTCTTCATCGAAGGATCGGATTCGTTCCGCATGACCGTGGGCGGGTCGCACTTCGGCCCTCCCCCGCTCGACCTGTTCTACTCCCGGACGATCGGTCTGTCGGCCGCCGGTGAGCCGATCCCGCTCCTCGGCGGCGGCAAGTTGACGGGCAAAGCGGCGGGATTCGACGTGGGATTCCTCAACGTGCAGAGCGGGAGCCAGGCGGCCGGCGCCGACGGAGAAAATTTCTCGGTCGGCCGCGTCCGCAAGGAGGTGCTCGGGCGCTCGTACGTCGGCGGCCTCGTCACGAACCGGCAGGGCAACGGACGGGTCAATCGCGTCGCGGCCGCGGACGCTCGATTCGTCTTCCTGAAATATCTCTACGTCTCGGGGCTGATGGCGAAGTCCTCGGGTTCAGACGGAGGTGGCAGGGCGGGGTCCTCAGCGCAGCAGCCGGGTGTGGGAGCAAAGACCTGGGCGCGGCAGGGTGCCGTCGACTGGCGCGCCGACACGCTCGAGGCCGGTGTGCAGTACATCGGCATCGATGCGAACTTCGACCCGGGCATCGGGTTCGTCCGCCGGCACGATCGGCTGTTCGGCCAGCGGGTGTCATACCGGCCCAGGCCCGGCGGACGGCTGGTCCGCCAACTGGAGTTCAGCCCGCAGAACGTGGCCTATTACAACGACGCGGGTGTCCTGCTGAGCCGCAGCAGCCAGATACAGGTGGCCTCGTCATTCCAGAGCGGCGATCGGTTCGAGATCGACGTCCGGCGCATCACCGAGCGCCTGCAGCGCCCCTTCCAGATCCGCCCCGTCACGCTGCCGGTCGGCTCCTATCAATGGAACGAATGGGGGATGACCGCCCGCACCTACAACGGCAGAACACTCAGCGGCGTCGTCGGCGTCGTCCTCGGCGACTTCTACAACGGCACGAAGAGTTCCGTGAACCTTGCCGGCGAAGTTCGACCGAACGAGACGATCTCGTTTCAACCGACGTACGGGTTCAACGACGTCGATCTCGTCCAGGGCTCCTTCAACACCCACCTCGTCGGGCTGCGGTCGAACGTCTCCTTCAGCACGAATCTCCTGACCTCCGCGTACCTGCAGTACAACAGCGCGGGAGACCTGGCCGCGCTCCAGGTACGGCTCAACTACATCTTCCGCACGATCGACAACGTGCTCGTCTCGTACACCGAGACACGGTTAACCGATGGCATTTTTTCTGGAGAGTCGAATCGATCGCTGGTCCTGAAAATGACGTATTCGGTACACCGCTAAGACATCCACGATCGGTCAGCGCGTCGCGGGCTCGACGCAGTCTGCGCCCGCAAAAGTCCGGGACCCGAAGGGTCGTGTGAGCACGACCCCCGCCCCCGGCACTCTCCAGCAGCCGCAGCGAGCGCCCGGGGCGGGTTTCGATTTGACTACGTCGTCCGGTGCGACAGCAGGAAGCTGTGGACGTGGCGCACCGCCAGCGGGATCTTCGCCGGCGTGTCTTTCCACGGATACATGCTCATCTGGCCTTTCGGGGCGAGCATCGCGCTCTCGATCGCGACCGCCAACGAGTGTCCTGCGGTGTCGTCCGGGAGCACCAGTACCGGCGTCTGGCAGCTCTTCACGAAATCGCGGTTGACCGTGAAGATGAAGTCAGGATTGTCGCGGAACATCTTCGTGAGGAACCGGTCCGCCATGTCCATGGTGATCTCGGGGCGCCGCTTCACCAGCGGTTCCGCCCAGCCGGTCTTCTGGCTGTCATACAGGGACGTCGGCAGCTCCGGCCGGAACCCGACGGGCTGCGCCGGCACCGCCGCCACGACGCGATTCGGCGCCCGTTTCATCAGGTTCCAGATGAAGGGTCCCGCGATGCAGAAGCCGAGCACCGCGAACTTGTCGATGCCCAGGTGATCCATCAACCCGAGATGGTCGTCGGTGTGGGAATCCCACGGCCGGTCCACATCGAGCGGGCCGGTGGACTGACCGACGGAATGGCGCAGGTCCGCGTAGATGCAGCGGAACTCTCCCTTGAATGCCTCCAGCGTGTTGAAGGGATTTCCGTTACGGATGCCGGCGATCGTCGAGTTACCCAATCCCCCGCCCGCGATGAGCAGGAGCGGGAAGCCCGTGCCCGTCTCCTCATAGCGGATGCGGACATTACCCCGCTGATAGAAGCGGTCCGCGGTCCCGCCCTGCTGCGCGAGCACCGACGGCGTCGCGGCCATCGCCGCTGCGGCGGCGCCCGTCTTCAAGAGCTTGCGTCTGAACTCATCCACCATACGTCCTCCTCCGAGTCTGAAACGTGTCTACGCTACCGCCTGTCGAGGCCCCGACGCACCGGTGCGGCCTACCGTGTCGCGGTCTGACTCGCGAGCCACGAGGCCATCGCGGGGGACTGCCGCGTCACCAGCGTCGCGCAATTGTCGATCCGCTCCAGCGCCTGACGAAGTGTTCGCTCGGACGACGGGACCGGGTTCTTCTCGAAGAACTGCCGCACGTCCGCCGCCGCCGCCGGCGAGCAGAACGCCCCCGTGGCCCCGATGATTCCAGGGATTCCCTGGAAGGTCCCCAGCTTCTGAATCAGCGCCGGCCACTGCGCGCGCACGGAGGTCCATGCCGTGTCGCGCGACCAGGGACGCGCGATCAGATTGCCAAGCAGCGTGCCCGTATCCTGCGTCCGCACGTCGGAGGACATCGCAAAGTCCAGCGTGCGCTGTGTCAGCGCGGGATCGCGGAACCAGGTCAGCGCGTCGAAGAACCGGTAGTAGTCCTCCGGTTGTGCCGAGAGCGTCTTCAGCTGTGCGAGATATGCGTCGTAGAGCGCCGCGTCGCCGCCAAGCGCCGCCATGCGCAGCACCGGGCCGGCCAGCGTTCCCGGCAGCGCCTGCGGATCCGCGATGTACTGCCGCGCCAGGTCGCGCGCGCGCTGCTGGAGCGCGGGGCTGTCGCCCGTCAGGCCGAGCAGGGTGATCAGCTGGGCGCGGCGGCTGTGCCGCTCGTCGCTGTCGCCGCGGTCGCCGGGCCACCCCAGGGCGTCGAGCGCCGGGCCGAAGCGTGCACGGACCCACGCCTGATACTCCGCCTGCCTGGCGGCGGGCACGATATCGTCGCCGACGTTGCCAAGGCGGCCCGCGAGCGCATCGATCACGGCTGGCGCGTCGTCGGACGCGAGCGCGCCGGCCAGGTCCAGGTAGACGCCGATGTCGTGGCGGCCTGCCCGCACCATCCACCACTCATCCCCCAGCAGGGCGATGCGCTCGACGGGCTTCAGCCCCGCCGCGTTCTTCGCGAGTCCGCGCACCGTGCCGGGGGCGTATTCCGTAAAGTAATAGCCGCCGCCCTCTGCGTTGGCGAAGACGCTGGCGCAGCCGGGCGCCTGAATCGTCTGTTGCCGCTGCTCGAGCACCTGGCACCGCGGGGCGCCGTTCGTCGAGAAGCAGACCGGCACCGTCCAGAGCTGCGGCGAGGGCGCCGGACCTGCCTGCGGCGCGACGGTAAAGCGTTCCTGCCGGAGCGTGATCCCGGTTCCGGCCCCGGTGCACATCGTCTGGACGGCAATCACGGGCACGCCAGCCTGTTCGATGTACGCCTTGAAAATGCGGTCAATCGGCCGGCCGGTGACGCGCGCCATCTCGGACCAGAAGTCCTCGCCGGCCGCGTTCGAGTACGCGTACTTCTTCAGGTACGAGGTAATGGCTGCGCGAAACGGTTCGGCGCCGACGAACCCCTCGACCATCCGCAGGACGCCGGCGGTCTTTTCGTAGGCGATCCCGTCAAAGACCTCGTTGATCTCATCCGGCGTCTCCACGTGGATGCGAATCGGCCGCGTGGTCCGCAGCGTGTCCAGGCCGAGCGCGCCCTGGGTATCGGCCGCGTCATCGAGATCGACCTTCCAGTCCGGACGCCACGCCGCGATCGGCTTGCTCGTAATCCAGGTGGCAAACCCCTCGTTCAGCCAGATGTCGTCCCACCACTGCATCGTGACGAGGTTGCCGAACCACTGATGCGCGATCTCGTGGGAGATGATGCCGGCGACATTCTTCTGGGACCCGAGCGAGGCGGTCTTCGGATCGATGAGCAGGAGACGTTCGCGGAACGTGATGGCGCCGGCGTTCTCCATGGCGCCGGCCGCGAAATCTGGCACCGCGATGATGTCGAGCTTGCCGAACGCGTACGGGATGCCGAAGTACCTGTTGAAGAACGCGAGCTGCTGCTGCGCGGCCTCGAGCGCGAAGGCCGTGAGGCTGAGTTTGTCGGGAGTGGAGCAGACGCGGATCGGCGTGCCGTCGGACGACCCCGATCGGCACACAAAGTCGCCGACGATCATGGCCACGAGGTAGGTGGACATCTTCGGCGTCGTGGCGAAGGTGAGCGTATGCGTGCCCGTTTCCGGGCCGGGCGTATCGGACAGCTGGGCGCCGTTCGCGATCACGCTGTCGGCGGCGTTGACCATCAGCGATACATCGAACGTGGCCTTGAGGTGCGGCTCGTCGAAGGACGGGAACGCGCGGCGCGCATCCGTCGCTTCCAGCTGCGTCACGGCGTACGTGCGGCCGTTGGCCCGGCTCAGATAAAACCCGCGCAGCTTGTCGTTGAGGATGCCCGTGTACGTGATCTGGATCGACGCCGTGCCGGCGGAGATCGCCTGCGGTACGGTGAAGGTCGCCGTTTCGGCTCTCGGATCGAGCGAGACCTGCGCCTGCTGCGTGCGTCCCGCCGCCGTGATGGTGACGTCCCCGAACGTAATCTCCGCCGCGTGGAGCGTGATGCTCCGCGTGGCCGTGCGGACGTTCACGCGAATGGTCTCGCGTCCGCGGAAGGTTGCGGTCTCGAGGTTGGGGGCGAACCAGAGCGTGTAGTGTTCTGGAATGACGGCGGCGGCAAGCCGCTGCGCGGAGGCCGGCGCGGCCGGCAGCAGGGACGGAAGAAAGGCAAAAAGGACCAGCAGGCGTCGCATCGCTACACGGTAGACCGACGGGCACGAGATGGGCAAGGATCTCTGACGAGAGTCGGCACGGAGTGGAATCTGGCGCGAACACGCACGGTTCAATGTGTACCACGAACGGTTTTGTGTCCGTACCGAATACGGATGAGGAGGCGACGTGAAGAATCTAGCGAGTGTAGTCGTGCTGACGGCCATGTGCGCGGGGTGCGGCGGAGGCCAGGCCGAGAGTCCTGAGGCCGCCGCGGCGGAGGGGAGTCCCGCGGCGGCAGCGGCGGCGGCAGCGTCTCCGGCGCCGCCGGCGGCTCCCGCGGCCAGGCCCGCGCCGGCGTTCCGTGAAGTGACGCTGCCCGAGGGGACGCCGCTGGAACTGTCCCTGCAGACCGCAGTGGGGTCCGACACGAGCCGTCTCGAGGATGCCGTGCGCGCCGAACTGCGCGAGCCAGTCGTCCTCGACGGCGTGACCGTACTGCCGGCGGGATCGGAACTCACCGGCATCGTCACCGGGGTCGAGCGCTCCGGCCGTGTGCAGGGCCTCGCGCGCGTGGCTTACCGCTTCGACGCCATCTCGAATTCAGGAGAGACCTACGACGTGACGACGGCGCCCGTGTCGCACCTTGCGCCGGCGACGAAGGGTGAGGACGCCACCAAGATTGCAATCGGCGCGGGCGCGGGCGCGGCGATCGGTGCGCTGCTTGGTGGCGGCGATGGCGCAGCCAAGGGCGCCGCCATTGGCGGAGCAGCGGGAACGGGCACCGTGCTGGCCACGCGGGGCGAGGAAGTGCGACTCGGTCCGGGCACCCAGGTGTCGACCCGTTTGACGGCGCCTGTCACGGTGCGGGTCGCCCGGTAGCGTTACCGGGCGCGGACGCGGGCGACGGTGTCCGCAATGACCGCCGAGACCTGCGCCGCTGCATGCGCGTCTGTCAGAAACGACACGCGATTGTCCCCCGTCGCCTCAATCCGGGCGACGGGGACGGAGTCCCCGGGAAGCGGTTCCGCGAGCTGCACGATGGCATCCCACTGCGCGAGCTCGCGCGCCGCTTGCGTGAGGTGATCGGGACGATTGAGGAAGGCCTTCAGGGCGCCAGCCGATTCCTCCGGCAGTCCGTCGGTCCGTTCCGACAGCATCTGCGTCACGCGGAGCACTCCGGCGCGGGCCAGCCATGGCGACACGCGCACGAGCCGCACGCGCCCGCCCTCGTCGCGGCCGGGCGATGACGCGGGCGGATCGACCAGCACCAGCGCGCTCACGTCCTGGCTGAACCGCGTCGCGTACATCGTGGCGAACGCCGCGCCGAGCCCGTGGCCCACGATGACGATCGGACCGGCCTCGCCGGCGCGTTCGAGCAGCCTGTGCAGATGTTCGGGCACGTCCGCGGGCGCGAACCCGGTGTCACCCAGCTCGCTCCATCCGAGCCCGGCGCGGTCGTAGGCGCACACGCGCGTCGTCATCGCCACGGCCGGCTGGACCCAACCCCACGCCGCGGACAGTCCGGCGGCGGGCGCTTCAAGGACGACGACCGGCGCTCCCGTGCCTCTGCAGTCGATGTGGAGCTGGCGGTCGCCGATGTCGACCAGGCGGCCTGGGTGTGGAAACTGCCGGCGCTCGAGCGCCGTGGCGACCCCCTGGTATGTGGCCCCGAGGAGCACACAGAACGCGCCGACGGCGGCGGCCGCCAGGAGGATGCGCCGTGCCTGGGGCGGAATCACGGGATGGTGCCCGCCACGCGCCTACGACTCGGTCTCGGCAAGCCCGTATTTGTCGATCCGTGAATACAACTGCGCACGGGTGAGGCCGAGGAGCTTGGCGGCGCGCGTCTTGTTGTAGCGCGCCTGCGTGAGCGCCTTCGCGACGAGCGACCGCTCGATGTCCTCGAGGTTCACGCCGCCCGGCGGCAGGGCCGCCGCCGCAGGCGGCTGCACGGGCCCGGCGGCCTGGCGCGGAACGGTGACGGGAAGGTGCTCGCTGCGGATGTAGCCGCCGTCCGCGAGGATGACCGCACGCTCGATGGCATTGCGCAGCTCGCGGACGTTGCCCGGCCACGCGTATGTGAGCAGCTGGTCGCGGGCGTCGCGCGCGATGCCGGCTGGTGGCTTGCCGACCGCGCCGCCGATTTCCTGCAGGAACGCGTCGGCGAGTTCGAGGATGTCGTCGAGACGGTCGCGCAGCGGCGGCAGCGCGATCTCGAAGACGCTCAGCCGGTAGTAGAGGTCCTCGCGGAAACCGCCGCGGCGCATGGCGCTGTGCAGGTCGCGGTTGGTCGCGGCGACCATGCGGATGTCCACGCGCGTTGACCGGGTGCCGCCGAGCCGCACGAACTCGCGCTCCTCGATCACGCGCAGGAGCTTCGCCTGGGCGCCTGGCGCCATCTCGCCAATCTCGTCGAGGAAGAGCACGCCGCCGTTGGCCTGCTCGATGCGCCCCGGCTTGGCGGCGACGGCGCCCGTGAAGGCGCCGCGCTCGTGCCCGAACAGTTCGGACTCGAGGAGCTGGTCGGGGAGCGCGGCGCAATTGATGGCCACAAACGGTCCCTGTTTACGCCTCGATCCCTGGTGGATGAACCGCGCGACGACTTCCTTGCCCGTTCCCGATTCGCCCGTGAGCAGCACGGTGGTTTCGGTCTGGGCGACCCGCGCCGCCTGCGCGAGGACGTCCTTCCACTGCGGCGAATGTCCGACCACGCGGCGCTGGCCGGTCCGCGCCTCGAGTTCGCGGGTGAGGGTGGCGACCTGCGCTTCGAGCTGCGCCGCGGTCTCGCGGGCGGCGGCGTCGCGGCGTGCCGCCTCGGCCAGGCGCTGGTGCGACAGCGCCAGGGCGAGGAGATCCGCGACGCGCCGCGCGAAACCGATGTCGCCGTCGCTGAACCGATCAGGCTCCCGGGCGAGGACGAAGAGCGATCCGAATACCCCGGTGCCGAGTGCGAGCGGCACACGCAGGGCCGACCGGGCGCCGAGCCGGCGGAAGATCTCCGCGCGGGCGCTGTTGGCCTCGATGTCCGCTTCGATGTTGGAGACGATGTAGGCGTCGCGGTGCAGCAGGGCGCGGGTATCGTCGGTGACCGGCATCGGCGCCCAGAACTGCGGATCGTCGATCTGCGCGCCGCTCAACGCATAGATCCGGACCGACCGGCCGTCCTCGGCCCATGACGTCAGGGCGAGCATGTCGTGCGGCAGCCCTTCCCGGATGACGTGCGAGACGTCACCAAAGATGTGGCGGATGTCGAGCGCCCCGGCCATCGTGTGGAGCAGCTTGTCGAGCGTATCGAGTCGCTCGCGGCGCACCGCTTCGGTGCTGAGGAGCCCGTCGTACTGCATGGCGAGGGAGAGCAGGTCGCCCGCGCTGTCCATCAGGATCTCGTGCGAGGCGTTGAAGGCATCCGGTTCGTTGGAGGTGAACCAGAGCGCGCCGTGCACGTTCGCGCCGTTGCCGACGGTGCAGATGATGCGGGACCGGGAGTCGGTGTCTGGCGCGGGCGTCGCGGCGCCGGCGTCGGCGATCCGGTGCCCGGTTTCTTCGAGCTCGCCGGACGGTCTGGCGACGTAGAGGACGAGCGACTCGGCGCGGTCGAGCCGCAGGACGTGCAGACGCTCGAAGGGAATGGCGTCACGAAGGATGACCGCCAGCCGCGGCACGAGCACGGCGAGCGGCGTGCCTTCGCCGATCACGCGTGCGATCGCGGTGAGAACACCCAGGGAATCCATCTCGTGGCCTGCAGTACCTGAACCGCGTCAGTATAATCCCTGCCCATGCTTGCATCAGGCCTTTCGTGGATCGATCTCAACTTCACCGGCCGGCGTCATGCCATTGCGACGGGAGTCATTCAGGGGGGAGGAACGGTCGCACTCGTCGACCCAGGGCCGACCACCTGTCTCGATACGCTCGAGCTCGGCCTGCAGGCGCAGGGGACGCGGCTCTCCGACGTGACGCACCTGCTGCTCACGCACATTCATCTGGACCACGCCGGCGCGACGGGCACGATCCTGAAGCGGCATCCGGCGATCAAGGTCTTCGTGCACGAGCGGGGCGCGCCGCACGTTGTCGATCCGTCGAAGCTGATTGCGAGCGCCTCACGGCTGTACGTCGGGCAGATGGAGCGGCTGTGGGGCGAGATTCTGCCGGTGCCCGAGACGAATCTCGTCGTGCTGTCCGGGGGGGAGCGGATCGAGGCCGGCGGCCGCGCCTTCGAGACCGCGTATACGCCGGGCCACGCGTCGCACCACGTGTCGTATTTCAATCGTGACAGCGGCGTGGCGTTTGTGGGCGACACCGCCGGAGTCTGCATCGACGGCGGCTATGTGCTGCCGCCGACTCCGCCGCCTGACATCGACATCGAGGCGTGGCAGGGCAGTGTGGCGCGGATCGAGGCGTGGGGACCGCGGACGATCTTCCTCACCCACTTCGGCCCCGTGGACACCCCGGTGCCGCACCTGCGCACGCTGATGTCCAACCTCGACACGATGTCGGCGCTCGTTCTCAGGCGGATGGCCGCATCCGGATCGAATGAAGAGAAGGCGGAGCAGTTCGGTGAGGATCTGATTCGGGAATGGCGCAGACAGATGCCGGAGGCACAGGCCGCGTCGTACGTCGCGGCCGCGCCCCCGGAGCTTGCGTGGTTGGGGCTGGAGCGTTACTGGCGCAAGAAGAACGCCGCGCAGGCATAAGCCTGCGCCCGGACATTCAGTGCATCGTCGTCGCCGTCTTGCGGCCCGGGTCCACCAGCAGGCGAAGCGCATAGCCCTGCGGCGTGCCGGTCGACGACCGATAGGGTCCCACCCGATAGACGGCTGACAGGACCTTTCCCTGCTGCAGCACGGCCGGAAGGTCGGCGCAGTCGCGGCCGGTGCGCTCAATCTGCAGGTGCACGAGACGGTAGAGCGGAATGGATGCCGGGAGCTGGCACTCGACAAAGGCGTCCAGCTCGCTGACGTCGCGCGTGACGACCGAGACGAACTTGAGCGCGCCGCTCGAGTCGCGCCATGTCAGACGGCCCTGAACACGAAGCTTGCGACGGTTGCCGATCCGCGGCTGCGTGCCGGCCTCTCGGCGTTGCGAATGTGCGACGGTCTGAATCACCCTGGCCCCCTTTGGAATCGATTGCTCATTCCAGGTATCAATGCCCGGGCCTGTGTCGGTGCTGTCACGTGGCAGTATTGCGCAAGGTCTAAGTCATTGACCTGTATGGATTACTGGCTCTCAGCCTACGTCGGTCGCGGTGCGGGCATGGATAGTTTCTATCCACAGGCCTGTATACCTGGCTACTTGGTATCCGCGAGGACGTCGAGTTGGAGTCGTCTCATCTTGAGGTAGAGGCCTCGGCGCGTAAGACCAAGAATTCGCGCCGTTTCAGAGATATTCCCGCGTGCGCGCCCGAGCGCCGACTCAATCAGTTCCCTTTCGACTGCTTCGATGGCGGCGGACAGGCTTGCCGGCTTCGCGCCTCCGAAGCCCAGGCCGGCCGCCCCTCCACTCTGGGTGGACAGTGTCGGCGGGGCCGCAAGGTCCGGCGACAGGTGTTCGGGCAGCACGGCGCCGCCGGGCGCGCTCATCGCCACCGCCCGCTGGATCTCGTTGCGCAGCTGGCGCACGTTGCCCGGCCACCAGTAGCGCGCAAACAGATCGAGCGTCGCCGGTGCCAGCTGCACATCCGGCTTGCCCAGCCGCTCGCACGCTTCACGCAGGAAGAACGTGCTGAGGTGCGGAATCTCGTCGCGACGCTCGCGCAGCGACGGCACGTGGATGCGGATCACGCAGAGGCGGTAGTACAAATCCTCGCGGAACTTGCCCTCGGCCACGCGCTGCTCGAGATCCGCGTTGGTCGCGGCCAGCACGCGGACATCAACAGCCTGTGGACGGTTTTCGCCGACCGGCATCACCTCGCCCTGTTCGAGAAACCGCAGCAATTTCGGCTGTACGTCGAGCGGCAGGTCGCCAATCTCGTCGAGGAAGAGCGTCCCCCCGGCGGCCGACCGGATGAGGCCGGGCTGATCGGTGATGGCGCCCGTAAAGCTGCCGCGGCGGTGCCCGAACAGCTGGCTGTCCGCGAGCTCGCGGGTCGTGGTCGTGCAGTTGTACGGCAGGAACATGGCGCCGCGCCTCGGCGACCCGACGTGAATCGCGCGGGCCACGAGGTCCTTGCCGGTGCCGCTCTCGCCGGTGATCAGCACCATAAGGTCGTGGCCCTGCAGGCGCTGGATCTGCTCGACGACGCGGGCCATGGACGCGCTGGCGCAGATGAAACCGGGAAGCAGCGGCTCGAGCGGCCGCTCGTTGATCTGTTCGGCCGCCAGCGGCGGACGCTCGCGCACTCCGCAGAGCTCGAACCCCTGCCGCGCCACGGACGCGAACATGCGCAGGCGTCGCGCCGCGTGGTCCGTCAGCCGGCGCGCCGCCACGATGGTGCACGTGCGCGGGCCGTCGTAGTCCTTGCCGAGCGGCTCGCTTAGCAGCAGGCCTTCGCCGTACTCGCGCGTCCCCTGCGCGGCCGCGCGGGCGAGCGCGCGGGCCACCTCCAGGTCGCAGCCCGCGGCCGCAACGACGCGCACGTCGCCTCCCGGCACCGCGGTGAAGACGATGGCCGCGTCCGCTTCGATCGTTTCAATCAGCGCGGTGGCCGTCTCGCGCGCGAGGAGGTCGGGCAGGATGGCCGCATCGACCAGCCGGCGGATGACCGCCTCGTCCTGATCGGTCACCGAGAAGGCGGGTTGCGGGCGAGGCGCCTCGTCGAGCGTGGCGCGGGCCGCCGTCACTTCGGTCAGGTCGCGCTCCGCGCCGAGCGTGCTGAAGATGCCTGACGCCAGCTCGAGGTAGCGTTCAGCGGCCGATCGTTGTCCGGCGGCCGCCGCCAGCCGCCCGAGCGCCAGGTTGCTCAGCGCGGCGTGATAGCGCTCCCCGAGCAGGTCGAACACGCTCGCGCTCTGGGCGAAGTCATGGTGCGCGGCGGCGGGGCGGTTCGACCGCTCGTGGACCGCGCCGCGGATGCGCAGAAACTCGCCCCAGGCCGCGGGTGCGCTGCGCGGTTCGAGTCGTCCCTCGCAGTGTTCGAGCCGCCGTTCGGCATCGGCGATGCGGCCAGCGGCCAGGAGCGCCTCGCACGTGGCGAGCTCCGCCTGCAGGGCTTCGGCTGGCGGAACCCCCGGCGTGGCAACGAGTTCCTCGGCCATCGCGACGGCTTCGTCGAACGCCGCGCGGCGGATCGCGAGCTTCACGCCAAGCACGCGCAGCGACCATTCGTACCACCGCATGGTCTGGCTGCCGTAGGCGCCGTAGGCCTCGCTGGCCTGGCGGAGATAATCGGCCGCGCGCTCGTACGATCCGCGCATGAGATGGATCTGCGCCAGCGTGTCGAACACCGCACCGGTGGTCTCGTGGAACTGAACCGAGCTGCGGACGTCGAGCGTCCGCGTGAGAATCTTTTCGGCGCGCTCGAGGTCGCCGAGCTGCACGAAGATCTGACCGAGCGTCGCCAGCGCGACGGCGAGGCCATGGCCCGACCCGAGGTTTTCGTGGAGCCCGACGCTGTGCTCCGCGAGCGCCAGCGCCTGGTCGTACCGATGCCGCATCAGCGCGACGTTCGCCTGGTTGTGCACGATGCCTGCGAGGACGTCGTCTGCCGGAATGGCGATTGCCAGGCGCTCACCCTGACGAAGTGCGGCCGTCGCTTCCTCGTACCGCCCGGACTGCGCCAGGAGAACGGCGGACAGCGAGTGGACGAGCGCGAGATGCCGCCGGTCGCCCGCCGCATGAAGCGCGGAGGCGGCCTCGGTCAGGTGGTCGCGGAAGATGCCCGAGTCGCCGACCTGCTTGTAGCAGAGCGCGAGCTCGTAGTGGGCGAGGCCGATGGCGCGCGAGTCGTGCGCCAGTTCCGCGTGTTTGAGGGCCCGTGCATGGAGCGCGATCGCGCGCGACTGTTCGCCTCGCGCGAACGTCAGCCGGCCGTGCAGACGCCACAATGCCGACAGCCGGGCGTCGCTGATTGGCTCGCGGACGGTGGGTGGTCGGCCCAGGGCGGCTCCCGCCTGCGCCAGATCGTCCTGAAGCAGCCAGGCTTCCGCCAGCGCCGTGCGGACCGCGATTTCGTCTTCGCGCGGCAACGATCCGGCGCGGAGCACCGCGCCGAGCAGTTCGGCAGCCTCGGGCCCGCGTCCCCGTTCGAGGGCGGCGTTTCCCCGTGCGATCGTCGACTGGATTGACCCGGTAGCCACCGTGATGCTTTTCGGCGGCAGTATACCGAGTATACAGATGGGGGGGTGTGGATTTTTGGGACCTGGGCTCAGGGAGGCTGGACGAGAAGGCTCTCCGTAACCCTTTGCAGCAACAGTGGATCCGGCGCTGGGAGCCGTATCAGCAGGGCACGTCGGCCGGTGCGGTCGAGCGACTGGAAGTCGCCCACCGCCTGGGCAAGTTCCAGCGTCCCAAACGAGTAGGGCAGTCCCGGAATCGCCAGATCTTCGGCCGGCTCCGAGACGACGATGACGAAGACGCCGGACTTGGGCCCGCCCTTGTGGAGCTGCCCGGTGGAGTGCAGGTAGCGAGGCCCATAGCCCAGCGTGGCGGGGCAGCCGGTCGATGCGCCGATCGTCGTCCGCACCTGCGCGAGCGTTGGCGCGAACCGGGCGTCGTCGGGCGGTAGATACGCCAGCAGCGACACGTAATCGCCCGGTCGAATGACGTTCAGGAAGCCAAATGGTCCCGCGGCATCGACCGCCTCCTTTGCGGCTTTCGTCAGTGCCAGGCGGATCCCTTCCAGTTCGGCGTCAGGTTCGGGCACCGGAAGCCGGCTCTCGCGGACGTACGTGTCGAGCAGCGCCCGGGTCGCGTCCTTGGCCTGCTGCACGTTCGGCTCATCAAACGGGTTGATGTCGAGCAGCATGCCGGCGGTGGCCGTTGCGACTTCCCAGCGGAAGAATTCGCCGCCGAGCGCGGCAACGTCCGGCAGGGCGATATGCAGACGCGGCACGTTCGGCGCGCGGGCGGCGTCGAGCAGCGGGGGCGCTGCGCCTGCGAGCGCCATCGAGACGACCACGCGATCGGCGCCGAACGGGACATCACCCGGTTCGCCCACGACCGGCACCACGCCCTTGCCGTGCTTGCCGGTGCTCTCCGCCACGAGTTGCTCGATCCAGAGTCCGAACGGCGCGAGCGCCTCAGGCATCGCGAGTGTGAGCTTGTCGCGGCCCTGTGACGCTCCGGCCGCCATCAGCGCGCCGAGTGCGAGTCCCGGATTCCGCCGGGGATCGCGATCGGTGCATGCCGCCGCCATCCTGCCGGCGGATGCGAGCAGGGCGTCGATATCGATGCCCATCAGCGCGGCCGGCACCAGTCCGAAGAAGGACAGCGCGGAGAAGCGGCCGCCGATGTCGGCGGGATTCAGAAAGAGATCGCGAAACCCTTCGTCGCGTGCCCGCGCATGGAGAGCCGTGTGTTCATCGGTGATGGCGACACAGTGGGAGCCGGGGTTGGCGACGCCCGCGTCGCGCAGCCGCTTCGCGGCTTCGGCGGCAAGGGCCGTCAGCTCGATCGTCGATCCCGACTTGCTCGCCATGATGAACAGCGTCGTCTCGACGCGGTCCATCGCGGATCGAATGGCATCGGGATTGACGGAATCCAGGACGCGAAAGCGCGGAAAGCCGGACGAGACCCCGACGACCGTCCGGAGAACTTCGCTCACGAGGCTCGAGCCGCCCATGCCCAGCAGGACGACGTCGGAGAAGCCGTCCGTGCGGACCGACTCCGCGAACGCGCGCAGCGCCCGCACGTGCGGCGTCATCGCGCCGACGGCGCCGAGCCAGCCCAGGCGGTTCGCGATTGTCTGCCGGACGGCGGCATCCCCGGTCCAGACATCGAGGCGCCGGGCCCACAGCGCGTCGGCGAAGCGGCTTTGCTCCAGCCGAAGGTAGGCGTGTTCGAGCGCGGAGGCGAGTGGACCGGGTTCGACGACGAAGGTCACGGGCTACAATGAGCTTATACGGATGCGGCGCATTCTGTGCCCGGTGATCGCCTGTCTGCTGGCCGCGCTCACGGCGTGCGGGGAGCCGTCCGCGCCGAGGCCGGATGCTGCGGATGTGATCGCCACCGCGTCGGCGCCCGCGCCTGCCGGCGTTCCGCGTCCTCGCATTGTCTTTCTGGGCGACAGCCTCACCGCCGGTCTCGGCCTGCTGAGAGAGCAGTCGGTGCCGTCACTGATTCAGGCGCAGCTGGACGCTGAGGGGTATGCGTACGAGGTGGTCAACGCGGGAGTCTCCGGCGATACATCCGCGGGCGGATTGCGCCGTCTCGACTGGGCGCTTGATGGCGACGTGGACGTCCTCGTCGTGGAACTGGGCGCCAACGACGGCCTGCGCGGCCTGCCGGTCGCCCAAATGAAAAAGAACCTCGACGAGATCATCACGCAGGCCAGGGCGCGCGGCATCACGGTGATTCTGACGGGGATGGAAGCGCCGCCGAACTACGGCCCCGCGTACACCGCGGAGTTTCGCGCGGTGTTCCGCGGTCTGGCCGACGACCACGATGTGACGTTCGTCCCCTTCTTCCTCGAGGGCGTGGCTGGGATCGCGGCGCTGAACAACTCGGACGGCATTCACCCGAACGCCGAGGGCGCGAAGGTGATCGAGCAGACCATCTGGCGGGCGCTCGAGCCCGCGCTCGAAAAATCGGATCGATGATCGAACTGCGCGGCGTATCCAAGACGGTCGAAAGTGGCGGCCGTCCTCTGACGATCCTCCACCCGCTCGACCTCTCGATTCCGTCGGGAAGGTTCCTGGCCATCGTCGGCCCGTCGGGCAGCGGCAAGTCGACGCTGCTCGGGCTGCTGGCGGGCCTCGACGCACCAAGCACCGGCGAGATCCTGGTTGACGGCAGCGACATCACGAGACTCGGCGAAGACGATCTCGCGCGGCTGCGCGGCGAGAAGATCGGCTTTGTGTTCCAGTTCTTCCACCTGGTCCCCTCGCTCACCGCGTTCGAGAACATCCTCGTGCCGATGGAGATCGCGAAGCGGCGCGACGCGGTCGCTCGCGCGCGCTTGCTGCTCGACGAAGTCGGGCTGTCCGATCGTGGCCATCACTATCCGTCGCAGCTCTCGGGCGGCGAGCAGCAGCGCGTCGCCATCGCCCGCGCGCTCGCCAACGACCCACCGATCGTGCTGGCCGATGAACCGACGGGCAATCTGGACTCGTCGACCGGACGGCACATCATGGATCTGCTGCTGAACGTCCGGCGCGCGCGCCGGTCGACGCTCGTGCTCGTGACGCACGACGCGGAGCTGGCCTCGCTGGCCGACGCGCGATTGTCGCTGCGGGACGGGCGCCCGGTCGAGTCGCCGGTGGAGGCGCTGCGATGACGTTTGCGGTACGGATGGCGCTGCGGGAGATCCGCGCGTCATGGCAGCGCCTGCTGTTCTTCTTCATCTGCATCGCGATCGGCGTCGGCTCGATCGTCGCGCTGCGGTCCCTGATTCAGAGCGTCCGCGTGGCGCTGGCGGGGGAGGCCAGGACGCTGCTGGGCGGCGATGTCGTGGTGGCGACGAATCGCCCCTGGACGCCCGCGGTCCTCGAAAGGCTGGCGGCCGAGCAGCAGGCCGGGCGGGTGACGGCGCGGCTCGACACGGCGGAGATTCCGACGATGGTGCGTCCGGCGGATCCGGCGAATCCCGGCGCCCGCATGGTGGAGCTGAAAGGGGTCGGCCCCGAGTTTCCCTTCTACGGCGAGCTCACGCTCCGCGACGGCCGGTATGCGCACGCGATGCTGTCCGGCCGCGGCGCGCTCGTGCGTCCCGAACTGCTGGCGCAGTTCAATCTCGAGGTCGGCGACGCGATTCAGATCGGCTCCGCGCCGTTCGAGATTCGCGGCGTCATCACAGCCGAGCCGGGACGCAGGATTGGCGCCTTTACCCTCGGCCCGCGCGTCATCATCGACGGCGCCGATCTTGCCGCCACGGGCTTGATGACGTTTGGCAGCCGCATCTCGTACCAGCAACTGCTGCGCGTGCCGGATCCGGTGGCCGCTGATGTGGCCGAGGAGCTGCGCGAGGCGTTCGCCAACGAGTTCGTCAACGTGCGGTGGTACCGCCGGACCGAAGATCAGATGGGAGAGAACCTCACGCGGGCTGAGAACTATCTCAGCCTGGTGGGTCTGGTCGTCCTCATCCTCGGTGGCATCGGCGTGTCGAGCGTCATGCGCGTGTTCGTGCAGCAGAAGGTCCGCAGCATCGCGATTCTCAAGTGCATCGGCAGCAGCTCGCGGCAGGTGCTCGCTATCTACATGACGCAGGTACTCGTGCTCGGCATCGCGGGCAGCATCCTGGGCGTGGCCATGGCGGCCGCGGTCATCGCCGCGGTGCCGTCTTTTGTCGGCGATCTGGTGGCGCTGATGAAGGTCGACTTCGGGCTGACCGCGTCGGCCGTGCTGCAAGGACTGGCCATCGGCCTCCTGGTGTCGATGCTGTTCTCATTCGTGCCGCTGCTCGAAGTCCGGCACGTCAAGCCGTCGCTCCTGCTCCGGCAGGACATCCCGCATCCGGCCGGCATCGACTGGGTGAAATGGGGTGTGGCGGCGGCGGTGGGGGCTGCGCTCGTCGCCGTGGCGGCGTGGCAGGCCGGCTCGGTCGAAGTCGGGCTGATGCTTGCGGGCGGCTTCGTCGCGACCGCCGTCATCCTGAATCTGGTGGGCGCGGGCCTGGTGCGCGCGGTGCAGCCGCTGCGCTACTCGAAGTCCTTCGCGCTGCGTCACGCGGTCCTGCATATCGCGCGGCCGGGAAACCAGACGCGTGTCATCCTGCTCGCGGTCGGCCTCGGCGCGTTCTTCATTCTGGGCGTCCGCAGCCTCCAGATGAACCTGCTGCGCGACTTTACGATTCAGGCCGGGCCGAACGCACCCGACATGTTCCTGATCGACATCCAGCAGGATCAGCGCGCGCCGCTCGCCGCGTTCCTGGATGCGTCCAATGGCGCGATCGCCGGTCCGAAGATCATTCCGACCCTGCGCGCCCGCGTGGTAGGTGTCCGCGGGCAGGACATGGACCTCGACAGCTACGAGCAGACGCGCGGCCGCGGCCTCGCGCGTGAATATACGGTGACCTACCGCTCGCAGCTCGAATCGAACGAGCAAGTGATTGACGGCGTCTGGTGGGGCGATGCGCCGTACACCGGGCCGGAAGTGTCGATCGAGGAGCGCTTTTTCGATCCGGATGACGACGGCAACTTCCGCCTGGGCTCGAGGATTCAGGTGGGCGATGAGATGCGGTTCGACGTGCTGGGCCGCGTCATCACCGCGCGGGTGGCCAGCGTCCGGCGTGTCGACTGGCAGGACTTCCGGGCCGGCGGCTTCATGTTCGTGTTCCGTCCGGGCACCTTCGAGGGGGCGCCTCACACGTACATCGCCGCGTTGCGTGGGCCGGTGGAGGCGGGTGCGCGGGCCGCCATGCAGGCGGAGCTCGTGCGCGACTATCCGAATGTCTCCGCGATCGACCTGCGCGAGATTCTCCAGACCATCCAGACCGTCGTGACGAACGTCACGCTCGCGATCTCGGTCGTCGGCCTGCTCGTGCTCGTGAGCGGAGGCCTGATCCTCGTCGGCGCGGTCTCGATGACGAAATTCCGGCGCGTCTACGAAGCGGCAATCCTGAAAACCCTCGGCGCCAGCGGAAAACTCATCGCCGCCATGCTGGTCCTCGAATACGGCGTGCTTGGCGCCATTGCCGGCACCGTCGGCGCGCTCGGCGCGATCGCGCTGAGCTGGGGAGTGGCGCGGTTCGCGCTCGAACTGCCGTGGGAGCCGGCGCCCGGGCTGACCATTGGCGGCATCATCGCGACATCGCTCCTCGTCGCGACCATCGGTGTCGTCGCCAGCATCGACGTCCTGCGCCACAAGCCGCTTGCGACCCTCCGTGCTGAATAGATAAGATCATTGGATCCGGAGCCCAGATAGATGAATCTAGAGAGCTACAGAGTCTCACTCCTTCAGAAGCGGGCCGAGCTGGTCGGCGGGGCGGCGGGCAAGCCGCTCCAGTGGTCGATGGAGAACAATTCCGGACGCCAGGGCGACATGGCGGACCAGGCCAGTGGCACCAACGAGGTGCACATTCACCTCAAGCTCAAGCAGACCGACGCGAAGATCCTGCAGGCGATCGAGGAAGCGCTCCAGCGTCTCGAGGAGGGCAGCTACGGCGCCTGCCGTGAGTGCGGCGAGCCGATCGCCGAGGCGCGGCTGGACGCCATTCCGTGGACGCGCAAGTGCATCGCGTGCAAGGAAAAGGAAAAGGCGTAAGCGACAGACGTGAAACAGGACGAACTGCAGCAGATCCTGACGGCGTTCGCGGCCGACCGCGCCGCGATCCTCCACCGGCACGAAGCCGGTGCCCGTGTCGTCAGCCATTACGACTTCAACAACGCGTATCAGTACATCATCAGCCGCGAGGAGACGCATCTCAAGTGGCTGCAGGCCGCGCTGGCCGAGTTCACGGCGGTCCTGCCGCCACCCTCGTCGCCACTGGCGGTGCCCGAGCTGCCCACGTCGCGCAAGACGCCAGCCCCCGGGGCCTTCCGGGCGATTCTCGACGACGATGCAACGCAGCTGGCGGTCTTCGTCGAACGCTGGACCCGACGTGTGGAGACGATGACCCACGCGCGCCACCGGCTTCTGCTGAACGTCATCCTGGGCGAGTCGCGCGAGCACCAGCGCCTGTTCGAACAGGCAGCCGCGGGGCTCGAAGATCTGCTCGGCAGGCGCACGGGCGGCGTCGCGCGACAGGGCAACGTCCTGCCTGTCAGGTGGATGGAGTGAGCCGGTCGGTAGGCAGTAGGCAGTAGGCGGTAGGCAGTAGGCAGTAGGCAGTAGGCGAATAGGCCCTGCCGCCTACCGATTGGCCCCGAGCTTCGCCCGCAACGCCCCCACCGAGAGGCCTGTCACCGGGTCCGTCCAATCGGCCGCAAGTTCGGCCAGCGGCTCGAGGACAAACTGCCGTTCACGGAACCGGGGATGCGGGACGACGATGTCCGGTTCATCAATCGCCAAGTCGCCATAGAGGATGAGATCGAGATCGAGTGTCCGCGGCGCATTGGGGGTGGAGCGGACGCGACCGAACCGCCGTTCCACATCGAGGAGCGCGTCAAGCAGCGCGCGCGGCACGAGTGTCGTGACACCAGTCGCGGCGGCATTGAGGAATCGAGGCTGGTCGGTCAGTCCAATGGGAGCAGTGTCGTAGAATGCCGACACGCGTACGGCGTGGAGGTGAACAGAAAGCGCGGCGACGGCCTCGCGAAGAGTCCGCTCGCGGTCACCCAGGTTGCTACCCAGAGCGACCGCGACGCGAGTCCCGGCGCCAGCAGCTACCAACTACCGACTACCAACTACCGACCACCATGACGAGTGAGCCGATGACCAGCGTCTTCTTTATGGAGGGTTAATTACCGGCGCCGGCGTTGATCGACGTAATGCCGCCGCCGCGGTTGGCCGGCGCTTCCTGCACGCGCTGGTAGTCGACCAGGGCGCGGCGATAGTCGAGGAGCGCGCGCAGCTCGGAGTTCTGCGCGGTCGCCAGGTCGCGCTGTGCCTGGACGACGAAGAAATTGGTCGAGAGGCCGACCTCGAACCGGCTCTGTTCCGCCCCGAGCCGCGTCTCCGCCAGTTCGCGCGCGACGGCCGCGGCCTCGTACCGCTTCAAGCCGTTCTCCACCTGAAGCGCCGCATTGGTGACGTCGGTGGCCACCTGCAGCTCGAGCGCCCTGAGCTGCGCCGTCGACTGGCTGAGCTGGATGCGGGCGCGCGCGTAGTTGGCATCCGCGGCGCTGCCGCCAATCGGATACGACATGTTCAGCTGTACGTTCCAGATGGGGTAGTCGCGGCCGCTGAGCGTACGCAGGGCGTCCGAGTACCCGCCGGGCACCGTGCCGACGATCGTGCTGCCCAGGCCGCTGCCCTGGCGGATGAACTGCGTGCCGCCGAGGCCCTGCGCCCCGTAGCTCGTCACGAGCTCGAGGTCGGGCAGCGTCTGGTTGCGCATGAAGCGCATGGTCGTGTCGTTCGCCTGGATCTGCCGGCGCGCCTGCTCCAGGTCCGTACGGTTGTCCAGCGCCTTGCGGACCGCGCCTTCCACGTCGAAGAGCTCCGGCGCGAAGACCGGACGATCGGCGGGATTGATCGACGAGCGCCAGAGCGGGTCGTCGGTGCCGTTGACGATCAGCCGCTTGAGCGCGAGTTCCGAAGTGCGCCAGGTCGCCTCGGCCTGGGCGAGCGCCTGGCGGCGCGTCGCGGCCTCCGCCTGCGCCTGCACCACATCGAGCGGCGCCATCGTGCCGATCTCCACCCGGGTCTGGTTGTCTTCGACGAGTTTCTCCGCCAGCGCCAGCGATCCGCGCACGACCTCGACGGCCTCAATGGCGTAGAGCAGCTCCCAGTAGGCGTTGCGGACCGAGGCCAGCGTCGTGGCGATCGTTCCGCGCAGCTGAATCTCGGAAATCTCACGATTGATCGCCGTGACCCGAAGCTGCTGCCGGTTGTTGTCGATGAGGAACCCGCGCAGCAGCGGCTGGGTGTACACGAGGTTGAAGTTCGAGGTGAATGTCGGGTTGAAGTTGGCGAAGATGTTCGACGTGACCTGCTTGCGATTGCTGAAATTGAACAGGACGTCGCCGCCGAACTTCGGCAGCAGCTGCGAGATGCCCGCGTTGTAGTCGGTCGTGTCGTTCTGGACGATATTGCCGCCGTTCAGCTGGTTGGTGGGCGGCTGCACGATCGCGCGCTGGTTGAACTGCGAGGTGGCCAGGGGCTGATACGCGGCGCGGATACGCGCGATGTTCAGGTCGAAGGTCTGCGGGTTGAGCCGTTCCACAGCCAGCTCGAGATTGCGCTCCAGCGCGCGCGTCGTCGCCTCCTGGAGCGTCAGGTCGACCTGCGTGCCGGCGGCCGAAGGCGTCGCGGTCGGCCGGGTCTGCTCCGCGTCGGCGCGGGCGGCGACGAACTGCTGCGCGGCGACGCGCGCGATGCCATCGAGGCGCGACTGCTCTGATGGCTGCTGCCGGGCGGCCAGCCCCTGCCCGGCGACGGCTATCGCGACGGCGATAGCGGCGTATCGGGCGGCGTCTCGTATTCCGCGCGGGCTACGGGCGGATCTCGCGAAGGGAACAGCACGGAATGTCATGAGCAGTTCTGGTCGAGAGGGGGTCGCTTACCGCTGCTGACGATTCGGCGTCCGGTCCCGGTTTCGCTGGTTCTCTTCAGCCAGTGCGGTGAATTTCGCCCACTGGTCCGCGGTCAGCGCCCGGCGCATCCGCAGCAGCATCATCGTCCGCGTCTTATTGACCTCGCCGCGCGCGATTTCAACCACGCCGACATGCTGCATCACGGTGGCGTCGTCGCCAGTTTCGATGAACTGCTCGAGCTGGTCCTCCGCCTTGTCGAGCGCCCGCATGCGCTCGCGCAGCGTCGGCTGGGTCTTCTGGAATATCGATTCGAGCCGGGCGCTCTGCTCGTTGGTAAGGCTCAGTTCCCCGCGGAACCGCTCGTCCTGCCACCATTTGCCGCGTTGGGCGAAGGCGGGCCCGGCGCACACGGTCAGCAGGACCAGAGCCGCGATGCACTGGACGGTTGCCCTCAGGATCAGGTTTTTCGAGACTTTCATGGATAACTGCCTGAGAATACGGTCAGGCTCCGGTGGCTGTTTACTGCCCTGGCTTCAATTGACCACGAATCATAGCGTGTCTGGCACGTCGCTTGCTCCCGGCCTGGACAGCGCGACGGAGGAGACGGAATGAGACGAATTGGCGCGGTTCTGCTCGCACTGGGATTGCTCGCCGCGGGGGTCGTCCTTGCGGCGCAACAGGGGTTTACCGTCCGGGGGCGAATCGGAGCCACGGATCAGGAGGCTCAGGAGGGGTATTTCGCGGTCGATAACCAGACGATGATCGTCGTGAAGCCCGGTAGCGATCTCCACGGGTACCTGCGATCGCGGGTGGGTCAGCGGGTACGGATTTCGATCGAGCCCGAATCGGGATCCCAGTAGAACTTCCAACTCCCAACGAGCCAATTCCCAAGGAGCCAATTCCCAAGGAGCCAATTCCCAAGGAGCCAGCGCCCACCGTTCTTTGGGAGTTGCGTGTTTGGGAACTGGGCGTTTAAGAGTTCGCGATCCGATCGAGCCGCCGGATGGCGGCATCCATCAGGTTGTCTGGCGTCGAGGCGCCCGACGTCAAGCCGACCGTCAGCGCACCGGCGGGCAGCCAGCCTGCCGTCACGACCTCCTCCGGGCGTCCCACGGGCTTGTGCCGGATTTCATCGGCCGAGACGAGGCCGTCCGGATCCGCGATATGGAAGGTGCGCACGCGCTGCGCGCAGATGCGCGCGAGGTTGCACGTGTTGCTGCTGTTCAACCCGCCAATCACGATCATCAGATCGACGTGCTGTTCGGCCAGGAGAGCGCCGACGGCATCCTGCCGGTCCTGCGTCGCGCTGCAAATCGTGTCGAACGCCTGGAACCGCGCTGCGAGGCCGGCGTCGCCGTCGCGATCCCGAATGGCCGCGCGAAACAGTTCGCCGATCTCCAGCGACTCCGAGCTCAGCATTGTCGTCTGGTTGGCGCAGCCGATGCGCTGCAGGTCGCGGTCCGGGTCGAACCCCGGCGAGACCGCCCTGGCGAAGCGGGCGAGGAAGGCGTCGCGGCTGCCGCCGTTGCGGATGTAGTCGCAGACGGCGCCAGCCTCGGCGTGGTCGAGCACGATGAGGTACCGGCCGCTGCCGGCGTGAAGCGCCTGCGAGGCGGTCGCCTGCGTCTCCTCGTGCCAGTACTTGCCGTGGATGATGGAGGTGAATCCGTCCTCGCCGTAACGCTTCACGTTCTTCCAGACGTTCAGCACAGAGCCGCAGGTGGTGTCGACGAGGATGCAGCCGCGCTGCTGTAGTTCCACGAGCAGCTCGATCGTGACGCCGAACGCCGGGAGGATGACGACTTCGTCGGGCGTGAGGCGGTCGATCGTTTCTCCCGGATCCGACAGGAATCGGATGCCCTGGCCGCGCAGCTTGTCGTTCACGTGCGGGTTGTGGATGATTTCGCCGGTGAGGTACACGGTCCGGTCGGGAAAGCGGCGGCGCGCCTGGTACGCATAGTCGACGGCGCGGTCGACGCCATAGCAGAACCCGAACTCCCGGGCGAGATGGACCGTCAGGCGTCCCGACGCGTACGTGAAGTCTGCGCTCTTGATGCTCTCGATCAGGTCGCTGTGATAGCTCTCGGCGAGGACGCCGGCGACTGCGTGCTTGAGATCGAGACCCTTACGGAAGATCAGCGGGGGCACTACTGCGCCGCGCCCTCCCAGACGAGCGGCGTGAGATCGTCAAGCGGGCGCAGCGCGGAGCCACCGGTGGTTTCGATCGCGATTTCCAGCAGGCCGAGGAACTCTTCCTCCGACATGGTGGTCGAGATGGCCTGCAGCGTCGGCTGCGACAGGCCGATCGCGATGGTTTCGGACGGTTCCTGCCGTACGGCGCCCGGCAGGTCGTGGGCGAGGTGGCCGGCGGCGACGCCGATGAGCAGCCCGGCGGCCGCCGCGCCGGCGATCCAGCGCATGCCCGGACGCGCGCGGAGGGCCGGGCGCGCCGGCTGTGCATTCGGGAACGCGATGATCTGTCCCGGCCGCGTTTCTTCCTCGATCCGCTGGAGCACGTTGGTCCGCTGGCGCGCGAGCCGCTCGTCCGTCAGGGCCGCATCGGCCTCGGCGCGGAGTACGGTCGACACCTCGTCGATCAACCGCGCATCGGACACCGGGTTCTCATGCGGGTTCTCATGCGGGTTCTCACGCGGGTTCTCAGGCATGGTCATCGCTCGTGCACCAGCAGGGCGCGCAGTTTGCGGATGGCGCGGAACAGGTGCACGCGCACCGTCGCCTCGCTGAGGCCCAGCGCCTGGCTGACCTCGCTCGTGGTCTGCTCGCCAATCTGGCAGAGGGTAAAGACGGTGCGCTGCCGGTCTGGCAGCTGTTGGACGGCTGCCACGATCAGGCGGCCACGCTCGCTGCCGAGCAGCCGCTGCTCGGGCGACGGCTGTGGCGCGGCTGGCTCGTACGACACGCCGTCGACGCCCGCGGGCATCGGTACGGTCCAGCGGATGCGGCGCGCCCGCGCTTTCTGCAGGTCGAGGCAGCGGTTGACCAGGATGCGCGTGAACCACATCTCGAAGGGCAGGTCCTCGCGATAACTCGTGATGTGCGTGAACACCTTGACGAATGCGTCCTGCACGGCCTCATCGGCATCCTGCACGTCCCTCAAATACTGGTAGGCGATGCGGCCGGCTCGCCGCTGGAGGTTCGTCACCAGGAGGGCGAATCGCTCGCGCGCCGCATCACGCCTGCCCGCGACGACCAGCGCCTTGACGTCGGCCGCAATCGCCGAGTCCGTGGACAGGGCTGCAACCGGCTGGAGTCCTGCTGGCGCTGCAGCCGTGGACGTCACCGGGGCGGTCAACCGCTGAGAGGTCGTTCTGGACATGAATTACGGCTACTTCAGAGGCGTGTTTACAGGTGCAGTGACTATACTCCACGTCTCCCCAACCCCTTGCCGCGGGTTGACTTGCGTCCAACCCGGCCGGTACCATTCTGATCCCCTATGCCCATTCACGTTGAGCGTGCGCGCGGTCTCGAAGCGGTCGGTATTCTGCGGTCCGGAACAGTTCGATGGAACCTGAGCACGCCAGCGCTCACCGAGATTTCCGTCGCCCGTCATGAAGGACACCTGGCCAAGGACGGCCCGCTGGTCGCGCGGACGGGCCAGCACACGGGCCGATCCCCGAACGACAAGTTCGTCGTCAGGGAGCCGTCGAGCGAACAGCACGTCCACTGGGGCGACGTGAACCGGCCTCTGGATCCGGCGAAGTTCGATGCGCTGCATAAGGACCTCGTCGCCTACCTGCAGGACAAGGAGCTCTTCGTCCTGGACGCGTGGGCGGGCGCCGATCCGACCTACACGCTGCCGATTCGCGTCGTCAACGAGTACGCGTGGCACAACATCTTCGCGCGCAACATGTTCCTGCCGGAGAACGATCCGGCCAGGCGCGCGGAACACCTTCCCGAGTACACGGTCATCGACGCCCCGAACTTCAAGGCCGATCCCGCGAAGCACGGTTCGCGCACCGAGTCCTTCATTTTCGTGAACTTCGGCAAGAAACTGGTGCTGATTGGCGGCACGAGCTACGCCGGCGAGATCAAGAAGTCGATCTTTTCGATCCTGAACTACACCCTCCCGCTCCAGGGCGTGCTCTCGATGCACTGCTCGGCGAATGTGGGCGCGGGCGGCGACACGGCGCTCTTCTTCGGCCTGTCCGGCACGGGCAAGACGACGCTCTCGAGCGACCCGGTACGGCAGCTGCTCGGCGACGATGAGCATGGTTGGAGCGATGCGGGCGTCTTCAACTTCGAGGGCGGCTGCTACGCGAAGATGATCAAGCTGTCGCCTGAGGCCGAGCCGCAGATCTACGCGACGACCAGGCGCTTCGGTACGATCCTCGAGAACGTCGTGATGGATCCCGACACGCGGGAGCTCGACCTCGACGACCAGTCGCTCACCGAGAACACCCGCGGCTCCTATCCCCTCGGATTCATCGACAACGCGATTCTCACGGGCACGGCAGGGCACCCCACGAACGTCGTGATGCTGACCGCGGATGCCTACGGTGTGCTGCCGCCCATCTCGCGGCTGACGCCGGATCGCGCCATGTATCACTTCCTGTCCGGCTACACGGCCCGCGTGGCGGGGACCGAGAAGGGCGTCACCGAGCCGAAGGCGGTGTTCAGCACGTGCTTCGGCGCGCCATTCCTCCCGCTGAATCCGAACGTGTACGCGACGATGCTCGGCGAGAAGCTTGCCAGACACCAGGCGCGCGTCTGGCTGGTCAACACGGGCTGGACGGGCGGGCCGTACGGTGTCGGCAAGCGCATGAAGATTGCGCACACGCGCGCCATGATCAACGCCGCGCTCGCGGGGCAGCTCGACAAGGTGCAGTACCGCGCCGACCCGGTCTTCAACGTCGACGTGCCCACGAGTTGTCCAGGCGTGCCAGACGAGGTCCTCGATCCGCGCAAGACATGGCCGGACGGCAGGGCCTACGACGAGCAGGCGAAGAAGCTGGCCGCGATGTTCGCCGAGAATTTCAAGCGGTTCGAGAAGGACGTCGCCGAGACGGTCAAGGCCGCGGGCCCCAGGGCGTAAGTGGATTTCGAGCCCGTCATCGGTCTCGAGATCCACTGCCAGCTCCAGACACGAACCAAGATCTTCTGCGGGTGCAGCACGGCGTTCGGCGCGCCCCCGAATTCCCAGGTCTGTCCCGTGTGCCTCGGGCTGCCGGGCGCGCTGCCCGTCCTGAACCGTCAGGCGGTCGATTACGCTATCCGGGCTGCGCTCGCGCTTGGCTGTGAGATTCAGCGCGAATCCGTCTTCGCGCGCAAGAACTACTTCTATCCGGACCTTCCCAAGGGCTATCAGATCTCGCAGTATGAGCGGCCGCTCGCGCTTGGCGGCGGGCTCACGATTGCCGCGGGCGGCGGCAAGCGCGTCGGGCTCACGCGCATCCACATGGAGGAAGACGCGGGCAAGTCGCTCCACGAGGGATTTCCCGATTCCGGCCGGCGGACGTACCTCGACTTCAACCGCAGCGGTGTCCCCCTGATCGAGATCGTCACCGAGCCCGACATGCGGTCGGCGGCCGAGGCGTCGGAGTGTTTCGCGAAGCTGCGTGACATCCTCGTCTGGATCGGCGTCAACGACGGCAACATGGAAGAGGGCAGCCTGCGCTGCGACGCGAATGTGTCGGTGCGGCCGGTCGGGCAGATCGCGTTTGGCGTGAAGACCGAGGTCAAGAATCTCAATTCGTTCCGCTACGTTCAGAAGGCGATAGAGTACGAGGTGGATCGGCAGGTCGGTTTGCTCGACAGCGGCGGGCGCGTCGTCCAGGAAACGCGCCTGTTCGATTCGTCTGGCGGCGCGACGCACGCGATGCGGAGCAAGGAGGACGCGCACGACTACCGGTACTTCCCGGAGCCCGATCTGCCGCCTCTGCGGGTCGAAGCCGCCCGCGTCGACCGCGCGCGGGAGACGATGCCCGAACTGCCCGACGCACGCCGCGCGCGCTTTGTCGCGGCGTACGGACTGCCCGAGTACGACGCGGGCGTGCTCACGCAGTCGGCCGCCCTCGCGGAGTACTACGAGCAGGTCGCACGGGATGCGGGCAATCCGAAGGCGGCCAGCAACTGGGTCATGGGCGAGTTGCTCCGGACCCTGAAGGAGCGCGGGGCCGACATCGCCGGCGTGCCGCTGGCCGCCGGCGCGCTGGCAGGTCTCATCACGCTCATCGACAAGGGCGTGCTCAGCAGTTCGACCGCCAAGGACGTCTTCGCGAAGATGTACGACTCCGGGCGGAGCGCGGACGAGATTGTCGCGGCGGAAGGACTCGCGCAGATTGACGACGAGTCGGCGCTCCTGGCGATCGTGAAAGACGTCATGGCCAGGAATGCCGATGCCATCGCCCAGGTGCGCGCGGGGAAGAACAACGCGTTCGGGTTCCTTGTCGGCCAGGTCATGAAGGGGAGCGGCGGCAAGGCGAACCCCACACTCGCCAATCAACTGCTCCGGCGCGAGATCGAGGACGCCCCGTGATCGAAACGCAACATCTATCCAAGTTGTACAGCCGGGGGTTGTACGCCCTGCGCGATCTGACGATCAGCGTCGCGAAGGGCGAGTTCGTGTTTCTCACCGGCCCGAGCGGCGCGGGCAAGTCGACCTTCCTCCGCATGCTGCTCCTTCAGGAGCGCCCGAGCGAAGGCGAGATTTTCGTCAACGGACATAACCTCGCGACGCTGTCGCGCAGCGACATTCAGGAGTATCGGCGCGGCATCGGGTTCATCTTCCAGGACTTCAAGCTGATTCCCTCGCGCACCGTGCTCGAGAACGTCTCGTTCGTGCCCGAGGTGCTCGGCGTGCCGGCAGCGCAGCAGAAGCGCCGCGCGTTTCAGGTGCTGAAGTGGGTCGGGCTGCAGCACCGGATGAACGCGCTGCCGAACGACCTCTCCGGCGGTGAGCAGCAGCGCGTCGCGATCGCCCGCGCACTCGCGAGTGAGCCGGTCCTGCTGCTGGCCGACGAGCCGACGGGCAACCTCGACCCCGATCTGTCGCTCGAGATCATGAATCTCCTTCGCGAGGTCAACGCGGGCGGGACCACCGTCCTGGTGGCCACGCACGACCGCGAGCTCATTCGTCTGGTCGGACGCCGGACCGTCACGCTCGACGCCGGCAAGGTCGTGGAGGTCGCATGAGGGCCATCGACTACGCGCTGCGCGAAGGATGGGCCAGCCTGTGGCGCAGCCGCGGCTCGAGCGCATTTGCGATTCTGGCGATAGCGCTCGCGATGATCGTGCTCGGCACCCTGCTCCTGGTGACCTGGAACATCGAACGGATCCTGGTCCAGTGGGCCTCGGCCGCCGAGTTCTCGGTCTACCTGAGAGACGATGCCTCGTCGGAGCAGCGGGGCGCCATTGAGATGACGATCGACAGCAGCGGCGTGGTCGAGCGGCGTGAATTCATCTCCAAGGCCGACGCGATCGGGCGTTTCCGCCGCGAGTTCGCCGAGCTGGCGTCGCTGACGGACAGTTTCGAGGGCAATCCGTTTCCGGCCTCGATTGAGGTCCGCATCCGGCCCGCTGCCGAGCAGGACGGCCGCACCGCCGCGCTCGTGCGGCAGGTATCGGGCCTGGCCGGCGTCGCGGATGTCCGATACGACCGGGAGTGGCTGGGCCGGCTGGCGTCGGGCCTGGCGGCTGTCCGCGGGGCGGGACTCGTGCTGGCCATTGTCATGGCGATGGCGGCGGCGCTGACCGTGGCGAGCGTCGTGCGTCTGGGCATGCATGCGCGCCGCCAGGAGCTCGACATCATGCAGTTGGTGGGGTCGCCGATCGCGTTCATCCGGGGTCCGTTCGTCGCGGAGGGCGTCCTGCAGGGCGGCCTCGGGGCCGTCACGGCCCTCGCCTTCCTGTGGCTGGGGCAGGGGCTCATCTCCGCGTTGTGGGGGACGGAACTCTCGGTCCTGTTCGACGGCGGATCGATCGCGTTCCTTCCCGCGAGGCTCTCGGCGGCGCTCGTGACGGGCGGGATGGCGGTTGGCGGCGTCGGCGGATTTGCGGCCTCCCGGCACGCGATTTAGTAGACGGTAGGCAGCAGGCGGCAGGCAGACGGGCCGGATCGAGGGCGCGTTGACAGCCCGAAGTCGCCCTCGCTACACTTGAGGCCATCACAGGTATGGCGCTGGCAAGGAACCGGGTGTCACGCTTTCTCTCCGATGCTTGTCCGCAGGCCGAGCCTATCTTCCATCCCCTGTCCAACTTCTACCGCGAAGAGTTCGTCAAGTGCCAGCGGTGCCTGGATGCGCACCGTGAGTGCTATTCGGAGCGCACGATCACCGAGGTCGAACAGGCGCTCTCGAAGGTGCTCTCGGAGCTCGATCACCTGTGCGCGAAGGAAGACGCCGACCGGATCGTCAGCGGCCTCCTGCAGAAGTTCGATACGTTGACCCTCCTCTCCACCTGGTCCGACCCCCGACAGACTCACTGACAGCTTCACTCGACCTTTTTCGACAGCATCTGACGGCCGTCATCCGCGCGGCGCTCGCCGGTGTCGACGCCGGACTCCTGATCCGCGGTGCGCTTACCCGTCCCGATGTCGCGCGCGCGATGCAGACCGCCGCGGCCGTCGACGTCATCGCCGCCGGGAAGGGCGCGGGCCCGATGCTCGCCGCTTTCATGGCCGCCGCGCCGTGCCCGGTGCGCCGCGCCATCGGTATGGCGGCCGAGGCGGCCCCGGCGCTGCCGCCCGGCGTGCGCTGGCACCGGACGGCGCACCCCGTTCCGGACGAGCGAAGCGTCGCCGCCGCGCGCGAGGCGCTGGAGGTGGCGGCGGCCGCCGGCGCCGACGATCTGCTCCTCGTCCTGCTCTCGGGCGGCGCGTCCTCCATCGCGGCGCTGCCCGTTGAAGGCGTGACGCTGGCCGACAAGCAGCGAACGTCGGCCCAGCTGCTGTCGCTCGGCGCCGAGATTCATGACCTCAACACCGTGCGCAAGCATCTCTCGGGCATCAAGGGCGGGCGTCTGGCGGCTGCCCACGCCGGCGGAACCGTAACCCTTGCGCTGTCCGACGTCGTCGGAGATGACCTGTCGTCGATCGGGTCCGGACCGACGGTACCGGATCCCACGACCTATACCGATGCCCTGGCGGCGCTTGATCGGTACGGCGGCCGCGCGGCGTTTCCCGTCGCCGTCGTCGACCATCTGGTGCGAGGCGCCGGCGGCGGCGTGTCCGACACGCCGAAGCCTGGTGACCCGCGACTCGCCCGGTCCACCGCAACGGTTATTGGCGGGATCCGCACGGCGATGCACGGTGCCAGGGCGGCCGCGGAATCGCTGGGCTACGTCGTCCACGTCATCGACAAACCGATCACCGGCGAGGCCAGCGTGGCCGCCGGCGACCTCCTGGAACAGGTGGAGCGCGTGCTGAGGCTCGGGAGCCACGCATCGCCTCCCAGCCCCGCCGATCGCCTCTGCTTCATCTCGGGTGGTGAAACGACGGTACGGACTGCCGGGTCTGGCAAGGGCGGCCGCAATCAGGAGTTTGCCCTGGCGCTTGCCCGCGGCCTCGATCACCTGGGCCGGCGCGTCGTCGCGGCGAGCGTCGGGACCGACGGCGTCGACGGGCCTACCGACGCCGCCGGCGCCATCGTCGATTCGACGACGATTCAACGCGCGTCCGATGCCGGTGCAGGCGAGATCGAGCGGTATTTACGTGCGCACGACAGCTACCTCTTCTTTGACCAGCTCGGCGACTTGATTCGAACCGGGCCCACGGGCACCAATGTCGGGGATCTGCAAGTGCTGCTTGCAGGGCCTTGACCTGATTTGAGGCGCTCCCCTGAGTTCGGATAACCTAATCCCTAACGGCACTTGAATTGCCGAACGAAGTGTACTTTACTGACGCCATGGCCAATGCATATGACGTGGCGTTGCGGGAACGCGCGGTGGCGGCGTACGAACGAGGGGAAGGCTCATATGCGGCGATGGCGGCGTTGTTCGA
>CAXNKG010000029.1:0-39211 GCA_964202965.1 Vicinamibacterales bacterium
CCATCCTGCGCACGGCCCGCTGCCGGTCCATCGAGACGCTCTGGCCGCTGCTGGGGCAATGCCTGCCGCGCTTCAGCGCCGATGAATGCCGGAACTATTTCCGCCATTGCGGCTACACCGGTGCCGAACGTTTATGAAAACTGCTTTAATGCCCCTCGGACGGCCGATCCGACGGTCCTGACAGCGCGGCGCCGTACGGCTGCCGCTTCCGCACATCCTTCAGCGTGGCAAAGCTGGCCTGCGGCGACAGGCGCACGCCGTCGATGTTCGGCCGCGCGACCGCGATGTTGGTCTTGTACCAGAGACTGATGTACGGCGCATCCTCCGCCACCGCCTTCTGTACCTGACTGTAGTACTGCATCCGCTCCGCGTCGGTCCCGGCGGTACCGGCCAGATCGATCAGCCGATCGACGTCCACATTCCTGTAGTAGATGCGGTTGAACCCGGTCGGCGGCACCTGCTGCGAATGATAGAGACGCCGCAGCATGTCGGGATCGGTTACGCCAACCCACTGCAAGGTGTACATCTGGACGTTGCCCGAGAGGACGTCGGCATAGAAGGTGGCGAACTCGTACGACCGGACGTCGACGTCAATCCCCACCAGGCGCAGGTTCTCCTGGATGACGGCCGCCTGCAGGCGATAGAACTCGTCGGTCGAGGTCTTGAGTGACAGCCGCAGGCGGGGCAGGGGACCGTCGCCGTCCGGATCGCGATAGCCGGCCTCGTCGAGCAACTGGCGCGCGCGCGCAGGCTCGTAGGAGAACTGGTGGACGTCCGGCTCGAACGCCCACGCCACCGGCGAAAGGACCCCGACCGCCGGCTGCGCGAGGCCGCGCCGCAGGTAGTCCACAATCGCCTGCCGATCGACGGCGAACCCGATCGCATGGCGGACGCGCCGATCCTTCAGCACCGGATCGCGCATGTTCAGCCCGATGTAGGTGTAGTCGACGCCCTGCGCCTGGGTCAGCGTCAATCCGCTTTCCTGGAGCGCGTACGCGATATCGGGCGGGACATCGTTGATGGTCAGATCCGCCGATCCCTTGCGCAGTTCGAGTCCGCGCATCGTGTCGTCGGGGATGATCCGGAGCGTGATGCCCGCATTCTGCGGCAGGCCGTCCCAGTAGCCTTCGAACGCCGACAGCTCCACCTGCTCGTCGACGGCGTACCTGGCGAAACGGTACGGGCCGGTGCCAATCGGAAATGTGCGCAGCGACTCGCCGGAGTCGGCCGGGACCACCTGCATCACCAGCTGAATCGGAAACGAGCCGAACGGCTCGTTCAGCGTGAACTCGACCCGGTAGTCGTCGAGGGCGCGGACGCCGGCCAGCTGGCGGTAGGCCCCTTTGCGCGGAGAGGTGAACTCGGGGTCGAGAAAGCTGCCGAAGGTATAGACGACGTCGCGCGCGGTCAGCTCGCGGCCGTCATGGAATCGAACGCCAGGCCGCAGCTGAACGATGTACGTGAGCGGGTCCGGATTCTCGAGACGCAGCGCCAGCGCAGGCGGCTCGGCGACCACGCGCAGCTGGTCGTTGATCGTGAGCAGCTGGTCGTACACCAGCTGGTGCACACGCTGCGAGCCCGCGTCCGTCCCGATGCGAGGGTCGAAATTCGCGGGCGCCGCGCTGATGATCACGCTGAGGACGTCGGAGGGGGGCGCGCCGCCGCCGGACCCACAGGCGGCGACAACAAGGCCCAGGGCCCACGGCGCAAGGCTCAGGGCCCATCGCTGCCCGTGAGCCCTGCGCCGTACGCCTTGAGCCGTCAACATCCCTGGTCCCGTTCCGAAAGTGTCTTCAGTTCCGCGAGCAGTTCAAGCGCCTGGCGCGGTGTGAGGTCGTCCACGTCGAGGCTGCGAAGCCGGCGCACGACCTCATTATCGTCGGTTGGCTGCGCGAAGAGGCCCAGCTGCGGCGACGGGGCGTCGCCAGGCGCGCCCGAGAGCGTGGGCCGTCCGCCGCGGGAGAGCTCGTCGCGCTCGAGGCCGCGAAGAATGTCCTTGGCGCGGCCGATGACGCCCGCCGGAAGGCCGGCCAGCCGCGCCACCTGGATGCCGTAGCTTCGGTCGGATCGGCCCGGAATGATCTTACGCAGAAAGATGATCTCGTCCTTCCACTCGCGGGCTGCCACGTGCATATTGACGACGGCCGGCAGGCTGTCCGCCAGGTCCGTGAGCTCGTGGTAATGCGTGGCGAAGAGCGTCTTCGGGCGCGCCGTGCTGGCGGTGACGAGATATTCCGCCACCGCCCACGCGATGCTGAGCCCGTCGAAGGTCGACGTTCCGCGCCCGATCTCATCCAACACCACCAGGCTTCGCGAGGTGGCGGTATGGAGAATGTTGGCGGTCTCCTGCATTTCGACCATGAAGGTCGACTGGCCGCGCGCGATGTTGTCGGACGCGCCGACGCGCGCAAAGATGCGGTCGACGATCGGCACTTTGGCGTCGCGCGCCGGCACGAACGATCCGATCTGCGCCAGGAGTGGGATGAGCGCGGTCTGCCGGAGATACGTCGACTTTCCACCCATGTTCGGGCCGGTGAGGATCACGAGCTGCCGTCCGGTGCCGTTGAGGTCGATGTCATTCGGCACGAACGCGCCGCCGGCATGTCGCTCGACGACCGGATGGCGCGCGTCGGTCGCCACGAACTCGTCGCCCGCGTGGACGTGCGGCTTGGTGAAGTTCGATACGGCGGCGGTTTCCGCGAGGGCGGCCAGGACGTCGAGGGTGGCCACCGCCCGGGCGGTGTCCTGGATGCGCGGCGCGTCGGCTGCCACGCTCGCGCGGAGGCGCTCGAACACATCGAGTTCGCGCTCGAGGATCCGCTCGTCCGCGCCCAGCACCTTCGCCTCGTACTCCTTGAGCGGCTGGGTGGTAAACCGCTCGCCGCCGGCGATCGTCTGCTTGCGCTGGTAATCGGCCGGAGCGGCGTGCAGGTTCGACTTCGAGATCTCGATGTAATAGCCGAACACGCGGTTGAATCGCACCTTGAGCGACCCGATGCCCGTCCGCTTGCGTTCGTGTTCCTCCATCTCCGCGATGACCTGCCGGCCTGAGCGGCTGATCGACTTGAGCTCGTCGAGCTCAGGATCGATGCCGTCGCGGGTGAAGCCGCCGTCGCGCGCGAACGCCGGAGGTTCATCGATGAGGGTCCGCTCGATGAGGTCGCGCACGTCCGCCAGATCGTCGAGTTCGGCGAGCAGACTGAGCAGGAGCGGCGCCTGGGCGTCGGAGAGCAGCGTCCTGATGCGCGGCACCGTCGCCAGCGACAGCCGCAGCGCGACGAGGTCGCGGGGGCCGGCGGTGCCCATCGCCACGCGGGCGACCAGCCGCTCCAGGTCGTACACCGTCTTCAGTGCCTCGCGGAACTTGCCGCGATCGGTCGCGCGGAACGCCAGGTCTTCGACCGCGTCCAGCCGGTCCTGAATCGGCTCCAGACGGGACAGCGGCCGCAGCAGCCAGGCCCGCAGCATCCGGCCTCCCATCGGGGTCACCGTACGGTCGATCTCGTGGAGCAGCGATCCCTTGGCAGACCCCTCGCTGCCGGTGACCACTTCGAGATGCTTCAAGGTGATGGCGTCGAGGATCAGCCCGTCAGAGGCCGTCTTGAACTGAATGGCGCGGACGTGCCCGAGGTCCGCCTTCTGCGTGTCGCGCAGGTGCGCGAGCAGGCCCCCGGCCGCGCAGGTGGCCGCCGGCCGACCCTCCAGGCCAAACCCCTCGAGGCCGTGCGTACGAAACTGGTCGAGCAGCGTCTGCCGCGCGTGACGGGCGTCGAATCCCGTCGCGCCGGCGGTTGTCACAGGAATCTGCAGGCGGGCGATCTCGGGGAGCTCGCCGGCGATGGTCGAGTCGGCCGCGACGACGACCTCCCGAGGCCGCACGACCGCGATGTCGTCCGAGAGCGCCTGAAGGCCCGCAGGGCCGTCGTATTCGGCCGCCGTGAATTCGCCGGTCGAGACGTCCACGAGCGCGACCCCGATCGCGCCGGCAGAGACGATCGCCATCAGGTACGCCGGTTCGCGTGCCTCGAGGTAGGTCGCATCCGTCAGTGTGCCAGGGGAGACGACCCGCACCACCTCGCGCCGCACGAGCCCTTTGGCCTTCTTCGGATCCTCGATCTGCTCGCATAGCGCGACGCTGTACCCCTTCGTGACGAGCCTGGCGAGATAGCCGTCGAGCGCGTGAAAAGGGATGCCGCACATGGGAATGGCGTTCCCTCCCCCGTCCTTCGATCGCGACGTGAGCGTGAGGTCGAGCGCGCGGGCGGCCACGAGCGCGTCTTCGTAAAACATCTCGTAGAAGTCGCCCATGCGGAAGAAGACGATCGCGTCGCGGTGCTGACGCTTCGCCTCGAGATACTGGCGCATGGCCGGCGTCACGGAAGATGTCGACGACACTTCGTGGGTATTATCTGTCACGACGTGTTGATTCTTTCGCTCGACACCACGACTGCTGCTGGAAGCTGCGCGCTTGTCGCCGACGGCCGCGTACGGCGCGAGGCGGGCGGTGACCCGGCCGTGTCGCAGGCAGAGCGGCTTCCAGGCGACCTCGTCGCGCTGCTGGCGGCCGAGCGGGTGGATCTGCGGGAGGTCGATGCCTTCGCCGTGGGGATTGGACCGGGGTCGTTCACGGGACTGCGCGTCGGCATTGCCGCGATGCAGGGGCTCGCGGTCGCGATGGGGAAGCCGCTCGTCGGCGTCTCGGCGTTCGACGCGCTGGCGGCGGTCGGCTGGTCTGGGACGGCGTCGAGACCAGACCCGCCCCACGCACGCATAGCGACGTGGATTGATGCATGGAGGGGAGAAGTGTTTGCGGCCCTCTATGAGGGCGGGCTCGAAGTGGAGCCGCCGACGGTGGAATCCCCCGCACGCCTGCTCGCGCGTTACGGCGGCGCGCCCGCGCTGTTCACGGGTGACGGGGCGGCGCGCTATGCCTCCGACATTGCACGGGCGTGTGGGGACGCGGCGCGGTTCACCGTTCCGGTCGTGCCGATGCTCGCCGGGACGATGGCCCAGCTGGCGGCGACCGTGCTGTCGCAGGGTGCCCGGCCGCTGCCACACGCGGTACGGCCCCTGTACGTACGCCGGTCGGATGCCGAACTTGCGCGCGATCGGTCGTAGGCATGGAGCCTTACTGGATCGAGCGGCTGACGGATGAACAGGACCTCGAGGGGGTGCTGGCGGTTGAGTCGGAGTCGTTCACCAACCCGTGGACGCGCGACATGTATGCCTGGGAGCTGCAGAACCGATCGATGTGCCACATCCTGCTGGTGCGGACGCCCGGCTACCGCGTCGCCGGCTTCTGTGCGTTCTGGCTGGTGCTCGACGAAGTGCACATCAACAACATCGCGATGCGGCCTGGCTTCCGGGCACAGGGGATCGGCACGACGCTGCTCAGGCACGTCCTCTCCGAAGGACACCAACTGGGGGCCCGCCGCGCGACGCTCGAGGTCCGGGCGTCGAACGACGGTGCACGACGGCTCTACGAGCGGATGGGGTTCTACGTGGCGGGCGTCCGGCGGAACTACTACTCCGACCCGGTGGAGGATGCCCTCATTTTCTGGCGCGACGAACTGTGTTAAGGTTCGCGAAGGTAGCGACTCCGTGAACGACCGTCTTTCGCAAGGAAGGAGGGTGGGCTCATGAACGCAGCAGAAGCACAGGATGTCAAACACCTGTTGCTGCAGAACAACGACCAGTACCGCGCTCTCGCCGAACAGCACCACCAACTCAACGATCAACTCCACCGCTACACCGTCCGACAGTACCTCTCATCGACAGAACAACTCGAAGAAGTCGCGCTGAAGAAGCGGAAGCTTGCCGTGAAGGACCAGATGGAAACTCTCGCGCGCGCGTTCGGGCCTCCCGACGCGTCCTGACGGAAGCAGGTCACACGTCAGAAAGCACAAGTCAGAAAGCACAAACCGAAGCTTCTGCCTTCTGACTTGTGACTTCTGACTTGTGACTTAATAGGGACGTGCGAATCGATCCGGCCGGCTGGCCGTTTGTTGGCGGTGCCGCGGTGCTCGCCATCCTCGCGGCCGCTCTTCTCAGCAACGTGCTCGGCCTGGCGCTGCTGGTGGGCTCACTTCTCTTCCTGTTCTTCTTCCGCGACCCCGAACGCGTCGTGACCGGCGCCCCGAGGGCTGTCCTGTCGCCGGCGGACGGGCGCGTCGTGGCGGCGGGCCGACCGGCCGGACAGGACTTTCTGGCTGCCGACTGGCAGCAGATCAGCATCTTTCTGTCCCCGATGGACGTGCACGTCAACCGGATGCCGGTCGGCGGCCGTGTCACCAAGGTGAGGTATCATCCCGGCCGCTTCCTTCCCGCGTATCGCCCGGACGCGGGGGATCTCAACGAGTACACCGAGGTCTGGATCGACCATGGCGGGCAGCCGATCGTCGTCCGCCAGATCGTCGGTATCCTGGCGAGGCGCATCGTCTGCCGCACGCGGGAAGGGGCCGAGGTCGCGGCGGGCGAGCGGTTCGGTGTGATGAAGTTCGGGTCGCGGATGGACGTCTTTGTGCCGATCGACGCCCGGGTCGCCGTCAAGGTCGGCGACCGCGTGCTCGGGGCCGTGACCGTGATTGCGGAGTTGGCGAGATGATGCGGGACGATAACGACGATCTTCAGCGCTCGAGAATCCGCATTCTGAGGCCGTTGCGGCGGCGCACGGATGGCGCGCAGCGCCGGCTGCGGCGCGGTGTGTACCTGCTCCCGAGTCTCTTCACTCTCGGGAGCATGTTTTGCGGTTACTGCTGCATCGTCTATGCGATGCGCGGCGAGTTCGTGACCGCGGCGCCCTTCATCGGACTGGCGATCGTCCTCGACATGCTCGATGGACGCATTGCCCGGATGATGGGGACGGAAAGCGCCTTCGGTGTCGAGTTCGATTCACTGGCCGACATTATTTCGTTCGGGCTTGCGCCGGCGATCCTGGCATTTACCTGGGGACTGCAGCCGCTCGGCCGCCTCGGATGGGCTGCCGGGTTCATCTACGTCGCGGCGGCGGCCGTCAGGCTCGCGCGGTTCAATATCCAGAGCGGCTCGCACGACAAGCGTTTTTTCGCGGGCATGCCGAGCCCGGCCGCGGCGAGCGTCCCGGCGGCGACCGTGTACTTCTATCCGGGGGGCTTTCACAGCTACGCCGAGGCACTGCCGGTGCTCGCGCTGGTGGTCTTGCCTGCGGTGCTCATGGTCAGCACGATTCGCTTCCGCAGCTTCAAGAATCTCGATCTGGGCGCGCGCCGCAGTTATCCCATCCTGTTCGTGATCGCCGTTGGGCTGGCCTTGCTGGCCGCGCAGCCTGAACTCATCCTCGTCGTGATGGCGTACACGTACCTGGCATCGGCGTTCGTAGAGCTGGCGTGGCATCGCGCGCGGCGGCGAACGGACGCGGACGAGACGAACGAATCAGCGATACGGAGCACACTGGACACGAAGGCACGTTAATCTCGGAGGGTCACAATGCGCCTGATTTCCCTTGTTTCGGCGGCGGTCGTCCTCTGTTGCGTGCGGCCTGTGTCTGCGCAGGAGTGGGTCGAGTACACGAGCCCGGTCGACCTGTTCACGGTGAATTTCCCAGGCCAGCCCACCGTTCGCGACATCACCTACATCACCGAGTTCGGCCTGACACTGCCGGGGCGCGCGCACGGCTACGACCAGGGCGCCAGCCACTATTCGGTCACGGTTGTCGATTACGGAGGCGCCCAGACGCTCCATGCCGCCCGTCTGGCCAACTGCGACAAGTACCCCAATCTGTGCGCGAACCCGTGGGTGGGGGAGTTGCGGGGTGCCATGGACTACGCGGTTCGCGGGTTCCTGCGGCGCGACGCGAAGGTCACCGACTACGCGTACAACAACACCGAACGAATCGAGGGGCGCCGAATCCAGCTGCTGAACGCCGATCGCAGTCAGACGTTCGTGATGATCCACATGCACGACAACCGTCTCTACATCCTGGAGGGGACCACCGCCGCGGGCGCGCCGCCGCCGGGACTCTTCCAGCAATCGCTCGGCTTTGTCGACAGGGGCGGGTTCCGCGTGCGCTATGACACCGCGTACTCCAACGCGTACCCGCCGCCGCCGCGCGTGCAGTACCCGGGGATGCCGGCGGCTACCCGCCCGGCGCCGTAGGCAGCGTCAGTACCACGGTCGTTCCGCGATCGCGCTCGCTGTCGACCGCGATCGTGCCGCCACTGAGTTCGATATTCCGCTTGGCGATGGGGAGCCCGAGCCCAGTCCCGGTCGTTTTCGTGGAGAAGTACGGCTCGAAGGCGCGGGCCAGCGCTTCCCCGTCCATCCCGACGCCGGTGTCCGCGATACGGATGCGGACCGCCGACCCGGCACGGTCCACCTGCACGGCCAGCGATCCGGCGCCGGGCATCGCATGTAAGGCGTTCTCGACGATGTTCGTCAGCGCGCGGACGACGAGTGTCCGATCGGCGAAGACCGGCGGCATTCCTCGAGGAACGTCCATCGTGACCTGCACGCGCCCTTGGAGCCCGGTCCGGTACGGGTCGATCGCCTCATGCAGGAGCTCCTGCACCGGCACGACGGCTGGCCGCGCGTGAGGAGACGAGGCGAAGCTCGAAAATTCGGACGCGATCTGGCGCAGCAGCGTCACCTGCGTGAGGATGGTTGCCACGCAGTCCTCGAGGACCGGGCTCATGGGCGCGCCGCGGTCCGCATGCACGCGCCGCAGGTGCTCCGCGTTGAGCTGAATCGGCGTCAGCGGATTCTTGATCTCGTGGGCCACCTGCCGAGCCATCTCTGCCCAGGCTTCCAGGCGATGCGTGCGCTCGAGTGCCTTCTGCTGCCCCTGGAGTTCGTGTGCCATCCTGTTGAAGTCGTCGACCAGACGGCGGAGCTCGTCCGATGAGCGGGCCACAATCCGTGCGTCGAGGTCGCCCCGCGCGATGCGGCGTGTGGCCCGCGTGAGGCGGTTCACCGGGTCGGCGATTCGCTCGGCGAGCCAGTAGCCGATGGCCGCCCCCGCGAACATAAACAGGAGGGCGCCGAGAAGGACTCGCCGGTCGAGCGTGTCGATCTGCGCTTCGATCTGCAGTTCGCGCGACGTGAGGGGCACGGTGACCATCGCATCGAGATTTCGCGTCAGGATCGATGTGCCGGCCACGAGGTAGCTCAGTACGCCAATCTGTTCGCGCACGACGGTCGCGGCGTCGTTCTGCAGCGCCAGGGCGCGATAGACGTCTGCCGGCGTGCGGGTTGGCAGCAGCCCGGAGGCAAACAGGTTCCGCTCGCTCGTGGCGAGCAGGCGCGGCCCGACGAAGATGTTCACGTCCTGGTCCACGAGCCGGCTCACCCACACCATCAGGTTGTCGTCCACACCGCCGACCCGCTGGATCGCCTGCGAGGCGGCAAGGTCTTCCACCACGCGCTTGGCCGCCGCAGCCGTCCGAATCGCCTCCTGCTCGACGTTGGCGCGCATCTGATCCGCAACGTAGGTGCGGGTCGCCACCGCCAGGGCGGCGACCGGGACGACCGTCGCCGCGATGAAGGCGAGGAGGAGTTTTCGATAGAAGCTGGCCCGCACCTCGCGCAGTAGCGCCCGGGCGGTCGTGCCGCGACGGTTGAACGCGCCCATGAGCGCGGTCCCGGCAAGGAAGAGGAGGTACGTGCCGAAGGCGAGCACGGTGATCTCCGCAAGATTGACGAGGTGATCGAGCGCCGACACGACAGGGAAACCGAGGGCGTAGATGCCGCCGCGGTCGTTGAGCAGATAGACCGCGTAGCGGGTGCCGGCCCGTTCGAGGTCCGCCCATTGCGGTGCCCGCGACTCCTCGATGCGCGAAAAGACGGCATCGTCAATCGGCCACGCGGTGACGCCCGACGCATACACCGGCGTGCGGCTCCATCCATACACGGCGAACTCCACGTCGCGCCCGGACAGCCCTTCGTCGCGCAGCGGGTCCATCGGCCGCATCAGTTCCACGTACGGGTTCTGCGACAGAATGAACGGAAGATTCGCGTAGTCGAGCATCGCGTGCACGACGACTGATCCGACGTGGCGGCCGCCGGCATCACACAACGCGCGCCCGGCGTGCAGAATCCGGCGCTCCTCGGCGAAGAACGGCGAGACCTCCTCGAATACGCCCCAGGTACACAGTTGCTCGTCCGAGATCGGGACTGCCGACAGGTCCTCGGGCAGGTTGAACGCGAACCGGCTCACGAGGACGCCCGCGGCGTCGTACAGCTCGACCGACGAGGTGACCGGATAGATGGCGAGCGCGGTGAGCTGCCATGCCTGAAACGCGCGATCGGTCGGTGCGTCGACGCCCGCTGGCGAGAGAGGCACCGTCACGAGGCCTTCCAGATCGGGAAAGGCGTCGATCTGCGCGAGGCTGTCCTGCAGCAACCGCTGGACCGTCTGCCGGTGATTGACCGCCTGTGGCGCGAAGCGCGATTCCACGAGCTGGGCCTTTGCGCGCTGCGCCAGGTCGAACATCGACGGATAGAAGGCCATGGCGGGCACGACGAGACCAAACGTCATCATGGCGAGCCGGAAGGCCTGCGACCCGTGGCGATAGCGCGCCTCGATCCGCGTGGCGAACACCACCAGCAGCACCACGACTGTGAGCGCCGCAAGGAGGGGAGTGTGCTGCACGGTCTCGAGCTGAGAGACGAACTGGGAGGCGACGAGCGGCAGGGCCCAGAGGCCGACGATCCCGACGCGAATGCGCCAATCCTGGCGCGGCACCGACCAGCCGATGATCGCTGCTCTGAGAATCAGGGTGGCGCACCCGAGGGCCGTCGCGTGCCAGACGATCAGGCCCACCTGCAGCGCGACTCGGGCGGTGCTCCAGGGGTGCAGCGAATAGTGAAGCAGGTCGAGGGAGGTGTTCGAGACCGTGTCGCGCAGGAACGCCTGATAGGCGTGCAGCAGGAGCGCCACGAGGGCCCCCGCCATTAACTGGACGCCGGCGAAGACGACGATGCGCTGGAGGGTCGTCAGCGGCCGGCGCCGGTGCCGTCCCGTGAGGCGCCAGGCCTCGAGCGCGTACAGGAGCAGCGCGACAAGGCTGCTGGCGGTCACCGCCGTGAGCAGGAAATCGAAGGGCGACGTGAGAAACGGCCGCAGGAGCGGAGAGGCGTACTCGGACCCGGCGAACAGCAGGCTCTCGGACCAGTCGGCCGGCGACGCCAGCCTCATCACCAGGCGGCTCGCGATGACCAGGGCCGACATCAGCAGGACGGCCACGGCATAGGGCCCCGCGCGAGGAAGCCGCTGCCGCCAGTCGAGCAGCGGACCGCAGAGAAACACCAGAAGAAGCGCGAGGGTCACGAACGCGAGCGAACGCGCCGCTCGCCGCCAGCGGTCGCGCGACCGCGCGACGTCAGCCGGGTCCAGCGTGGCGGTCAGGAGGGGCGCACCGGACGGCGCCATGACATCGAACGCGGCGCCGCCAGGCTGGGTGCGTCCGCGTTCGAACCGCTGCTCGATGGAGACCGGCGCGATCCGTGTGTCGTACTGAAAGACATCGTCGGCGTCGCCCGCCGCCGAGGCCAGCGACCGTTCGCCAGCCACGCTCCCGACCCGCTCGCCGGTCGCGGTCTCCACCGGCGTGATGTAGACCAGCCGGAGCCCGAGGGCGCTGCGGGTAAAGAACCACGCTTCGTCGCCAGACAGGCGGTCGGATGGCAGTTCGGACGGACGTCCATCCCAGGCGATCGGCCGCCCGTCGGAGGCGTATGCCGTCAGCGCGTAATCCGTGCCGGAGGCCTGAATGAGCGCGGTATCCGCCGCCTGGAACAGTCGCCGCGCCGCCGTGGTATCGCCCGCGGCCGCCGCCGCCAGCGAGCGGGCGTCTGCCAGACTGAGCGCCATCAGGCGCAACTCGCGCCCCATCGCGTCGAACGAGTCGCGGACGTCCGCTTCTACGCGCTGACGGACCGCAGCTTCATTCCATCCGACGACGGCCCCCTCCGCGAGCCGGCCGAGCGCATAGACGGCCAGCGCGCACGCGCAGCCGACCAGGGCGGTGTGCACCAGCCGGCGTGCCGGCACCGGCGGCGTCGGACGTCCGTAGGCGGGAAGCTGCACGGGATGATTTTAGGACTTACCATGAAAGGGCTCGATGACACGTTCGATTCTGAAGACGGCGCTGAAGCGTGGCGCGCTGATTGCGGCCGCCAACTGGCCGGTGACCCTGGTCCAGGCGACCGCCGACTCGCTGTTCAAGCTGCTCCTGGCGGCGCCAGTGATTGGGGGCATCTTCCTGGCGGCACTCGCGGTCGGCAGCGATCCGGTCGCGCTCATCACCCTTCAGTCGCGCGAGATGGCCCTCACGGTCGTGACGGCCCTGCTGGCGCGTCCGCTGGTCCTTACGGTGCTGCTGCTCGCCATTGCCGTCGTCGGCGTGGGAGGGTCGCTGTTCGTGTTCCTCGTGAAGGCGGGGACGGTCGCGACGCTCGTGCGAAGTGAACGGGACGCCGGCGTCATTGAGGAGCCACCCCTCCGCGTCAGCGCCGTGGCGCGTGCGTCGCGGTTCTCCATCGACTACTTCACGAGTGCCGCGCGGGACTTCTTTCCACGGTTCGCGATGCTCGGAGTTGCGCTGATGGCGGTGTACGTCCTCTCGGGCGGCGTGTACTTCGCGGCGGTGATGCGGCCGCAGCCCGAAATGGGGTGGACGGGCGCCGCGCTGATGACAGCGGCGTTTGTCGTGTGGATCACGGTGGTCAACCTGCTGTATCTGCTCCTGCAGATCGTGGTGGTCGTGGAAGACTGCAGCGTCGCCGCGGCCGCCCGCCGCGTCGCCTCCTTCCTTCGCCGCGAGCGTCGTCACGTGATGGCCGTGTTCCTCCTGCTGTTCGGCGTCGTGATGGCCGCCACCGGCGCCTCGCTGCTTGCCACGGCTGCGCTCGGCCTCGTGGCGTTCGTACCATTCTTCGGGCTCGTGGCGCTGCCGCTGCATCTCCTCGCGTGGCTGCTTCGCGGACTCGTGTTCCAGTACCTCAGCCTCACGTCGGTTGGGGCGTATCTCACGTTGTACCGCCGGTTCATCGGACCGGGAGCCGAAATGCGGGCCGCCGGCGCGTACGGGCACGCGTGGGGGCCGGTCTAGCGTGTACGACAGGTTTCTGTCTCCCACCGGGCGCCAGCTCCATGAGTCGGCCATCCGGCGCATGGGCACCGTCATCGCGCGCGCGCCGGACATGGTGTCGTTTGCGGCTGGATACCCGGACGCGGAGTCGTTTCCGTGGGACGAACTGCGCGAGCTGGCAGACGGCCTGTTGCGGAGCAAGGAGGCCTCGGTTCTTCAGTACGGGCCAACGCGCGGCTACGAACCGCTGCTCGAGACCATCGCAGGCGTGCTGTCGGCGCGCGGCATTGCGGCCACGCCTGACGATCTGACGGTGACATCGGGATCGCAGCAGGGCATCGATCTGATCGGACGCGTGCTCGTGTCGCCGGGGGATGCCGTCCTCGTCGAGCTGCCGGCGTATACGGGGGCGATTGCCGCGTTCAAGAACGCCCAGGCGCATCTGGTCGGGATCAGACAGGACCCTGACGGCATCGATCTCGGCGATCTCGATGCGGCCTGTCTGCGGGAGCGCGCGGCGGGCCGCCGCGTCAACCTGCTGTATCTCGTGCCGAATTTCCAGAATCCGACCGGGTCGCTGCTGAGTCTCGACCGCCGCCAGCGCCTGCTGGCGTGGGCGGATCGGCGCGACGTCCTGATCGTCGAGGACGATCCGTACGGCGCACTCTACTTCGACGACGTCACGACGGCCGCCGCGACCCGGCCGATGCGCGCCGACGACCGGCAGGGCAGGGTAATTTACCTGAGCACGTTTTCGAAAACGCTTGCGCCCGGCTTTCGGGTGGGCTGGATGGTGGCGCCGCGGGCACTCGTCGAGCGGTTCGAAACCGCGAAGCAAACCATCGACCTCATGACCGGCAGTTTTGACCAGCGCATGGTGCACGAGGCGGTCAGCCGGGGCATCGTGGACCGACTCGCACCGCAACTGCGGGCGGTCTATCGCGCCAAGCGCGACGTGATGCAGCAGGCGCTCCGCGAGGCGCTCGGCGATCGTGTGTCATGGCCGGCGCCGAAGGGCGGATTCTTCCTGTGGGCGACGCTGCCGGAGGGCTGCGACGATGAAGGCCTGCTGGAGCGTGCGGTCGCGGAACGGGTCGCCTTCGTGGTCGGCAGCGCGTTCTACGTGGACGGAACCGGGCACAACCGGATTCGGCTGTCCTTCTCCGCACCGTCGCCCGACCGCATCCGCGAAGGCGCCAGGCGGTTGGCCGCGGCCATGGCGGCGGGCGGCGCGGGACGCCGCTAGTTGAGCCGTTCCCGGTTCAGCGTGCGGCCTGGCATCGCCGCGACCGGGATGGCTGCGGCTTCCCGGAACAGCAGGCCGGCCGGCCGCATCGCGTCGACCACGCCTTCACGCGTAATGGTCACGAGCGCCACCTGTCCAGGTGGCGCGCTGGTGTCGACGAGCGGGGCGCTGACGAGATCGCCTTCCACGGCGTGGGTGCCCATCGCGGTGCCATCGAGCCCAACGAACACCGTCAGCGCCGGCATCAGGCCAGGAAGGATCACCGTCCCGCGGACGGCGCGCGGTGGCAGCACCGGGCGCGTGCCGGTCGGCTTCCTCCATCGCTGGTTGCCGTTGCCGCGGTTCACAGCGCGGATGATGTTGTCGAGCGACGCGAAATACACGACGTCGCCGTCCACGGACGCACCAATGACATCGCCCCCATTCCGCCATTTCCACGCCTCCCGTCCCGTCTCGTCGTCGAGCGCATACAGGAAGTTGTTGGTCGACCCGACAAACACGCGGTCTCGCCCCACCGCCGGAGGGCTCAGCGTTCCCGGCAGCTCACGCTCCCACTGCACCTCACCGCTCTCGAGGGCAAGGGCGACGACACGGCCGTCGGAAAGGGAGAGGTAAAGGGTGTTGGCGCCGCCCGGAACCGGGGCGTGCGTCGACGCGGCGCCGAGCGCCCGCTTCCAGATCGGGGCTCCGTCTGCGGCACGAAAAGCCAGCAGGTCGCCCTGCCGGGTGAGCGCAAACAGCCATCCGCTGTCCCAGACCACCGGTGCGGCGAGCGGCGCATCAAGCGTAGCCTTCCACAGATAGCTGCCGCTCGCCGCATCCAGTGCGGAGATGGCGCCATCGCCGACGAAGAACAGGCTCGACCCCCCGAGAACGAGAGGCGCGGCCGTCTGGTACGGACGAATCCACGCAAGGATGCCCGTTTCACGATAGAGCGCGACGAGGAGGTTGTCGCGAAGCGGAATATAGATACGATCGCGGTCCATCGCAGCAGGGGCGGATGGCGCGGAACTGATCTTGAGCGTCCAGGCGCGTTCAATCGGGAGGATCGGCAGCGGCGCCGGCTTCGCATCGCGAAAGCCGCGCACGATCTCTTCGTATCGCTGCTGAGGAGGAACCTGGGCGGCGGCGGTCGCATGCGGGCAGAAGCCCCAGCCAGCGACGATCAGTACGCCGACGAGCGCGCGAGCAACGCAACATCTCGTGGTTCTGGCGCGGCGCACCACGATATAATACCGCGCAGGATCGCGACCGTGGCGTCGTGAACTGCAGGATCTCCCCTGGTGTCCCATCAAACCATCCTCGTTCTTGATTTCGGTTCGCAGTACACGCAGCTCATTGCGCGGCGCCTGCGCGAGCTAGGCGTCTACTCGGAGATCGTCCCCTTCAGCACGCCCCTCGAGAAGATCCGGGCGCGACGGCCGGCAGGCATCATCCTGTCGGGCGGTCCCAAGAGCGTCTCAGAGGCTGGTGCGCCCAAGTGCGTACCCGAACTGTTCGACTTCGGCACGCCCATCCTCGGCATCTGCTACGGCATGCAGCTCATGACGGACGTCCTGGGCGGCGAGGTCGGCCGCTCCGGTCACCGCGAATTCGGCCACGCCCACGTCCGGGTGACCGGCAACGGGACGCAGCCGCGGTTGTTCGACGGTGTACCCGGGGAGTTTCGCGTCTGGGCGAGTCACGGCGACGATGTGCGGGCGGTACCGCCCGGCTTTACTGTGGCCGCGACCAGCGCCACGGCGCCAATCGTGGCCATGGAAGCGCCGGATCGCGGCCTCTATGCCCTCCTGTTTCACCCGGAAGTGGCGCATACCGACCACGGCACCGACATCCTCCGGAACTTCGCCTTCACGGTCTGCGGCTGCACGGGCGACTGGACGACGGCGACATTCATCGAGGAGGCGACCGAGCGCATTCGGAAGCAGGTTGGAAGTGGGAAGGTCGTCTGCGGTCTGTCGGGGGGCGTCGATTCCACTGTTGCGGCGCTGCTCATTCACCGGGCGATTGGCGACCGCCTGACCTGCATCTTCGTGGACAACGGCCTTCTTCGCTTTGACGAAGCGAACCAGATCAACGAGCGCTTCACCAGGAAGATGCAGCTGCCGCTCGATTTTGTCGATGCCTCGGATCTGTTTCTTGACCGCCTCACCAACGTGATCGATCCCGAACAGAAGCGAAAGATCATCGGCGCGGCGTTCATCGACGTGTTCGAGACGCGCGCGAAGGAGCTCGGGGGCTTCGATTTTCTGGGGCAGGGCACGCTCTACCCGGACGTGATCGAATCGGCCTCGGTGGCGGGACCCGCGGTCGTCATCAAGAGCCATCACAACGTCGGCGGCCTGCCCGAGCGGATGCATTTCAAGCTGGTCGAGCCGCTGCGGGATCTCTTCAAGGATGAAGTGCGCCGCGTGGGACGCGACCTGGGCCTGGACAGGGAATTCGTGGTGCGCCAGCCGTTCCCCGGTCCAGGGCTGGCCGTGCGGATTGTGGGCGCCATCACGCGCGAGCGCCTCGACATGCTGCGCCTGGCCGACAAGATCGTTGCCGAAGAGATTCGCAAAGCCGGCTGGTACGAACGGTTGTGGCAGAGCTTTGCCGTGCTGTTGCCAGTGCAGAGCGTGGGCGTCATGGGCGACGCGCGGACCTACGAATACACCACCGCGATCCGGGCCGTGGAGAGCCTCGACGGAATGACGGCCGACTGGGCCCGCCTGCCGCACGAGCTGCTCGCGTCGATCTCCTCCCGCATCGTCAATGACGTGCGCGGCATTAATCGTGTCGTGTACGACATTTCGTCGAAGCCGCCATCGACGATTGAATGGGAATGAACGAGTTCGTCCATCTTCACCTGCACACGGAATTCTCGTTGCTCGACGGCGCGTGCCGGATCGACGAGCTGCTGGACGAGGCGGTCAAGCTGAAGATGCCGGCGCTCGCGGTCACTGAGCATGGCAACCTGTTCTCCTCCGTCATCTTTCACGACCACGCGCGCGACCGGGGGCTGAAGCCAATTCTTGGCTGCGAGGTGTACGTCGCCGCCGGGAGCCGGCACGACAAGACCGGGTCTCAGACCGAGACGAACCATCTGGTGCTCCTCGCGGAATCCGCCGAAGGCTACCGCAACCTGATCAAACTGGTGTCGGCAGGCTACACCGAGGGCTTCTACTACCGGCCGCGGATCGACAAGGAGCTGCTGGCGCAGCACTCGAAGGGCCTGATCGGCCTGAGCAGCTGCCTGAAGGGCGAAGTCGCGAGTGCCTTGAGAGTGGAGCAGGCCCGGCCGGCGCTCGAGGCGGCCGCGCGACTCCGCGACATCCTGGGCCCGAAGAACTTCTTCCTCGAGATGCAGTACCAGGGCATCGAGGAGCAGAAGGTCGTCAATCGGGGCATCGTTCCACTGGCGAAAGAGCTCGGCCTGCCGCTCGTCGCCACGAACGACGTCCACTATCTGCGGCAGGGGGATGCGCAACCGCACGACGTGCTGCTCTGCATCGGCACCGGCAAGACGGTCAACGACGCGCAGCGGCTGCGCTACACGGGCGACCAGTTCTTCCTGAAGACGGCCGAGCAGATGGCGGCGGTCTTCGGCGACTTTCCCGACGCGATGAAGAACACGCTGCTCATTGCCGAGCGGTGTGACGTCACGATTCCGACAGGGCAGAACCATCTGCCGTCATTCGGCGTGCCCGAGGGCCACACGCTCGAGGCGTACTTCGAGCAGGTGGCGCGCGAAGGATTCGCGCACCGGCTGCCGCGGTTGACGGAGCTTGCCGGCGCCGGGCGCCTGCGCCACGGGCTTGACGAGTACACGACCCGGCTCGAGTACGAGCTCGCGATGATCAAGAAGATGGGCTACTGCGGCTACTTCCTGATCGTCTGGGACTTCATCCGCTACGCCCGGGAGAAGGGGATTCCGGTCGGCCCGGGGCGCGGCTCGGCGGCCGGGTCGCTCGTCGCCTGGTCGATGCGCATCACCGACGTCGATCCGCTCGATTTCGACCTCATCTTCGAGCGCTTTCTCAATCCGGAGCGCGTCTCGCTGCCGGATATCGACGTCGATTTCTGCGAACGGCGCCGCGGCGAGGTGATCGAGTACGTCACACGGAAGTACGGCCGCGAAAACGTGGCGCAGATCATCACGTTCGGGACGATGAAGGCGAAGGCGGTGGTCCGGGACGTGGGCCGCGCCCTCGACATGCCGTATGCGGACGTCGACCGCATCGCGAAGCAGATTCCAGCCGCGCTGGACATGACGCTCGACAAGGCGCTTGCTGAAAACCCCGCCCTGAAGGACATGGCCGCGAAGGACCCCAGGGTCAAGGAGGTGCTCGACATGGGGCGGCGGCTGGAGGGCATGTCCCGTAACGCCGGGGTGCACGCCGCGGGTGTCGTGATCGCGCCGGGTCCCATCACCGACTTCGCTCCGCTCTACAAGAGCAACCGCGACGAAATCACGACCCAGTGGGCCATGAAGGAAGTGGAGCGCGTCGGGCTCCTGAAGATGGACTTCCTCGGACTCAGCACCCTCACGTTGATTCGCGACGCGCTGACGGAGATCAAGCGGACGGAAGGTGTCGAGATCGACATCGACAACGTGCCGCTCGACGACGAGAAGACGTATCAATTGTTTGGCGAGGGCCAGACGTTCGGCATCTTCCAGTTCGAGAGCTCGGGGATGCGCGAGCTGCTGCGGCGCGCGCGGCCGGAGCGTCTCGACGATCTCATTGCCCTGAACGCCCTGTATCGTCCCGGACCGCTGAAGTCGGGCATGGTGGACGACTACGTCAAGCGGAAGCAGGGGAAAACCGAAGTCAAGTACGACCTGCCGCAGCTCGAGCCGATCTTGTCGGATACGTACGGGGTGATCGCGTACCAGGAACAGGTCATGCGCATTGCGCAGACGCTGGCCGGGTTTACGCTCGGACAGGCGGACGTGCTTCGCAAGGCCATGGGTAAGAAGGACCCGAAGGTCATGGCGAAGCAGCGCGACGAGTTCATGGCCGGGGCGAAGAAGCAGGGGATCAACGAGAAGAAGGCGGGCAAGATCTTCGAGTTGATGGAGTACTTCGCGGGGTACGGCTTCAATAAGTCGCATTCGACGGCGTATGCGCTGCTCGCGTACCAGACGGCGTACCTGAAGGCCAACTACCCCTGGCATTTCGCCGCGGCGCTGTTGACGATCGAGTCGCAGAACACCGACAAGCTCGCCGTCTACCTGGGGGAGTGCCGCGACCGTGGGATTCCGGTCCTCGCGCCGGACATCAACCAGAGTCAGCTGAATTTCTCGGTTGAGCACGGCACGGGAGTCCGCTTCGGGCTCACGGCCATCAAGGGGCTCGGCGATGGCGCGGTGAACGCCGTCATGGCGGTGCGCGCGGACATGGGAGGCGCGATCGCGTCGTTGTCGGCCCTCTGCGAGGCGGTCGATCTCCGCGTCGTCAACAAGCGTGTCTTCGAGGCGCTGGTCAAGGCAGGCGCGTGCGATTCGCTGATGCCGGGTACGAATACGCGCGCGACCCGCGCGCGGCTGTTCGCGGCGATCGATGCGGCATGCGAACATGGCGCCCGTACGCAGCGCGACAAGGATCTGGGGCAGACGCAGCTCTTCGGCGGCGAAGAGGACGGGGCCGGCGGCGCGGCGGCGTCGGCGCTGCCGGACGCGACGCCGTGGACGGAGATCGAGCAGCTGCAGCACGAGAAGGATGCGCTCGGCCTCTATTTCAGCGGCCATCCCATCGATCATTACGCGGCCGCCTTGCGGGACTACGGCGCGAAGACGACGTCGGAACTGGTCGTCAAACGTGACCCGGCTGACGCTGAGGCCGAGACGGCCTCTGGCGTGAACGGCAGCGGACGGTCAGGGAAGACCGCGGAGGACATCAGCATCGGCGGCATCATTTCCGGCGTTCGCGCGTTGAAGACGCGCAAGGGCGGCCGTATGTGCGTGCTGACGGTGGACGATGCGCACGGGAGCCTCGAGGTCGTGGTGTTTCCCGAGGCATTCCAGCAGTCGGGCCACCTCGCCGAAGAGGGCAAGATGGTGCTCGTCAAGGGCCGATGGGAGCGCGACGACGACACGACGCGGGTGCTCGCGTCGGAGATCGCGCCGATCGAGATTGTCCGCGAGCGGCTGGCGTCAAGGGTGGCCATTACGCTCTCGGCGCCCACGCACAACAAGGAGACGTTCGCGCGCCTCTGGGACGTCCTCATGAAGCACAAGGGCGATCGGCGCGTGGCCATCGAGCTCCGCGACCCCGGCCGCCATCTCCGCGTGACCATCGACGTGAACCCGCAGATTCGCGTCCGGCCGTCGGAGCGGCTGGTGGCTGAGGTGGAGAAGGTCTGCGGATCAGGATCGGTGACGCTGCAGTGACCTCTCCTGTCCGGACGGTCCGCGATAATCGTCTTCAAGGTGCCGGCTGATCTGCGGACACCGTGGGAGCGCGTCCTTGTGGCGCGAGACCCCAACCGGCCGACGGTCCTGGACTACGTCCAGCGCCTCTTCACGGAGTTCACCGAGATCAGCGGCGACCGCCGCTTCGCCGACGATCACGCAATCGTGACGGGCTTCGCGCGCTATAAGGGCGAGCCTGTCCTCGTGGTCGGCCATCACAAAGGGGGCGGCGACACCAAGCAGAAGGTCTACCGGAACTTCGGGTATGCCAAGCCCGAGGGCTACCGGAAGGCGCTTCGCGCGATGAAGCTGGCGGAGAAGTTTCAGCGGCCCGTGCTGGCGTTTATTGACACGCCGGCGGCGTATCCGGGCATTGAGTCGGAGGAGCGGGGCATCGCCGAGGCGATCGCCGTCAACCTGCGCGAGATGGCGGCCCTCGACACCCCGATCGTCGTCATCGTGCACGGCGAGGGAGGCAGCGGCGGCGCGCTGGGCCTGGCGGTTGGCGACTGCATCCTGATGCTCGAGTTCGCGATCTACAGCGTCATCCCCCCAGAAGGATGCGCCGCCATCCTGTGGCGCGATGCCAGCCGGAAGGCGGAGGCCGCCGCCGCACTCAAACTGACCGCGCCCGACCTGCTGCGGTTTGGCGTCATCGACGAGATCGTCCCCGAGCCGGCCGGCGGGGCGCATGCCAGCCACGACCGGGCCGCGGCGCTGCTCGACCCCGTGCTGGAGCGCGCGCTGGGCGCCGTCCGCGCGATGGACTCGGTCACGCGTCTCGACGCCCGATACGCCAAGTTCAGGGCGATGGGCAGCGTGGGTTTCCGCGAATGAAGGAGCGCCTCTGGCAGTCGAAGGCATGCGACGACGTCCAGGCGGACATCGTGGCGCGGGAGCTGGGGGTGTCGCCGATGACCGCCCGGCTCCTCTGTATCCGTGGTCTCGGCGATCTCGACAGCGCCCGCCGCTTCCTGTCGCCGTCGCTGTCCGACTTGCATGATCCGTTTCGCCTCGCCGACATGGCCCCTGCCGTGGACCGGGTACTGGGAGCGATTGCGCGCAAGGAGCGAATTGCGATCCATGGCGACTACGACGTCGACGGCGTCACATCGACGGTGATCCTGAGACGGGCGCTCGAGCTGCTCGGTGCCGACGTCACGCACTTCATACCCGAGCGGCTGCGCGACGGATACGGACTGCAGCCGGCAGCCCTGGACCGGCTGCACGCCGAGGGCGTGCGCCTGGTCATTTCGGTGGACTGCGGCATCCGTGCGGAGGAAGCGGCGCGGCACGCCACCGCGCTCGGCCTCGACCTGATCATCACCGACCACCACGAGCCGGACACCGCGCTTCCGCTCGCCCTCGCCGTCATCAATCCGAAGCGCCACGACTGCGCGTATCCGGACAAGAACCTCGCGGGCGTGGGTGTGGCGCTGAAACTGGTGCAGGCGCTGTGCGCCAGGTCGGGACGCGACGCGTGGCTTCCGGCCTTCGTGAAGATTGCCGCCATCGGCACACTGGCCGACGTCGTGCCGCTCGTCGGAGAAAACCGGATCATCGCGAAGCTCGGCCTCGGCATGCTGTCGACGGGCCCCCACAAGGTCGGCCTCAGGTCCCTGCTCGATGCGTGCGGGCTGACGGGCAAGCCGATCGACAGCTATCACGTCGGGTTTGTCATCGGGCCGCGCGTGAACGCCGCCGGCCGCATGAGCACTCCGGATATCGCGGCGCGGCTGCTGCTGGCCTCCGACGAGACGATGGCCGACGAGGCGAAGGCGCTGGCCGAGCAGTTGAACAGCGAAAACCTGCGGCGCCAGAAGGAGGAGGCCGAGATCGTGGCGGCGGCGAAGAAGGCGGTCGACACGGACCTCGACGTCGGCGCGCGAACCGTGATCGTCGTGGCGGGCGACGGCTGGCACCGCGGCGTCATCGGCATCGTGGCCTCAAAGCTCGTCGACGCGTTCCAGCGTCCGGCGATCGTCCTGTCCATCGACGGCGACGTGGCGCACGGGTCGTGCCGGAGCATCCCGGCGTTCGACATGCTCGGCGCCCTCGAGTCCTGCGCGGACGTGATGACGAAGTTTGGAGGACACCGCCAGGCCGCGGGACTGACCATCGACGCGTCGCGCATTCGCGAGCTGCGGACACGGATCAACGATCATGCGGACCAGCGGCTGCAGCCGGACGACCTGCGGCCGCGCCTCTGGATCGACGGGGCACTCCCGTTCCGGTCGATTACTGCGCAGCTGGCCGCCGAGCTGACGGCACTGGCGCCCTTCGGTGCCGGCAACCCCAGTCCGATGTTCCAGACGAGCGGGGTGGAAGTGGTCGACGGCCCTCGCCTGCTCAAGGAGCGGCATCTCAAGATGTCCTTCCGCCAGGAGGGGCGCGTGATGCGCGGAATCGCGTGGCGTGCGGCGGAGCGTGAGCCGTTCGTGACCAGCCATCGCACCGCGATCGACCTGGCCTTTTCGGTCGAGCAGGATACCTGGAACGGCGACCGCTACCTGCAGCTGTCGGTGGCTGACTTCCGCGCGCCCGGGAACTGACGCCGGCGCCGCGGGACGCATTCTCGACGCCCGCGGAGCCGGCCTCCGTACCGCGGGGTAAGATCGTTTGAATGGTGAGATGGCAGCGCCGCACCAGGCTGGGCGTGGGCGTGGTCGGGATTGCCTCGGTGATTGCGGTGTACGCCGCCTGGAGCGACCGGCCGGCGACCGTGCCGGTGGCCCGGCCGGCCCGGCTGGATCCCCGGGCCATCATCGAGAGCACCGGCGCCGCGTTTCGGCAGTTTCAGCAGGCCCGCCAGGACTTCGTCATCGAAGCCGATCGGCAGCTGACCTACGAGGGCGGGGCGTCGAAGTTCATCGGCGTCACGATCAGGGTGCAGAACCGGGGCGGTCGGGATTTCGTCGTCACGGCCCGCGAGGCCGAGGCCAGGAACGAGAACAACGAGCTGCTCGCGACAGGCGAGGTCAGGCTGGTGGCGAGCGACGGATTTACCCTGACCGCGGATCAGGCGACGTTCAATCGCGCCGACGCCACGATGCAGGTGCCGGGCGCCGTCACGTTCGGCAAGGGGCGCATGTCGGGTTCTGGCGGCGGAATGATCTACAACCAGACCACCGACGTCCTGTCGCTGGCGAAGGACGCCCACGTCACCGTGACGAACGACGCGGGTGAGGCCATCAACGAATTCACCGCGTCAAGCGCGACGCTGGCCCGCCTCGACAAATACCTGTCGCTCGAGGGCCACGTGAGGGCGCTGCGTGGCGAACAGATCCTTGAGGCCGATCGGGCGCTCGCGCGCCTCGCGGAGGATGAGGAGCACATCACCTACATCGAACTCCGGGGCAACGCGCGCGTGGCGGGGGGGCTCCTCTTCGACTCGATGAGTGCTCGAGACATCGACCTGGACTACACCGACGACGGCGTGACGCTGGAGCGGGTCACGCTGCGGGGCGGCGGGGGAATCGCGATGCGCGGCAGCGACGAAGGCGAGTCTGGACGCCAGTTCGCGGGCGAGACGCTGGATCTCACCTTTGCCGCCGACGCCACGCTGACCGGGGTGATCGGGCGCGGCAACGTTCGCGTGGATCTGCCGGCCGGCGGACGCACACCGGCCCGGGCGGTGCAAGCGGACGCGTTCGAAGGATCGGGCGCGGCGGGCCAGGGCCTGACGGCCGTCCGCTTTACCGGCAACGTGCAGTTCCGCGAGGCGGCGCAGGCGAGACAGGCCGCACGGACCGCCCGCTCCAACACGCTGCAGATTGGCCTGGCCAGCGACGCGGTGACGCAGGCGCTCTTCGCCGGCGCGGTCCGGTTTGCCGAAGGCGAGCTGGACGCGTCGGGTGCCCAGGCCGACTACAACCCGGCGGGCGGCACCTTGACGGTCACCGGGACCGACGCCGGCGGCGGCCCGCGCGTGGCGGACGCGCAGGTGCAGATCGAGGCGGCGTCCATCAACATCACGCTTGCCGGTCCGCGCATGCTTGCCTCGGGCGCCGTCAAGACGGTGCTCCAGCCCCGCAATGCGCGCGCCGGCGCCGGCCCCTCGGCTGCGCTCGGGACTGGCGACGCGACCCGCCTGCCGGGCCTCTTTCAGCAGGCGACGCCGGTGAATGTGAACGCGAATGCGATGGACTATTCAGGTGCCGGCGGGCGGGCCGTGTACTCGGGGAGTGCCACGCTCTGGCAGGGCGAGACGGCGATTCGCGCCGATACGCTCGTGCTCGATCGCAGTCGCGGTGACCTGGTGGCGACCGGCGCGGCCCGCTCGAACATGGTGTTCGAGTCTGGTGTGTCGATCGGCCGTGCCCAGGAGATCAGATACGAAGAGGCCCTGCGGCTGATTTCGTATGCGTCACCGCCGCCGGCGGTCGGGGCTGTCACGCCGCCGGGGCCTGTTCCCATCGCCGTCGCCGCGCGGGCGCCTGGCGGTCTGTCCCAGCTGAGCGGCCCGCAGGGCGACCTGCAGGGCGCGCGGATCGACGTGATCCTCGCACAGACCGAATCGCGCATTGAGCGGCTGGAGGCGTACACCGCCGTCAACGTCCGCCTCGACACCCGGATCGCCACCGGCGATCGCCTCACCTATCACGCGGGCGAGGAGCGCTACGTGATGATCGGAGTGCCAACCGTGCCGGTCAGAATCGTCGAGGAGTGCCGCGAAACCCTCGGCCGGACCGTGACGTTCTTCCGAACCGCGGACCGGATCATTGTTGATGGCAACGAAGAAGTGCGGACCCGGTCCAGCCGCGGCGCGGCCTGCCCCCCCACGCCCGTCCGTTGATGTCGACGCTTCGCACGCACGAACTGGTGAAAGCCTATGGCGGCCGGACGGTGGTCCGGGGCGTGAGCCTGGACGTCTCGTCCGGCGAAGTCGTCGGTCTGCTGGGTCCGAACGGCGCGGGCAAGACCACCACGTTCTACATGACCGTCGGACTGACCCCTCCCGACGCAGGACGCGTCGTGCTCGACAGCGAAGACGTCACCGATGACCCGATGTACGTCCGCGCGCGGAAGGGGATTGGGTACCTGCCGCAGGAGCCGTCGATCTTCCGGGGCCTTACCGTCGAGCAGAACATCATGGCGATCCTCGAGACGCTCGACCTCGACCGCGCCGCACGCCGGCGCCGGCTGGAGGAACTGCTCGCGGAGCTGAATCTCGGGTCGCTCGCCAGGTCGCCGGCGCACACGCTGTCGGGTGGCGAGCGGCGGCGCGTGGAGATCACGCGCGCGCTGGTGGTCTCACCGCGGTTCATGCTCCTCGACGAGCCGTTCGCCGGCATCGATCCCATCGCGGTGACCGACCTGCAGACGATCATCTTTCATCTGAAGGAGCGGGGCATCGGCGTGCTGATCACGGATCACAACGTGCGCGAGACGCTCCGCATCACCGACCGGGCCTACATCGTGCACGACGGAGCCATCTTCAAGAGCGGGACACCTGACCAGCTGGCGGCGGATGAAGAGGTCCGCCGCATCTATCTGGGAGCAGATTTCCGTCTCGACTAGCACGGCAGGAAATGCGGGTGCCGCGCGGGAGATGGTCTAATATGGTTTCTAGTGATGAGCGTGGGCGCCGATTAGATGGCTATTTCGCAGAGGCTGCACACCAAGCTCGTTCAGAAGCTGATTCTGACGCCGTCGCTCCAGCAGGCGATCAAGCTTCTGCCGATGTCGACGCTCGAACTGTCGGAGCTCCTCAACCAGGAGATGGTGGAGAACCCGCTGCTCGAGGAAGTCCCCACGGAGGAGCTTCAGCCGGTCGAAGCGGCGCAGGACAAGCCGGAAGAGAAGCCCACGCAGGACAAGACGGACACGTGGGACGATCAGGACTACGAGTACTTCTTCGGGGACTACCTGGACGACGGCTACCGACCGCACACCCCCACCGAAGTCAAAGAACTCCCTCCCATCGAGAATACGCTCTCGAGTTCAGTATCGCTGTCGGACCATCTGCTCTGGCAGCTCTCGATGCAGGCCGACGAGGCGGCAATCCGCGAGATCGGTGAAGCGATTATCGGGAACCTCGATGACGACGGCCAGCTGGTGGCGACCGTCGAGGAACTGGCGGCCATGGGCCCCTGGACGATTGAGCAGGTCGAGCAGGCGCTCCAGCTCGTGCAGAGCTTTGATCCGATCGGCATCGCCGCCCGCGACCTGCAGGAGTGCCTGCTGCTGCAGCTGCGGCGCACCAATGAGGATCCGATTGCGGAGAAGATCATCACTGACCACATGCGGCTCCTGCAGAACCACCAGGTGCCGGAGCTGGCTCGCAAGCTGGGGATCTCCATCGACGACCTGAAACAGCATATTGAGCTCATCCGCCACCTGGACCCGAAGCCGGGCAGCCGGTACAACCCGTCACAGTCGCAGTACGTGATTCCCGACGTGTATATCGTGAAGGTCGAGGAGCAGTACGTCGCCGTGCTGAACGAGGAGGGGCTTCCGCAGCTGCGTATCAGTCCTGTCTACCGCCGGCTGCTGGACAAGAGCGCCGAAAACAGCGACGAGACGCGCGCCTACGTCAAAGACAAGTTCCGCTCGGCGCTCTGGCTGATCAAGTCGGTCGAGCAGCGACAGAAGACCATCCACAAGGTGGCCACGAGCATCCTCACGTTTCAGCGCGAGTTCCTCGATCACGGCATCGAGTATCTGCGCCCGCTCGTGCTCCGCGACGTCGCCAACGACATCGGGATGCACGAGTCGACCGTCAGCCGCGTCGTGACGAACAAGTACATGCACACGCCGCAAGGCGTGTTCGAAATGAAGTACTTCTTCCACAGCGGCATTGCGAGCGCGTACGGCGACGCGGTGTCGTCGGTCACCATCAAGCAGCGCATCCGCAAGATCATCGAGCAGGAAGATCCGCGCAAGCCGCTGAGCGACTCGAAGATCGTCAGCATCCTGCAGCGCGAAGGGCTCGAACTGGCGCGCCGGACGATCGCCAAGTATCGCGAAGAGCTCAAGATTCCAACGTCCAACCAGCGGAAAGTGCTCTATTAGGGCCTCAGGCCCAGGGCTTCAGGCTTCAGGACGAGCACTCCCGGAGCCCCCAGCCGGAAGCCCGAAGCCGCACAGGTGTATGCGCCTCGAACTGACCGGTCGGCACGTATCCATCACCCCCGCCCTCCGCAAGCTCGTGGAGCAGCGGATCGCCCGCTTGACGCGACTGCTGAACGACAGCATCGTGTCGGTGCAGGTCGTCGTCACGCGCGAGAAGGCGCGGCATCATGTCGAGATGACGCTCCATGCGCGCGGCGATCACTTCCTGCACGGCGAGGCTTCTGGCCCGGACGTGTCTCTGGCGCTGGGCGCCGCGGCGGAGAAGGTGGCGCACCAGGCCCAGACGCTGAAAAGCCGCTGGACGGAGGGCAAGCGCAAAGGCGTCTCCGCGGCCAGACCGGCGTCCGCCGCGCCGCGACCGGAGCACGCTGGGCGCCGTCCTGCCAGGACCGCCGGCGGTGACGGCACGGTGCGCATCATCAGGGCGCGCCGCATGGCCGTGAAGCCGATGTCGATTGAGGACGCGGCGCTCGAACTGGTGGCGGGGAAGGACGCGCTCGTCGTCTTCCGCAACGCGGTCAACGATGCCGTGACCGTGCTCTTCCGCCGCCCCGACGGTCACATCGGCCTGATCGAACCCGACGCCTAGGGCACAATACACGGGTGACCACCGCGCGACGGACAGCGCCACGGAAAGCACCGCCTGCCCGTGAGACTCGCCGCTTCGTCATCCTGACCGGCCTGTCGGGGGCGGGGAAGACCCAGGCGGTCCGCGCGCTCGAAGACCTCGGCTATTTCTGCATCGACAATCTCCCCACGCAGTTGATTCCGACGATGGCCAGGCTCTCCTCGGACGACGAGGCCGGGCTCTCGAAGGTCGCGATCGTGGTCGACGTGCGCGAGCGCGGATTCGTGAAGGAGTTTCCGCGCGTCTTCCGCCAGCTGAAGGCGCGCGGCAAGCTGAAGCCGGCGCTGATCTTTCTCGAGGCGACGGACTCGACGCTCGTCCGGCGGTTCAGCGAGACGCGCCGTCCGCATCCGCTCGCGGCCGACCGGTCGGTCAGCGAGGGGATTGCCGAAGAGCGGCAGAAGCTCGATGCCATCCGGTCGATGGCCGACATGGTCCTCGATACGTCGAATATGACGGTGCACCAGCTCCGCGAGCGGTTCATGCAGATGTCGCGGGGTGGCCGGACGCGTGCGCAGATGATCGTCAATCTGGTGAGCTTCGGCTACAAGAACGGCCTGCCGATCGACGCCGATCTCGTCTTCGACGTGCGGTGCCTGTCAAACCCCCACTTCGTGCCAGGCCTGCGGGATCTGACCGGTCGCGATGCGCCCGTGGTCAAGTACATGCGGAAGTCTCCCGCCACCGTGGAGTTCCTCGATCGGCTGAAGGGATTCCTGCGGTTTGCGCTGCCGCAGTACGTGCAGGAGGGGAAGAGCTACCTGACGGTGGCGATAGGCTGCACCGGCGGCCGCCACCGCTCGGTGATGATGGCGGAGGCGCTCCGGCACTCACTGGCGGCCGTCAAGGGCGTCAAGATCCGGGTTCAACACAGGGATTCCTGATATGTCACTGACTCGCGTGGACAAGCCGTGGGGGTACGAGCTTCACTGGGCGAAGACCGAACGCTACGTCGGCAAGATCCTGCACGTGAAGGCCGGGCACGCGCTCAGCCTCCAGTACCACAACATCAAGGACGAGACGATCTACCTGCACAGCGGACGGATGCTGTTCGAGATCGAGCGGAACGGGCAGCTCACGAAGCAGGAGATGCAGCCAGGAGACGCCGTGCACGTCACGCCGAAGACCGTGCACCGCATGACCGCGATCGAGGATTGCGACATCCTCGAGGTGTCAACGCCCGAGCTGGACGATGTGGTGAGGCTCGAGGATCAGTACGGAAGAAAGTAGGCAGTAGGCGGTAGGCGGTAGGCAGTGAGGAACGGAGAAGTTCCTACTGCCCACTACCCACTGCGTCAAAACGGAATATCGTCGTCCGTAATCGGATCCATCGGCGGCTCGTCCGGCGCTGACGGCTGCGCGCCGCCGCGGTCCATGCTGCGGCCACCGCCCGCGCCGCCACCGCCGCCCAGCAGCGTGATGCGGTCCGCCTTGATCTCCGTCGTGTAGCGCTTGTTGCCGTCCTTGTCGTCCCACTGCCGGGTCTGGAGGCGGCCCTCGACGTAGATCTGCTTCCCCTTCACGAGGTACTCCTGGAGCGACTCGGCCTGCTTGCCCCACAGGACGATGCGGTGCCACTCGGTCTTTTCCTGTCGCTGGCCCTGCTTGTCGTTCCACACTTCGGTGGTCGCCATGCTGAACGTCGAGACTGACGCCCCGCCTGCCGTGGAGCGCAACTCCGCGTCTTTGCCGAGATTGCCCACGAGAATGACTTTATTGACGCTTCCCATATTGGCTCAGTGTAGCTCGGTGGGCGTGACAGAGCAGGTCAAAGCGCAGGTCGACCCTAGCGGGGTTGTGCGGGGGCGCGGCTCAGCAGCTGTTTCGCGAGACGTCCGGCGTCGCTCTCCGGCGCCATCTTGACCACGGTCTCCCATGACGCGCGGGCGGCGTCGGTCTGTCCGAGCCGCTCCTGGGACATGCCCCGCTTGTAGTATGCGAGGGGGACCGAGTTGGTGCCCGGATAGGCCTCGATCACCTTGTCGTACTCGGCCACGGCCTCCACCCACTTGTTCTGCGAGTAATAGGTTTCCCCGATATTGAACTGCGCGTCATCGGCGAGTTCAGACTTGGGAAACGCCTTCAGGAATGCCTGGAAGCCGCTGATGGCGCTGTCCCACTGGCCCGCGAAGAAGTCGGCCCGCGCGGTGTCGAAGAGGCGCGTCGGTGAGAGACCGGCCGCGGAGGGGAGCGGCGCAGAGGGGGGCGGCACGGGCGCCGGGGCGGCCGGGGGCGCCGGGGCCGCCGGATCAACGGGCGCGTTCGGATCGACCGGCGTCGCGGCCGCCAGGGCCGCAGCCGCAGCCGCCTCCTGGAATGCCTGCACGGCGGCGCGCAGCGCCTCGACCTCTTCCTGGAGCGACGTGATGCGGACGTTGGTGTCGCCAGCCCGCTCGCGGGCCACCCCGACATCCCTGGCCATGTTGTCGATCAGCAGTTTCTGGTCGGCGAACGCCTTCTTCAGGGCGTTGTTGCTGTCCTCGAGCCGTGCGTTCAGCGCCGTGATCGACTCGACCAGCACCTGATTCAGCGTCGAGAGCGTGATGGCCAGCTGCTGGGACTGTTCCTGGAGCATCCGGAGCTCCGCGGCCATCTGCTGATGCTCGCGGTTCTGCCCCGTGGCGGGCGACGCCAGAAACAGCGCGAGCACGCCGAGCGCCGGGACGATCCTCTTCGTCATGCGCGGTCCTTGGGCCTCATGGCAATGCCCATGTTACTTCGCCGTGATAACAAATTGAGCCCGGCGGTTCGAGGCCCACGCCTTTTCATCGTGGCCCGCATCGAACGGGAATTCCTTGCCGTAACTCACCGTACGAATCCGGTCCGGAGTCACGCCCAGCGAGACCAGATATGTCTTCACCGCCACGGCCCTGCGCTCGCCCAGCGCGAGGTTGTACTCGGCCGTGCCCCGCTCGTCGCAGTGACCTTCGACCGTGACCACCCATGTCGAGTACTTCTTCAGCAGTCCCGCGCTCCCGACCACCACCGAACGTCCGCCATCGTCGAGCTCCGCGCTGTCGTTCCCAAAAAACACCGGCGTGAAGGGGGAATCCCGGTTGAGGTCGTCCAGCGTCCGGTTGCCGATGGCATCCTCACCGAGCGGCTCGGAGGGCACTGGCAGCGCGTCTTCCACGCGCGTCGGCGCGGGTGGCGGTGGAAGTGTGGTGGCTGCGGCCGGCGGTGGCGCGGGCGCCGGAGCGGGGGCGGTGATCGGGGGTTGCCGGCGCGAGCAGGACGCGGCGCCAACCGCGACGACGAGCATCAGGACGAGAAGACGGGTGTTCATCAGTTGGACCATGCGGGGGTGTAGCTGCTGCCGTCGCGGGTAATCTGCTTCGCGCCCCTGCCATCGCGGCCGATGGTGTGAATTTGCGTGCGGCCGCTGCGCGTCGATGTGAGCGCCAGATGCCGCCCGTTCGGGGCGTAGGCGGGGCTCTCGTTGCTTCCCTCGCCGAAGGTGATCTGGCGCGTCACGCCGGTCGCCAGGTCGTAAATCTTGATGTCGTATCCTGGCCCGGTTCTCGCCGCGAACGCGATTTCATTGAACGGGGCGGGCGACCACGTCGGCCGATCCGCGTACGACTCGGCCGTGGTGAGACGCCGGAGATTCAATCCATCGGCGCCGACGATGTAGATCTGCGGCTGGCCGGCCCGGTCGGATGTGAACGCGATCTGAGTGCCGGTTGGCGACCAGGTCGGCGACGTGTCGATGGCAGGATGGTTTGTCAGCCGCCGGAGTCCCGAGCCGTCGCGATCGGAGATGTAGAGTTCCGAGTTCCCGTCGCGGCTCGACGTGAAGACGATGCGCGTCCCGTCGGGCGAAAACATCGGGAGCCAGTTCTGGGTGCCGCCCTTGGTCGGCTCCTGCTGGACGCCCTGGTAAATCATCGCGATAAAGAGGTCGGGATAACCGCGCCGATAGGACGTATACGCGATCCCACGCGCGTCGGGCGACCAGACGGGGGTCAGATTGAGCGTGCGGTTCGTCGTAATCCGGCGCGGGTTCGCCCCATCGTAGTCGGCGATATAGATCTCCTTGACGTCGCGATCCTGGACGCCGCCGCCGATCCGCTCACGGTTGCGATCCGACGAAAACGCCAGCCTGGTCCGCGCGACGCCCCGCAGCGCGCGCTGCTGCTGATGGACTTCGTCCGCAATCGTGTGCGCGTACAACCGCGGGTTGCTGTCGGTCCCCGTGTACTCCTTCGCGAACACCTGCTGGCGCGTGCGCACGCTATAGAGACGCACTTCGACGCGCACGGTCGTCCCCGTCTTCTGTACGGTCCCGAAGACCACGCCGTCGGCGCCCAGCTCGCGCCACGCGTCGAAGGGAATCTGCTGCGCGGTTCGCGCCACCGGCACCGTGGCATACGTGTCGCGCGGAATGAGGTAGAACTCGCGCTCGAAGGAGAGATCGTCCCAGAGCACCTGGCCCAGCGTCTTTGCCACCGCGGCGGCATCGGGCGCGGCCGCGATGAAATCGGGAATGGCATAGCGTGGGGGCGTCCCCGGGTCACCGCTGATGACCACCGCGACCTCTGACGGCTGCTGCGTGGCGGGCGCGGGCGTCTGGTTCTGCGCGGCGACGCCAAGCAGGCTGCCGGCACCGACGAGCACCGTGACGACTCCCAGCAACTTCTTCATGTGTCTCACCGTAGATACTCGAATGTGACGCGCATGGTCAGCGTCTGGTTGGGATACTGCGGCGGCAACTCCGGCAGTCGCGTGCGCAGCAGCGCCTGCTGCGCCGCGAGATCCAGCGCCAGGAACCCGCTCGTTTGGAATACTTGCACGCCTTCAATGGACCCGCGACGCGTAATGGTGAATCGCATGACGGTCGAGCCCGCCACGCCCTGTTTGTGCTGCCAGTTCTGCTGAACGAGCCCGACGAGCTGCTGCAGGTAGTCCGGACAGCAGAAATCACCCACTTCCAGTTGCACGCCGCTGCCGCCCGATCCGCCCGTCGAGAGCCCGAATCCCTGCCCGCGGGCCCCGGTCTCGGTCCGTGTCGCGCCCGGCGTCGGTTCCTCGTCCACGGGCTTCGCCGCGGGGGGACGCGTCGTCCTCGCGGGAGGCGCCGGGCGGGGCTTCGGCGCGGGAAGGGCCGCGCGCGCGGCAGGTTTAGGCGGCGCCGGTACGGGCGCCGGCTTCGGCGCGGGCGCGGCGATCTCCCGTCCCGCCATCGGTGTCATCCCGCCCGCCCGGGGTCCGGGCGCGCCGGCCAGGCTGATCGTCATGACCGTTCGCGGCGGTGGCTCAGCCGTCGCTCTCCAGTCAACCCCGAGCGTCAGCCCCGCGACGAGCGCCACATGGGCGGCGACCGACCAGACGAGCACGCCGCCGAGCGGCTCGGTCAGTTGCTGCCGCGCGACGATGACGTCGTTGACCTCGCTCACTGTTCTCCCGGCAGCCTGGAGATGATGCCGACGTTCTGGACCCCGCCCTCCTTGAGCCGGTCGAACACCTCCATGAGTTCCTGGAGGTTGACCTCGCCGTCTCCGCGCAGGTAGACAAGCTTGTCGCTGCGCGTCAGCATCATCTGGCGGACCCGCTCCGCCAGGAAGTCGAGACGGACCGCTTCCTTCTCGATGAACACGCGGCGGTCCTCGCGGTACGTCACGGGCAGGTCGACGAACAGGCGGTCGCTGGCAATTTCCTGAGAGCGGCTCGCCACCGGCAGGTCGACCTCGACGCCGCGCTGCAGCATCGGCGCGGCCACCATGAAGACGATGAGCAGGACGAGCATCACGTCGACGAGCGGAACGACGTTGATCTCGGAGAGAGTCGGTGAAACCCGTCGCCCGCGCTGGTGGCGCCCCCCTGCGTTGGGCGCCGATGCCATGACCTTCGGCATGTAGATATCGCCTTGCGTCTAGGTGAAATTGCGCTCGGCGATGTTCAGGAACTCGAGCGCGAAATCATCCATCGCGGCGGAAAACTCCTTCACGCGGTGCGTGAAGTGGTTATAGAAGACGAGGGCCGGAATCGCCGCGAAAAGCCCGGCGGCCGTCGCAATGAGGGCCTCGCTGATGCCCGGCGCGACAATCGCCAGATTGGTCGAACCGGTGGCGCCGATGCGCTGGAACGCAATCATGATACCCACGACGGTCCCGAAGAGGCCGATGAACGGGGTGACGCCGGCTGTCGTCGCGAGGAACGTCATCCGGCGCTCCAGTTTGCTGATCTCCGTCGTGGCCGCGCGGATGAGCGCGCGGTCGACCCCGTCGAGGCTCTTCAAAAGAGGACGCGCAGCGGGCGCCTGCGGACTGGACGCGGGTGCCGCACCGGGACTCGTGACACGGAACTGGGCGTTGATTTCCGCGTAGCCGGCCTGGAACACGCCAACGAGCGGCGTGGCCGGCAGCGACGGGCACGCCGCCTGGACTTCAGAGAACTTGCTGCTGCGGCGGAAGACGTCGAGGAAGCGCGCGGTATCGCGCTCCGATCGCCGGAACGACCAGAACTTCTGAAAGATGATCGCCCACGAGGCGACGGAGAACAGGACCAGGATGACCAGCACCGCCTGATTGACGGGTGTAGTCTCGGCGACGAGCCTGACGAGATCGCCGCTCCCGGGAACAGGGGCGCCGTCGGCCTGCACTTGCAGAGCGAGGAGTAGGGAGCCGAGCGTGCGCAACGAAGCCTCCGAACGTCGGACGCGCGCCGCTGGGAAGGCGCAGACGGGCCAGCGTAGCACGCACCAGGAATGCAGTCAAAGCAATGATAGGATGGAACTTCCCCGCGCAATGCTCCGCCTGCTCCGTATTCGCAACCTCGCGGTGATCGAGGCCGTCGAGGTCGAGTTTGAGCCAGGCTTCAACGTCCTCACGGGCGAGACTGGCGCCGGCAAGTCGATCCTGGTCGAGGCCGTCGGCCTGCTCCTCGGTGGCCGCGCTTCCGCCGACCTCGTCCGCACTGGCGAATCACAGGCCACGATCGAGGCGTTGTTCGAAGCCTCCCCGGCGTCGCCCGGCACAGTCCCCTCGGCTTCGTTCGGGACAGGCGCCCGGGAGGTCGTCGTCCGGCGCGAACTATCGAGCCAGGGCCGCAGTCGCTCGTTCATCGATGGCGCGCTCGCGACCGCCGGCGCCCTTCGCGACCTGTCGGCGCGGCTCGTCGAACTGCACGGACAGCACGAGCATCAGGCGCTGCTCGATCCACAAACCCACCTGCCGCTCCTCGATGCCTATGCGGGCCTCGACCAGCCGGTGCAAATCGTTGCCGACGCGTGGGTGGCGGTGCGGACGCTGCGTGAGCAGCTCGAGCGATCGCGGATGGACTCTCGCGAGAAGGCCGCGCGGCTCGACCTGATTGCCTTTCAGCTCGGCGAGATCGAAAAGGCCGCCCCGGCCGCGCACGAAGATGACACCCTCGCGGCGACGCGCCAGGTCTTGGCAAGCGCGGAGCGCGTCCAGCGCCTGTGCGAGGAGAGTTACGCCGCACTGTATGAGAGCGACAGCGCGGCGCTCGCGGCGCTTGGGGGCGTCTGGAAGCGCGTAGGGGAACTCGCCGGGATCGATCCGCGTTTTGTCCCGTACGCCGAGGCGCGGGAGGGCATCAAGGGCCAGCTCGAAGACCTCGCGTTTTTCCTGCGAAGCTACGCCGACGGCGTGGACGCATCGCCAGGCCGCCTGCAGGAAGTTGAGGATCGCCTTGCGCTCCTGGAGCGGCTCAAGCGGAAGTACGGCCCGACGCTGGACGACGTGATTGAGCGCGGCCGCACGCTGGGACGTGAACGCGATCTGCTGACCGGCGCGAGTGGCCGCGCCGAGGACCTCGAGGCAGCGCTCGAGACCGCCACGGGGACCTTCCTGGCCGCGGCGCGGGATCTCTCCTGGCGACGGCGCGACGCGGCCGGCCGGTTTGCCCGCACCCTGGAAGAACTGGTGGGGGAGCTGGCCATGGCGCAAACCCGGTTCGAGGTGCGTTTCAATGAGCGCGAACTGGACCCGGCGGGCTGGAGCGAGCGGGGCATCGACCAGGCGGAGTTCTTTCTGTCGCCCAATCCCGGCGAGGACCTCAGGCCGCTCGCCCGGATTGTGTCTGGCGGCGAACTGTCGCGCGTGATGCTCGCGCTCAAGACGCTCGCGGCCGACCAGGTAAATGGGGTCAGACCCCATTTATTTGGCGGAGGGAAAACGCTCATCTTCGACGAGGTCGATGCCGGGATCGGCGGCCGCGTCGCCGATGTGGTGGGGAGCCGGCTGCAGTCGCTGGGGAGCCGCTTTCAGGTCCTCTGCATCACCCACCTTCCGCAGATCGCCGCCCGGGCGACCACGCATTTCCGGATTGAGAAGGCGGTGCGCGGCGGCCGGACCATCACGTCGGTCCAGGCGCTGACGGAGTCCGAGCGCGTCGACGAGCTCGCGCGGATGATCGGCGGAGCGACGGTGACCGAACCGGTTCGGTCGACCGCCAGGGAAATGATTGCGGGCGCCGCCTTCGCGCGGGGCCCCGTTTCCTCCGGGGCGAAAGCGAAAGACGAAAGCGAAAGTCCTCAAAAAGCCCAGCGAAGATCGGGATCCCGAAAGCCTGCGAAGATGTAGGCGCCGATCTCGGGGTCGGCCCGCTGAATCCATGGCCAGGAAATACCTCATCGAAACGTTCGGTTGCCAGATGAACGTCCACGACTCGGAGCGGATGGCCGGCCTACTCGACCAGGCCGGCTACGAGCCGGCCGACGATCAACACGACGCCGACGTCATCGTCATCAACACCTGCAGCGTGCGGGAGCATGCCGAGGAGAAGCTGTATACCCGGCTCGGCGAGCTGCGCGTCCTCGGCGAGGAGACCGGCCACCGACCGGTCGTCGCCGTCGCCGGATGCGTGGCGCAGCAGGAGGGCGCGGCGCTCCTCAAGAGAACCAACGGGCAGATGATCGATGTCGTCCTGGGGACGCAGCGCCTCAAGATGCTGCCGGCCCTCGTGGAGCGGGCCGGCGAGGCCCCTCGCCTCCGCCCGGGACACGCGCCGGTCGCCTCGGTCGACATCAGCCCGATGGATGACGTCAGTTTTCCCCTGGGGATCGCGCACCGGGTGGACCCGGTCCGCGCCTACGTGACCATCATCGAGGGGTGCAACGACTATTGCGCATTTTGCGTGGTGCCGTACACGCGCGGACACGAGCGGATGCGCGCCCGGGCGGACATCCTGGCCGATGTGACCGAGGCCGTGGCGACAGGACATCCGGAAGTGCAGCTCCTCGGACAGATCGTCAACCACTACCAGGCCCCCGACGATCCGTCGTGCGACTTCGCGCAGCTCCTGGCGGAGGTGAGCGACGTTCCCGGAGTCGAGCGGGTCCGGTTCGCAAGCCCGCATCCCCGGCATACCGGGTCCCGGCTCATCGAGGCGATGCGCATCCTTCCCAAGGTGTGCAAGCACATGCACCTGCCCGTGCAGTCAGGCTCGACGCGCGTGCTGGAGGCGATGCGCCGCCGGCACACGCGTGAGGATTACCTCGATCTGGTGGCGCAGATCCGTGAAGCCATTCCGGAGATGGCGCTATCGACCGATATCATCGTTGGCTTCCCGGGCGAGACCGCGGCCGACTTCGACCAGACGCTCTCCCTCGTCGAGGCCGTGCAGTACCACAGCATGTTCTCGTTCAAGTATTCGGTGCGGCCGAATACCCTGGCGTCGAAGCGGATGCCGGACGACGTGGACGAGGCGGAGAAGACACGGCGGATCGTCGCCCTGCAGACGCTGCAGCGCGGGATTCAGACGCGGCTCAACGACCGGGCCGTGGGCATGACCGTCGAGGTGCTCATCGACGCAGCCAGCCGGCGCAGAGATGGGGAGGTCTCGGGACGGACGGGGGACAACACCGTTGTGAGTTTCCCGGTGCCGGTGCCGGGGTCCGATCCGGCGGGGTGGGTGGGCCGGACGGTTCCGGTCGTCATTCGCCGGGCCGGGCCTCACGGGTTGTGGGGTGAGCGGGACCTCGAGGCGCCTCGAGGCCGGCGTATCTGATCGTACGAAGCGGGAGTGACCATGCTGATCGAGATGACAATCAAGGGGCTGATGGTCGATCCCATCACCAATATGCCGATCGTGATCCTCAAGGACCGGGAAGGCGAGCGCGTGCTGCCGATCTGGGTGGGTATCTTCGAGGCGAACGCCATCGCGCTGCAGATCGAGAACATCGCGACGCCCCGTCCGATGACGCACGACCTTCTCCGCAATATCATCAGCGACCTGGAGGGGCGGGTCGACCGCGTCGTGGTCTCCGACCTCAAGGACAACACCTTCTTCGCCATCATTCACCTGACGGTGAAAGGGGAGCCGGTCGTCGTCGATGCGCGGCCGAGCGACGCCATCGCCCTGGCGCTCCGCACGCGCTCGCCGATCCTGGTGGAAGAGACGGTGATCGACAACGCCAAGCCGATGGACTTCACCGCGGACGGCGCCGACAGCGAGCGGCTGCAGAAGTGGCTCGAGAGCCTTGATCCCGACGACCTGGGCAAGTACAAGATGTGACGCCAGTCCGGCCGCGGCCCCGCGAGGGGGGCGGTCGGCCGGCCGACATCGCGGAAACTTCCACCTCCCAAGACGCCAATTTCCAATCAGGCACCCACCCTATTTTGCGGATGGACTGGGGAGGTGTGTATTTCGTAGTTGATCCTGCTTTCCACAATACCTAGAATGACGTCGTCGTTCCTCCACTACATATCCACGCAGCCATACGGACATGATCGTCGCCATTGCCAATCAAAAAGGCGGCGTGGGCAAGACCACGACGGCGGTAAATCTTGCCGCGGCGCTGGCGATGCGCGGCAAGAAGACCCTTCTCATCGATCTCG
>CAXNKG010000030.1:0-39127 GCA_964202965.1 Vicinamibacterales bacterium
GCGATGTCGAACGTGCGGGGCGAGACGCTGGAATAGTGAAATGACCCGGTGTCGGTCAGGATGGCCACATAGATGTGGATGGCGATCTCCGGCGTGAGCGGTACGCCCAGGTCCGCCACGAGGTCGAACACCATCTCGGCGCACGCCGCGGCTGACACGTCGAACCAGTTCACCGCGCCGTACATCGCGTTGCCGAGGTGGTGGTCGATGTTGATGATGAAACCGCGCTCGAATCCCGTGACGCCGGTCCGCGACAGATCGCCACACTCCATGACGATGACCGCGTCCCCGGGATCGTCGACGCGCTCCGCGATCTCGATGTCGGCGACGCCGGGAAACGCCATGAGCGTCGGCGGCGCCGCGTCGCGATTGACGATGCGGACCTGCTTGCCGAGCGCGCGCAGTGCGTAGGCCATCGCCAGCTGGGATCCGATCGCGTCGCCGTCCGGGCGCGCGTGGGACGACAGCACGAAGCGCTGGCGTACGCGGATTTCCGCCGCGGCCCGCTGACGGGCGGCTTCTCTAGTCGGCGCCGTCGTCATCAGCGGCATCAGCAACGGATGCCCGTTGCCGTTCCTCTTCGTGAAGGTCGCGGAGGACCTGCTCGATGCGGTCCTGGTGGGCGACGGCCTGGTCGAAGCGGAAATCGATTTCGGGAACGCGCCGCAGTCGGAGCTTGCCCAGGTGCCGGCGGAGGAAGGGCGTCGCGCGCTCGAGCGCCCTGGCGGTGTCGCGGCGGGCTTTCTCGTCGCCGAGCATCGTGTAGAAGATGTGGGCCACCTGCAGGTCGGCGGAGACCTGCACGCGGGTCAGCGTGATGAAGCCGATGCCGGGGTCGTGGACGGCGCCGCGCGCCAGCAGGTCGCTGATCTCCTGGCGAATCTGGTCGCCGACCCGATCAGGCCTGTGTCCCTGGGCCATACCGGGTTCAGGCGCTGGCGGTGGCCTTGACGCGCTCCATCGTGAAGACTTCGATGACGTCGCCGACCTTGATGTCGTTGTACTTATCGAGGCCGATACCGCACTCGACGCCCGTCTTCACCTCCGACACGTCGTCCTTGAAGCGGCGGAGCGACCCGATCCTGCCTTCGTGAATCACGACGTTGTCGCGGAGGAGGCGCGCCGTCACGTCGCCGCTGCGGGTAATGCGGCCCTCGTTCACGATGCAGCCCCCGATGGCGCCGATCTTCGGCACCTTGAAGACCTCGCGGACGGTGGCGGCGCCGATGCGCACTTCCTTGAACGTCGGGTCGAGCAGCCCCTCCATCCCCTTCTTGATTTCGTCGGTGACGTTGTAAATCACCGAGTGGAGGCGGACGTCGACGCGCTCGCGTTCCGCGACGTCGGCCGCGTTGCGATCCGGGCGCACGTTGAAGCCGATGACGATGGCGTTGGACGCCGAGGCGAGGAGCACGTCGGACTCGTTGATGGCGCCGACGCCCGAGCGGATGATGTTGATCCTGACCTTCTCGTCCGAGAGTTTCGCCAGCGTATCCGCCAGCACTTCGGCCGAGCCCTGCACGTCCGCCTTGACGATGATCGGCAGGTCCTTCATGCCGCCTTCGGCAATCTGTTCCTTCAGCGACTCGAGGGTCAGGCGGCCGCCCTTGGCACCGAGGGCGCGTTCTTTCGCGCGCGTCTGGCGGAAGGTCGCGATCTGCCGCGCCTTGGCGGCGTCGGCAACCGTCTGGAATGGATCCCCCGGCTGCGGGAGGCTCGTGAGGCCGAGGACCTCGACCGGCGTCGAGGGCCCCGCCGACTTCACGGGGCGTCCACGGTCGTCGATGAGGGCGCGCACGCGGCCCACGACCGGACCGGCGATGAAGTTGTCACCCACGCTGAGCGTGCCGTCCTGTACGAGCACGGTGGCGACGGGTCCGCGGCCGCGGTCCAGCTTGGCTTCGAGCACGGTGCCCGATGCCGGGCGGCGCGGGTTCGCTTTGAGCTCGAGAATATCGCTCGAGAGCAGAATCATCTCGAGCAGCTGATCGAGGTTCTGCTTCTTCTTGGCCGACACCGGCACCATGACGACGGTGCCGCCCCAGTCTTCCGGCTGCAGGCCGATTTCCGCCAGTTCCCGCTTGACGTTCTCGGCGTTGGAGCCCGGCTTGTCGATCTTGTTGATCGCCACGACGATCGGTACGTTCGCCGCCTTCGCGTGGTCGACCGCTTCCCGCGTCTGCGGCATGACGCCGTCATCGGCCGCGACGACGAGCACGACGACGTCGGTCACCTTCGCGCCGCGGGCGCGCATGAGCGTGAACGCTTCGTGGCCCGGTGTGTCGAGGAACACGACGCTGCGGCCGGCGCCGACGTCGACGTGGTATGCGCCGATGTGCTGGGTGATGCCGCCCGCTTCGCGTTCGGCCACGCGCGTCTCACGGATGGCGTCGAGGAGCGACGTCTTGCCGTGGTCGACGTGACCCATGACCGTGACTACCGGCGCGCGCGTCCCGATGTCGTCCGGGTTCGCGTCGATGGCCTCGGCGGACACGAGCTCTTCCTCGAAGCTCCGCATCTCGACTTCGGCGCCGAATTCCCGGGCGATGTCCTTGGCCGTCTCGATGTCGAGCGTGCTGTTGATCGTCATCATCATGCGCTTCATCAGCAGCTTGGCGAGGACGTCCTTGACGCGCATCTCGAGTTTATCGGCCAGGTCCTTCACCGTCATGCCCTCGGCGAGCGTGATGGTCCTGGTGATGGGCGGCGGCGGCGCAGCGGCGACAATCGCCGGCGCGGACGGGCGCTCGCGGCGGGACTGGACGGGCCTCGAGCCGATCGGCCGGTGCATGCCAGGACGCTGCGGATAGTTCGGCCGCGGCGGCGGCATCCCCGGCCGGGCCTGCTGACCGGCGGGACGAATCGGCTGCGAGGGCAGCGGACGCGGTCCGCCAAGCATCGCGGGCGTAGTCGGTCGCGGCGGTGGAGGATACCCGGGCCGCGGGGCGCCAGGGGCGCCGGGACGCTTGACGCCTGGCGCGCCCGGCTTTGCCGCCACCGGCGGCGTCGCGGCCGGCTTGTGGAGCATCGTCGGCTGGCTCTGGGCGGGGCGCTTTGCCGGCGCCAGAGACCGCGCGGGCTGAACGGGCTGTCCCGGCTGCTCGATCCGCAGACGCAGGGTCGGCGGCACGACGCGCGGTGCCGACGGTGTTGCGGGGCGGCCGGGCGGCGTGCCGGCCGCCGGCTCGGGATGGTCCGCGACCTCTTCGACCGGGGGCTCGACGACAGGCGGCTCGACGACCGCCACCAGGGCGGCCGGCTCGACGACCGGAGCCAGTGCTTCGATCTCCAGCTCGGGCTCCGGCTCGGCGATCGGTTCCGCCACGGGCGTGTCCGCCTCGGCGGCGGCCACGGCCGGCTTGATCGTCTTGACGAGACGCGGAGGACCGAGGACCGGCGCGGCCGGCTTGGGCGGCTCGGCCTTCTTGGCGACCGGCGCCTTCTTGCTGCCGCCCTTCGCTGGCGGCGCAGGCGCTTCGGCAAACATGTCGCGGCCAGGCAGCGCGATCTTCCGCTGCTTCGCGACGCGCTCGACGAAGGAGCGCGCGACGACTTCCTCGAGCGTGCTCGAGGCGCTCTTCAGTTCGATGCCGTGATCGCGCTTGAGCAGAGCCAGCACTTCCTGGCTGGTCGTGCCCAGCAGCTCCGCGACTCGATAAATCCGGACTGTTGCCAAATCGCTTCCTTCGCTCCCGACCTAGCTCTGTTCTTCCACTTTCGCCGGATCGCTCTCGTCGCCCGGCGCTGCGGCTTCCGCCGTCGCCGCCTCACCGCTTTCACCCTGCTCGTCGGCGATGGCGGACACGTCGGCGGACCCATCGGCGGACTCTTCGGCGGACTCTTCGAGCGAGGCTTCGGGCTGTTCGCCCGTCTCGCCCTCGCCAAGCTCCAGCGCGCCGAACTGCAGCTCGACTTCCTTGCGCTTCTCTTCCTCGCTCTTGATGTCGATCCGCCAGCCGGTCAGCTTGGCGGCGAGGCGGACGTTCTGCCCCTTCTTGCCGATCGCCAGCGAGAGCTGCTTGTCCTCGACGACCACTTCCATCACGCGGTCCTTGTCGTCGACGATGGACACGCGCTGCACCTTGGCGGGGCTGAGGGCGTTGGTGACGAAGAGGATCGAGTCGTCCGACCATTCGACGATGTCGATCTTCTCGCCGCGCAGCTCGCGAATGATCGCCTGGACGCGCGTGCCTTTCATGCCGACACAGGCGCCGACCGGGTCGACGTCGCGCTCGCGCGAATAGACGGCCACCTTGGCCCGGTCGCCCGCTTCGCGCACCGCGCCGCGGATTATCACCGTGCCGTCGTAGACCTCGGGGACTTCCTGCTCGAACAGCTTGATGAGGAGCGCGGGATCCGTGCGCGACAGGACAATCTGCGGCCCCTTGGCGCCACGGTTCACGCCCTTGATCACCGCGCGGATGCGTTCGCCCGGGGTGTAGCTTTCCGCGCGCGACTGCTCCTTGCGGGGCAGCACGGCTTCGACGCGGCCGATCTCGACGATCAGGTCGCCGTTCTCGAAGCGCTTGACCATCGCGTTCAGGACTTCGCCCACGCGCTCGTTGTATTCCGCGAACACGTTCTCGCGCTCCGCCTCGCGGACCTTCTGGAAGATGACCTGTTTGGCGGTCTGCGCGGCAATGCGCCCCAGGACATCGGTCCGCTTCGGGAACTCGATCTCCATGTCGATCTCCGCCTCGCTGCCGTACAGCTCCTGGGCCTGCTGCAGGGAGATCTGCGTGGCGTCGTCGGTGACGTCCTCGACGATGTGCTTGATGGCAAAGAGGTCGACCTGGCCGGTCTCCGTGTTGAACCGCGTCTTCAGGTTCTCGTTGGTCTTGTAATACTTCCGTGAAGCCGTCAGCACGGCGTCTTCGATCGCTGTGACAATCGTTTCCGGCTCGATGCCTTTTTCCTTGGCCAGAGCCTCAATCGTCTGCATCAATGGGTTCTGCATTGCTGTCGTTCCCACCGGTTAAAACTCCACTTCCAGCCGTCCGCGCGTAATGAGCCGCATCGGCAGCCGGTGCATTCGTCCGTGTGAGGCCTCGAGGAGCACGTCGCCGCTCTCGACGCCGCGCAGCCGGCCCTCGAAGGCCGTCTGGTTATCCACCGCTTCGCGTACTACTATCTTCGCCAGCCGTCCGGCGAACCGCTCGTAATCGCCCGCCTCGCGCAGCGGCCGCGTCAGTCCCGGCGACGACACCTCGAGGGTGTAGGCAAAGGGCAGTGGGTCCTCGACGTCGAGAATCGTGCTCATCTCGCGGTTGACCTGCTCGCAATCCTGGATACTCACGCTGTCTTCGGGCGTCGCCGCGGGACCCGGGCGGTCAATGACCACGCGGACCACGTGCCCCACGGCCTCGCGGCGGCTCTGCACGTCCCACACAGTCAGGCCCCGCTCCGCCGTCACCCGCTCAGCTATGGTCCGGATATGCGCCAGAGGCTCCAAATTTCTTCGTCGAGGCCGACCGTGAGGGCAGTCTAAATAAAAAAAGTGGGCACGAGCCCACTTGGAGTCCTACTCCACCTAGGTGCGACCCATAACTGTAACACAGCCGAGGGGTTGGGCGACCAGGTCGTACCCGCGATGACCGACGATTTCCACGTCAATCAGGTCGCCCGCCGCGAACGCGGAGGGGTCGCAGTCGGTGAGGTAGACCATCGGATCGATGTCGGGCGCCTGCCCCTGGAGCCGCCCGCGCAGCACCAGCTCATGCTCGGCAGCCGGACCATCCACGAGCACCCGGGCGCGCGTGCCCACCCGCTTCTTCTGCGCCCGCTCGACGATCCGTTTCTGCGCCTTCATCAGGTGAGCCTGGCGGCTTCGCTTGGTCCGGGCCGGCACGTCGTCATCGAGGTCGTGGGCCGACGTCCCCTCCTCGTGCGAATACGTGAAGACGCCTACATGGTCGAACTGCACGGCGTCCACGAAACGCAGCAGTTCTGCAAAGTCCTGTGCCGTTTCGCCGGGAAAGCCGACGATGAATGTCGTGCGCAGCGTCGCATTCGGCACGCGCTGCCGGATGCGATCGAGCAGGCGCTCATAGCCGGCGCGCGTGCCGGGGCGCTTCATGCGCTTCAACACCCCGTCCGAGGCGTGCTGCAGGGGCAGGTCGATATACGGGCAGACCTTCTCGCTCTCGGCAATCGCCGCCAGCACGTCGTCGGTGATCGTCGTGGGGTAGAGGTAAAGCAGGCGGATCCATTCCAGGCCATCGACCTGATTGAGCCGCCGGAGCAGTTGCGCCAGCGCGCCGCGTTCCCCGCGATCGATGCCGTAGAAGGTCGTGTCCTGCGAAATGAGCAGCAGTTCCCTGACGCCGCGATCGGCGAGGGCGGTGGCCTCCCTGACGATGGAGTCGGCCGATCGGCTGCGATAGTTGCCGCGCAGCGTCGGGATGATGCAGAAGGCGCACTTGTAGTCGCAGCCCTCGGCGATCTTCAGGTACGCGTAATGGCGCGGCGTCGCGAGGAGACGAGGGGTGTCGGCGTCGTAGAGGTAGGTTGGTAAGGCTGAAGGCTGTAGGCTCTTGGCTCTAGGAATAGGCTCGCCGTTCGAGCGCAGAAGGGGAATCGTCCGGATCCCCGATCCCGGATCCCCGATCCCGGCGCCGATGGCGTTCACAATCTCCGGCACTTCACCGGTTCCGATGACCGCATCGATCTCGGGGATCTGCGCCTTCAGCTCGTCGCGATAGCGTTCGCCCATACAGCCGGCGACGACGAGCCGCTGGCATCGGCCGCTCTTCTTCAGCTCGGCCATCTCGAGGATGGCGTCGATCGACTCCTGCTTCGCCTTGTCGATGAACGCGCAGGTATTCACGACAAGGACGTCCGCGTCCGCGGCGTCACGCGTCAATTCGTGGCCGGCCTGCTGGGCCAGCCCGAGCATCACCTCGGAGTCGACGAGGTTCTTCGGGCAGCCGAGCGAGATCATTCCAATCTTCATGCGTAAAAACGGGGTCGGGAGTCATTTAACGTGGACACTGCGCCACACCGAGTCGAACGGCCGCGAGTGTCCTCGTTAAATGACTCCCGACCCCGTTCGTCTAGGATACAGGTATCCGTATGTCGTCCGCCGACATCTCAGCACTCATCAGCGGCAAGACCCCCGTGGGGAGCCGGGTCACCGTCCGCGGCTGGGTGCGGACGCGCCGGGATTCGAAGGCGGGCCTGTCGTTCATTCACGTGCACGACGGGTCCTGTTTCGACCCGATCCAGGTCGTCGCGCCCGCGCAGTTGTCGAACTACGAGAGCGAGGTGCTGAAGCTGACCTCAGGCGCGGCCGTCGTCGCCAGTGGGATCCTCACCGTGAGCCAGGGGCAGGGCCAGGCGGTCGAAGTGCATGCCGACGCGATCGAGGTGGTCGGGTGGGTCGAAGATCCCGAGGCGTATCCGATTCAGCCGAAGAAGACCTCCTTTGAATATCTGCGGGAGGTCGCGCACCTGCGGCCGCGGACCAACACGCTCGGGGCGATTGCGCGGGTGCGTCATTGCCTGAGCATGGCCATCCACCGGTATTTCCATGAACGCGGATTCTTCTGGGTACACACGCCGATCATCACCGCCAGCGACGCCGAAGGCGCCGGCGAGATGTTCCGGGTCAGCACGCTGGACTTCGCCAAGCTCGCCGGTGTGCCGCGCACGCCGGACGGCGCCGTCGATTTCAGCCGGGATTTCTTCGGCCGGGAAGCGTTCCTGACGGTCAGTGGCCAGCTGAACGTCGAGACCTACTGCCTGGCTCTCTCGAAGGTCTACACGTTCGGGCCCACGTTCCGCGCCGAGAACAGCAACACGAGCCGCCACCTGGCGGAGTTCTGGATGGTGGAACCCGAGATCGCGTTCGCCGATCTTTCCGCCGATGCCGACCTGGCGGAGTCGTTCCTCAAGTACATCCTCACCGCGCTCCTGAATGAACGCGGCGACGACATGAAGTTCTTTGCCGAGCGGATCGACAAGACGTGCCTCTCCCGCGTCGAGGCCTTTGTGCGGTCGTCGTTCGAGCGCATGACCTACACCGACGCGATTGCCGCGCTCGAGCGAAGCGGGAAGACGTTCGAGTTTCCCGTCCGGTGGGGAATGGATCTGCAGTCGGAACACGAGCGCTGGCTGACGGAAGAACACGTCAAGGGGCCGGTCATCGTGATGAACTACCCGAAGGAGATCAAGGCGTTCTATATGCGGATGAACGATGACGGAAAGACCGTCGCCGCCATGGATGTCCTTGCGCCCGGCATCGGCGAGATCATCGGGGGCTCACAGCGCGAAGAGCGCCTCGACGTGCTGGACCGCCGCCTGATCGAGCAGCACCTCGACCCGCAGGCATACTGGTGGTACCGGGATCTGCGTCGGTTTGGCACCGTGCCGCACGCGGGGTTCGGCCTCGGCCTGGAGCGGACGATCATTTACGCGACCGGCATGGCGAATATTCGAGACGTGATCCCGTTTCCGCGCACGCCTGGCCACGCGGCTTTCTAGGGTTCCTGGGGTTTCTAAGGTTCCTAAGGTTCTTAGGGTTCCTGGAAGGTCACGAACGTTTTCTCCAGGCGTTCGCGCGCCGCAGCCGTCCGAGCAAGCACGTCGACCGGGTCTCCCGTGTCGGCGACCTCGAACATCAGCATGCCGTCGTAGCCAATCTTCTGCGTTTCCATCATGGCCATATCCCAGTTGATGGAGCCGGCGAAGGGCACCAGGTGGTCGTCCTCGCGGCCGCGATTGTCGTGCACGTGCGTCGTCCGCAGGTGGCCTCCCACGCATTCGATCGCCTCGCCAAGGTCGCCCATCAGATGCGCGTGCCCGAAGTCGAGGCAGATCCCGACATCGACGTCCTCGAGCTGGTCCTCGAGCAGGTGCACGAGCGCCTCGGGGCTCGACAGCGCGTTCGGGATGACCTCCACGGCCACCTCGACACCCACCTCGGCCGCTGCCGCCGCAATCTCTTCGAGGCTCCGCCGCGCGGCGTCGGGGCGGTTGCCGCCCGCCGCGCCAGGCGCCGCGTCGGGAACCCCGAGGTGCAGCACGAGAAACCGGCAGGGGAGGCGCCGCGCGATCGCCAGGGCCATGCGCGTTTCGCGGACCGCCTTGTCGCGCTCGACGGCGTCCGAGGCGCCGTTCGAGAAGGGCCCGACCCACTGGCCGGCGCGAAGTCCGTCGAAAATAGGGGCGTGCACCGAGTGCAGCTCGAGGCGCGTGTCGGCCAGCCACTCGGCCAGCGCTGCAACCGCCTTCGCGTCGTGATAGTCGAAGTGGGATCGCGTGGCGAAGAGCTCGACGGTCTCAAATCCATGCGCCGCGATATGGACGAGGTGCTCACGCGTCAGCCGTGATTCGTGGAAGAGATGCGTCGAGACGCCGAAGCGGTAATCGCTCACAGAGCTAATGGTAACAGGGGGATTCTGGGGTCGGAGAACGCGGAGGCAACGGATTCACAGGAGGAACGGAGAAACGGAGGTCGAACGGAGAAGGCGCGATGTGCTCGACCGCATCGAGCGGATCTCGCGGATTCAGCCCAGACGAACTCGGGTCATCCGCGGCTCATGGTGACCTCAGCGGGGCGCAACGCGTGTTGGCCCGGACCGTTGTCTCAGCGCAGTTCGTCGAGGTGTGACGCAAGGAGCTCCCGGAGCCTTCCGAACCGCGGGTATCGGACAAGGTTGCCGCGCGCGTAGGTCAGGGTGCGCGGGATGTACTGGATGTAGACCGTGTTGCCTCGCGAGGCCGCCTGGAATCCGAACGTGCCGAGCGCCTTCAGGTTCCGCTGCAGCGCCATGAGGTCGAATCGGCGGCGGAAATCCTCCTCGCCTGCCGGCGGCCCGCTGCGCCTGGCGAGGAAGAAGGCAATCAGTTCCTGTACCTGCTGTTCGCTGAGATCCACGTACGAATCGCGGAGCAGCGACACCAGGTCGTAGGTGTCCGGTCCCATCCGCGCATCCTGGAAGTCGATGATGTACAGGCTCCCGTTGTGCAGCATCAGGTTGCGGCTGTGATAGTCACGATGACAGAGCACGCGGGGCTCGGCGGCCAGCTCCGAGGCGATCGCGCCGAATTCGGCATCGAGGACATCACGTTCCGGCGTCGCCAGCGCGACGCCCCGGTAGCCTTCGAGGAAGTGTTTCGTAAAGAAGTTCAGCTCCCAGGTGAGCTTCTCGACGTCGAACGCCACGCCGTACGGGACGTACGCAGGCGATGCGAGGTCCCGGCCGCGCGTTTGAATCGTCGCGATGAGGGAGACCGCCTCGCGATAGAGCGCGGCATGTTCCCCGGGCGACGCGGCGCCGAGGTGCGCCTGGAGCGTGACGTCGCCGAGATCCTCGAGCGCCATGACACCGAGCGCATTCGCGTGGCCGAGTATCCGCGGCACCGGCACCGGCATCGCACCGAACAGCCGCGCGACGTTGACGAACGGCAGGCGGTCGAAGTCGATGGCGCCAGGGTGCACCGCCAGTACCTGCGACGGTGCGTCGCGCGCCAGGATGCGGAAGTACCGCCGGTCTGACGCGTCGCCCGTCAGCGGGACGACCCTGGCGCCGCGGCCACCCAGCCCCGTCTGATCCAGGAAGTGGTCGATGCGGCTACGGGCATCAACGCCGCCCTGGATTCGCCGTTCGTCGGTCATTGGAGTGGTGCCACCGCCAGGTCGCCGACGCGCCGCTCGCCCGGGGACGCCTCGCCGCCCGCTCGTCGCAGCGAGCAACCGGTCCACGTGGTGCCGGCCGGCACCTCGACTCCATCGGTCACGACACAGCGTTCGAGCCGTGCTCCCGCTCCCACGCTCACATCGTCCCAGAGAACTGACTCGTGCACGACGGCGGTCGCGTCCACCCGAGCCCGCGCGCCGCAGGCATCCGCGCGCCCTTCGCGCCCCGAAAACGTGAGCGACGTGCGCAGGTAGTCAGCAGGGGTCCCGATATCGAAAAATTCGCCCTCGCACACGTGCGCCCGCACCAGGCCCGGCGCCTCTCGCATCAGGCGGGGGTAGAGGGCGCCCACCGACTCCGCCGGCGTTCCAGCCGGCAGCGACGCGAACGCGTCGGCCTCGACCACCTGCACGCCGACGAAATGGAAGGAATCATCCTCAGAGCCGCGCCGCGTGAACCCGACAACGGCCTCGTGGGCATTTACCTGGACGCCGCCGTACCGTTCCGGCTCGGTCCGGGGAACCACCGCCAGGGTGACGAGCGCGTCGGAATGCCGGTGCGCCGTCACGAGCCGGGATATATCAATGCCGGTCAGCGTATCGCCGTTGACGATCAGGAATGGCGACGCTCCGATCAGCGCGAGCGCGTGCCGCGGGCCACCGGCTGACCCGAGCAGCGGCACCTCCCAGGAATATCTGACGCGGACCCCGAGGTCCGTACCGTCGCCGATGACCGGCGTGATGGTATGCGGGAGGTAGTGAAGATTGAGCACCGCATCGGTGACGTCAGCGGCCCGGAGCTGGCGCAGAATCCGGCGCACGAGCGGCTCGCCGGCCACCGGCATCGCCGCCTTCGCGCGCACCAGCGACAGCGGACGCAGGCGTGTGGCCAGGCCGGCTGTGAGCACCAGCGCAGGAATCATTCGTCGTCGTCGAGGAAAAACATGTGGGGCGTCTCGTAGCCGTATTTCTGCTGGTGCTGTAGAAAGAGGCCCCGGTAGGACTCGAGCATGTAGTCCGCTTCGGTCCGGCCGAGCGCGGCGGTCATGGCGCGGATGGCCGCTTCGCCGCCTTCGAGCTCGACGAAGGTCCCGACGGGCGTCTCGTCGATTGCGATGATGAGGTCGTCGCCGGCGTATTCCTCGCGGTACTTCTCGTACCGGAACCAGACACGGAATCCGAGCTGCCCGAAGATCTGCAGCAGGACGCCGCCGTCGCCGGCGGCGGTTTCGATCTCCTCGCGGATCTTCATCGTGCCGGGCTGGGCGGGGCCCTTGAACGTCACGACACTGCGGCCCGCCTCGGTGCGGACGCGCAGGACGCACGTCCGCCGGCGCAGCGCTTGGTCGGTGGTATCAAGGAGGGCGTCTTCCTGCAGCCGCCGGCTGCGGAGCAGGGTCGCGCCGGCGGCGAGGACGGTTCGACGCGCCCCGTCGGGCGTGTCGAACCGTAGTTTGACTTCGCGCTCTACCAGCCTCGGATTACTCCTTGGTGACGGCCACGAACGTCTCCTGGCCGCCGTTGCGCAGCACGCGCAGAAACGCCGTTCCGCCGGCTGGAATGCGGCCGAGCTCGCGGCCGGCCTCGGTGGCCGTCGCGACGGTCTCGCGGCCGACGCGCACGATCACGTCGCCTTCCGCCAGGCCCGCACGCGCTGCCGCGCTGCCGGACTCGACATTCATCACGACGGCGCCCTGCGCGTTGCGGCTGAGACGGAGCCGCTGTGCCACATCGGGCGTGATGTTGCCGAGCGTGATGCCGAACCCGCTGGACGTTTCCGGGGCGCCCCCGCCGTTATTGGGATCATTCGCGGCGCGCTGCGTGGTCTCGGCCTCGAGGTCGAGCTCCTCGACGTTGACGGTGACCGTGCGCTCCTGCCGGTCGCGGACGACCCGGACCGGAACGCTCGTGCCGGGCTTCGTGGCGGTGACCATCGCGACCAGTTCGTCGCGGTTGCGAATCGGCTTGCCGTTGTAACTGATGATCACGTCACCGGGCTCCAGGCCTGCTTTCGCCGCAGCGCCTCCCGGCACCACGTTCAGCACGACAGCGCCGTTGCGGTCCTTGAGTCCGAACTCGTCGACCGCGTCAGCGGGCACCGTCCCGATGCCGACGCCAATCCGGCCGCGCGTGATCTTGCCGGCGCGCAGCTGCGGCAGCAGCTCGCGCACGACGTTGATGGGCATCGCGAACCCGACGCCGACGTTACCGGGGCGTCCTTCGCTGATGATCGCGGTGTTGATGCCGACGACTTCACCACGGAGATTCAGGAGCGGGCCGCCGGAGTTGCCCGGGTTGATCGCGGCGTCGGTCTGCAGGACCTGCGCATAACGCGAGGCGGCGACGGGGAACGAGCGCTCGATCGCACTGATCACCCCGACCGTCACGGTGTGCGCCAGGCCGAATGGGTTACCAATGGCAACAACCCAGTCGCCGGGGAACGTCTGGCCCGAGTCGCCGAACTTCACTTCCGGCAGCACGTGATCCGGTTTTTCGGTCAGTTCGATGAGCGCGCTGTCCGTCAGGGGATCGCGGCCGACGATGCGCGCGTCGTAGGTCTGGTCCTCATTCTCGCCGTAGAGCGACACCTGGATCCGGCTGGCGCCCTCCACTACGTGATTGTTCGTCAGGATGAACCCGGCCTTGTCGATGATGAAGCCGGTGCCGGCCGCCTGCACGACCTCGTCGCGCGGCTGCTGGGGCTGCGGGCGCGGCGCCGGCTGGCCGAAGAAGCGCTCGAAGAGATCGTTTCCGCCACCCTGGTCGCCCTGGCCGCCCTGGCCGCCGAAAAAGTCGCTCAGGTCCTGCGCGCGCTGGCGCTGTTCGGTCCTGATGTTCACGACGGTCGGCGACACCGCCTTGGCAATGTCACGGAACGTGGTCGCCGTGAGCGGGCCGGTGATCGGCGCGCTGTTCATCGGCGGGGCGGCGGTCTGCGCGGACGACAGGGGCGTCAGGCCCAGCCGGGACGAAATCACCATCCCGACCGCGAGCGACGCGACCGCGATGAGCACAGCGTAGAAAAGCGTAGTCTTACGATTCGTCATTGGAACGTCCTCACTCCACTAAACGCATTATCTCCATCTGGCGCGGCCCCGTCACCAACGCCGCGTGCGAACTCCGGTAGATGTTGATTTCCGTGCGCACGCCGAACGTCTCGAAATAGAGCCCTGGTTCGACCGTGAACCCCGCGCCCGGAAGCACCCGCCGGTCGTCGTGCGTCTCGAAATCGTCGAGGTGGACGCCGTTGCCGTGTACCTGCTCTCCCAGGCTGTGCCCCGTGCGATGCAGGATACGGTCCTCATATCCCGCGCGGATCAGCACCGTCCGTGCCGCCTGATCGATTTCCCATCCCCGCACGTCCCGGCCGGCCCGCGACGCGTCGTCCACGAAGGTTACCGCCGCGTCGCGTGCCTCAACTATGGCTCGAAACGCGTCGGCCACCGGCCGGGGGACCGTGCGCCCGGTAAAGCCGACCCAGGTGATGTCGGCAAACACGGCTCCCGCGTCCCTCCGCTTGCCCCACAGATCCAGGAGCAGCACCTCGTCCGGCACAATCGGGCGGCTGCCCGCTGGCGCCGGCAGGTAGTGCGGATCGCCCGCATTCGCGCCGACCGCCACCACGGGCGGCGAGTCTGTCTCGAGCTGCTCGTCCTCGAACCACCGGACCATCTGCTGCTGCAGGTCGAATTCCGTCAGCACCACGCGTGCCCTGAGCGCTTCGGTGACCGCCGCAAACGCCCGGTCTTTGATCCGATACAGGGCGCTCGACGCCAGCCTGTGCGACGCAAACTGATCCTCGTCCCACGCCGCTTCGAACTGCTGTACCAGATCGCCGGACGACCGGATGGTCACGCCGCGCCGCCGGATGCTTTCCGCGGTGCCCGCGTCGAGGCGCGAGAGATACGGAATCGCGCAGTCGGCCGAGTACTCCATCGCCACTGTGGACATGCCTGCCAGTAATTCCGTCACCGCCACTTCCAGCTGGTGGCGCCCTGCATAGACGATCTTCGCGCCGGGAAGCCGGTCCAGGTTGTGGCGTTCGATCGCATGCACCACACCTCGCGGTTCCCCCGTGGCCGGAATCAGGTAGAACCATCGCCTGGTCGTCATGTGCGTGCCGTCGGTCAGGCCCGCCAGGCGGCTGGCAATCGGATTCGAGCCGTGGAAGTCGTAGAGCAGCCAGCCGTCCAGCCCGTCCGTCCTGAGCGCGCGCTGAACGGCGGCTATGTCGAGCCTCACGCAGCCATTATCGCCCCACGTACGCCCCGTCCCACACCCCCTCTGACGGCAGACGGCGGGGAAAAGTCGGTTCTATAATTCCCGTGAGGTCAGCCCCATGCCTGCTCGTCTTCCGGTTGCCGTGCTTCTGGCCTGTGCCGCCGCCACCGCGGCTGCCGCCCAGGTGACGTTCCGTGCCGAGGTCAACTACGTCGAAGTCGATGCCGTCGTGACCGACGCCGCGGGCCGCGTCGTCACGGACCTGACCCAGGCTGACTTCGAGGTGCTCGAAGACCGACGGCCCCAGAAGGTGACCGCGTTTTCGCTGGTGGACCTGCCGATCGAGCGCGGGGTCCAGCCGCTGTTCGCCGGGGCGCCGATCGAGCCTGACGTCCAGACCAACACGGTTGTGAACGGGCGGATCTACCTGATCGTGCTCGACGATCTTCACACGAATTTCACCAATACCCCGCGCGTCAGGCGCTTTCTCCGCGAGTTCATCGAGCGGAGCTTCGGCGCCAACGACCTGGCGGCGATCGTTCACACGAGCGGCCGGGCAACGGCGGGCCAGGAGTTCACGAACAACCGGCGTCTGCTGCTCGATGCTGTCGACCGGTTCATCGGCCGGCGGGTCCGTGCCGAGGCGCTGGAGATCGCCGATTCGCTGAACACGTCGCTTCGCGATCCGTCGAGCGACCGGGATCTGAAGCTGATGGATCCGCTCGAGATGGAGCGCGCCTACAACGCACGGACGATGCTGACCGCCGTGCGGGATCTGGCGTCATTCCTCGAGGGCGTCCGCGGCCGGCGGAAATCGATGTTGCTTATCAGCGAGGGGATCAGCTACGACGTCCACGACGTCATCAACAATGCGTCGGCCGGCATCATTCTTCAGCAGACGAACGAGGCCGTCGCTGCGGCGACCCGCGCCAACATGGCGATTTACGCGATCGATCCCCGCGGGCTGGGTGGCTTCGAAGAGGGGATTGAGGCCAGCGGGAACCCGAGCGATGTGCTGCCGGGCGATTTCAATCTCCAGCGCACGCTGTTCAACTCCCTGCGGCTTTCACAGCAGAGTCTGCAGGTGCTCGCCGACGAGACGGGCGGCTTTGCCGCGATCAACCGCAACGACTTCACGGGCGCGTTCGAGCGGGTCGTTCGCGAGAACAGCACGTACTACGTCCTCGGCTACACCACCACGAACGATCGGCGCGACGGCCGCTTCCGCCGCATCGAGGTGCGCGTGACGCGACCGGGCCTGCAGGTCCGGTCGCGCCGCGGCTACGTCGCGCCGCGCGGACGCGCGCCGAACACGCGCCCTGCGGGCGGCGATCCGCTCGATGCCGCGGTGGGCACGGCGCTTAACAGCCCGGTGCCGACGACGGGCATTCTGCTGACCGTGTCGGCCGCGGCGTTCAAGGGCACCGCGCCGAACGCGTCGGTGGCGCTGTCCGTCGAGATGCGCGCGGATGGGTTCACGTTTGCGGAAAAGAATGGGCTGCTGTTCGACCGCGTCGTCGTCGCCTTCTCGACGCTCGACGGCAAGGGCGTCGTGCGGCCCGGCCAGAAGCATGTCCTGACGATGGAGATGACGCCGGCGACGGCGGCGGCCGCGCGGGAAAGGGGCATGCGGCTCCTCTCGGAAGTGCAGCTGCCGCCGGGGCGGTATCAGCTCCGCGTGGGGGCGGCGGAGGAGGGGGCGAACCGGTCCGGCAGCGGGTTCTTTGACCTCGATGTGCCCGATTTTCAGGCCGCCCCGTTTGCGATGAGCGGCGTCGCGGTGACGTCGGCCGCGGCGAGCGCCGCGCCCTCGGTGCGCGCGCAGGATCCGCTGCGAGACGTGCTGCCGGGTCCGATGGCGGCGCTGCGTGAATTCGGCCGCAACGACACGGTCGCCTTGTTCGCCGAGTTCTACGAAAACGCCCGGAACGCCCCGGCGCACAGCCTGGATCTCAGCGCCACCGTGCGAGCCGACGACGGCCGCACCGTATTCGAGAACCGCGAGCAGCGGTCCTCGGCCGATCTGCAGGGGCAGTCGGGCGGATACGGCTACAGCGTCCGGATTCCGCTGAGCGAGTTCGCGCCGGGTATATATGTGATTCGCGTGGAGGGACGATCGCGGGCATCAGGCGGAGATGTCGCCGCAGGTCGCGACGTGCTCATCAGGGTGAGATGAGCGATACGCGCGGCGACGAGTGGAGGATACCCGTCGCCGCCGCGTGGGCCGATCGGCTCGCTACATCTTCCCAACCAGCGTCGGCTTGATCTCGCCGTTGGCGTGCGAGAACTGCCACTGGTTGCGGTTCATTCGGGGATCGGCCGGGGTTTCCAGCGTCACGGTAATCACTTCGCCTGGTGGCAGCGGGCGCGGATGGCGATAGCTGTCGCTCGGCAGCGGCCCGCCGGCGCGGTCGTACCAGAAGTCGTCCACCTTCAGCCCGGCGATCGGCCCGGTCGCCATGTTCTTGATCTGCATGGTGGTGATGACGAAGTCCTTACCGCCGACCTTGCCGCGCTTCACAACGGGTTTCGTGAAGTTGATCTGGGCGACGCCGCGAACAGGGGCGACCAGGCGCGGCCTGGCGGTCTGGGCGGCCGGTGCCGCTGGCGACGCCGGGGTCGCGGGCTTCGGCGCCTGGGCCGCCGCCGTTGCTGCTGCTGCGAGGACGCCGGCCACGGCCAGCGTCGCGAATCTTTCAAACATCATGATGAAGGTCCTCCCGGACGGGTACTCCCGTCACGCGACTCGGCATTATATGGGTTTACATTTCGCCGTTCCAGTCCTCGGGCTCAGGGTTCGAGGACCGGAAGATTTCCAGGTGCCATTTGCCGCCGCCCCACGGCTCGATGACTTCGGTCGCCACAACGTCGACGAGGATCTCGCCGAACGTTCGTCCCTCGGGGTCCCCTTCGAGGTGATACGCCTCTTCCTCCCACCCGAAGTTCGGGTAGAGCACCATCGTCAGGAACAGGTCGTAGCCATCGTCAACGACAATGATCTGGCCGCACGGCCGCTTGACCGTGGAGTGGTACACCAGGTACTTCTCCGCGCTGTGCGCGCGGATGTAGCGCTTCAGGGCGAATTCGCGGGCGACGATCTCCTCGACCGCGATCTTCTTTTCCCAGCAGTCGCGGCAGTAGCGTTCCTCGCCGCGCGGTTCTGAGACGTCCTTGGCGCCGCACAGGGCGCACTTCGATTTGGCCACCGTGGACTTGCGAGCCATGAAGTCAATCTTAGCGCAGCCTCGCACCTCCGAACCTTCGCACCATCACTTGCCGACCACCTCCCCGAGGGCCGGCTGATACATCGTCTTCACGTATTCCTTGACCATCCGGCGCGCGCTGAACTGCGGCAGCACCGTCCGGATTGAGTGCTTGACGATTTTCAGCCAGCGCCGGGGAATGCCCCGGTCGTCGCGGTCGTAGAAGGCCGGGACCAGCTGTTCCTCGAGGATGGCGTAGAGCGCCTGCGCGTCCGCCCAGTCCTGCGCGCCGTGATCGTCCGGGTTGGCCTGCCCCTCGATCAGCCACCCGTTGGTCCCGGTGAAGCCTTCCGCCCACCAGCCGTCCCCGATGGACAGGTGCGGCGTGCCGTTGATGGCCGCCTTCATTCCGCTCGTGCCGCTGGCTTCGAGCGGTTTCCTCGGGTTGTTCAGCCAGACATCGCATCCCTGGACGAGGAAGTGGGCGAGGTGGAGGTCGTAGTCCTCGAGAAACGCGATGCGGCCGCCGAACTTCGGGTCGAGCGCCCGGTGGTAGATGCGCTGCAGGTGCTGTTTGCCGACATCGTCGGCCGGATGCGCCTTGCCGGCGAAGAGGATCTGGACGGGCCGCCCGTGCGCGCTGAGGATCCGGGCGAGCCGATCGGCATCCGAGAAGATCAGCTCGGGCCGCTTGTAGCCCGTAAACCGGCGCGCGAACCCGATCGTCAGCGCACTGTGATCGAGCATCGTGCCGGCGGCGACAATGCGCGAGGCGGCGCCACCCTCCTGCCTCCAGCGATTGCGGGCGCGCTCGCGGATGAACGTGAACAGGAACGCGCGCAGCGCCTGGCGCGCCTCCCAGAGCTCGGCGTCGGGAATGTCCATCACGCGCTGGCAGAATGCCGGGTCGTCGTGATGATCGATCCAGTCGGGCCCCAGGTGCTTCTCCAGGAGCGCGGCAATCTCCGACGACATCCATGTCGGGACGTGCACGCCATTGGTGACGAACCCGACGGGCAGCTGGTCCTGCGGCGTGTCGGGCCAGATCGGCTGCCACATCTGCCTGGTGACTTCCCCGTGGAGCCGGCTGACGCCGTTGACCGCCCCGGCGGTGCGCAGCGCCAGCGCGGTCATGTTGAACATCGGTCCGCCGCCGTTGTCGTACTGGGCGAGGCCGAAGAAGCGGTCCCGGTAGTCCCCGAGATCGCCCCACGCCCCGGCAAGATGGGTCTCGACCGTGTGGAAGGGGAAGGCGTCGTGGCCGGCGCTCACCGGCGTGTGCGTCGTGAACACGGTCGTGCGGCGCACCTGGTCGAGCGCCGCATCGAAGCTCGCGCCGCTTTCGCACAGGTCGCGGATGCGCTGGAGCGAGGCAAACGCGGCGTGTCCTTCGTTGAGGTGGTAGGCGTCCGGCCGGATGCCGAGCAGTTTCAGCGCCCGTACGCCGCCGACGCCCAGGAGGATTTCCTGCTGCACGCGGGTTTCGCGGTCGCCGCCGTAGAGGCGCGCGGAGAGGGCGCGGTCCCACGGGGCGTTTTCTTCCAGGTCCGTGTCGAGCAGGTAGAGCGTCACGCGCCCAGCGCGCACCTCCCACACCGACATGAGCACCGTCCGGTTTCCGAGAGGGACGGCGGTGACGCAGGGCGAGCCGTCGGGCGTGACCGCTTTCCGGACGGGGGCGTCATCCCAGTTGAGCTTCTCGTAGATTTCCTGCTGCCAGCCCTCGGCCGACACTTCCTGATGGAAGTAGCCTTGCGGATACATGAACCCGACCCCGACGAGCGGGACGCCGAGGTCGCCGGCTTCCTTGCAGTGATCGCCGGCGAGCACCCCGAGGCCGCCCGCGTAGATCGGCAGCGACTGGTGCAGGGCAAACTCGGCGGAGAAGTACGCAATGGTCTTGCCCGTAAGTTCGGGACATTCGCGCTGGCACCAGGTGCCGCGCGCATCCCTGGCGGCCTCCAGCCTCGCGAGTGCCCGATCGTAGAGCGCGAGCCAGGCGGGATCCGCCAGCGCCCGATCGATGGCCTCCGGCGCGACGAGATTCAGCATCCGTACGGGGTTGTGCGACGTCTCGCGCCACAGCGGATAGTCGAGGCGCCTGAACACGTTCCGGGCGTCGGGCGTCCAACTCCACCAGAGGTTGTGGGCAAGCTCGTCGAGGCGATTCAGATCGTGGCGCGGACTCACCCGTTCACTACTCCTTGGATGCGCCGACGAGCGCGGCGAACACCGGCAAATCGATATTGCCGCCAGACACGATGGCAACGACCTTTCCGGTGACGCGGTCCGTCATCGCTGCGGCGATGGCGCACGCCGCGGCGCCCTCCGCAATCACGTGACAGCGTTCAGCCGCCAGCTTCATCGCCGCCGCGATTTCGGCGAGGCTGACGACGATCGAGCCGGCCGCGAGGCGCGACAGGAGCGGCCACATGCTCGGCAGCACCGAGCGGCCGCCCGCGCCATCGACGAACGAGCGCTCCCACCCTTCGAATGTACTCGCACGGCCGCGGGCAAGGGAGATGGCAAACGGCGAGGCTGTTGCCGGCTCTGCCGCAAACACCCGGGCGCCGGGCCGCAGCGCCTTGACGGCCGAAGCCACGCCGGCGAGCAGGCCTCCACCGCCCACGGCGGCGACTATGGTGTCCACGTCGGGCAGCGCCTCGACAATTTCGAGGCCGGCTGTCCCGTTGCCGGCCATGAACCGGTCGTCGTCGAAGGGGTGAATGAACGCGCCGGTCATCCGCTCCGACCCGTGCGTCTCGACGGTGCGCCAGCATTCCTCGTACGGCGCGGACACGATGCGCGCGTTGAGGCGGCGGAGGGCGTCCAGCTTGGTCGCCGGCGCGGTGTCGACCACCATCACGGAGCAGCGTACGCCGGCGCGGTGCGCCGCGTACGCGACGCCGAGCGCGGCGTTGCCGGCACTCACCGTCCACACGCCCGCGGCGAGCTGGGCGGAGGGGATCGACCGGAGCGCATTCTGCGCACCCCGCAATTTGAACGAGCCGGTCGGCTGGAGCGACTCGAGCTTCAGGAACAGATTGTCGCGGAGTTGTACCAGAGGCGTTCGAACAACGGGGTCGTATATATGGCGCGCCGCGTCTTCAATATCGCTCAGGAAAATATCACGCATGCGGCCGCGGGCAGAGCCGGATCGTAGCACGCCGCCTCGCCCGGAAGGCCCGTTGATCGGTGGTATGCTGTGCGAGCCGCCCGACGCTGAGCCCGCCTACTGCGCATGTTCGGATCCGAACCTTCGGACTCCCATCTTCGCGCTCACGAGCCAGAGCTGAGGCCGCAGGAGGACAGGGTCATGAGCCGCAAACTCTTCGTCGGGAACCTGCCATACGAGACCACGGAGCAGGACCTCGAAGCGTTGTTCGGGCAAGCGGGAGCAGTGGAAACGGTCACAGTCGTTCGCGATCGGATGACGGGGCGGGCCCGCGGGTTCGCGTTCGTGGAGATGGCCAACGACGAGGATGCGCAGAAAGCCACGACGCAGTTCAACGGCCACCAGATGGGGGGCCGCGCGCTCACGGTCAACGAGGCGCGTCCGGAAGCGCCGCGCGGCGGCGGTGGTGGATTCGGCGGCGGCAGCGATCGGGGCCGCGGCGGCCGTGGCGGCGGTGGTGGCGGCAGGGGCGGAGGCGGCGGCCGCCGCACCGACCCGCGCTGGTAATCACGATGCACAATTAGGGGCCGGCGTCAGCCGGCCCGACCTCCGCCTCAATGCGGATTGAACGCCTGGGAGTAAGGCATGGCACGAAACGCGCGACCGACAGCAGCGAAACGCGAGCGCGAGAAAGCGCTGAGCGAGAAACGCAAGGAGAAGGCCGCCAAGCGGCTGGATCTGAAGCAGCGCAAGGAGGGCCAGGAGCGGCCCGCCGACGGCATCGATCCGGATATCGCGGATATCGTGCCCGGTCCTCAGCCGCTGGCCGACTGGCAGATCGACGAACAGGAACAGGAACAGGAACCGCAGGAACCGTAAGAGGCGCCCGCCATCCGGTTCGTCGTTCACAGCCAGTATCGGCCCGTGACATCGAGGTTGCCCCTCGGTGTGTGCCCGTCATCATCCCCATCGGCGTCGTTCCCGCGCGAAGCTGGGAATTGGAGCATGCACCGCCGATCGGGCAGGAATAGTGCCACTCACGTCAAAGCAGCCTTCGTGGACCGTCGACGCCACTGATTCCGGGTCGCGTCTCGACAAGTTCCTCGCCGCTCCGGGGCGGGTCGGGTCTCGCGGGCGGGTCGTCGAATACATCAGAAAGGGCAAACTCTTTCTGAACGGTGCCGAAGTGCGCCTGCGCGATGCCGGCCGTCTCGTGCATCAGGGCGACATGGTGCAGTACTGGGAGGACCGCCCCGGGAGCGCCCGCCGGCGTCGCGGCAGCCTCGCGGGCGGGTCGCTCGCGATCGTGTACGAAGACGATGACGTCATCGTCGTCAACAAACCCGCGGGTCTGCTGACCGTTCCACTCGCGCAGCGCGAAGACGCGGCGTCGGTGCAGGGACATCTGGCCGTTCACCTGCGGACGCGGAAGCGCGCCCCTCTGGTTGTGCATCGGATCGATCGCGATACGTCTGGCCTCGTGGTGTTTGCGAAGAGCGCACGCGCGCAGGAGGCGTTGAAAGCGGAATTCGAGCGGCGCGAGCCGGAGCGGATGTATCTCGCCGTGCTGTACGGCCATCCGCGGCCGCCGCATGGCACGTGGCGCGATCATCTGAAGTGGGACGCCAACGCGCTGCTTCAGAAACAGGCCCACCCGCGCGAGGAGCACGGCAAGGAGGCGATCAGCCACTATGCCGTCGTCGAGGACCTCGAGGGCGCATCGCTTGTCGAAGTGCGGCTCGAGACCGGCAAGCGGAACCAGATCCGGATCCAGGCGCGTCTGCACGGCCACATGCTGGTGGGGGAGCGGCTCTACGTCCATGGCCCGGAGGAGCTGCGTCCGATTGCCTTTCCGCGCCAGGCGCTGCACGCGGCAAAACTTTCGTTCACCCATCCGCGGACGGGGCGGCTGATGGTGTTCGAAGCCCCACTACCGAGTGACCTGCTGGGGCTTATTTCGCGGTTGCGCACCTCCTGACATCGCACTGTCGCGGTCTGGACAGAGGCCCCGGCGCGATGCACAATGGACCCGATTTTCAACGCGTTAGCTGGAGGCACTATGGCATCTCGAGTTCTGGGCGGATTTCTCGTCGGCGGTCTGCTGCTCGCCGGGACGCCGGTCGCCGCGCATCACGCTGTTCAGGCGCAGTTCGACATCAACAAACCGGCGGTGACCATCAAGGGCACCCTCAAGAAGACCGAGTGGATTAACCCGCACGCCAAGCTGTTCATCACGGTCAAGAACGAGCAGACCGGCACAGCAGAGGACTGGGAGCTTCAGATGGCGGCGGCCAACCAGCTGCGCCGCAACGGCTTCCCCCTGTCGGCCCGCGGCGGCGCGAAGATTGGCGACCCGATCACGGCCACGGCGTTTGCCGCGCGCGACGGATCGACCACCGGCCTCCTGCGGTCGATTACATTTGCCGACGGCCGCACGTTCACGCGCGGCGTGTACGGCGAAGCGGACCTCGCGAAGTAAACGCCTGACGTGTTCTGGAGTGATGACGATGAAGGCACCCGTGTCCGTTCTCCTGGCGGGATTTCTTGCGGCATCCACCGCCGGGCTCGCCGCGCAGCAGACTGCGACTGCACCGGCGGCTCCGACGCCGCGCACCGCGGACGGCAAGCCCGATCTGAGCGGCATCTGGGGCGGCGGCGGTGGCGGCGGCGCCATTAACGCGAATACGGCTCCGGTCGATGACGACCGCGTCGTCGCGCTTCTTCGCACCCGCGCGCCGGACATCGACAAAACCGCGCCCGTGGGCACCGATGCGAACTACGCGCATGCCATTCTCAACTTCGAGCGCGACAGCGGTCTGTCGCAGCGCGCGGTCCGCAACCGGCCGATGTACAAGGCGGAGCACTGGGAGAAGATCAATCAGCTCGATAAGGACGGGAATGCCTCGGATCCGGCGTTCAGGTGCCTGCCCGAGGGCGTCCCCCGCATGGGCCCGCCGGAGAAGATCGTCCAGACACCGAAGGAGCTGATCTTCCTGTATGGCATGCGCATGACCCGGATCATCCCGATCGATGGGCGTCCTATGCCGCCGGTGTCGGAGTGGATCGGGCTGTGGAACGGCGTGTCGCGCGGCCGGTGGGAAGGCGACGAGCTGGTCGTCGAGACGGTGGATTTCAACGACGAAACCTGGCTCGGATGGCCGGGGTGGATCCACTCGATCGACATGAAGGTCACCGAGCGGATCCGCCGCGAGGGCAACATGCTCCGCTGGCAGGCGACCGTGGAAGACCCGTTCTTCCTGCAACCGTGGGTGCTCGCGCCGCGGATGATCCGGCTCAATCCGGATCCGAACGCCGAGCTCGATGAAGACCTGCCGTGCTTCGAGCGTGACCTGCAGCACATGGTCACGAAGGAGCGCGGATAGAACCTTACGCCAGCTGGGACGTGCAGCTCGGGCAGCGGGTAGCGCGAATCGAGATCGTCGACACGCAGAACGGACATTCCCTGGTCGCTGGCGCGGTCTCCGGCGTCTCTCCGAACCCCTTGAGGCGGTTGACCTGCTTGATCAGCAGGAAGACCGCCAGCGCGACAATCAGAAACCCGATCACATCGTTGATGAACTGGCCGTAGGCGATCACGGGAATTCCGCGCGCCTTCGCTTCGGCCAGCGACTGCGGGATGCCATTCGCGCGATCGAGTACGGCGAACAGGCTCGAGAAATCCACCCGGCCGAGCAGCATGCCGAGCGGCGGCATGAGGATGCCCTCGACGAGCGAGGTGACAATCCTCCCGAACGCGGCGCCGATAATGACGCCGACGGCAAGATCCATCACGTTGCCGCGGGCGATGAAGATCCGGAATTCACTCCACATGGACGCCCCTTTAGCTCGCAAGCAGCGAGCGGACCCAGTCGCGGACATCTGTCACCTGTTCGATGGCATGCACGGTCCGGATCACGTCCTCCGTACGCGTGGCGCCGATCACGGGGCGCATGAGGTCGCGGACCTTGTCGTTGATCGCCGCCGCGTCGACCGGGTTCTCCTTGGTGCCGGGTGCGTGTCTCGTGAAGTGGTTGACCCGGCGCCCGTCGCGAAGCGTCACCTCGACGTGTCCGCTGCGTGGCGCGTCCGGGACGACCAGCGCCCGGTCGCCGACGAGTTCGACCCGCTTCATCACGGCCATCACCCGCGGGTCTTTCATCTTCTCGAAGGAGTGGCTGTCGGCGAACGACACCCCTCCATCCAGCAGTCCCACCGCCAGGACGTACTGGATGTTGACGTCGGGCATCGTGCGGCCGTTGACGACGTTGGCGCCGTCCTCGGGGAGCCGGGCGACGATGCGCTCGACGTTGTCGGGGGTGAGGCCGTGCTGCCGGCGCAGTGTGAGCAGTGCATCGAGCGGAGCCTGGATCGGGTAACCCACGGAGAATGTCTTGATCGCGGTTTCGGTGACGAAGAACCGGGTGCCGAGCCCGGCAACCATCTCCTCCGGCCTCGGTTCCCTCGACATCGCGTCGATCATGTTGTGCTCGCCGTCGAGCACCTCGCGGACGCCTGTAAACCCGGACTGCACCATCAGTGCCGCGCTGACGCCGTTGCGGGCGCCCATGCCGGCGAAATCGAAGGCCTTTTCAATGTGTTCGTTGTCGCGCACCCAGCTCCAGAGTCCGGAGACCTGCTGCGCGGCGTACGACACCGCGTACCGCATCTGCTCTTCGTTCAACCGCGCGAGCGAGGCGGCCGCGCCGACGGCGCCGAAGGTGGCGCTCGTGCCCTCGGCGGATCGATGGGTCGCGCGCACGTGGTCCGGACCCAGGGCCATCAGGAACCGGCAGCAGAGGTCGTAGCCGAGCGTCACGGCCCGCAGGAACTCGGTCCCCGACCGCCCTTCGCGTTCGGCAACCGCAAAGGCCGCCGGGACCACCGCGCAGCCCGGATGCGCCTTGGTGACGGGCTCGAAATCGTCGGTCTCGTCGGCATGCCCGAACATGCCGTTGGCGAGCGCCGCGTTGATGGCCGATGTTCGGATATCCGTGGTGATGACCGTCGCCTCGGGCGTGCCGCCCTGTCCGCGGACGAAGGTAATCGCCGCTTCACCTGGTTTCATGCGCGCGCCGGACACGATCGCGCCGATGGTGTCGAGGATGCGGTGCTTGGCCTCGCGGACGACGTCCGGCGGGAGGTCGCGGTCCCGTGCGGCCACCATGTAGCGTGCGAGCCGGCCGGTGATGTCCCCCGCAGGCGCGGCGGCGCCCTGGCGCCGCGCCGCGGAGACGGGCGAGGGGAGTCCGGCGGCCACCACGAGGCTGCCTGCCGTTTTCAGCACCCCGCGCCGTGTGAGTCCGTCTTTTGCCATGCGCGCCATTATATGAGCCGCATTGCCGTAGAATTCCGCCAGTGCAGGAGGCCCCGACGTGACGAGACTCTGGATCGCTCTGGCGATCGGAGGCTGTGCGGCCATTCCGCTGGCGGCACACCACAGCGCGTCGCAGTTTGACCCGGCATCCCCGGTCACCATTCAGGGGACGGTCACACGCCTGGACTGGACGAACCCGCACGTCTACATCTACCTCGACACGAAGGGTGCGAACGGTGCGGTTGAGCGCTGGATGATCGAGACGGACGCGACGCCCATTCTGATGCGCAGCGGCTGGAGCCGTGACTCCGTGAAGGTCGGCGCAACGGTGACGGTGCGCGCAAGCCCCGATCGGAACAGGAGCCGGAACCACGCCCTCCTGGTCTCGCTGTCGACTGGCAGCGGTCCAGTCCTCGTCGCCCGTGCGCCGGCGGCCCGAACCGCTGTCCGCGCCGCCAGCGTGGCCGGCGTCTGGAACAGCCTGCGGACCTACGGCCAGCGGCGTTTCGGGGAGCTGCAGCCGACGGCGAAGGGTCTGGCGGCGATGAAGGCGTTCAATGCAGCGGCGAGTCCGGTCGCCGAGTGCGTGCCGCACGTCTCGCCGCAGGTGCCGACCTTGCCGTACCTGACTGAAATCGAGGTTCGCGGCGATCGCGTCATCATGCGCAGCGAGTTCTTCAACGTGGACCGCGAGGTGTACATGGACGGACGGCCGCATCCGCGGGACGGGATGCGCACCCGGCAGGGTCACTCGGTTGGCCGTTGGGACGGGGACGCGCTGGTGGTCGATACGGTGGCCTTCGCCGACCACCGCGCGGGGAATTCTTTCGGGTCGGCGTTCGCGGATGGCCTGCCATCAGGGCCGCGAAAGCACGTCGTGGAAACCTACCGCCTCAGTGACGACGCGACCCGCATGCTCATCGACTTCGTCGTCGAAGATCCGGACTACCTGACGGCGCCGATGACGGCCAGCGCGGAGTGGGACTATATGCCTCAGCAGCGGCTGCAGCGATTCGGCTGCGAGCTGGAGCAGGCCAGGCGTTTTACGTTTCGGTAAGGTAAACTAGAGTTTCCTGCCTCGGCGTTCCTTCTGTGCGGAAGTGGCGGAATTGGCAGACGCGCTAGCCTCAGGAGCTAGTTCCCGCAAGGGAGTGAAGGTTCGAGTCCTTTCTTCCGCACCAACTAATCACGAGCTGCTTTCGCGCTGACGAGGGCGGCGATCACCAGGTCGCCGCTGACGTTGACCGTCGTCCGGCACATGTCCAGGAAGCGGTCCACGCCGAGGATGAGCGCCATCCCCTCCGGCGGAATCCCGACCGACTGCGCCACGATCATCACCATCGGCAGCGACCCACCCGGGACACCGGCGGTGCCGACGCCGGCCAGGATCGACATCAGCATCACGTGCACCTGCTGGGTGACCGACAGATCGAGTCCGTAGACCTGCGCCAGGAAGAGCACCGTCACGCCCTCGAAGAGGGCGGTGCCGTTCTGGTTGGCCGTCGATCCGACCGTCAGGACGAAGCGCGCGATCCGCGGGGGCAGGTGGAGCGTGCGCTCCGCCACGTCAAGCGACAGTGGCAGGGTCGCGTTGGACGAGGCCGTCGAGAATGCATACAGGTACACCTCGCGGCAGGCGCGGAAGAATTCGATCGGCGAGCGGCGCGCAATCGTCCAGAGCGCGGCTGAGTAGACGACGAACTGCTGGAGCAGCAGGCCGAGGACAACCGTCGCCACGTAGAAGAGGAGCGTGGCAATCACGTCCGTGCCGAACGTGTACGCGGTGTTGAAGATGATCGCGAAGACGGCAAACGGCGCGAGGCGCATCACCAGCTGCACGATCCACATGCAGGCGTCGAAGATCTGCTCGAAGAAGCGGACCAGCAGCACGTCCCCCTCGACGGGTTTCGCCAGCCTGCTGACGGCGACGCCGAAGATGACCGCAAACACCATGAGCGGCAGCATCTCGCCGTCGAGGGCGCGCACGGCGGAGTCGAGGGGATTCCGGGGGACGAGCTCAATCAGCACGTCGCTGAGCGGCTTCGAGGCTGCGGCATTGGCCTGGATCGCCTGCACCGCGGCGGCGTCGCCCGCCAGTTGCACGTTGTCGCCGGGGCGGAGGAGATTCACCAGCGTCACGCCAATGACGACCGACGTGCCGCTCAGGAGCACGGTGAACGCGAGCGTGCGCCCTGCGACCCCCGATAGATCCCGCCCGCGTCCCAGTTGGTACACACCGACCACGAGCGCCGAAAACACCATCGGCACCACAATCATGAAGATGCCGCGGAGGAAGACCTGCCCAATCGGACGGAGCAGGTGCTGGTTCACTGCGGCCAGCGTGGGGGAGTCGACCCCGTGCAGCGCCGCGCCGAGCGCGATGCCGGCGAGCAGCGCGATGGCGAGCTTGTTATGGAGCTTCATGCGCCGTGAGGACGGAGGTCATCATACATGCCTCGCCTGCGGCCACAACGCGACCACTGATGGAGGCCGCGGGCGGTGCGCAGGACCGCGGCGGCCCGGCGCGAAATCAGATCCGGGCTGCGCGGGTCCCGCCGTCCGATCACGGCACGAACGGCGTGCCCCGCCCCGCGAGCCGGGCGTCCAGTCTGTTCGTGCAGTCGCAGCCCACGCACGCCCAGGGCTCGGTGCCGTTCTCGTGGCGGCACGTGGACCGCGCGTGCGCATCCTTGACGGCCTCCAGCTCGAAGAAGACCGCCCAGTAGGGCCGCTCCTCCTGGAGGGGGACGTCGCAGAAGCAGGTTTCGACCCATTGCACCCGGCCGTCGGGCAGTGCGCGCGCCTGCGCCATGTTGCGGAGGTATTCGCCGCCGGCGACCGAGCCTGCGCCCAGCGTGCCGCCGGCAATCGCGTCGCGCAGCGCCGGGCCGCGTCCGGCCCGCAGCCCCGCCGTGACGAGGTACCGCATACCGTCATGTTACGGGAAAAGAAAAAGCCGGGCCGTGTGGGAGCCCGGCTCGATGTGACACGAGCAGGCGATGCTACTCGATGATCGTCAGCTGCGACGCCGCCACTTCGAACGGCTTGAACTCGCCGGTGCGCCCATGCGCGTCCGTCGCCGTGATGGTGTAGCGGACAACGCCCACGGGCGTATCGTCAGGCACGATCCACTTCGCCACCCAGAACTCGCGCTCGGGCTGCTGCGCCGTCTGCCGATCGCGCATCGGGATGTCGAGCGTGCGGCCGGCATACGACAGGTGGACGACGAGCTTCGTTCCCTTGTCGCGCACGTTGGTCGTGGGATTGATCGCCGTGGCGCGGAAGCCGACCGGCTCCCCACGCTTGTAGCGGTTGCTCATCGTGCAGTTGAGCGGCTTGCCGGGGCCGAAGAAATACGTCAGGTCACCCCAGACGACGAGCTTTTCGCCGGTGCTCTGACCGGCAACCGAACCGGCCGTCAGGATGGCTGCGAGGCCGACGATGATGCAGGCGCTGAGTCTTTTCACAGGTCCTCCGTTATCGAAGCGATGTCGCAGGCGCGTTCGGCCGGGCGAACTGCGCGTCGTTCACCTGGACGTTCGGCCGGATATCCTTGATCTTGATGATGCTCTGACCGTTGGTCCAGGTCCGTGTCCACGCAAAGGGCATCTTCACTCCCGCCACGTCGCGGAAGTCAGAATAATCGATCTGGACGGGCACCGGCCCCGCAATCGTATCGACCCAGCGCACCATCCGGACCAGAAGGCCCGTCTCGCTGTCGAAGTGAAGATTGACGGGTGATTCGCCCTTGTTGATCCCGCGGGCGACAATGGTTTCCTTGCCCTCGACGTCCCCGTATCCCATCTGGAACGTCTGGAATGCCTTCGCGAGTTCGGTGGGGAAGAAGCTCTTGGTGTCGATCTTCGAGCCAATCAGGCTCCAGCCGGTGAACTGAATCAGCGGGATGGGCGTGTCGGGATGGTACCGGCCTGCGTTGTTGCCGTTGAAGTACCACAGCAGGTCGTTGGCGCCCGTTTCCGCCTTCTCGGCGCGCTGCTCGGGCGCGCGCACGACGGCTTCAAACGGCACTTCCGTGTCGCTCGTCTCGAAGCCGAGGTAGGTGCCTGTGGCGGAGAAGGTGCGAAGCGATGCCAGCGCCTTCGCGCCGCCGGCCGCCTCGATGTAGCGGGCGAGCACCTTCTCGACGGGCGGGGCCGCGATATCGGGGAAGAACTCGTACGACGTCGTGTCCGTGATGAGCTCCGTGTACTGCAGCCTGAGGCTCGGCGACTGCTCCGGCGTCGGGTCGCCCGCATGGCAGGTGAAGCAGGTCACGCGCCGCTGGCCGCCGAAGTACAGCCGGTTGATGTTGTTCATCATCACGACCATCTGGCGGGCCCGCTCGATACGCGGCGTCGAGAGCGCGAACGCCTTGGTGTCGGCCGTGATGCGGCCGTCGTGGCAGCCGACGCAGTCGAGCAGCAGCGCGGAGGCGAACATGCCCATCGCGTCGTTGAACTGGTCGACCGGGATGCCCTTGAGGACCTGCACGTTCAGGTAGACGTTTTCAGCCATCGGCGGCTGGCCCTGGGCCGGCGCCGGGGCGGCCGGCTTGGGCGCCTGGGCGGCTTCGAAGCCGGCGCCGAGAAGGCAGACGAACAACAGGGTGGCGATGACAGCAAAGGCACGACGGCTTGCTCGGGACGTCATTGATGGGGTCCTCGCGAAAAATTCCGCATCGCTGCAACAAATGAAAAAGGGCCAGCCCGCAGAAGCAGGCTGGCCCTTGGCCTTCAGGGAACCCGTCGACTACCCACGTTCACGGGTGACGATGTGCTTGTTGTCACGCGCTTCGCACGGGAGGTCCTCGGTCAGCAGCGCCCTCGGATTGGCGTTGAGCTGACGCCGGATCGGCACCATCTCCCAGGGCTGCATCAGCGTGTCGGGATCGTGAATCGTGAACTGCCACGTCAGCTGGTTGCCGTTGCGGCTCACGCGCTCGACCACCCGCATGTTGTTCGAGTGGAGGTACCCCGGCCAGCCGAGCCACGACTCATCGGTGAAGCCGACGTTGTCGATGACCAGCGTGTCGCCGTCCCACCTGGCGATCGAGTCACCGTAGTAGGTGAGGTCCTGCGAGCGGATCGGGTCGTGTTCCCGTCCGTCGAGCGGAATGACGCGGAACTGGTTGTGGCTCGCGTAGAGCAGGATCAACTCGTTCTGCGTCTGGACGATCTTGCTGGGCGCGCCTATGCGCGGCAGCCCGTCGGGATAGCAGTTGATCTCCGGATCCACGAAGTTCCCGTTGACATCGTTGTACTCGACCTTCGCCCAGTACTCCGGCTTGTACATCGGGACGTTTGTGCCGTAGGCGAGCCGCTGACGGACGCCGCTGTCGCGCTCGAAGTTGATGGCGGGCTTGCATTCCTGCCCCGGGTGGCAGGGACGGCCGCGGCTCAGCACCGTGACGTTGCCGCTCTCGTCCGGCTTGAGGTCGCCGCCGCCGCCGGTGTTCACCCACATACCGCTGAAGTCGACCTTGCCGTCCGCCATGCGCGGCGTCGGGCCGGCCGGCTTGGCCTGCTGCATCGTGGCGTCGGCTGCGGTGAACCAGAGCGCAGCGCCAAGGACGCCCGCCAGGGCGGTGCTCGTACGAATACGTCGCATCATGAATGCCGTCCCTTCGAAGGCGTCAGTTGTTGAGCGGATTCGTCGGGTCCTCGTGGAACAAGGTGATGACCTTGCCATCGGGACCTTTCATCGTCCGCACGCGGCCGACGTTCGCGCCGTTCTTGGCGGGAGCGAAGGTCACGTCGTAGGGCTGCCCGATCTGGAAGATGCGGACCAGACCGGCGGCGCGGAGCGCGCCCGGGCCGGCGCCCGACATTTCCCACACGACCTTGGTGCCGTCTGCCTTCGTCTCTTCGAAGAACCAGCGGCAGTGCGGGTTGATCATGGCGAAGCGGGTCATCGTGCCCTTGAAGCCCTTGGTCTGGTCCATTTCGTACTCAGCCTGGATGGCGTGGTGCGCAACCGCCGAGGACGAGGAGAACATCGCAATCGCCGCGAGGGCGAGAATGCCAAAAGCGCTCTTGAGTTTCATTGGCAGCTTCCTTTACTTGACGTTGGCCGGTACCGGCATGATCACGAACGGATTATAGGTGTTTGTGTTGACCGTTGTCAGGTCGAAGGTCGTATCGCCAACCCGTCGGGTCATCCGGCGCGGCTGGAAGATATCGGCAATGTAATCCTCGTAGTTCCAGTCGCCGTATTCAGCGTACGTCGACTGGGACACCACCGCACCCGTCGTGTCAACCTGGGCCACATACGTGCCGGTCAGGATCTTGAGGGCCGCGGGGTTCGGCCGCCCGAGGAGGCTGGCATCCTGGCGGACCGTTGCTGTCGCGGTCACATCCTCAGCCGGCGCCGGGAGCGGGAAGGTCAGCGTCCAGGCGTTGGCGCCGGCTGCCTTCATCGTCGCGCGGGCGCCGGCCATCCTGGCCGCCTTGACGACGCCCATGGGGGTGGTCCAGAGCAGCACCGCCCGCTGTTTGGCCTGGTCGCGAGCCGCCGTGGCGCCCATGCCGCGATCCGTCTCGTTCCACGCCGCGCCGCCGGCGACGACCTCGATCGTCCGCACCGGCTTGCCCGTGCCCATCTGGCGCTGATAGTCGATGCGCACGCCCGGGACCGCGTAGTTCACGCTCATGCGGTACTCCGGCACGTCGTACTTCTGCGCGCCGACCGTCACCGTCCCCTTCGCCCAGTGCTCCAGCGTGATGATCGAATCTTCCTGCTGGATGGCGCGCAGCATGCCCATGGTGTTGGCCATCTCGAAGATGAGGGTCGGAACGTCGGTCGGTTTCTGGGTCGTCGCGACCGGTTTCGCCTGTTGTGCGGAGAGCGACGCCGTGAGAACGCCGGCCGTGATGACGCCGGCGAGCAAGAGTGCGGATGTGCGCATAAGCCCCTTCTGTGGACCGCCGGGATTAACGGAACGCGCCTGCATTGTAAAGAAACCGCCTCGGCCGTTCAACGCGGATGTTCAGGGGGGGAAAAGGGGGGTGAAGAAAGAGGTCAGAAGGTCCGTCTCCGCTCCTGCGGAGCTGCGGTGCACAACCGTCGCTGGCTCGCCAACCGAAGCTCACGGGTTGGGGTGTGAGCGAAGGTTGGTGAGGCGGGGGGGAATCGAACCCCCAACCCGCAGATTAAGAGTCTGCTGCTCTGCCAATTGAGCTACCGCCCCGGTTGGGAACAGACATTCTATCTCAGGCGCGGTGCCAACCTCCGCCGCTCTCGCACCGGGTTGCGATAGACTGAACGGGTTGCGCCCGTAGCTCAGCTGGATAGAGCGCCGGACTTCGAATCCGTAGGTCGCAGGTTCGAGTCCTGCCGGGCGCGCCAACCGGCGCTCGCGGCCAAGCCTCCGCGAGCTGTGGTTGGCAAGCCAGCGACGGTTGTCCGCCGTAGCTTTAGCGAAGGCGGACACGCTCACCTTATACGCGCCCGTAGCTCAGCTGGATAGAGCATCAGCCTCCGGAGCTGAGGGCCACAGGTTCGAATCCTGTCGGGCGCGCCACCTTCTTTCGTCGCTTGCACCTGAGCGGCCCTCACATCACAATGTCCGCGCTGGCGTCCACCAGGTCCCTGTGACCAAGGAGAATCCGTGATGTGTATCCGCGCGCTTCTGATTGCCGCAGCGTTGTTGGTGACCGTTCCGGCGTTCGCGCAGCAGCCGGCCCCTGCGCAGCCGGCCCCCCAGGAGGAAGAACAGCCCGTCTCGTATGAGGAACAGGTGGTCGTGACCGCCTCGCGCTCCGAGCAGCAGCTCGTCAACGCGCCCGCCGCCGTTACCCTCGTGAACGCGCAGACGATCCAGAACTCACCGGCCACAAACATCGGCGACCTGCTGCGGTCGGTGCCCGGCATCAACGTGATGCAGGCGTCAGCCCGGGACATCAACATCACGACCCGGGGCGCGACGTCCACGCTCTCCACGTCCCAGCTGGCGCTGGTCGACGGGCGCAGCGTCTACCTGGACTTCTTCGGCATGGTGATGTGGGACCTCGTGCCGACGAGCCCCAACGACATCCGTCAGATCGAGGTCATTCGCGGTCCGGCGTCGGCCGTCTGGGGCGCCAATGCCATGTCGGGCGTCGTCAACGTGATCACGAAGACGCCGCGCGAGCTTGCGGCGCAGGGCGGGACGTCGCTGACCGTCGGCGTCGGCGCGTTCAATCGCCGCGTGGCCGGCAACGACGCGGACAGCGGGTCGCTCTTCTACGTGAACGGGTCGCATGCGGAGGCGGTCAACGACCGCTGGGCGTTCAAGCTGTCGGCCGGCTACTTCACGCAGGACCCGATGGCGCGGCCCGCGGGCGTCATTCCGAACGCGTTCCGGACGCCCTACCCGGACTTCCTCAACAATGGCACCTCGCAGCCGAAGTTCGACGCCCGCGTCGACTATGACATCGCCGGCGGGGGCACCCTGACGTTCAGCGGCGGCGTGGCCGGCACGGAGGGCCTCATTCACAGCGGTATCGGCCCCTTCGACATCGACAGCGACTCGCGGCTGACCTACCTGACGACCCGCTACCAGAAGGGCGGCCGCCGCATCGCCTTCTTCACCAACATGCTGCAGGGCGACGCGGCCAACCTGCTGGCGCGCAGCCCGAATGGACAGCCGCTCCCGCTGGTGTTCGATACCAAGACGTTTGATGTCGAGGCCTCGGACGTGCGCGCCATCGGGACGCGCCAGGTGCTGAGCTATGGCGGCAACTTCCGCCGCAATACGTTCGACATCTCGCTGGCACCGAACGGAGACGATCGGAGTGAGGGCGGCGCCTTCGTGCAGGACGAGATCTTCCTGAACGACCACCTCCGCTGGGTCGTGGGGGGACGCCTCGACAAATTCTCGTCGATCGACGATCCGGTCTTCTCGCCGCGCACCACGCTGATGATCAAGCCCGCCGCCGCACAGACGTTCCGGGTGTCGTTCAACCGTGCCTTCCGGGCGCCATCGTTCATCAACAACAACATCCAGACGACGATTCTCAACGAGGCGAACCTGAGCGCGCTGTCACCGCTCCTCGCGCGATTCATCTTTCCGATCAGGGCGACCGGCAATGCCGACCTGCGGCAGGAGACGATGACCGCGTACGAGGTGGGGTATACGGGGGTGGTCGCGGGCCGCGCGACGCTGACCGCCGCGATCTACTGGAACGTCACGAAGGACGGCATCTACTTCACGCCGAATGCGTTCTACGGCGCCGCGAACCCGCCGCCGACCTGGCCGTCGGCGCTGCTGCCGCCCGCGCTCGTCTTTCCGCTGCTGGCGTCGCGGGGCGTGTTCCTGCCGGCGAATTTCACGTACCTGAACCTCGGCACGATCAAGGATAAGGGCGTCGAGCTCGGCGTGGACGGATCGCTCAACCGTGTCGTGAACGCGTTTGCCAACTATTCGTATCAGGCGAAACCGGTCGCCGAAGACCTGCCCGCGGGGACGTCAATCGCCGACGTGAACTGGCCCGCGAAGAACCGCGTCAATGCGGGGTTCAACTTCAGCCACAGCCGGTTCCTTGGCAACATGTCCGTTAACTACACGGACGAGGCGTACTGGCAGGACGTGCTCGACGCCCGCTATTCGGGTACGACCGATGCCTACACGCTGGTGAACGCCGGATTCGGCGTGCGCTGGGCGGGGGAGCGGGTGGTGACCAGCCTGAAGATCACGAACCTGGCCAATCAGGACGTCATGCAGCACATCTTCGGCGACGTGCTGAAGCGTCAGGTCGTCGGGGAAGTACGCCTGGCGTTCTAAAGTCACAAGGCACAAGTCACAAGTCAGAAACGTTGTGACTTCTGACTTCTGACTTCTGACTTGTCCCGGGTTCCGCGTACTGCATGACCGCGCGGAGGTTGACGCCGGTCGACCTCCGCAGCGGCGCCCACAGATCGCCCACCGCCTCCAGCCGGGCGGCCGCCGTGCGCAGCGTGAAATCGCGCGGCGAGACGCCGTCCTCGATCTCCTGCCACGTCAGCGGCGCCGACATGCCGGCGAATGCGCTCGCGCGTGCGCTGTAGGCGCTCGCCAGCGTCTTCCCGCGGCTGTTCTGCAGGTAATCGACATACACGCGGCGGCCGCGTGCCTTGAGCGACCGTTCAACCGTCGCGAGCTTCGGGTGTTTCCTCGCCACGACGGTGGCGATGATCTGGCAGAAGAGCAGGCCGGCCTGATACGACGTCACCGCGGGCATCGGCACGTAGATGTGCAGCCCCCCGGCGCCGGACGTCTTCGGATAGCCGTGCGCCTTGAGGGCGTCGAGCTCATCGCGGATCCACCGCGCGACATCCAGGACCTTCCGGAACGGCAGGCCGTCCGGCGGGTCCAGATCGATGGCGACGTGATCGACGATGTCCTCGGACTGAATCCGCGAGAGCCACGGGTCCTGCGAGATGGACGCGAGCTGCGCCGTGTACAGGAGCGTCATGAGCGATCCGCCGACGAGGCGCGCGCGCGTGTCCGTGTCGCTCGTCGCCTGTTCGACGCGTACGCCGGGCGGGACCCGGTCGGGCGCCCGGTGCTGGTAGAACGGCTTGCCATCGACGCCGTTTGGATACCGCTTCATCACGAGCGAACGGTCGGCGAGCACCGGAAGAATGTAGGGGGCGACCCGCACGTAATGCCGGAACAGGTCGCCCTTGGTCAGCTTCAGCGCCGGCCAGAAGACCTTTCGCAGGTTCGTGATCTCGAGCCGGTCACCGCCGGGTAATTCGAGAACACCGCTGCCGGAGCCATCCTGGATGGCGTCGATCTGATTGAGGAGCCGGGCAACCGCCGCCCTGCTCACCGCGGGGGATGCTGCCTGCCCCGCGGCGCGGTTGCGGACGGGGCGCGGTGCGGGATCGCGAACGACGGTGTCGGGCTCCTTGCGGACCGATGCGGGCGCGATGTCCGCCCGCAGGCCGAGGTACGTCGGATGGCGCAGTTTCCCGTCGGCCGTCCATTCCGTGAATTGCACCTCGGCGACGAGCGTGGGATCGACCCAGTGAGGGGGGGCGTTGGTCCTGGGCGTCTTCGCAAACGGCGATCGCTTCGCGGCCAGGGCCCGCAGCGTGCGCCAGACGCGGCCGAGTTCGGCATCGGTGAACCCGGCGCCCGTGTGTCCGATGTACTGCAGCCGTCCGGCCTCGTCATGGACGCCCAGGAGAAGCGCACCGAAGAACGGCCGCGACCCGCGCGGGTCCGTCCAGCCGCCGACGACGCACGCCTGCCGGCGCACGAGCTTCAGCTTGCGCCAGTGCGGCGAACGTCTTCCCGAGGTGTATGCCGCGTCGAGCCGCTTGGCGATGAGTCCCTCCCAGCCGCCGGCGCGTGCGCGCGCGTGCATCGCGCGGCCGTCGCCGACGACCTGCTCGCTGATCCGCAGCCGGGGATCGTCGGTCGCGGCGACGAGGGCCTCCAGGCGGGCGCGGCGTTCCGTGAGCGGCAGGGGACGGACGTCGTCATCGCCGTCGCGCAGGATGTCGAAGAGGAAACAGGCGACGCGCGGCGTGGTACCCCTTGTCCCTGGCGCGGTCGAAGGGGCGGTCGTGTGGAGGCGCTGGAGGTGCTGAAAGCCGAGCGGCGCGCCGCGGTCGTCGAGCGCGACGACCTCTCCATCGACGAGCACGGGCCGGTCGAGCGTCCGGCCCCAGCGCATCAGGGCGTCGGCGATGTCGGGGAACTGCGCGGTCTTGTCGTTGCCCAGGCGCGATCGGACGGTCACGTCGACGCCCGTGCGCGTCGGGATGATGGAGGCGAGGACGCGGATGCCGTCGTATTTCGGCTCGTAGGCGAGGCCGGCGGCGTCGAGTGACGCGGCGCCGGTCGTCGCCAGCATGGGCCGGACCCCGGCCGGGTCCTCTCGCCATGGGAACCGCCTTTGCACCCCCGAACCCTATCTGGAATTCTTCGTACGCGCCCGCAGGTCCCGTTCAGCCTCGAGCCAGTCCCCGAAGTCGGTGCCGCTGCCCCCGCCGCGCTTCAGGTACCGGTGATACGCGGCTTCGGCGATTTGTTCGAACGTCGGGCCCGGCACAACCGCCGGTTTCTTCCTGGGTTTCGCGGAGGCCGGCGTGCGCCCCGCGGTGCCGGTGGCGCGGCGTCGCGGACCTGAAAGCGCATCGGTCGTCTTCTTCGCCATAGTCGCTCTCTCGCCAGCCAAATTGTACTTCGCCGGCGACGGCAGGACGTTGGAAGGCGGCGGGCGGTAGGGTTACACTTGGGATTCCCCGCGTGCCGTGAGGCGTGGCGGGGCACGCGGCCCTACGTGGCGGATGTAGCTCAGGGGTAGAGCGCCTGACTGTGGCTCAGGAAGTCGCGGGTTCGAGACCCGTCATCCGCCCCATTTTCTGTTATTCGTTCTCCTCCTCGCCCCTCTCCTCGTGAACGGCTTCGCAGGTGTGGCGCTTCTGGGGAAAAGGGGGCAAAATAGCTCCGTTTGACCAGGCGCGGCGATTCCCCTGTAAGCGCATCACGCGTGCAAGAACGGAATACTCTACGGGCTCACACTTCTGCGAGGAGAGTCATATGACACGTTGGCATTTCGGGGTGGCGGCAGTCGTCATCGGTCTCAGCGCCGGCGCCACCGCCCAGAACAAGCAGGAGGCCAGCAACATGGACCTCCTCGCGCACAACGACCTGCAGGCGCGCA
>CAXNKG010000031.1:0-37391 GCA_964202965.1 Vicinamibacterales bacterium
AGCTGTGTGCTGATGTTGCTTTCATCTGGATCCATGCAGCTCTCCGCGCAGGGCGGAGCCGCCGTGCGGAATCCACCCTCGAACGACACCGTCGCCACGCTTCTCACGGCGGGCGCCATTCGCGCCCAGCTCATGAAGATGACGGAGGACCGGCCGACGCAGGAGTACACCATCGTCGAACGCGTCGGCGCCTACCGGCTGTCGATCGAACACCGCAAGCTGCCGCAGAGACCCGCCGTGCACGAGCAGGAAGCCGAAATGTGGACCGTGATCGAAGGGAATGCCGTCATCACAACAGGCGGCAAGATCGAAGGAGCGGCGGCGCCAACCGCTGGCACGGCGACTCAGGCGCCCGGCAACGTGTTCGGGAAGCAGATTATCGGCGGGGTTCAGAACCGGGTAGGTCCCGGCGATTTCCTGCTGGTCCCCGAAGGCGTGCCCCACCAGATCACAGAGGCTTCGCCGACGCTGAAGTTCATCGTCTTCGAGATTGCGCGCCCGAAGACGGGATCCCGGAATTACTGACCCGACGCGACGGCACGCGGCGGTGGGGGCGGCGGCGCGGCGACGGCCGAGCGCGGTCTCCCCGCCGACCGCTGAGCACGCCTGAGACTAGGTCACGATCGAACGCACGCGAAGCAGCGGCCGCGCAAGCCCCACATCCCCTTCAATAACGAGAGCGGCCGCGGCATCCGCTCGAGGCAGCGCGTTGTACAAGAGTCTCCAGGCCGCATCGTCGGACAGGCGGACCTCGGCGTCTGCACGGTCCGGCCGCCCGCTCCAGAGCGTCCATGCCTGCGCGTCGCGGCGCAACGTCCAGACGCCGCCCGACGGTCCGTCAGCCTGCACGACGAGGGTCGCGCCCTCTGCCGCCGGCACGTCGCGATACGCGTGCGGGAGCGCCCGCAGGCTCAGATCAAGAATCGCTTTCAGATAACGCACATCGTCGAGCGGGCCGGCGCCGACCGCGAGCCGTATCTGCATCTGGTGATGCCAGAGCTCGGTGAACTCCCGGCCAATGTCGAACCACCCGTCCGAGGTCTGCTCACCCGCCCACGACACGCCGAACAGGCCCAAGGCGTCGAGCGGCTGCGATTCCACGAACCCAGCCAGATCGGCGCTGGCCAGGTCGAACAGCTCGGTCAGCACCTGCGGACTGAACCGCCGGGTGACCGAGACCCATTCATGATTCAGCCTGTTGATGAAGCGCACGAAGTCGCGTTCGCTCAGGATGGCAAAGGGCGGCGGCGGCGGCACGAGCCGATCCCGCTGAAACGACACGCGCCGGAGCGTGACATCGACGAGGTGCGCTGTGATGTCGCGGACGCTCCAGGTCCCGGCAAGCGTGCTGCGCTCCCAGTCCTCCGCCTGCAGACCGCGTAACAGGCCGACGAGAGCCGAGGAGACTGGACGGAAGAACGATCGTGTATCGACGACCGGCAGCGGCGTGAGCGGCATGCTTGTCAGAAACGCCCTGCCCTCAGAAACGCCGTCAGCGCTGGATGGTCGCGCGCCAGTCGACGAGGGTCACGGGACCGGCGACATCTCCCGCACCCGGCGTGTTCACGAGCACGCGCTGCCCATCGGCGGCGACATCGTACGTATATCCGCGATCAGTCCTGGCGCGGAGTTGGAAGAGCGGCGCCGCCTCTCCGACGTCGGCGCCGTCGACGGCGACCGCCATCAGTTGTCCGTCGGGGGCGATGTAGAACAACTCCTCCCCGTCGCCGCGCCAGCGCGGCCACGATCCGCCCCTGGCGGACACGCGCCGGCGTCCGTCGGGACGCGGGAAGCGCGCAATGAAGACATCCTGCCGGCCGTTTTCGAACGACGTATACGCCACCCAGCCGCCGTCGGGCGACATTGCCGGCAGTGTCACCTCGCGGATGGATCGGAAGTAGCCGAACGACGACCCGCCCGGCAGCATCCGCGCCCACAGGTCGAAGTTCCGTCCTTCGGAACCGGGCTGATCGGACTGGTAGAGGAGGTAGCGCCCGTCGGACGTCCAGTCGTACCCGACCTGGTCGCCCTCGCCGCTGACGATGGCGACGTCGTTCCCCGTGCCGTCAGCCGCCTTCTGATAGATGTCGCGCGAGCCTCCGCGGGTGGACGAATACAGTATCCGCCGCCCGTCCGGCGACCAGACCGGCGCATCGTCATCGGCCGCGTCGGCCGTCACCACCGTCGGCGTCCCGCTCGCGATATCGACGACGGCGATGTCGGAGGTGGCCGATGCGGACGCACGCACGCTGACGGCCACGCGCATGCCATCGGGCGAGAGCGCCACGTCGCCGTAGTCGCCAGGTGCTCCGATGGAGTCGAGTGCGGTGCCGGATCGATCGAACCATGTCAGACGGGACTGGCCCGGCGCCGTCACCGGTCCGACCTGATACGCGAGAATACCGGACGTCGAGAGGGAGAACGCGCGGACGCCGTCGGTGCCCGGCTGCGACGGCGCGCCCTCGCCGGCGCGAATCGCGTCGCCACTGGGCGTGAGCGTGCCGACGTCGAACGGCTGCACCGTCAGCGCGTTGTCCCGGATATAGACGATGTATCCGTCAGCGAGCGCGACGCGAGCGGCATTGGGCAGGACCTGCTGCCGATCGGCCGCTCCGAGCGATCCGAGATAGACGCCAGGCTCGCCCTCGCCCGCGGGCGCAATCGTGTAGAGGAAGCGGTTGCCGTCGGGCAGAAAGACCGGCCATGCGTGAGACGACTCACCTTCCAGGAGCCCGGTCACCGGCGCCGGCGTGCCGCCGTCGGCCGCGACCTGATACAACGGTCCGCCCTCGGCGTCGCGCGCGAACACGATGACGTCGCCGCTCCAGGCGCCCGCGGACGCCGCGGCGCCGTCGGCGACGACGGACGGCGCTCCCCCCGACGCCGCGATTCGGCGCAGCATGCCGCCGCTGAAGTACGCAATGGACTGGCTGTCGGACGACCAGAAGGGATGCGCGGCACCCTCGGTGCCGGCAAGCGCCCGATCGTCGGCCGCCGTGAGCGACCGTACCCAGAGCTGACGCTGTCCGCTGCCGTCAACCGCCGTGAATGCGAGGCGCTGCCCGTCGGGCGCGATCGCGAATTCGTTGATCGGGCGATCGGGCATCAGGATCGTCGCCGGCGGCGCGGCGTCCCGCGGCGACGTCGCCGTTCCGCCCCATGCGTTCTGAAGGGCGCGAAGGATCGACGGGCCAACGGCGATGGCCAGACCGATGATCGCGAGCCCGGCGATGACGGGGACGAGGCGGCTCCGGCGCCGTGGCGGCAGTGGAGGCGGCGGTGGAAGGTCCGCGTCAACAGGCCCGTGGCCTGGCGGCGGCGCCAGCTCGGGCTCCGGAAACAGAACCGATGCGCGTTTCGGGGCCTCGGCAACAGGAGCCGGCGCGGGCGGCGCGGGCGCAGGCGCCGGTGGCGGTGCTGGCGGAGCAGGCGCCGGCGCGGGAACGGCCGGCTGCTGGTACAGGCGATGAAGCAGCGCCGCGGCATCGGCCGCGCTCGGCCGGGCCAGCGTGTTGCCGCTGAGACAGAGGTCAACCAGGCGCGTCACCGCCGGCGGCAAATCGGAGGACAGCGGCGGTGCGCCGGCGAACGGGGCCGTCCCGGTGAGCATCTCGTAGAGCACCGCGCCAAACGCGTTCATGTCGAACACCGGACCCGGGTCGTACGGATTCGACGCCACGCCGGCCAGCCCGAAGCCGGCGATGCGCACCCGCCCGTCGCTGCCGACGATGATGCTGTCCGGCTTCAGATCCCGGTGCACGATGCCCTTCTCGTGCGCGGCCGCGAGACCGTGGGCGATCTGCACGCCGTACTGCAGGACCTTGCGTACCGGCAGCGCGCCGCGCGACACAAGGTCGCGCAGGGAGGTTCCCTCCACCGGCTCGGAAATCACGTACGCGGCGGCCGCGTCGGTCCCGATGTCGTGGACGGTGAGAATGTTCGGATGCGACAGGAGCGCGCCGGCGCACGCCTCCTGCTCGAAGCGCCGGAGCCGGTCGGTCTTGGCGCCGAAGTCGGCCTTCAGCACGCGCAACGCCACGTCGCGGCGCTGCTCGTGATCGCGCGCGCGATACAGCTCACCGAAACCGGGGACGCTCAGAGCGGCGAGGATCTCGAACGGACCGAGACGAGTTCCGGGTGTGAACGGCATGCGCGCCACATGATACACGGTCGGTTGTCCTCCAGCCGTTCGCCGTGCAGGCGTTGTGCCCGGCATCGCGCAATTTCTGGCAAGATACGACGGCTGGAGGTCAGGTCATGCGCAGGTTCGTCATCGCATGCGTGCTGGTGCTGTCATGGGCGCTGCCCGCGTCGGCTCAGGAGTGGGTGGAGTATCGCAACGTCGAGGACGGCTTCCACGCCCTCTTTCCGGGCCAGCCGGCCGTCAGGGAGACGACCTGGAAATCGCAGGCAGGGTTCATTCTTCCGGAGCGTGTGTATGCGGTCGACAAGGGCAGCGAACGCTACTCGGTCCGGGTCATCGATTACAGGAACGTCGAGCAGATGGGCATCGAGCGGGCCAAGAAGTGCCCCCCTGGCGCGGAGCCATGCCTCGGCAACCTGAACCTGGCGGGCGTGGGCTATTGGAGGCACGACGTGCGCGGAGCACCGACCTACGCGCTCCTGTCGTACCTCTCCAGGGGAGCGCAGGTCACGGACATGTTCTGGAACCAGCTCGACCTCGTGTCGGGGTTGATGTTCCAGTTGACGAACACGGATCGATCCCGCACGTTCGTGTACATCGCCATGCACGAAATGCGTCTGTACATGGCAGAAGCGACAGTTCCAGGCGGATCCCCCGAACCTGCGATCTTCACGCAGGCCCTGGGATGGCTCGACAAGGAAGGCCGCAACATCCGGTATCAGCGCATGTACTTCCATGAGGTTCACGGTCTTCGTGAAGCTCCGGTGCCAGGCTATGGCGGGGGCGGCGCCGGTCAGCAGGGCCCCCCAGGCAACAACCAGTAGATAATCAGCATTCTTTCGTACCTGATGCAGAGGAGAGCACTGTGGCTACGACCAACTGGACGAGGCGTGGATTCCTGGGATCGCTTGGCGCGGGCATCGCTGCCGGCGAACTCGCATTACTGAACGCGCAGGGTCAGGCGCCGGCGCCCAACCCGGCGCGCGACGCGGCCAACGTGGATCGCGACGTGGTCTACGGCAAGGGCGGCGACGTCGACCTGCACGCGGACGTCTTCCGGCCGACGGGCACCTCGAAGCGCATGGCCGTCCTGCACTTCCACGGAGGCGGCTTCGCAGGGGGCAACAAGAACGGCCTGGCCGCGCGGCTGCAGTCGATGTCGGCGCTCGGCTACACGAATCTCGCGGTGCAGTACCGGCTGGCCGGTGCGGCGCGCTGGCCCGCACAGATCGAGGACGTGAAGACCGCGATCCGCTGGACGCGTGCGAACGCGGCGAAGCTGGGCATTGACCCGGCGCGCATCGCGTTGACTGGCTACTCGGCGGGCGCCCACCTGGCGCTCTTCGCGAACGGCACGCAGAACCAGGCGCGGTACGAAGGTAGCGGCGGCAATGCCGGCGCCGGCACGCAGCTGACCGCGGTGGTCGCGTACTACCCGGTGACCGGTCCGGCGTGGGAAGGGTTCCGCAAGGCGTTTCCGCTGTCCGAAGGGAGCAGCGAGGAAGCCTGGAAGCAGGTCGAGGTCGCCACCCACGTCAAGGGTTTCGCCCCGACGCTCCTCCATCACGGCCTCGCCGACACCACCGTGCCGCCCGAGAGCAGCCAGGAGTTCCTCAAGGTGCTCCGCGGCGCGGGCATTCCGTCCGAGCTGCACGAGTTCGCGGGCGTGCCGCACGGCTTCGACGCCGTGCAGGAGTTTGCCGACGCGACGGCGCGGCTCAACGACCTGTTCCTCGATCGCTTCGTCGTGAATCCGCGCCCCTATCCGTCCGGACGCGGTGGCGGCGGCGGTGCCGAGGGTGGGCGCGGCGGCGGGCGCGGCGGCCAGTAATCTCATCGTGGTCGTCCTGGGGATCATGTTCTGGCGGGGACATGTCGGCGAGCACGACCTGTGGTTCGGCGTCTACCAGATCGGGCCGGCCCAACTCCATCCGCTGGTGCTGCCGTACGGCGTCAGCGGCAGCGCGATGATCAGCGCGACGCTGAGAATTCCGAAGCCGTAGACCGGCGCAGGGAACCTGCGTATACTCAATGTAGATACATGAGCACCACCACACAGCTCGCCCGCTGGGGCAACAGCCTCGGCCTGAGACTGCCCAAAGCCGTCGCGCGCGAAGCCCGTCTCGACGAGGGCGATACCGTGAACGTATCGGTCGACAACGGCACGATCGTCCTCCGGCCCAGCCGCCCGCGGCACTCGCTCGACGACCTCGTGCGCGGCATCACCCCGCGGAATCGCCATACCGAAACCCGCTGGAGCAGGCCGGTTGGTGACGAGGTGTGGTAGCGCGCGCGTATGTTCCTGATGCGGGCGATCTGGTCTGGCTCACGTTCGATCCGCAGGCCGGTCATGAGCAACGCGGCCGGCGCCCGGCGTTGATCGTGTCGCCTCGCGTCTACAACTCGAAAGCCCGTCTGGCGGTGGCGTGTCCCGTCACCAGCCAGGCCAAAGGCTATCCATTCGAGGTTCCGCTGCCCTCCGGCGGCACCGTGACCGGTGTCATCCTCGCCGACCACGTGAAAAATCTCGACTGGACTGCGCGGCGCGCCGTGTTCGCGGAAAAGGCGCCGCCTGACGTGCTGTCGGACGTGCGGGAGCGGCTCCGCGCTCTGCTGGCACTCTGACCCGAGAAGGCGCTCTCAAGGCTGCGGTCGCCGCGGCGGCTGCGGAAGCTCCTGATCTTTTTCGGATTCGGAATAATCGGTGCCACGGCAGATTGAAAGTGGTCGGGGCGAGAGGATTCGAACCTCCGACATCCTGCTCCCAAAGCAGGCGCGCTACCGGGCTGCGCCACGCCCCGACTCGCGGTGAGCAAGGCTATTATCCCACGTGCCCGGCGTTCTGCACGCCGGCGTTCGGGGATTCCCGCCAGTCAGGAACGGGTTTATCGTACGGGCATGCGAATGGTCGCGCTGCCGCTCATCCTCGCCGCCGCGGCGGTCGGACTCGCCGCACAGGCGGAGCGGCTCCTGCCCCTCGATGCGAGCGGACGCATCACGTACTTCATCAGCGAGGGCGACCCGGGGTCCGGGTACCGTCCCCCGGATCGCGAGCTGGCCGTCTGGGCGCTCAAGGCGTGGGAGCGCAGTGCGGGCGGCGCGATCAGACTGGTCGAATCATCCCGGCAGGACGCGCTCGTCCTGGTCAACTTCGTCGGCGCGCAGGCGGGCAACTACGGGGAGATGCGGCCGATCTACGTCAACGGCCGCCGCGGCGCAGAAGTCTTCATCCGGCCCGACACCGACGGCCTCGGTCCGGACATCGGCGGGATGGCGCGCGCCGACGCACTGATGCGCGACACCATCGTCTATCTGACGTGCGTCCACGAGCTCGGACATGCGCTCGGGCTCAATCACACGGGTCACTACGCCGACATCATGTATTTCTTCGGCTTCGGCGGCGACATTCCAGGGTTCTTCAAGCGATATCGCGCCCAGGTACACGAGCGGGCGAACATCGCGAATGTCGCAGGCGTGTCGGAAAACGATATCCGGACACTGCGAGCGCTCTACCGATAACGGCCCCGGGCCCGAGATCCGCTGCGCGCTGCTGGATGCCTTCGAGGTGCCGGACGATGGCATCGATGCGAGCCTTCACGACCTCGGCGGTCGACGACGCCTGCAGTGATTCGATGTAGGTGACGACATTGGTAATCCGCTGCTTCACCCGGGCGTCGGAAGGGTCCAGCCCGCGGAAGACGCTGCCCCACACCGGCATCTCACCAGACCTGTGGGCCTCCACCTCACGTCCCGTGCCCGTGACAAATGACACGACCCGTTCGCGGGGGAACACGCCTCCGTTCCGCCGCGCGAGAGACGTCAGGTCGGTCGGCCGCGTCTTGAGCCCCGTGGCCACGGGGCCGTCGCCGCGCCCGGCCTGGCCGTGGCAGGGCGCGCAGTACCGCTCGAAGTTGTCCTTCCCTGCCACGGACTCCATCACCTGGGACGGAATGACTGGCCTGGTCTGTGCCCGGCTCGTGGCGCCAGACGCCACCACAAGCAGTATGGCGGCGAGCGCCACGACTCCACGCCTGCCTCTGTCCATGTCCCCTCCCACGTCACGAGCCCCGTGTGATCATAACGGGGCATGCGGCTGCGCGAATCACGCGAGCCGTATTCGAGCCGAAGAGAAACAGATCCATCGCGCTCCGGCCGTGTGGGCCCATCACGATCAGGTCGCTCCGCTGCTCGGCAGCGACCTTGAGAATCTGCCGATACGCGGCTCCCTCCCTCGCGACCGTCTCCACCGTGCAGTGCCCCCGGGCCGACAGGGGAACCAGCCCCCGCAGGCGCTCGAGCGCGTCCGCCAGGGAGGCGGCGTGGAGCTGGTCGATATCGACGTCAGTCACGACCGTGGTGTGCGCCTTCAGCTCTGGCGGGACTTCGATGACGTGCATCACGGTGAGCCGGGCGTCGGCTTCCTGCGCGATGCTCAAGGCATGCGTAAGGGCCCGGAGCGAACTGTCGGAGAAATCGACAGGGCACAGGACGCGCTCGAAGCGCACCGAACCGGCCCGGGCGGCGTCGGGAGCGCCGGCAGGAACCACCATCACGGGGCACGACGCCTTGCGCAGCACCTTCTCGGTCACGGAACCCAGCAGCAGCTTCTCGAATCCCCCACGACCGTGGCTCCCGATCACGAGCAGGTCTGCGCCGAGCGTGTCGATCTGCCCGAGAATCTCACGGCGGACATCGGCCGCCTCACGGACGAGAAAATCGATCGGCAGGCCGGCGGGCATCTGGCCGACGAACGCGCTCATCCTCGTCACGAGGCGTTCTCGCTCGACGTCTGTCAGCTCGATCGGTGGCAGGTCCAGCGTCGGCAGGTTGACGAATACGTGGAGGATGGTCAGGCGCGCCTCGTACCACTTCGCGATCGCGACCGCGTGCTCGACCGCCCGGCGAGCAAAGTCGGAGAAGTCCACCGGGCAGAGAATTCGTCGCAGCGTAATCATGGGCACCCTCGGCATGGGCGGCAGACATCTCTTGCGGCCCGTACCAGCCTGGGCACGGACCGTGCCAGCCCTGCATGGTCCGGGCAGGGCCGGAGTCGCGGCGCCCGTGCCGTCCCGGCCCGCGGACGAGGTGAATTAGTTCGCGCGCGGTGGGAAAGTTACCCTCGGCCTGGAGAGCGGGGAATCGTCGCCGGCAGGCGGGCGGCGCGACGGCGCCGGGACATCAGGTGTGCACGCCGGGCGCCTCGTGGCCGGTGCGCGCCACGTACTCGACATAGGACCCGGGATAGAGGTGCGGCTCGGCATCGGTGCCGCTCTCACCTCCCAGCTCGATCACCCGGTTGCTCAGCGCGCGCAGGAAGGCCCGGTCGTGCGACACGAAGAGCATCGTTCCCTCGAAGTCGCGCAGCGAGTCGATGAGCATGTCCTTTGTGGCCATGTCGAGATGGTTCGTCGGCTCGTCGAGCACCAGGAAGTTGGGCGGATTGAGCAGCATGATGGCGATGACCAGCCGCGTCTTTTCGCCGCCGGAGAGCGCTCGGATCTTCTTGTCGGTATCATCACCGGAAAACTGAAATGCGCCGGCGAGGCTGCGCAGCGCGCCAATCGACTCCTGAGGAAAGTCCTGCTGCAGCTGTTCTTCAATCGTCAGATCCGGATTGAGCACGTCGAGCGCCTGCTGTGCGAAGTACCCGAGCTTGACGTTCGCGCCAAGCTTCACGTCGCCTGAGTCCGGCGGCAGCACGCCCGCCACCATCTTCAGGAGCGTCGTCTTGCCGGCGCCGTTCTTCCCCATCACGCACCAGCGCTCGCCGCGCCTGATGACGGCCGACAGGCCGTCATGCACGACGCGGCGGCCATAGGCTTTGGAGACGTCCTCGAGGACCACCACCTGGTCGCCGGAGCGCGGCGGCTGCCGGAAGTCGAACTTCACGACCTTCCGCTTCTTCGGCAGCTCGATCTTCTCGATCTTCTCGAGCGCTTTGACGCGGCTCTGCACCTGCGCCGCCTTTGCCGCGTGCGCGGCAAACCGGTCAATGAAGCGCTGCTCCTTCGCCAGCATCGCCTGCTGGCGCGCGTACGCCGCCTCGCGGTTCGTTTCGCGAATGGCGCGCTCGCGCTCGTAGAAGTCGTAGTTCCCCGAGTACGCGGTGATCTCACCGCCGTCGATCTCGGCAATCTTCGTCACGATACGGTTCATGAATTCGCGATCGTGCGACGTCATGAGCAGGGCGCCGGGCAGGGACGTCAGAAAGCCCTCGAGCCAGATGATGGATTCGATGTCGAGGTGGTTGGTCGGCTCGTCCATCAGCAGGACGTCGGGGCGGCCGAGCAGCACGCGCGCCATCGCCACCCGCATCTTCCATCCGCCCGACAGCGACCCGACGTCGCCGTCGATGCGATCCCCGTCGAAGCCCAGACCCTGCAGCACTTCGCGCGCCTGCGCTTCGAGGCCGTAGCCGCCGGCGTGGTCGTACTCCTCCTGGACCTCGCCGAAGCGCGCGAGGATGCGGTCCATGTCGCCGGCCTGCGCGGGGTCGCTCATCGCGTCCTGCAGCGCCTCGAGCTCGTGGTGCAGATCGCCAAGCCGGCCGCTGCCGGCAATCGCCTCGTCGAGCACCGAACGCCCGGACATCTCCTCGACGTCCTGGCGGAAGTAGCCCACCGTCATCTTCCGCGGGACGGATACGTCACCCTCGTCCGGCATCTCCTCGCCCACGATCATCCGGAAGAGCGTCGTCTTGCCAGAGCCGTTGGGCCCGACCAAGCCGACCTTCTCGCCCGGATTGAGCTGGAAAGACGCCTCGACGAAGAGGATCTGCTTCCCGTACTGCTTGCTGACGGAGGAAAAGGAGATCATGCAGGCTCTCTACATCGTACGGCGGGTCGCCCCGGGCACGCGAGCCGATCAGCCGGACGCTGGTGTGCGCGCTGCTGGCCGAGGCCGGGCACGAGTGCGTGACGGCCGCCGACGGAGAGGAGGCCTGGCAGGCGCTGCAGGCGCCGGACGCCCCGGTGCTCGCGGTGCTCGACTGGATGATGCCGCGCCGAAGCGGCGTGGACATCTGCCGGCTGGTGCGCGCACGCGAAGGCCCGGCACCCTACCTGATCCTCCTGACCGCGAGGGGCGGGAGCGATGACATCGTGGCCGCGCTCGACGCGGGGGCCGACGATCACATCATGAAGCCGTTCGACAGGGCGGAGCTGCGCGCGCGCGTGGGGGTTGGCTGCCGGCTGCTGGCTTTGCAGCGCGCGCTCGCCGCCCGCGTCACCGAGCTCGAAGCCGCCCTCGCGAGCGTCAAGCAGCTCCGTGGCATGCTGCCGATGTGCGCCTGGTGCCGCCGCGTCCGCAACGACGCCGACTACTGGCAGCAGATCGAGGCGTACGTGACCGAGCATTCGGGTGCGACGATTTCGCACGGAATCTGCCCCGACTGCGCCGCGAAGCTGTAATGAGACTGGGGGTAATGCGCCGGGCTCGGCGGCGGCTGGAGGAGCAACCATGACACAGGACAAGAAGATATTGATCGTCGACGATGAGGAGCAGATTCGCCGGCTCCTGTCGCGCTGGCTCACGCGCTGGGGGTATGGAAACATCCGTGATGTCGGGAGCGCGCTTGAAGCCATGGACGCGATGAACGCCGACCCGGCCGACATCCTGCTCTGCGACGTCAACATGCCGGAGCACGACGGGTTGTGGCTCGTCGAGCAGGTGGAGGCCTGCTGGCCTGAAACGGCGGTCGTCATGAGCACCGGCCAGGACGATCCCACGACGATTCGCGCGAGCCGCCTCAAGGGCGCGGTCGCGTACGTGACCAAGCCGTTTGACGCGATCCTCCTGCAGCAGGCGCTCGAGCGCGCGGCCGGTCAGCTGAAGGTCCGTCCGTCGGCCGAGCCGCAGACCCACCCCGGACCCTCAACCAAGGCCTCACCCCTCGGCCCCGACGGCGCCATACAGAATCCGCTGGACGTGCGTGAAGCGCTCAGGCAGGGCGACGCAAAGCTGCCCAAGAAGTAGTTCGGGCTGGTCCTCGACCTCCTGTGCGCGCGTGTGCGCGCACGGGTACGCACACGCAATCGCACGCCTCACCATGATCGGCTCAATCACCCAACTGCAATCACAACAACAACTTACAGACTCGTCCGTGGTGGCACGGTCCTCGCTCCACGACAGGCATGACCAAGACCTTCACTGCCCGCAACACGAAACGCCTTGGACGCGTCCTGATTGTGGATGACGAGCCGCCGATCCGTGCACTGCTGACACGGTGGCTCTCGGCGTGGGGCTACCAGCTCAGATCCGTGGGCAGCGCGTCGCAGGCGCTCGCCACCATGGCGGCCGAACCCGCCGACATCGTGCTGTGCGATGTCGGCATGCCGGACTATGACGGCGTGCGGCTGGCGCAGCAAGTGCACGAACGGTGGCCGGGGACGGCGATCGTCATGATCACGGGCCGCGACGATCCCGGGACGGTGCGCGCGAGCCGGAAGGCGGGGGCGGTGGCGTACGTGCTGAAGCCGTTCAACCCGCTGCTGCTGCTGTCGGCGATCGAGGACACCGCGCGGGTTGCCGACGCGGCGCCGGGCTAGGCGAGCAGCTCTCCGCGCGCGACGAGCACGGCGGTGCCGCCGACCTTGACGTCCGCAATGGCGCCGTTCCGGACGCCAATCGAGATGTGAATCCGGCTCGGACGGCCCATCGCCACACCCTGAAGACTGATGATCTGCCGTGCGGCATCGCCGGTGACCAGGCGATGCTGAACAAGATAGCAACCGAGGGGGCCACTCGCCGAGCCTGTGGCCGGGTCTTCGAATACGCCGAACTCAGGCGCGAACATGCGGCTGTAGGCGGTCGGCGGGTCCGCAGCGCGATGGCCACTCCCCGCGCCGCGGGGCCCGCCCCACGAAAACAGAAAGATCGGGAGGTCGATACCGGCCGCCGCCTTCAGCCGCCGGAATCCCGAGACGTCGCTGGTCGCGCGGTCCACGATGTCACGGCTGCGCAGCGGCACGTACAAGAACGGCACCCCGCACGACACCTGCTGGACCGGCAGATCCGGGACGAGATCGGCCCCGGTCAATCCAATCGCCGCGGCCACCTCGCCTCTCGCCTCAAGGGCCGGGCCAAACTCCGGCACGCGCTGCGTCATCCAGGCAAACGACAGCGCGCCGTTCTTCCATTCGAGGTCGACGGGGGTCGGTCCGACGTTGAGGCCGAAGACGAACCGCGTCATGGCTGGACGGATGACTCCGGTTTTCGCCAGGGCGAACGTGCTGCCGATCGTGGGATGCCCGGCCATCGGCATCTCGTTGCGCGGCGTGAAGATCCGCATCCGCACGTCGGTGCCGGGAGCCTCGGCGGGCAGGATGAACGTGCTCTCGGAGAAGTTCATCTCCTGCGCGATCGCCTGCATGCGTTCGGTGGACAGGCCCCGGCCGTCGAGAAACACGGCGAGCTGATTGCCCTCGAGCGCCGTGCCGGTGAAGACGTCGTAGTGGAGGTACTGAAGAGCGTCGCTAGTCGGATTCCATGAAGCCATATCTGTAGTCGGTCGGAGGCGCGAACGTTTCCTTAATGGTACGCGCACTGACCCACCGAAGCAGATTCAGCATGGACCCAGCCTTGTCGTTGGTGCCGCTCGCCCGGGCTCCCCCGAACGGCTGTTGACCGACAACGGCACCGGTGGGCTTGTCGTTGATATAGAAATTACCCGCGGCGTTTCTCAAGGCGTGCTCGGCCTCGACAACAGCCCGGCGATCGGTGGCAAACACGGCACCGGTCAGTGCGTACGGAGATGTGCCGTCGACAAGATCGAGGCATTCACGCCACGCCTGGTCCGGATACACATACGCCGTCACCACGGGTCCGAACAGCTCGGTCTTCATCGTCACGTAGTCAGGCACGCGCGCCTGGATCAGCGTCGGCTCGATGAAATAGCCCTCGTCCGCATTCGCCCCGCCGCCGGCGAGAATCGTGGCGTCGGCCGATTCCCGGGCGCGGTCGATGGCGCCTGTCAGCCGCTGGAACGCGGGGCGGTCGATGACCGCCCCCATGAAGTTTCTGAAATCGGCGACGTCGCCCATCCGGAGGCTTCGGATGTCCTCGATCAGCCGCTCGCGGATGCGTCCCCACAGCGTCTCCGGAACATAAATGCGCGACGCGGCGCTGCACTTCTGTCCCTGGTACTCGTAGCCCCCTCTGACGATCGCCGTCACGAGCGCGTCCGCATCGGCGCTCGGGTGCGCCAGGATGAAATCCTTGCCGCCGGTTTCACCGACCAGCCGAGGGTAGGTCCGGTAGCGCGCGATGTTCTCGCCAACCGTGCGCCACATGCCTTGAAACACTTCCGTGGAGCCGGTGAAGTGGATGCCGGCCAGGTCCGGATGGTTCAGCACGACGTCGCTCACGGTGCGCGCGTCGCCGGGGACAAAGTTGATCACGCCCGGGGGCAGCCCCGCCGCTTCGAGCAGCTTCATGACGCAATAGCTGCTGAACACCGTCGAGCTCGCGCACTTCCAGACGACCGTGTTGCCGAGGATGGCCGGCGCGGTCGGCACGTTGCCGGCGATCGACGTGAAGTTGAACGGCGTCACGGCATAGACGAATCCCTCGAGGGGCCGGTAGTCCATCCGGTTCCACACGCCCGGCGCCGAGACCGGCTGGTCATCCGCGAGCCTCTCGGCGAAGTGGCAGTTGAACCGGAGGAAGTCAATCGTCTCGCACGCCGCGTCGATCTCGGCCTGGTGCGCCGTCTTGCTCTGGTTCAGCATCGTCGCCGCGTTCAGCGTGTCGCGCCACGTCGTCGCCAGGAGATCCGCCGCTTTCAGGAAGACCGCCGCCCGCTGATGGATCGTCCATGACGCCCACTCCTTGCGCGCCGACAGCGCCGCACGAATCGCGCGCTCGACCTCCGCGGTCCCTGCCTTGTGCCACGTCGCCAGCGTGTGCTGATGGCGATGCGGCATCGTGGCGTACCCGATCTCGCCGGTGCGCACCTCTTCGCCTCCGATGAGCAGCGGGATCTCGACCGTCTCGCCGGACATCTCCGCCAGCTTCCGCTTCAGCGACGCGCGCTCGGCCGACCCGGGCGCATACCCCTTGACCGGCTCGTTGACCGGCGTCGGAACTCGAGCCATGACTACCAACTCCCCCGCTCGCCGAACACGTCGATCAGCTGGCGAAGCTCCGTGAACGCGCGCGTTGCGCTGCTAGTGGTTTCCGACGCGGTGTCGATGACGGACACTCCTACCGGGTTTCGCAGAAGTCTTCCTGGAGCGCGGTGCCGGACCTCTGAAAGTAGCGGGTGTAGGTGTATGGCTTCGCGAGCGCCTCCGGATCGGTGGCGGTCACCAGGTACTCCAGGACCTCGCCGCCCGACAGCAGACGGAAATGCTCCACCAGGTGCAGCGCTGCACTGTGCGGCGCACCGGCGTCGTTCAGCCACGTGATGTCGTTGAAGCCGACCGTGTCGACCACGAGCGCGTCGCCCTCCCAGCGGGCAATCGAGTCGCCCTGGTAGGTGGCCACGAGCTTCGCGGAATGCTGCGCTCTGGACAGATAGAACTCGCGCTTGTTGCCGAGCGCCGCGTTCTCGAAGAGGACCGTGATCCGGTTGGCGGTCGGCAGCAGCTCGAAGCGCGTCCCGTTGCGGGCCATCATCCGGAACGGGCCCACCACGATGCAGTGTTTCGCCGGATCGAAGGTCAGGTCGCGGGTCTTGGCAGTCGCACTCGCCGGCGGAAGCAAGGCAATATCGGACGGACTGCCCGACGCTTTGCGTCCCCCTGGCAGCGCAGACCCGGGCGTCACCGGTTCATAGACGCCCGCGAGGCTCCGCAGCCGCGCATCGGCGGGCGGCGCAGCGTTGGCGGCAAGCGCGGCAACGGACTTCGCGTTGTCATCGGTCCCTGTGGGAAGCGGCTCGCTCGCGTACCTGGCGACCAGCGCATTCAGCCGCTCGTCAAATTCGTTGAGCAGCCTGTTCCGGCGCTCCGCCCAGAGGTCGTCCTCCGGCGGGTTCTGGTTGCACACCCCCTCGCCACCCTCCGTGGGTTCGGCGACCCTCCGGTAGTACCGCGTATAGGTGTACGGCGCCTTCAGCGCCTTTCTGTCGTCGATGAAGACGCGGAGCTGCATGTACGCCCCGCCGCCGTACAGACGGTACCGCTCGATGACGCGGAGCTCCTCCGTGTGCGGCCACCGGTCCGAGTTGAGCCACGATTTGTCGTTGTACCCGGCAGTGTCGATGATGAGCGTATCGCTCCCCTCGACACGTCCCGTCGACTCGCCGTTCCAGCTCGGCCGTGGCGTCCGCGAACGCGGCCCGTTCAGGCGGATACGCTGCACGCCGCGCTGGTCGACCGAGCCTCCGACCTGATACAGCATCCCCGCGCCGACGCTGACGAAACGGAACCCGCCGCCGCCCGCATGACCCTGCCGGAACGGGCCGGTCGGCTTGCACACCTGACCGGTGTCGTCGATGTTCCATTCGGTGGCCTGCTGCCTGGCTATCCCCCACGGCAGCATGTAGTCGCCGATCGCCTTGTCGAGGGCGGCCCAGGGTAATTCAGTGGGGGGCGCGCCGAGCGGCGACGGACCGGGGTTCAGGCCGAGGCTCTGCCAGGTGCCGAGGAACGCCGGCGGTACCACCGTCTGCGTCTGCGCCTGCGCGACAGGAGGGAGCGACAGCGCCAGGAGTGCGGCGAACAGGTATGGCATGACTAGTCCGGGACGAAGGACAGCTTCTTACCGTCCGCCAGTGTCACGCTCAGCAGCAGCAGCTCGGCGCTCCCATCGCGCCGCGGCCGGCCGTTGAACATCACCTTGTCGCCGACCTTGGACACGCTGGAGCCCCAGCCCGCACGCGTCAGCTGCGCGGGGCTCGGACCCTCGACAGTCCACTCCTGCTCGGCGGTCGTGCTCCCGACCTGTTTCGCCTTGATCAGAAAGAGCGTGTGCGGGTTCTGCCAGCTGAGCCGCGTCAGCGTCCCCTCGATCTCGAGCGTCTTCTCCGAGTCGAACTGAGACTGCGAGTGATGCGCCCAGGCCGCGGTTGCCGGGCCGGCCACACAGAGCACCGAGACGCACAGGCGGACGAGCTGGGTACGCGTGAAAGTCATTGACGGCCCTCTCTTTTCTTCCACAGTCCACACATCTCAGAAGTGATACTTCAGCGCGAACTGCATGATGCGCGGGTCCGCGGCGGTCGTGATCCGACCGAACAGCGTGTTCGTAAACACCGTATTCGGCAGGCCCACGCCGCCGAAGCCGTTGATCTGCTGTGTGACGCCAGGCCGCACGCGATTGAGCACGTTGAAGGCCTCCGCGCGCACCTCGACTTGCCGCGACCCGCCCAGCGAGAACCGCCGGCTGAGCCCCATGTCCATGTTCCAGGTCCCGGGCCCCCTGAGGGCATTGCGCTTCAGGTTGCCGTGCGTGCCTGGCGCCGGCAGCGAAAACACGCTCGTGTCGAAGTAGCGATCGTTGGTCGGATTATCGAGTTTCCAGTCGCCGTTGATGTTCGGGCGCTGGTTCTGCCAGCCGGTCAGTGCCTGATCGCGGCCAATCGTCACGTTCATCGGGCCGCCGCTGAGCGCCTGGAAGAGCGCGGAGATCTGCCACCCGCCGAGGAGCCGCTGCGCCGCAGCCGACGCGAACGCCGGCGTGTTCAGGACCAGCGTCGTGTTGAGCACGTGGCGGCGATCGCCGGCGCACGGGCCGCGGTCGGCGGACGGATCACCCGGGTGCGTATAGACCGGATCCAGGAACTGCTGCGGATCCGCATCGTTCATGCACTTCGACAGCGTGTAGTTCGTGGTCAGGCTGTAGTTGTTGCTCAGGCGCTTGTTCACGGCGAGCAGCAGCCCATCGTAGCTGGCCGTGCCGTCCATGTTCAGCTGCGTCACCGAGGCGAAGTAGCGCCCCTGATCGGGGTTCTGCAGAAAGAGGACGCGCCGCTGATTGAGGTTCGCCGTCGTCGCGGCGGGCGAATAGACACCCGGATTGATCTCCATTCCCAGCCAGAGATTCTGCGTCCGGTTGCCGAAGTAGCTCGCGGTCACGGCCCAGTTGTCGCCGTACTGCTTCTGGACACTCGCGCTGAAGTGGTGCGTGGTCGGGCGCTTCGCCTCGAGCTGCTGCGTCCAATAGGTGCCGTTGAACGGGAACGTGGCGTTCTTGTCGACTGGCAGCGGGAACGGATTGCCGCCCGGATACGCGGAATACGGATCGGACAGCGACACGTTGTTCAATGTGATGAGCGACCCCCACGGCGGCACGCTGGCGCTCCGGACATGATGAAACATCGCCGGCTGGTCGTACACGATCGAGTACCCGCCGCGCACGACCTCGCGCCCCTGGCCACGGAAGTCATAGACGACGCCGACCCTCGGGCCGAAGCCCATCATGTTGCCCTCGCTCGACGCATTGCCGGGGTAGCCCTCGTCGCCCGGAAAATACAGGCCGGCGGGCGCGTTCGTGTACACCGTACTCCGCTGATTCCTCGAGAACCGCTCAGGATCGAAGAGCAGGACCTGATTGTCGTCATTGGTCAGCGGGAAGTACGGCTCCCAGCGCAGGCCATAGTTGAGCGTCAGCTTCGGCGAGGCTTTCCACGCGTCCTGCACGTAGGTCGCGAAGTACCTGTTCCGTTCGTTCAGGCGCGTGTCGGCGCCCTGCTGCAGCTGACCGACGCGGCCGATCACGAAATCGGCGAGCGAGAGTCCGGTCACGGTGCCGTCGAATGAGAACTGCCCGTTCGAATACTGCGTGTTGAAGACTTCCATCACCTGGTGCAGGTAATCGACACCGAAGGTGATCTGGTGCGACCCGCGGACCATGTCGAAGTCGTCCGCGATCTGGAACACGGTGTAGTCGTACTTCGCGTTGTTGTTACCGCCGCCGCCCATGCTGAATGCGCTGCTCACCCCCAGGTTCGTAAACGCGCCGGCGAGCGGCGTCGTGTACACCCTGGCGCCCATCTCGGCCGGCGACTTGAACACCGACGGCGTCCGGATGTTGATGGAACGGATAGCCGTGGCGCGGAATGAATTGATCACCGAATTCGTCAGCGAGAACGTGTCGCCGACGACCAGCGACCGGCCCCGGTTATCGACACCGACACTGGGGGTCGTCAGCGCGTTCTTGCCATCGAAGTAGTTCGGCAGCTTGTAGTTGATGTCCATGTAGCGCGTATACAGCGAGTGCCGCGCGCTCTGCTGGTAGTCGACGCGGCCGACGAACTGATGGTCGGTGCTGGGCGTCGGATAGCCGTACTGATAGCGGCCGCAGGGATCGGTCGACACCGGAATGAACTCGAGATACCTCAGCGCGACCGGGTTGAGCATCGACGCCGGTACCTGGTTGTTGACGAAGGGCGCACGCAGCGCAATCTGCCGGCCCGCGTTGCACGCCGGCGAGGCCGCCTGCGTGAAGTCACCGCGCAACATCGCCGCCGTCGGCACGAACGCCTGGAGCGTGCTCGGGTCGGTCTTGATGTCGGTGCCCTGGTAGCCGCCGAAAAAGAAGATCCGGTTTTCGGCAATCGGCCCCCCCATCGCGCCACCGAACTGGTGCCGGCGCAGCGAGTCCTTCGACAGCGCGAATACATTCTTCTCGTTGAAGCGGCCGTCGCGCATGAACTCGAAGAGGCTCCCGCGATAATCATTGGTGCCCGACTTGGTGACCACGTTCACGACGGCGGCGGCGTGGTGCCCGTAGCGGGCGGCCAGCGCACTCGTCTCAATCTTGAACTCCTGCAGCGCGTCCGGGAACGGCACCGGCAGGTTGAAGTTGGTGCCGGGGTCGTTGTGGTTGGCGCCGTCCATGATGTAGACGGTGCTCCCGGGCGATCCGCCGGCGACCGAGATCGGCACCGTCGGATAGTTGCGGCTCGACGCGAACCCGCCGGTCGTGTTGATCGTCACGCCGGGGGACAGCAGCAGCAGGTCGGTGACCTGCCGCCCGTTGAGCGGCAGCTCGAGGACGCGCTGGTTCTCGATCAGCTGCCCGATGCCGGTGCTGCGCGTTTCCACCATGGCTGCGTTCGCGCTGACCGTGATCTGCTCGGACAGCGCGCCGAGCGCCATGACGACGTTGACCGCGGATGTCGCGTTGACGGTCAGGACGATCCCCGTCTGCACGTAGGTGCGGAACCCCGACAGCGCGGCTTCGAGGCGATAGGGACCGACCGGGAGATTCGGCAGTGTGTACCCTCCGGTCACGTCGGTGACGGCGCTGCGCATCAGGCCGGTGTTCGTCTGGGTGACCGTCACGTCGACACCAGGCAGCACGCCGCCGCTTGCGTCGGTCACGGTGCCGCTGATTTGCGCCGTGGATCCGGCCTGCGCGAAGGCCGCCGCGGGCATCAACGCGATCGCCAGCATTCCGGCGGCGAGCGCCGCTCCAATTCGATTCATGACACGTCCTCTCTTCGGGGCCGGGGGGCCGCAGGTGTCCGACAGAAGCTGATCAATGCAATTCCTTGTACGCCAATGTCAATACATATTCAGAGACAGTTCGGTGAGGCAGGATTGTATACAAATAATCTGATCCGCCCGCCCAATGTCGGCACGACTCTACGAGAGCTTCAACCGGAGGCGCCGGCCCACCGCAACGCCCACGTGATACGCGCCTTCCTGCTGCATCCAGACGTGCCGCGCGTGGTTGTCGGCGAGCTCCACGATCATCATCCGCTTGTCCTCGGGCAGCGCGGCGGCAATCTGCTCCACCAGCTGCTCCTGCCGCTGGATGTCCACCGGCGCAAAGACCTCGTCCTCGTGAATCGAGATCAGTAAGTCCTCATACTCGTCTTCGCATTCCTCTTCCGCGTCGGAGAACGAAGGCACACGGCGCACCTCACCGTCGAGAGCGACCTTCGCGGCGCACCGCTCGGCCAGTTCCAGGAGTTCGTCGGATGTCGGCATGGGGGGATCTTAGTCCGGCGGGTCCACGGCTCGGATGGCTAGGTGCCTCGCCGCGGAACCCGCCCCACGTACTCGGCGGCTTCGCGCACGAGAAAACCCATCTTCGGGTGCGAGGCCTCGAGCGTGACATCAACGCCCTCGTGCCGAAGCTCGTCGGATGTCGTCGGACCGATGGAGGCGACGACCATGCGGCGCAGGCCGGCGCGCAGCGCATCGAGTTGGCCCCGCGCCTCGGCGACCTGCCGAAGGTGCACGATCTGGGCGCTCGTCGTGAAGAGGACCACGTCAAGCTCGCCACGAACGATCGCGGCGGTAGCCACCTGCAGCGGCTCAATGTCTTCCGGCAGCGCCCAGCGATAGACGGGCACACGCGTGACCTGGGCGCCGCGCGTCTCGAGTCCCTCGAGGAGCTCGGGATTCGCCTTGCCGTACTCCTGGACGGCGACGCGCTTCCCCTTCAGCGATTCGCCCGTCGCATCGAGCGTCGCCAGCAGCTCGCGCCAGGTGTTTGGCTCCGGAACGATGACCCACGGGGTGATACCCAGCTCGCGAAGGACGGCGAGCGGCTTGGGGCCTCGCGGCACGACGCGGGTCTTCGCCAGCGCGGCCACCACGGCGTCGCGCGGGTGCTTCGTGTCGGCCACGCTCAGCAGCGCTCGCGTCCCGACGCCGGTCAGGAGTATGACGATGTCGAAGCGGCCGCCGAGGAGGCCGTCGGCAAACGCGAGCGCTTCGGAATTGGACTCGAGCGGGATCTCGCGCATGGCAGGCGCCGCGGCCGGCCGCCCGCCGTAGGTGGTGACGAGAGCCGCCATCTCCTTCGAGCGGCGGCTCTCCAGGACGAGAACGGACAGACCTTCGAAACTCGGGTTCACGGGGGCTCGGGCGTTTCGGTGCTGAGGTGCTTCGGTGCTCGGGTGCTCAGGTGCCGGTTCCAGGGTTCATGAACGACCCGTGCACCCGAGCACCTGAGCACCTCTTTGGTTCACCCGCTGGTTCACAGGTTCAGGCCCAGCGATAACCGATCTTGGCCAGCGGCAGCGATCGGATCCGCTTGCCCGTCGCCGCGGCGACCGCGTTACTCAGCGCGCCGACGGTCGGCGGCAGCGCCGGCTCGCCCAGGCCGGTCGGCGGATTATCGGTCGTCAGGAAGTGCACGTCGATGTCCGGCGGCGCCTGGATCATGCGCGTCGGCTGGTACACGTCGAAGTTGCCCTGCAGCGCCCGCCCCTTGGCGTACGTGATCTCCCAGTGCATCAGGTGGCTCATACCTTCGATGACCGCCCCCTGCGACTGATTGAACGCGGCGCTCGGATTCACGATCTCGCGGCCGATGTCGCCCACCACCCACACCTTGCGCACCTTCACCCGGTTCTGGGCGTCCACGCTGACCTCGGCCACGTTGGCGAAATAGCCGCGGTGGCTGTACTGGAACGACACGCCCATAGCGGTGCCCGCCGGCAACTTCTTCGTCCCCCACCCGGACCTGTCGCGGACCATCTCCAGCACGCCACGCATGCGCGACGCGTTGAAGCCGTCGGCGCCCTCCTGCGGCTCGGGCATCGCCGGCCCCGAGAGCAGGTCGAGCCGGAACTGCAGCGGGTCTTTCCCCGCCGCCAGGGCAAGCTCGTCGATGAACGACTGAAACGCCCAGGAGAACGCATTGCTGCGCGGCGCGCGCAGCGCACCGGTCGGCACACCCAGCGGCATCAGCGTCGCCTGGAAGTCAAAGTTGGGGATGAAGCGCGCCGGGAACTCCACGCCGTTGATGTTCGCGGAATTCGAGAACCCCTGGACGCCGCGCGCGTTGTCGCCGTAGCTGACGAAGTGATTGCGCCACGCGACGACCTTCCCCGCCGCGTCCACGCCTGCCTTCAGGAAGTGGAAACCGCCCGGCCGGTAGTGGTCGTGCCGCATGTCGTCTTCACGCGTCCAGAGCACCTTCACGGGCACGCCAATTTCTTTCGTGATGGCCGCCGCTTCGCCCATGTAGTCGTTGGTGAGGCGCCGGCCGAATCCGCCGCCCGCGCGCTGGATGTGGATGGTGATGCTCTCCTGCGGAATGTTCAGCGCGGTCGAGACGAGCTGACGGCCGTTCTGCGGCGTCTGCGTCGGCGCCCAGATCTCCATCTTTCCGTCGCGATAGTGCGCCGTGCAGTTCTGCGGCTCGAGCGGCGCGTGGGAAATGAAGGGGTACGTGTAAGCCGCCTCGACGACCTTCGCCGCGCCCGAGAGCGCCTGATCGACGTTGCCGTCCACGCGCAGCGGGAAGCCCGGCTTCTGCATCCCGATCTTCTGCGCCTGCTGCGCGAAGCTCTCGCTGCCCTGCGACGCGGTCTGTCCCTCGTTCCACGTCACGCGCAGCCGGCGCCGCGCGCTCTGGGCCTGCCACCAGCTGTCGGCGACGATCGCGACGCCCGGCATGAGGCCGCGCGTGTCGGTCGTGCCGGCCACCGCAAACACGTGGCGGACGCCCGGCAGTGCCTTGATCTCGTCGTAGTTCGCGCTCACGACCGTGCCGCCGTAGACGGGGCACTTCTCGTAGACCGCGAACAGCATGCCTGGCAGCGTGAAGTCGATGCCGAAGGTCGGCTGCCCTGTGACAATCGCGCGGTTGTCGTAGCCGCCCTTCGGCTGACCGACAATCCTGTGCGCCGAGATCGGCTTGAGCGCGACGCTCGCCATGTCCGGCGGCGTCATTGTCGCCACCGCGGACGCAAGCTGCCCGTAGGTCATCGAGCGTCCCGACGCCTGATGGCGCACGGTTGCCGATGCCGCGGAGCATTCAGACGCGGGCACGCTCCAGGCCTGGGCCGCCGCGGCGACGAACATCTGACGGACCGACGCGCCGACGCGGCGCAGCGGGTCGTAGTTGTTCGGGGTCGCCGTACTGCCGCCGGCGTTCTGCTGGCCGTACCTGCTCTGGTCGAGATCGGCCTGCTCGATGCGAATCGTGTCCCAGTCGACCTCGAGCTCCTCGGCAATCAGCATCGGCAGCGACGTCTTGATGCCCTGCCCGATCTCCGGGTTCTTCGAGATGATCGTGACGATGTTGTCCGCCGTGACCTTGACGAAGGCGTTCGGCAGGAACGCGACGGCCGGCGCCTGCGGCGCCTGCGCGAACACGCTCGCCACGGGGTCGACATACGCGGAAATCAGGACGCCGCCGCCGGCCAGGGCGGAGACGCGCAGGAAGGAGCGGCGATCCAGCGACAGAGTCTTCGTCATGTGCCTTCTCCCTACCTGGACGCGCGCGCCGTCTGCGGCGTGCGGCCCGGCTGCATCGCTGCCGCCTTGTGAATCGCCTCGCGGATACGGAGATACGTGCCGCAGCGGCAGACGTTGCCGTTCATGGCGCGGTCGATCTCGTCGTTGGTCGGCCTCGGGGTCGTCTGCAGCAGCGCCGCGGCGGACATGATCTGGCCCGCCTGGCAGTAGCCGCACTGCGGGACGTCGATCTCCTGCCACGTGACCTGCAGCGGATGCGACCCGTCGGCCGAGAGCCCTTCGATCGTGGTGATCGCCGCTCCGGCGGCGGCCGCGACGGTGGTCTGGCAGGACCGGATGGCGCGGCCGCGCACGTGCACGGTGCACGCGCCGCACTGGCCGATACCGCAGCCGTATTTGGTCCCCTTGAGGTTCAGGACGTCGCGCAGCACCCACAGCAGGGGCATGTCTGCCGGGGCGTCAACAACCGTCGTCTTTCCATTGACGTTCAAGGTGTATGGCATGGCGGCTATTATCACTGAGATGCGCCTGCTCAGTCTCGTCCTTCTCGCCGCCTGGCTGGCAGCGCCGCAACAGCAACCGCCGGCCGACACTCCCCCGGAACCGCCGCAGCCCTTCGAGGAATGGCGGGAGGCGCTGATGGAGGAAGCCCGGGGCCGCGGCTACAGCGACACCCTCATCACGCAGACGCTCTCGGGGCTCCAGCCGCTCCCGCGCGTCATCCAGAACGACCGGTCCCAGGCGGAGCTCGTCGTCGGCTTCGAGCGGTACTACAAGGTCCGCGTCACGCCAACCTTCCTGCGGCGCGGGCGCGACATGGCCCGTCAACACCGTCAACTGCTCGCCAGGATCGAGAACGCCTATGACGTCCAGCGACGGTTCATCCTCGCGATCTGGGGAATCGAGACGCAGTACGGCCGCGTGACGGGCAACACTCCCCTGTTCCAGGCGCTCGCCACCCTGGCCTGGGAGCCGCGCCGGGCCGCCTTCTTCCGGGGCGAGCTCTTCGACGCGCTGACGATCGTCCAGCGCGGACACATCGAGCCCGCGCGGATGACGGGATCGTGGGCGGGGGCGATGGGCCACCCGCAGTTCATGCCGTCGAGCTACCTGAAGTTCGCCGAGGACTTCGACCGCGACGGCCGGACCGACATCTGGCGCTCCACCGGCGACGCGCTCGCCTCCATCGCGAACTATCTGGGGGAATGGGGCTGGAACAAGGAGTTCACGTGGGGCCGGGAGGTTCGCGTCACGCCGGCGGTTCGGGAGCGCATCGAGAAGGCCACGACCAGGCGCACCGAAGGGTGCTTCGCGATGCGCAACATGACCGAGCGCATTCCGCTGACCGACTGGCAGGAGCTGGGCGTCCGCACCATCAATGGGCGCGCGCTGCCGAATGCGGATGTGACGGCAGGGCTGGTGACGACCGATACGCGCACGTTCCTCGTCTACGAAAACTACGACGCGATCCTGCGCTACAACTGCGCGCATTACTACGCGCTGACGGTGGCGATCGCCGCCGATCAGATTCGCTGAGTCTTCAGGACCTCGTCGATCAGGAACAGATCGGTGAGCAGCGCGCGGACGTGGATCGACGCGTTCAGGTTGTCCACGAGCTGCGAGCTGATGGATGGCTGGGCCAGCACCAGATCAATCGTGGCCAGGCTGTCGCGCGCGTCGCGGTCGAGGACGGCGGCAAATGCCCGGTAGCGGCCGGCCGGCTCCAGGCGCTCGGCGACCACGAGCCCGTTGAAGAGATCGCCCAGGCCGGACAGCGCTGTCCTCGCGCGCGTCAGGAATTCCCTAAGCTGGCCGCCGGACTGGCTGCCCGCGTCCCCCTCGAGCCCCTGCGCCGCGTACGCGAGCATGAATTCGTACGCTTCCTCGATCGTGTCGATGCGGGAGTGAAGCTCAGCGCGCATTTTTCGGCGGGTCGTCGGCTCGGATGGCTAGAGCCTTGCCGCCGGACCCGCCCCACGTACTTTCCAGCGGTCGGGGTCGTGGTGTTCGAGGTAGTGGCGGCGCGTGATCCAGCCGAGGATCATCGACTTCGTAATCCACCACTTCTCGGGCCGCACGGCAAAATAGACGTGCGCCATCACGAGGCCGACGAGCGCCACACCGCCCATGCCGTGCAGTACGTAGGTCAGGCCCCACGTGGCATCGCCAAAGAGGTACGGATTGCGCGTGAAGAAGGGCGTGCGGACGCGCACCATCATGAACAGTCCGGTGACGACGACCGCGAGCGCCGCGATCACGATCGTGAAGTGATAGAGGCGGTTGCCCAGCGGATACTTGCCGGGCCTCGGCCCAGGTACGTCGTGCCCGAACTCGCGCATCACTTCCGCCTTGAGCTCGGGCATGTCGCGCGGCCCGACCCAGATCGACCAGAAGTCGAGCCAGAACGTCGCGTGGATCACGTGGAACAGAATCGAGGCGGTGAGCACCAGGCCGGCCATCCAGTGCCAGGTCACCCAGGCGAACCGGACGCCGGCGATCGGCAGGAACGCGGTGACGAGCAGCGTGAACATCGCCGCCGCCATCACCCAGTGAAACAGCCGGGCGGCCAGCGAATGCCGGACGATGCGCGGCGGGAGGTCGGGACGCGCGGCTTCGAGCGCGTCAGTTTCGGCGGCGTGCCGCTTCCGGTGCGCGGAGAGCAGCATGTAGCCCCCGTGCGCCAGAAGGAACGCGACGCCGGCAAAGAGCGCCGCCCACAGCAGATCCCACGAGACGTGCGTGAGGATCGACTGGTCCCAGGGGTTCCGCCCCCAGGTCAGGAATTCCACGTTGCCGGCTCCACCCCGCGAATGGCTCGCTTCACGAGGTTCCGCATCAGCGGCACCTTGTAGGCATTGAAGGTCAGCGGTTGGGCACCGTCGATCGCGAGGTTGCCCGCCGCGACGGCCGTCATCTCATCCGCGGCACGGCCGCGGACGAGCGTCTCCACGGCCTGGAGGCGCAGCGGCCGCGCGGAGACGCCGTTGACGGCGATCCGCATCCGCTCGATGCCGCTGCCATTCATGATGATCGCCGACGCGACGCTGACGAGTGCGAAGTCCCACACCTGCCGGTCGCGGACTTTTTCGAAGTAGAACGTCGCCCCGGCCCAGGTCGCCGGCAGCCGGATGGCCGTGAGCAGGTCGCCAGGCTCGAGGATCGTCATCCGCGTGATGTCGATGCCGGGGCCGACGAAATAGTCCTCGGCGGGCACGACGCGCTCGGTGCCGCCGGCCGTGCGAATCACCATCTGCGCGTCGAGCACAATCAGCGCCGGCGCCGTATCGGACGGGTTCACGGCCACGCAGCGGTCGGCCTGGAGGATGGCGTGCTCGCGGTTGATCGACTCGGGCGTGTCGGCGTAGCAGATGTTGCCGCCCGCGCGGTAGCACGGCCACCCGGCGCGGTAATACCAGCAGCGCGTGTCCTGTGACACGTTGCCGCCAATCGTCCCCTGGTTGCGAATCTGCGGGGAGGCGGCCGCTTCGGCGGCCTCCAGCAGAATCGAATAGCGTTCCCGTACGAGTGGATGGCGCACGAGGTCGGTCAAGGTCGTCATCGCGCCGATCTCGAGCCCGCCGTCGACGTCACGAATGCCCTTGAGCCCTGGAATGGTGCCCAGGTCGACGAGCGCCGCGGGACGCTTGATGCGGTCCTTCAGCCAGTCGAGACTGTCGAGGCCACCGGCGAGCACCCACGCATCCGCTCCGTACCGGCGCAGGAGTGCCTGGGCGTCCTCGACCGAGGTCGGCTGGAAGAATTCGAACGCCGGCATCGGATCCCTGATGACGGCCATTACACGTGCGCCCTGAGAGGTTCGTGCATCCTCGCGCCGTGCTCCAGCGACATCAGGATGATGTCGGCCGTCACGGGCGAGCGGCGGAAGACGTCCTCACCCACCGCGTCGGCAATGGCATTCATGACCGCGCCGTAGCCGGCGCCGACGGGCGGCTCGCCCACGCCGCGCGCGCCCACGGGCGTCTCGGGGTCGGCCATGTCGAGCGCATGGGCGTCCATGCGCGCCGGAATGTCGAGAATCGAGAGCGGCTTGCTGTAGTGGAACCGGTCGCCGAGCGAGATGCCGTAGCGCGGGTCGACCACCGACTTCTGGAAGAGCGCGTGCGCGATGCCGAGGCAGCAGCCGCCCTTGATCTGCGCCAGGAGGCTCCGCGGATTGATGATCGTGCCGACGTCGCCGACCGCCAGAAAATCGACCAGCGTGACGCCGCCCGTTTCCACGTCCACCTCGACTTCGGCGAACCCCGCCACGAACGAATAGGTCGCGCCGACGCGCGGATACGTGTCCTTGGCGACGCCCATGAGGCCGAGGCCCGCCAGGCGCGTGGCCGACTCGCGGGTCATCGCGTTGATGTCCTCGGGAAGCTCGTGGCCGTCGTACCTCCCGCCAAGCGCAATGGCACGCGCCGCCGCCTGCGCGAACGACAGGCCGCGCCCGGGGCTGCTGCGCTGATAGACGCGTTCGCCGCGCACGTCGTAGTCGTCGGGTCTGCCACCCAGATCGCGCGCGGCGATGTCCTGAAGCTTCCTGCGCGCATCCATCGCGCCCGCGTGGTTCGCGCGCGTCATCGCATGCGTGGTCTGGCTCCCCACCGACAGGCAGGTCCACGGGAGGTGCTTGCCGGTGTCGCCCCAGGTCACCTCGACCTTCTCCCACGGCATGTCGAGCACTTCGGCGGCGACGCGCGCGAGATCGATCACCGAGTGCGTGCCGAGATTGCCGACGCCCGACTGGACGTACAGGCGTCCGTCGGGCCGGATAGTCATCAGGCTGTCGAAGCCAATCGACCCCGCGCCGTGGGGGCCGACGGCGACACCGACGCCCCGGACCTTCGACCCCTGACGCCGGCCGGCGCGCGCCTTTTTCGCGTCCCAGTTGAAGAGCGCGGCGCCGCGATCGAGGGCGTCCTTGACGAACGCGCTGGTGACGCGATTCCGGCGGCCGGTCGCTGGCAGCACGGGGCCGAACTCCGCGCGTCCTTCGGGGGAGTTCATCCGCCGGATCTGCACCTGGTCGAGGCCCAGCTGCTTCGCGGCCTTCGTGACGACCGGCTCGATGATGCCGTTGGCCTGCATCGGACCAGGCGACCGCTGCTGCGAGCGCGGCGGCGTATTGGTGATGACGTTGACCGCTCGCCACCGCATGGCCGGCGGCTGATACGTGAGCGAGGTCGCCAGGCCTGCCGAGCGGTGATCGCCGAGCGGCCCGTACGCGCCCGTATCCTGGACGATGAAGAGGTCGAGCGCGGTGATGCGGCCGTCTGTCGCAAAGCCGATCTTCGCGCGGCCCGTCATGTTGGTGCGCGCCCGGCCGATGTAGCTCTCCTCCTCGCGCGTGATGCGCATCATCACCGGCGCGTTCGCCTTGCGCGAGAGCATCGCGGGAATGGCGGATGACACGGCGCCGGCCCCCTTACTGCCGAACCCGCCGCCGGTGTACTCGCAGATCAGGTTGACGTTCGCCGGTTCGATGCCGACCCAGCGCGCGATGCTGCCCCGCGTCTGCGCCACACTCTGCGTGGAGGCGTGGATGAAGAGCTTCCCGTTCTGCCAGTACGCCATCGCGCTGCGCGTTTCCATCGGGTGATGACCGGTGGACTGGACGACGAACGTCTCGTCGAGCACGAGCGCCGCGGACGCGAATCCGGCGTCGAGATCGCCGTACGACCATTCCTCGAGCGGCCTGCCCATCGGCAGCTGCCCTGGCGCGGCGGCCGCGAAATCCTCCGCGGTCCACTTGATCGTCTCGAGCGGCGCCGGCGCTGCGGGGCCCTGCCCGCCGGGTGGCGGCGCGCCCCACGCATTCCCCTCGAGCCGCGCGTTCGGCCCGCCGGGACGGAGGCTCTCGAGCGAATCGGTGACAAACGGCAGCGGCTCGAGATCGACGCGAATCAGTTCGATTGCCGCAGCCGCCGTCAGTTCATCAACCGCGGCGACGGCGAGGATCGGCTCGCCGGCGTAGCGCGGCTCGTTCGTCAGCGCGCGCTCGGCCCCCTCGAGGTCCGGGAGGTCGTCCGCGGTGAGGATCGCCTTCACCCCAGGCATCGCGAGCGCGGCGCTCGTGTCGATGCTGCGGACACGCGCGTGCGGCATCGGGCTGAGGAGGAGCTTGGTGAAGAGCATCCCGTCGGCGCGGAAGTCTTCCGCGTACCGGGCGCGCCCCATCACCTTCGCGACATGGTCGGGAGGAATGTAGTTCTGGCCGATGTACTTCCCCGCCATCTACGTCGTCCTCCGCATGTACTCGGCGCCCTTCATGAGCGACGTGAGGATCTTGTCGTAGTCCTGGCAGCGGCACAGGTTGCCCGAGACGCCGTGCGCGAGCTGCTCGCGCGTCGGGTTCGGAGTGGTCTTCAGGAACCCGACGGTCGCCATCACGAAACCGGGCAGACAGAAGGCGCACTGGAAGCCCTGCTCGTCAACCACGGCCTGTTGCACGGGATGCAGGACGCCGTCGGCAGTGGCAAGGCCCTCGATGGTCTGGATCTGCTTTCCGCGCAGCGTCTGCGTCAGCACCGAGCAGGAGTAGTGCGGGACGCTGTCCACGAGCACGGTGCAGGCGCCGCATTCGGCGCGGTCGCATCCCAGCTTGGTGCCGGTGAGACCCAGCTTGTAGCGCAGCGTCATCGCCAGCGTTTCCTGCTTGAGGACGTCGACGCGGCGCGTCTGGCCGTTGACGGTCAGGGTGATCAGCCGCTCCACCGACCCTGGCGCGGACGCCTGCTGGCCGAGCAGCGGCCCGCCGCCCCGGAACAGGTAGCCCGCGGAGGACGCGACCGCGCCCCCGGCTATCACGCCTTTGATGAAGTTTCGCCGCGACAGGGACATTAGGACGCGCAGAGTCTACACCCGCGGTGTACCCTTCGAGAAGCGCCATGATTCTCAAACAGTTCTATCTGAATTGCCTCGCCCACGCGTCGTATCTGATTGGCGACGAGGCATCGGCCACAGCGGCCGTCATCGACCCGCAGCGCGACATCGGCGGCTACCTGACGTTCGCGCGGGAGCACGGGCTGACCATCAGGCACGTCTTCCTGACGCACCTCCACGCCGACTTCCTCGCCGGCCACCTCGAGATGCGCGATCAGACCGGGGCGGCGATCTATCTGGGCGCGGCGGCGAAGGCCGAATACGCGTTTCATCCGCTCGGTGATGGCGACGTGGTGGAATTCGGGGCGGTCCGGCTCGAGGCGCTCGAAACGCCCGGGCACACGCCGGAATCCATCTCGCTGCTTGTCTACGACCTGGCCGTGAGCGCGACGGTCCCTCACGCGGTCCTGACGGGCGACACGCTGTTCATCGGCGACGTCGGGCGCCCCGATCTGCGCGCCGCGCTCGGCTGGTCGGCGGCCGACCTCGGAACACTGCTCTACACGTCGCTGCGCGAGAAGCTCCTCCGCCTCCCCGATTCGAGCCTCGTCTATCCCGCGCACGGCGCCGGGTCACTCTGCGGCAAGGCCCTCAGCAAGGAAACGGTGTCGACGCTGGGCGAGCAGCGGCGATCGAACTACGCGCTGCAGCCGATGTCGCGGGAAGCCTTCCTGGAGCTCGTCACCGCCGACCAGCCTGACGCGCCGGCGTACTTCACGTATGACGCCGTGCTGAACAGCCTCGAGCGGCCGACGCTCGAGCAGGCGCTCGAACGGGAAATGCACCCTCTCACAATCGAGGAGCTGCTCACCGCGCAGTCGGCGGGCGCCCAGATCCTCGACACGCGGGACCCCGCGGAATTCGCCGCCGCGCATCTCGACGGCAGCGTCAACATCGGCCTCGTCGGGCAGTACGCGACATGGGCCGGCACCATCCTCAAACACGACCAGCCGATCGTCGTCATCGCCGACCCTGGGATGGAAACCGAATCCGCCCTGCGCCTCGGCCGTATCGGCTTCGACAACGTGATCGGCTACCTCAGGGACGGACTGCGAAGCGCCGATGGCTCGAGGGCGACGATCGTCAGCACGGAACGCATCGGCGCGGACGTCGCCGCGCAGCGCCTGGCGTCAGGCGCGCCGCCGGTCGTCGTCGACGTCCGCACGCCCGCCGAGCGCGCGGAAAAACAGATCGCCGGCAGCCTGCACATCCCGTTGAGCCGTCTCCTCGACCGCCTCGATGACATCCCCGCCGACCGTCCCGTGCTCGTGCACTGCGCGGGCGGATACCGATCGTCCATCGCCGCCAGCCTGCTTCAGCGGCACGGGCGATCGCGCGTCAGCGAACTGGCGGGCGGGATTGCGGCCTGGGAGGCGGGCGGGCACTGAGTCGGGTCGCTCAGGACACCGCCCGGCGAAGCGGTTTTTCGAACCGGGGCAGGGAGATTCTGAAGGTACTGCCGCCCGGCCCGGACGCCACGAGCGTCAGGCGTCCCCCCGCCGCTTCGACCGCGCCCTTGGCGATCGACAGCCCCAGCCCCGCGCCCGGTGTTCCGGAATCGGCCGCCCGATAGAAGCGGTCGAAGATGTGGTCGCGCGCCGACGGCTCGATGCCGGCGCCGCTGTCGACGACGTCGATCAGCACGTGATCCGACGCATCGGAGACCCGGATCCGAATCTGTCCGCCCGCCGGCGTGAACTTGATCGCGTTGTCCACCAGGTTGATCAGCGCCTGGCGGACGACGAAGCGATCGGCAAAGGCGTGCGGCGTGCCGTCGCGCGCCACGGCGATCGTCTGCGACTGCTCTTCGGCCAGAACCTCGAGATGTCCCGCCACGTCGGCCGCCAGTTCGCCAACGTCGAGGTCCTCGGCGGTCAACCGGGCCTGGCGGGTTTCGGCGCGTGACAGCGTCAGGAGCCGGTCAACGAGGCTCGCCAGCCGATCCGCCTCCTCGAGCATGCTGCCGATGATGCTGCGATACGCCGCCTCATCACGGTGGTCGCGGAGCCCGACTTCCCCGACGCTGCGAATCGACGTCAGCGGCGTCCGCAGCTGGTGCGACACGTCCGCCGTGAATCGCCGCATCTGCTCGAACGACGCCTCGAGGCGCCCGAGGGTTTCGTTGAACACCTTCGCCAGCCGCCCCATCTCGTCGTCCGGGTTCTCCACCGGCAAGCGATCACTCAACCGCTCGGCGGTGATGGTCTGCGCGCGTTCCGTCATGCGCTCGATCGGCAGCAGCGCGCGGCGCGCGAGCGTGTAGCCGCCGAGGCCGGCCACCGCCACGGCGAGCGGCAGACCGAGCGCGAGAATCAACGCGATCTGCGCCAGCCCGTCCTGCATCGTCAGCTCGGATCGCCCGACCTGGATGATGACCGGGGTCGTGCCGATCGTTCCGCGCTGCGTCAGGACGCGGACCGGCGCCACGGGATGACTCAGCACGGCAATCTCCTGATTGCCGCTGAACGCCAGCGCGCGGCTGCCCTCGAGCGTGCTGCGAACCGCCTCGGAGTTCTGATACAGCAACTCGCCGTCAGGACTCCACACCTGCAGCCAGAAGCTCTCCACCTCGTTGATATCCTCGTACGAGGTGATCCCGCCCTCGGGCGTCTGCTCCACCATGGCGGAGGCCCACTGGAAGTCGCCGCGGAGCCGCTGGTTGAGCGTCTCGGAGGCATTGCGGCTGACGAACACGAAGACCACCGCGGCGTACATCGCGAGTACGACGACCATCGCCGCGAGATACCAGAGCGTGAGCCGGACGCGGACGCTGTGCGAGCGCCACCAGCGCGTCACGGCTCTCCCTCGCGCAGCATGAAGCCGACGCCGCGCACCGTGTGAATCAGCCTGGCGGCATCGCCCGCGTCGACTTTGCGGCGCAGCCGCGCGATGTGCACGTCAATCACGTTGTCGAGCGGCGTGGTCCGCGCGGTTTCCTTCCAGACGTCGCGCGCGAGTGTTTCGCGCGAGACGACCTGGCCATGGTGGCGGACCAGGTATTCGAGCAGCTCGAATTCGCGTACGGTCAGCTCGATCGCCTGCCCGCGACGCGTGACCTTGCGGGTGATCAGGTTGACTTCGAGATCGGCGGCGGCGAGGCGCGGCGACTCGGCGGCGCGGCCGCGGCGCTCGAGCGCGCGGATCCGGGCGACGAGCTCCGTAAAGGCAAAGGGCTTGATGACGTAGTCGTCGGCGCCGCTGTCGAGGCCGAGCACACGATCCTGCAGCGTGTCGCGCGCGGTCAGCACCAGGACCGGGGTCTTGATGCCGCGCTCGCGCATCGCGGTGAGAATCTCGAGCCCGTCGCGCCCCGGCAGCGTCAGATCGAGCAGTACGACATCGAAGGTGTCGGTCGTGACGCGGAAGAAGGCGCCCTCACCGGTCCGTTCGACGACGACGTCGAACTTTTCGCCCTGAAGCCCCTCCTGCAGCGCATTGGCGACTTTGAGCTCGTCTTCGACAACGAGAATCCGCACGCGGAAAGAATAGCGTGCCTGAGGTGCCTAAGGTTCCTGAGGTTCCTGAGGTTCGCTGGGTTCCTATGCCAGGCCGATGAGAGCGAGGAGCCTGGTGTACCGGGGGTCTGGGCGGAGCGGGGCGAGGCGCGGTTCCACGGCGAGGTTCGCCAGCGCGGGGTCGCAGTCGGCAACGGCCTGTTCGAGCGAGGCGAACGCAGCGTCCGGGTCGTCGAGCCCGACGTGCGCCAGCGCCGCGTGATACGACGGGACGTAGCGCGTGCGCCGGAGCCGCTGAAGCTCCCCGGCCAGCTCAATCGCGGCATCGAGGTCGCCGGCCACCGCGCGCGCGTGTATGAGGGAGGCGATATGGATCGGGTCGTGGCGGGCGCGTCCGTACGCGGCTTCGAACACGCGAAGGGCCTCGGCCGTCCTGCCCTCCTGCAGATACACGGCGCCCATGATGCGCCACGCGGGCAGGTAGTCGGGGTCGATGTCGGTCGTGCGGCGGCAGTACGAGAGCGCGCGAACGGCGTCGCCCGCCAGATAGTTCACCGAGGCCGCGCTCGTACTGACGACGAGGCAGAGCGGATCCATTTCGACGGCCCGCTCGACTTCGCGAAGGGCTTCATCCGGCCGCCCGAGCGCGATGAGCATCGCGCCGTAGCCCCGATGCGAGTTCTCCTGACTGGGATTGAGCGTAATCGCCTGCAGGTACTCCGCCTCGGCGCCCCGCCAGTCCCACTCGAGCATGCGGCGGATGTCGGCGAGCGCGAGGTGCGCCTCCGACAGCGTGGGGTCCAGCTCCATGGCGCGCGTCGCCGACACGCGCGCCAGCTCCAGAACGCCGCGCGGCCGTTCGCGGTAATGGAGCGCTCGCGCGGTGTGCAGACGGGCGATGCCGGCATGCGCCGGCGCGAACTGGGGATCGAGGCGCAGCGATTCGGTGTAGGACGCCAGCGCCTCCTCCACTCCCGCGTCATCGGGCCGCACCCAGTTGTTCCAGTGGTAGCGGCCCTTGAGATATTCCTGGTACGCCGCCGCGGAGCGCGTCACCCCGTGCACCGGCGCCGGCGTATCGGGCGCAAGCTCCACGGCCAGCGACTCGGCAATCCGGGCGGCCACGTCGGCCTGCACCGACAGGCAGTCCGTGAGGTGGCGCTCGTAGGTCTCGGCCCAGAGCTGCGTCTCGCTCGACGCCTCGATCAGGCGCGCGGTGATGCGCACGCGGTCCCCTTCGCGGCGAACACCGCCCTCGAGGAGGTAGCCCGCGCCGAGCGTCCGGCCGATCTCGCCGACGCGCTCGCTCGTCCCCTTGAACACCATGGACGACCAGCGCGCGACGACGCCAATGCGGCCGCGGCAGCGCTGGCCGAGCTGCGAAATCATCTCGTCCGTGAGGCCGTCGGTGAAGTACTCGGCCTCCTCGCTCAGGTTGCTGAACGGCAGGACGGCCAGCCGCACGCGCGGCAGGGCGGCCGCGGGCTCCTTCTCCTCCCCGTCAAGGGCGCCGATGAAACGGTAGCCGCGGCGCGGGAGCGTCTGCACGAACTTCGGGTTGTCCGCCTCGTCACCGAGCGCGGCGCGCAGCCGCTTGATGGCGGCGTTGAGGCTGTGCTCGAAGTCGACGAAGGTCCCGTCCGGCCAGAGCCGCTGGCGCAGCTCGTCGCGCGTCACGACCTCGCCTGGCCGCTCGAGCATGAGGCGCAGGATCTCGAAGGGCTGCTCCTGCAGCCGGATACGGGCGGTGCCGGTGTGAAGCTCGCGCGAGCGGACGTCCAGCTCGAAGGGTCCGAAACGCTGCAGCCCGCTCTCGGCCATGATGAACCCCTATAGCCTAAGGCCCAAAGCCGGGAGCCAACAAGCGTGTCACCGACGTTTCACCTCGGGTCACCCGGACGAAGTCAAGAATCGAAAGTCAAAAGTCAAAGGTCAAAGGTCAAAGGTGGTACCATCCGCTGCCTCATGAGCGCGCATGCGATCCTCGCGACCGTCTCCGACAGGCCGGGCATCCTGTACGGGCTGACGAAAGTGCTGGCCGACCACCAGGCCAACATCACGTACGTGGACATCCAGAACGGCCTTCCCCAATCGACCACCTACTTCGAGTTGACGCTCGAGGGCGGGCCGATTGCCGGGGTGCTCGCGGACCTGCGCACGGTGCCGGGCGTCGCATCGGTGGTGGAAACGCCGTCGTTTGCCAAGATCTACGGGAAGCGCATCATCGTGATGGGCGGCGGCGCGCAGGTGGGCCAGGTGGCGCTGGGCGCGATTTCCGAGGCCGATCGGCACAACATCCGTGGCGAGCGCATCTCCGTCGACACGATCCCGCTTGTGGGCGAGCAGGACCTGGCGGCGGCGGTGCGGTCGGTCATGCGCCTGCCCCGCGCGCGCATTCTCGTGCTCGCCGGCGCCCTGATGGGCGGCGAGATTGCCGAGGCGGTCGAGGAAGTGCGGAAGCAGGGGCTCTATGTGATCTCGCTGAACATGGCGGGCAGCGTGCCGGACGCAGCCGATCTGGTCGTGAGCGACCCAGTGCAGGCAGGCGTCATGGCGGTGATGGCCGTGGCGGACACCGCGAAATTCGACATGATGAAGCAGTTGAAGAAGAGATACTGATTCGCGCGAACCGTGTAAAAGTTCGCTTCTAATCCCTAACGGCACTTGAATTGCCGAACGAAGTGTACTTTACTGACGCCATGGCCAATGCATATGACGTGGCGTTGCGGGAACGCGCGGTGGCGGCGTACGAACGAGGGGAAGGCTCATATGCGGCGATGGCGGCGTTGTTCGACC
>CAXNKG010000032.1:0-36295 GCA_964202965.1 Vicinamibacterales bacterium
CGCCGCCCACTGCGAGGGATGCTCCGGACCGTGCTCGCGAACCATGCGAACGGCCCGCTCTCGAACTTCAGGTGAATACTTCCGCTGTCTTGCCATAGGCTAATCCTCTCAAGGAATTAGCCCTCCGAAAAACCCGGGACGATTCAGACATCGACGAGGATTGGGAACGGAGGGGCGGCTGGCGCGACGTGCTCGCTAGCGTTCGCGAAGCACATCAGCTTGGAGTCAAGCTCCTGGCGGGCACCGATCTTCAGGCCGTCGGACCATCCATCCACTGGGAGCTGGAGTTGTTCGTCCAGGCCGGAATCCCACCGCTCGACGTGCTGCGCATCGCCACCCAGGAGGCAGCGGCGGCTTTGGGTGCGGCTGACCATCTCGGCACGCTCGAGGTCGGCAAGCTCGCGGACATCGTGCTGCTCGATAAGAATCCTTTGCAGGACATCAAGAACACGCAGACCATCTGGCGGGTGATCAAGGGCGGCTGGGTCTTCGACCCGGACACGCTTCGTCCGCCGGCAACATCCCGTGCGCCCGATCAACCGTGAAAGGGATGGACAGAGTCCCAGGGGACGCCGAGGCACAGGCTTTCCTGGCCTGGAAAGGTTCCTTTTCACTCGCTCGCAAGTTAGGAAGCCGACGAGCCTGATGCAGAAGCAGCCTTCTGGATAGCAGACCAACAGAAGGTGTACCAAGCCTGGCACTCGGAGCATTGAACCGGCTAACCAAGCGCTGCACCCGACCGGCGCGCGACAATGGGCGCCGGCGGGTGAGCGCGAGTCGTTAGGCGGCTGGTCGTTGCCACTGGCTGAGGGCGCCGATATCGCCTGCCGAAACGGAGTTGTGGAGATGACGGTTGAAGGCAAGAAGACCGGCACTCTGACGCAGAGGGAAAGATCGCTACTCCGCCGGTACTTGCCGTTTTACGAAGAGCTGGCATCTGGCGAGCGGGTTCCAAGCACTGCGGCGCAGAAGCACTTTGTCGAGGTATGTAGCGGTGCCGCCGATCCTGGCACGGAGCACGAGGTCGCGTTCCTGAAGTACCGCGCTGGTGCGACTGACCTCACCTTCGTCGTGGAAGACCTCAAAGTCTGGGGCATCTAGCATTCAGTTGCTAGTTGGAGGCGTGCCGTGGAGTTGATTGCAGGCGAGTGGCTCGGATTCCCGTACGCAATTCGAGTGGCTGAGGACCGGGGTGCTACCAAGGTTCACATCCAGCCGCGACTCACCGACCCGGTAATCTCCGGTGATGTTCGCCCCGATGTGTACGGCGATCGACCCGGCCGAATTCCCCTGATCGTCGAGATCGAGCATTCAACGGGCGCAAAGTTCAAGCGAGGGGGAGTGCGAGAACGCGAGGCTGCCTTGTGCGGCCAAGCGGAGTTTGTCTTCATACTCGGGCCGTTGGCGAAGGGTGGATGTGAGAAGAGACTCCGAGAGTGGTTCGGGGCCTCGGTCGAGTTGCTGTACTTGGAAGACCTCATCACCCTCTACGGACGTCTCGGTGTGATGAGTTCTGGAAGCACGCCGCCTAACCCCGCGCTGCACCAGACGTCCGCTCGATCGTGAGCGGCCGCTGGTGAGCGCGAACGTTAGCCGGTCTTGGGACGACTCGAAGGATTCAACGATGGGATTCTGGAATCGCAGAGGTCGCGATGATTCTGCCTCGACTGACGGCCCCGGCTGCTTTGAGCGGCATCTTCAGCGCCGACGTCAGAACCCCTTGTTTCCGACAGATCGACAAGACGTAAGTCCAATTGAGATTGAGCAGGCGCGGCAGAGGGACAATGAAGAGCGCTCGGCCCTGAAGTCGCGGATCGAAGAGAACTTGTATCCATTGATGGAAGGGCCGGATTCAGTTGACGGGCAGATAGCAATCGACCTGCTTCAGAAACTCCATCAGCTCGTCGAACTTGTCTACCAGTCCGACCAGGGTCTCGAACAGGAGGCTATGGCTCTTCATCGAGGCTACCAAAGTCTGAGTGAATCCATGCGGATTGTGCGCGGTTCGGAGTACGCTGCCCAGTTGGACGCTGCCGCTCGCGCCTTGCAGGCGCAGATCGCCTTGTTTAGCGCTCCGCTGCTGGCGACGCTGAGCCGAACCGATTCGCCGATGCGCCCGGACGAGCTCGTGCCGTCAATCCTTAGGCTGCCGGTCAGCGACATGCGGCGATGTTTGGATGGCATCCGAACTCTTCCTGACGATTCCTTGCTGCCAACGGCCTCGCAAGCGATTCAACTCATCGGGTGGGCCGCGGAGAACGGGGTTCACATCGCTGACGCCAGCGAGAAGGTGCGCCTACTTCAGGAAGTCCGTTAGCCGGATAAATATGAAGAGCAGATCCATCTACTTGCTCTTGGTTTTGGTGTTTGTGGTCTTCGTTGCTGCGGCGATGATACCGGCCTTTGGCGACGCCACGAGGGCCGTGACGGCACTGCCCGCTGCTGCGGCAGTTATTGCGGCCATCTTCCAGCTTGTGCGCGATCAGGCGGCACACGATCGCGCAATCGCCCTTCAGACGGCGCAGAATAGTTTCGCAGTTGGTGCGACCTCGCACATGGCGAACGTGGCGTTCGACAAACACGTCGCGTTCAGTGAGGAATACGTCGCCGAGATGTTCAGTACCTTGAGAACGCTTTTCCGCGAAGGACCGACCGAGCAGGCCCTACCACATGCTGCCAGGCTCAACGAGATCAGACAGAAATGGGCGCTCTGGCTCACACCAGCGATAGAGGTGAATCTAGACAAGTTCGAGGCGGCGATTCGCAAGATCGGCGCGGACGCAGGCTTTGTGGCAGTTGATCTTATTCATCCGGACCGTTCACAGGCCATCCGTGAAATGTATGCACTATTCAAAGAGGTCATGGGTAAAGGCTACTCAGATCAGCCCGTCACTGCGGATCACGCCATCTCAACCGTGATTGCGGAATTGCGCCATGTGCTTGGGACCGATGAACTCACGGAACTTCGGCAGACATTTGTTTCCCGTTCGTTGAAGAACGCCGGCTAACATGCGCTGCACCAGACGGCCGCGTGCATCGTGAGCGGCCGCTGGTGAGCGCTGGCGTTATGCCGACTGATTCTCGAAACGATGGAGACGACGGTAAGATGGCGCGGTGGCGTACAGCTTCGAATGGGATCCGAAGAAGGCCGCTTCGAACCTCAAGGATCACGGCGTATCCTTCGATGAGGCCGCTACGGTGTTCGGTGACCTCCTGGCCATGAACATGCCGGATCCCGATCATTCGGAAGGCGAACAGCGCTATCTGGTCCTCGGGGTGTCTGGCACTTCGCGGCTTTTGGTGGTGTCGTATGCCGAACGGCCGCCGCGAACACGGATCATCAGCGCTCGGCTGGCTACGGGTTCTGAAAGGCGAAAGTATGAAAACGACTAAGGCACGGAAATCGGCGGCCGACGCCGACACGATGCGCCCGGAGTACGACTTTTCCAACGCCGTGCGGGGCGTAACGGCCGCGCGCTACGCGCAGGGCACGAATGTCGTGCTGCTCGAGCCGGACGTGGCTCAGCTTTTTCCCGACAGCCGTGCGGTCAACGAGGCGCTTCGCACGCTTGCCCGGCTTGCTCGTGTTTCGCCTCGCGCGAAGGCACGACACAAACGGACGGCGTAACTGGACCGTTGACCGGTGATCGCCGAGTGGGAACGCGCGGTTGACGCCTGACGCCCCCTACTCAACCTTCGCGACCCTGGCTCCAAGCCCTTCGAGACGCTCCACGAGCCGGCTGTAGCCGCGCTCGACGGTCTCGAGCGGCTCGACACGCGTCTGGCCGTCCGCGGCCAGGCCGGCGGCTATCAGAGACATTCCCGAACGCAAGTCACGGCTGTCGAGGACCCGGCCGCCGCGCAGGCGCGTCGGTCCCGTGACGATGATCCGGTGCGCATCGGCCAGAAACATATCGGCGCCCATGCCGCTCATCTGCTCCAGCGCGAAGAGACGCAGCTCGTACATCCAGTCGTGCACGAGGGTGCGTCCCTCGGCCTGGGTGGCAAGGACCGTCACGAGACTGATCAGGTCACTTGGAAACGCGGGCCAGAGACCCGTCGTGATTCTCCGGACACATTTCGGCGATGACGGCTTCACCTCGAAAATGCCGTCGCGCATGCCGCACTGGACGTTCATCCGTTTCAGCACGGCAGCCACGACTTCGATTTCGGACTCCCGCGCGCCCTCGATATCAATCTCGCCGCCTGTAATCGCGCCAACGACTGCCCAGCTGCCAGCCTCGATGTAATCGCCGCCAAGCGTGTGCCTGGCGCCGTGCAGCCGCGCAGCCCCTTCGACGCGGAGCGTCGAGCTGCCGATACCGGACACGCCGGCACCCATCTTCTTCAGGAACTCGCAGAGCTCCACGACGTGCGGCTCCATGGCCGCGTGGCGGATCTCGGTGACTCCGCGTGCTGCGGCGGCAGCCAGGAGGGCGGTCTCCGTTCCGGTGACGGACGCCTCGTACAGATACATCGAGGCACCGGTGAGGCCATCGGGCGCCTCGAGCAGGTAGTCCCCGCTGCCGCTCTGACGCGCGCCCATCTGGAACAGTGCTTCCAGATGGGTCGAGATCGATCGGCGGGCCGGAAAATCGCCGCCCGGCGGCGCGATCTGTGCCCTGCCTAAGCGCGCGAGGAGTGGTCCCAGCAGGAGCACCGATCCGCGCAGGCGTCCGACCAGCGCCCGGTCGGGCACGGAGCTCGTCACGCGCGGCGTCCGGATGCGAAGCGTCGTGCTCCCGATCCCGTCGACTTCGGCGCCCACGTCGATCAGCAGGCGCGCCATCACCTCGACGTCGCCGATGCGCGGGACGTTCTCCAGCACGCATTCCTCGTCCGTCAGCAGGCACGCGGCCAGCAGCGGCAGCGCCGCATTCTTGTTGCCTTCGACCGCTACACGCCCCTGCAGCCGGTGGCCGCCCTCAATCAACAGCGTCGACATTCACTCCGAGCCCTTCTTCAGATACGCGACCACCGGCTCATCGTCAAGCCCGACGAATGCGGGCTCTGGCGTGAGCCAGATGCCAAACCGATCGATGACCGCGCGCTTGATCTGCGCCGCACACTCCAGCACGTCGCGTGCCGTCGCGCCTCCGTGATTCACAATCGCGAGCGGGTGCTTCGACGAGAGCCCCACGGCCCCGGCGCGATGCCCTCGTGTGTATCCGGCCCGCTCGATGAGCCACGCCGCAGACATCTTGACCCGTCCGGCACCGGCGGCGAAACCCGGCACCGGTTCGCGGGAGTCCGACACCATCCGCGCATGCATCCCCGCCCCAACGACGGGATTGGTAAAAAATGAGCCAACGCTTCGCGTATCAGGATCGGCGGCGTCGAGCACCATCCCTTTCCGGCGCCTCGTCGTCAGGACCGCGTCACGCACGTCAGTGACCGTCGGAGCGCTGCTGCCCTGCTGCTCAAGAAGCGTGACCACGTCCGGATACGTCACCGTTGGGACCCCTGGCCGCAGTCTGAAGCTCACGCCGCAGACGACGAATCGGAAGGCGTCCTCCTGCTTGAATCGGCTCGTACGATACGCAAAACCGCAATCCGAACCGGCGATCACGACAAGCTCGCGGGAGGCGCGATCGAAGGCCGTCACGTCCTGAATCACGTTCGCCACGTCCTGGCCGTAGGCGCCGACATTCTGAATCGGCGTCCCCCCCACGCTGCCCGGAATCCCGGACAGGCATTCGATCCCGGCCAGTCCGCGGTTCACCGCTGCCTGGACGAGCGCGTCCCACGGCTCCCCGGCTCCAGCCGACACAATCGTGTCACCACCGCTCCGGCGAAATTCCGTGCCGCCAATCGCCATCCTGACGACGAGGCCGGGAATGCCGGCATCCGCAATGACGACGTTGCTGCCGCCGGCGAGCACGAACAACGGCAGGCCCTCCCGCTCGCTCCACGCGTGTGCGTCGGCAACCTCCTCGGCCGTGGTGGCGCGCACGAACCACTGCGCGGCGCCGCCGACGCCGATCGTCGTCAAGGGCGCCAGCGGTACTCCGGCGACAGGCTGAATGGCCATGTCAGTCAGCGCCGTTCGACTGGTGCAGGGCCGAATCCCCTGCCTCAATGACGCGCCTGCGTCGGCGGGTACTCACGCGGCAAGCGCCCGAAGCAGCTTCTGATGGATCCCGCCGAAGCCGCCGTTCGACATCAGCATCACGATGTCGCCCGTCTTGTGCTCGGCCACGATGGTGTGGACGATCTCGTCCACCTCTTTGATGTACCGCGCGCGCTGGGCGCGTGCGTGCAGATCGGCCACCAGACGCTCCTCGGACAGACGCTCTGACTCGGGAAGCGACGATCGAAAGACACCCGCGATCACGACTTCGTCGGCGCCGCCAAAGGCCGCGGCAAACGCGTCCTGGAATACCCGCCGGCAGGACGAGGCGGAACGGGGCTCGAACACCGCCCAGATACGCCGGCCGGGATAACCGGTCCGCAATGCGTTGAGCGTCTCGTGCACCGCGGTGGGATGGTGCGCGAAATCGTCCAGGACGGTCACTCCACGCTGCACGCCGACGACTTCCAGCCGCCGCTTGATGCCCTTGAATGCCCGAAGCCCCGCCGCCAGTCGATCCGCCGGAATGCCGACACGGTGCCCGACGGCAATCCCGGCCAGGGCGTTCCGCACGTTGTGCACCCCGAGAAGCGGAGACTCGAAGTGGCCGAAGAGGGTGTCCGCCCTCACGACCGTGAACCGCGTCGCGCCGTCAGCATGCCGCACGTCGTCGGCCCGCCACGTCGCGCCGGAGGCCGTGCCGAACGTCTCGACCGCGCTGACGGCGAACTGGCGCACGTCGGCCGCGTGCGGGCTGTCAGCCCCCAGCAGCAGCAGCCCGTTTCGCGGCACAAGGTTCACGAGCCGCCTGAACGCCAGCCGGACGGCGTCGAGATCGGCGTAGATATCGGCGTGGTCGAACTCGACGTTGTTGATGACGGCGATGTCGGGCAGGTATTTGAGAAACTTGGCGCTCTTGTCGAAGAACGCGCTGTCGTATTCGTCGCCTTCGATCACAAAGTCACGGCCGCGGCCGACGCGATAGCTCGACCCGCCGTCGCCAAACCCGAGCACGATCCCGCCCACGAGCACCGTCGGGTCCAGCCCGCCGTCCGCCAGCAACGCGCCGGTCAACGCCGTGGTCGTCGTCTTGCCGTGCGTGCCCGCGATGACAATGGAGCGCGCGTCCCACAAGAAGTGATCGCGAATCACCTCGGGGAGCGAGCAGTAGCGGATCTTCTGCTCGAGCACCGCTTCCAGCTCGGGGTTGCCCCGCGAGATGGCGTTGCCGACGACAACGAGGTCGATCTCAGGCGTGATGTGATCCGCCGAGAACGGACTCATGATCGGAATCCGCTCCCCCGCCAGAAAGTCGCTCATCGGCGGGTAGACATTCTGGTCGGAGCCGCGCACGTCGTGGCCGCGTTCCTTGAGCAGCGCGGAGACCGTCGCCATCGCCGTGCCGCAGATGCCGATGAAATGCATGCGGCGGGTGCTACTCAACCGGCGATTCCTCGACAATGACGGCCGGTCGGGCATTCGCGCGCAGCCGGACTCCCACGCCAAGCGGGAGGGTCCACGTCGGACCGGCCGTGTGGCCCGACGGAAAGCCTTTCACGACGGGCCCGGTGACGTCTCGGGCGACCTCCGCCAGCACGTCATCGATGGTCGGACCGCCCTCCTGCTGACACCCGCGCATCTCGCCGAAGATCAGGCCCCGGGCCTTCCCGAGGATTCCCGCCTGTCGGAGCTGCGTCAGCATCCGGTCAATGCGATACGGCCGCTCGTTGACGTCCTCCAGGAACAGGACGCAGTCGCGCGGGGGGTTGAAGGCGAAGGCCGTTCCCAGCGATCCGACGAGCTGTGTCAGCGTGCCCCCAAAGAGCGCGCCGGTGGCCTCCCCGGTCTTCACCACGGCCAGTCCGCTGGGCGCCATTTCGAGTCCGGCCCCCTTCCCCTGCGCAAGCGCCGTGAACGACGCCCGGTCGTAGCCGTCCTCGCCGCGCGCGAACCGCCGCTCGAGCATCGGGCCATGAAGCGCGGTCATGCCGCACTGGCACGTCAGCCACGACAGGATCGACGTGTTGTCGCTGTAGCCGATGAACAGCTTGGGCGTGTCCTGCGGCTTCCAGGCCGAGAGGAGCGGCAGCAGCTGGACGCTGCCGTATCCGCCCCGGACCGCGACGAGCGCTGCAATGTCAGGATCCGACCATGCCCGGCGGAACAACGCCGCCCGGCTGTCCGCGGTTCCTGACGAAAACAGATGCTCGTCGAAAATCGAGTCGTCGACGACGGGGTCGTAGCCAAGCGTCCGGAGCTCGGCCACGCCGGCGGCCAGTTCGTCCCGCGAACACGGGCTCGCCGGCGACACGATCGCGACGCGATCACCGGGCCGCAGCGCGCGCGGCCGGATCACAGATAGCGCGCCATTTCTTCGGCCACGCGCCGGTGCGCGTCGCACCCGATGACCTGCCGGACGGCCACGCGTCCCGAGGCGACCGGGGCGGCCAGAAAGCGCTCCTTCGCGCGGCGCTGCCGCGCCAGGGCGTCCTCGAGCCGCGCGTACGGAATGCTCTCGTCTTCGACCGCGTGCACCAGCGCCTCGAGTGCGGTCGCCTGCACGTCGATATCGCGGCCGCGATCGTCACTGAGCGCACGGCAGATCAGCACGCCGTCACAGCCGGCCTGAATGGATCCGATGGCCGCCTCGGCGACCGAGTACGACGCGGCGAGCGCCTTCATCTCGAGGTCGTCGCTCAGGATCACGCCGGTGAAATCCAGTTCGTCGCGGAGCAGGTCGTACACAATCCGCCGCGAGAGGGTCGCCGGCTTCACCTCATCAAGGGCGGGCACCAGGACGTGCGCGGTCATCATGAAGGCCACGCCAGCCCTGATCGCCTCCCGGAAGGGCACGCACTCGACGCGGCGAATGCGGTCCGGCGGATGCTCCACGACCGGCAGCGCATGGTGCGAATCCACGGCCGTATCGCCATGCCCGGGAAAATGCTTTCCGCACGCCGCGACCCCATTCTCCTGGAGGCCCGCGACAATGGCCGCGCCCAGCCTCGCAACCATGTCGGCATCCTCAGACAGCGCGCGATCGCCAATGACCGGATTGTCTGGATTCGTGTGGATATCGAGCACCGGGGCGTAGTCGAGGGTGACGCCGACAGCCTTGAGCTCGGCGGCCAGTGCGGACGCGAATCGGCGGGCCAGCGCGACATCGCCGCTTCGTCCGAGCGTGGCCATCGGCGGCCATTCGGTGAACGGCGATCGGAGGCGCGCCACGCGGCCCCCTTCCTGATCCACGCTGACCCACAGCGGCAGCTCGCCCGCCAGTGCCTGCACGTCGCGCGCGAGCTCGGCTACCTGCTCGGGCGCTTCGATGTTGCGGGCGAACAGGATGAGTCCGCCCAGGCCGAACTCACGCGCGAGCGACCGCATCTCCGGGGGGATCGTCGTGCCGGGCAGACAGCCAATCAGCAACTGGCCGATCTGCCGCCGGATGGAGGAGGGCACGCCACTGATTATAGAGAAGCCGGTTCTATAATCCCGTAGTGATCAGAACGTCCGCCCCGACCCGCATCGACCTGGCGGGCGGGACTCTCGACATCTGGCCGCTCTATCTGTTCCATCCGGGCGCGCAAACCATCAACGCGGCCATCAGTCTGCGTGCCAAAGCCACGATCGAGCCGCGCGACGACGAACGCGTCGTCATCACGTCGCTCGACACCGGCGCCACGGTCGAAGCCGGTCACTGGCGCGAGCTCCGCGACCGGAAGGAGCTCCGGCTGCTGTCGCTGCTGGCCCACTTCTTCGAGGCGCGGGGCGTGACGCTGACCACCTCGTGCGAATCCCCGGCTGGCGCGGGCATCGCCGGCTCCTCGGCCCTGAACGTGGCCGTCTGCGCGGCCTTTGCCGAGTGGAGCCGGACGCACTACGAGCCTGAGGCGCTGCTCCAGGTGGCGATGAACGTCGAAGCGCAGGCGATTGCGGTGCCGACGGGGATGCAGGACTACAGGCCCGCCCTCTACGGAGGGATCGCCGCGCTCCAGCTCGATGTCGACCGGGTCCGCCGCGTGCCGCTGGATGTCGACCCGTCAGAACTCGCGGGGCGCCTGGTCCTCTGCTACACGGGCGAGCCGCGAAACTCCGGCACCAATAACTGGGACATCACCAAGAGGCATATCGACGGCGACGCGCGCGTTTTCCAGTGCTTCGAGCGTATCCGCGACACGGCCGCCGCCATGCGCGAGGCGCTGCTGGCAGGCGACTGGGACGGAGTCGGCCGGGCCATTGCCGATGAGTGGGAGAACCGCAAGCGGCTGGCGCCCGGTGTCACCACGCCAGCCATCGAGGCGCTGATTGCGCGAGCCATGGCGGCCGGCGCCACCGCCGCGAAGGTGTGTGGCGCGGGCGGGGGCGGGTGCCTGTTCGCCTTCGGACCACCCGAGCGGGGCGCGGCCATTCGCGAGGCGCTCGCCGCGGGCGGCGCCCGGGTGCTCGATTTCTCAATCGAGCGCGACGGCCTGACCCGTGGATAACGGGCAGGTAGCGCAGGTCTTCGGCGACATCGCCGACCTGCTGGAAATCAAGGGTGAAAACGCGTTCAAGATCCGCGCCTACCGGGCCGGAGCGGACACCATCAAGGCGTGGGGCGATCCTGTCGCCCTGATGGACGACGCCCAGCTGCGCGCGCTGCCTGGTATCGGAAAGGACCTTGCCGGCAAGATCAGGGAACTCGCCGGAACCGGCGCGTGCGGGTATCACCGCGATCTGCTCCAGGAGTTTCCGCCGACCATCCTCGATCTCCTGAGGCTTCAGGGAGTCGGACCGAAGACGGTCGCGGTCCTGTACGGCAGCCTGAACATCAGGACCGTTGAGGAGCTCGCAGATGCCGCCCGCAACGGGCGCCTGCGTGCGCTCAAGGGCATGGGCCCGAAGAAGGAGGCGCTGATTCTCAAGGCGATTGACGAACGCCGGCAGGATGCCGGCCGTCACCTTCTCGCCGACGCCGTCGCGCATGCCGAGGCGCTCATCGCGTACCTCCAGGCACACGCGCCGGCCGTCGAGTTCATTCCGGTCGGCAGCGTACGCCGCGGCTGCGAGACGTGCGGCGACATCGACATCCTGGCCATCGGTGACCCCTCCGCTTCACCCGGGACAGGTGACCGCACGCTCATGGATCTGTTCGTCGCGTATCTGAACGTCGAACGCATCCTCGGCCATGGCGACACAAAATCGAGTGTCCGCCTGCGCGGCGGCTGTCAGGCGGACCTTCGCCTGGTGCCTCCCGACAGCCGGGGAGCGGCGCTGCAGTACTTCACGGGATCGAAGGCCCACAACATCCTCCTTCGCGACCGCGCCAGCCAGCACGGGTTCAAGCTGAACGAGTACGGTCTCTTTCGGACGGCAGACGACACCAGGGTCGCCGGAGAGACCGAAGCATCGATCTACGAGTCGCTTGGGCTCGCCTGGGTGGACCCGGCACTGCGGGAGAATCGAGGGGAGATCGACGCCGCTGCCGCTCGTACGCTTCCCCGCCTCGTCTCGGCCTCGGACATTCGCGGCGACCTGCACATGCACACCACCGCGACCGACGGCCGCGACGACATCGATGGCATGGCCGCCGCCGCCAGGCGGCTCGGGTATCAGTACATCGCCGTGACGGACCACAGCAAGGCGCTCGCGATGGCCAACGGCCTCGACGAACATCGCGCGCTGGCGCATGCTGCGGCCATTCGCGCCCGGAACGGCCGATGTGGCGATCTGACGCTTCTCGCTGGCATCGAATGCGACATTCTTCCCGACGGCCGCCTGGATCTCGCCGACGACTGCCTCGCCCAGCTCGACATCGTCGTGGCCTCGGTACATTCGCATTTCAGCCAGGACGAGGCGCAGATGACGGACAGAATCCTGCGGGCGCTCGACAACCCCTGGGTGGACGTGCTCGGCCACCCCACGAGCCGCCGGCTGCTGAGGCGCGAGCCGCTCCGCCTCCAGATGGAGACCGTCATGGCCGCGGCGGCCCGGCATGGCGTCGCGATGGAGATCAACTGCCAGATCGACCGCCTGGACCTGAGCGATGCGCATGCGCGGCTCGCCCGCGAGCGCGGCGTCAGGCTCGTCGTGTCGACCGACGCGCATTCGGCGGCAGCCCTCGACACCGTCCGCTGGGGACTCCAGGTCGCGCGGCGCGCCTGGACGCAGGCGGCGGACGTCCTGAATACCAGGCCTCTCGGGGAGATGCGGGCCCTGCTGCGCCGGCATCGGAAGGCCGCGTGAGCGACGACCAGGGTTTCGTCCCGCTGGGATCGCTGCGCGGCCAGAAGGCCGATCCCGCACGCGCCCTCGCCGAGATCCGGACGATCTACTTCGCCACGACGAAGAAGACCATCCAGCACGACCTGGCACATGCGATCGAACTGTTGAAGTCGCTCGCGTCCGAGGAGGAGCGCGAGAAGGCGACGGTCTATATGGAAGGACTGGCGCAGATGCGGAAGGAGTGGGCGCCAGGGAAGGCAGGAACCAAGAAGGTGCGATAGTGCGGGGGTGCGGTGGTGCGAAGGTGCACGTGCGAAGGTGCGGCGGTGCGAAGGTGCGAAGGTCTCGGCGTGAGGACAGTCACTCTGGCCGTTACCGACGCGCAGATGGCGCCGACGTGGATCGTCTCTGTGACTCGCACATCGTGACCTCGGCTTGACCGGCGTTCGTGCCGCGTGCTCGTCCGGAGAACAGAGTTGATAGCCGCCCCTGCGGCGGCTATCGCGGGTTCGCCGAGCATCTCCTGCGCGGCCAACACAGCATCCTTCGAGGGGTGTCCTGTCGTGTTACCATCCGCCGCGTCAGCGGCTTCCGGCGGGACGGTTTGAAGTGAGTCGGCTTGGATTAGCCGCCCGAGCCCGCGATCTGTTAGCAGATCCAATCAATACTTGTTGGGCCGACAAACGGAACAATCCCGGGAGGCGTAGAATCCGATTATGAGCATCGACGAATTGGAAGCCGAAGTCCTGAAGCTGGGACCGCAGGCGCGAGCCCGATTGGCCGAACGGTTACTGAACAGTCTCGAGAGCCTGTCGGATGAGGAGAACGAGCAACTCTGGGCCGTAGAGGCTGAGCGTCGCGACACGACTTGGGATTCGAAGGGCGGAGCCGGACGACCCGCGGCGGACGTGTTTCAGGACGCGAGGGCGCGGCTTCGTGAATGATCCTGTCCTTTCATGAGCTTGCCGAGCAGGAACTCAAGGACACGGCGCAGTACTACGACCGCGAACAGGTTGGGCTTGGCGCGGCGTTCATCACCGACGTGCAGCGTTGCACCGAGGCGATTCTCGAGCATCCGGAGGCCGGCCCCATCATTCGGGGACGCGTACGACGCCGGTTATGCCGCCGGTTTCGTTACGGGGTTCTCTATACGATCCGGCCCGGAACCGTGCGGGTTCTCGCAGTCATGAACCTGCGACGCCGTCCCACGTACTGGGTCGGCCGTTCATGAAAAGGGGGCGGCCCAACACGCGCTGCACCAGACGGCCGCATGGTCAAGGCGCTGAGCGGCCGCTGGTGAGCGCTAATCGTTAGGCTCCACGAGAAGCTCTAGGCCATGAACGAACATGACGCACTTACCTACTTGGTCGGCTGGCTCAGGAGAATGCCTGCCACTCAGTATCCAAACTTTGGCTACGAGCTCTACATTCCGAATGTTCTTCGGGAGTTCATCGGGCGACAGAACCCATCACCTGGCCAAGGCGTCGAGAACTTCTTCCAACAGAACGCGCCCCATGTCTCGTCTGCGTTCTACTCCGCTACATGGAATCTCTGTCGGAGGGGCACCTTGCGGCCAGGCATCAAAGCCTATGGAGCGCAGGCAACGGACGACGGCAGCGGTGGCAACGGGTACTCGATTACGCCCTTCGGCCGGCAATGGCTTTCTGAGTCTGACCGCGACGACTACGTTCCCACAGAACCAGAGCGGCTTCGGTCAATTACTTTCAAAGGGCACAACCATGCTCGGCCCGGGTTTTCAGGAGCGCGGGCAGGAGGCAATCCGGTGCTACGGGGCACACGCCTACTTAGCCTGCTGTGCCATGTGTGGCGCTGCGGCTGAATCAGTTCTTATCGCTACGGCCATCGCGAGGCGTTCTGAAGATGAGGTAATGAAGGCCTATCATGGTTCTAGAGGTCGAAGTCGAGTTGAGCAGATGGTCGTTGGTCAACTTTCTGAGCAACTACGGCGCGAGTTCTTGGGTTTCACGACGCTACTGAAGTACTGGCGGGACGAGGCGTCCCACGGGAAGGCGTCCCAGATCGCCGACAATGAGGCCTACACCTCGCTTGCCCTACTCTTGCGCTTTTCCCAGTTCGTTGGCGACCATTGGCCTGATATCACGAGGCGTGGTGCCTAACACGGCATGCACCAGACGGCGCGTCGTCCCAAGCCGCGCCGCTGGTGATGCTCGGCGTTAGACGGCTGAACGACTGACGATGTAGATTGGGTCGGTGGCCGGAACACGGATCTACGTTGACACCTCGGTGCTGGGCGGGTGCTTCGACGTCGAGTTCTCGCCGTGGTCGAATGGTCTTGTGGAGGACTTCCGGCGTGGGCTGCTCCGCGCAGTGCTGTCGGACGTCACGGCGGAGGAGATCGGGCGGGCACCAGCGACGGTGCAGGCGGTGCATCAGGAACTGGTGACGCTCGGTGCCGAAGTGGTTGGCCTGTCGCCAGAGGTGCTGGCCTTGGTGGCCGCGTACGAGGCCCGTGCCATCCTGGGGCCGCGATATCGAAACGACTTGCTGCACATCGCATTGGCGACGGTGGCTGCCGTTGACGTGCTGGTCAGTTGGAACTTCCGGCACATCGTTCGCCTCGACCGCATTCAGCTGTTCAACGAGGTGAATGTCGCGCTCGGACGCGGAGCATTGGCGATCTACTCGCCACGAGAGGTCACGACCTATGGCCGAAACGAAGCAGATCCGAGCCGTTGAGCTGGTCCGTCGGATTCGAGACGAGCTGGCGCGCGAGCTCGCCGGCAAGTCCGACGCGGACATCATTGCGTTCTATCGGCGGGCCGGAGACACTGCACGTGACTCGGCCCAACGGGGTCAGGCGTCTAACAAAGCGCTGCACGAGACGGCCGCCGGCGAGTCAGTGCGCGGCCGCTCGTGAGCGCTGGTCGTTATGCGGTCTCAGATCGACAAGCGAGAACGACTCCATGATCACCGCGGACGAGCTGGGGTCTGATCTGGAGGCCGTCGGAGAGGACGAGGTACGAACGACACTGGTAGTGGGCGGCGACAGCACATCCCAACCACACCCTCGCACCCTCGCACTCTCGCACCGGCACCCTCGCACCGCCGCACCCCCGCACCCCCGCACCTTCGCACCTTCGCCCTATTTCGTCGGCGCCAGCCTCCTCCGCGCCGCAAGCCTGACGACATCGGGGACATTGCGGTCGGTCGTCAGCGCCTTGAGGTCCTTTTCCATCAGACGCGGCAGCAGATTGAGCGATACCGCGATCGGCGTCTTCGAATTCCTGGCCAGCGCAGAGACGATCGCGTAGTTCTTCGCCCAGCTGCGCGTGTGGCCGACGGTCCGCAGGATGTCCTCCGACACGTTGGTCATCTTCGCGATGTGCTCCACCTCGCTCTCGGAAATCTTCGGGCTGCTCAGGACCGCCATCGCGACGAGCCGGTTGGCATCGCGCACGAGGATGGCGCGCGCCTCGCGCGTGCCGCGCATCGCCATCTGCAGTTTCTCCGCTGGATTCATCGTCGCGATCCGCTCGACAATCGTCCTGTCGTCCTGATCCTCGGCGTCCGCCACGCCCGCCGCGGCGGCCGGCGCGTCGGCGGGCGCACCCGGGCAGCTTCTCGCCGCGCTCGCCACGTCCGGATCGGGATCGGCGACGAGCAGCGCCAGCACCGCGGCCTGCTCGTGCGCGCGCAGGCCCAGCTCGCCGCGCGCCGCCATAAGCCGGATCTCTCGATCGACGTTCCCGCGCTTGAACACATCGAGGAAGGGCGTGCCCGCGCCCGTCTCAGAGCTCACCTGAGCGACAGCGCGAAGTAGACGATGGCGCCGAGCAATGCGGACATCACGACGAGGACCGCCACGACGGTTGCGCCGCCGCGCCGCGGCCTGTCGTCCAGATCGTCGCGCCGGACATGGGGACTACCTACGGTGACCGAGTCCTCGGGAAAGCTCGCGAGGAAATCACGCACGGTCTGTTCAGGATCCAAGCCGATCTCGAGCGCGTAGGACCGCACGATTCCGCGCGAGAAAATGCCGCCAGGCAGCCGTGAGATTTCGTTGCGCTCGAGAGCCTCGAGCGCCACCACCGAAATCCTCGTGACGTCGGCAATCTGGCGCAGCGACACCCCGCGCTCTTCACGCGAGCGCTTCATCCTGTTGCCAAAATCCGGTTTGGCGGCCTCCGTGAGGGCCATAGCGGTCCTCATGTTAGGGAAGGGTCAGGAGGGTGTCAAACGCCAAAGTGACTCTTTCGACAGTTGTCTCCATCGCGTCGACGGACGGCTCCGCGAACAATCCGATCGCGGCAATCCCCGCTGCACCAGCGTCGGCGACGCCGGCGAGCCGATCGGGCCGCATGCCGCCGACGGCGAGCACGGGCACGCGCGTCGCCGCGCAGGCGGCGGCGAGCATCCCGAGGCCGGCGGCGGCGGCCGGTTTCGAGGCCGTCGGAAAGATCGTTCCGACGATCACATAGTCGACCGCCCCGTCGGCCGTCACGCTCCGCGCCTCCTCGGGCGAGTGCACGGAGCGCCCGATGACGAATCCCTCACCCGCACTCGCGCGCACACGCGCCGCCGGCATGGAATCACCCCGCAGATGCACTCCGTGCGCACCCGCGGCCACCGCCACGTCGACGCGGTCGTTCACGATCACGCGCGCCCGCGTTCCGCGCACAGCCGCGACCGCGCGCTCGACAAGCCTGACGAGCGCGCGGGCGTCGCGGTCGGGCTGCCGGATTTGAATGAGATGAACGCCGGCCCGCGCCGCCGCCGCCACGCGCGCCACGAGCATCGCGTCGCTCGTCGCGTCTGCCGATGCCGTGATCATGCACAGGACCGGACGCATGACTGTCAGTCGTTGGCGGCGTGTGACGGGCTGGCCGGCAGGTGGCGTGGCGCCGCGCGGCCCGCGAGGATCGACACTAGCTCGGCAAGGCCGACCGCCAGGTTGACCAGGCCGATCCCCGACACGGCGCCACGGACGAAATGGTTTGTGATGAGGCTGTGCAGCGGGGGAACCAGCTGGGCGAAGTAATTGCGCTCCCAGAATACCGACCAGGGAATGACGACGAGGACGAGGCCGATTTCGATCGACAGGGCCACACCCATCAGCCGCTTCACTGTCCGCGGCTCCCGGCCAGTTGCTCGATGCGGGTCCTCACATCGCGATATTCGCCGGCCTCAGCGTCGAGATCGATGAAGATCGCCAGCGCGCGCGACGCGTCGCCCTGGCGCGCCAGGGCGTCGGCCAGGCCGTACAGCACGGCGTAGGCCTCGTCCGTGGTGGCGGCGGGACCGTCTGCCGCGAGTTCGAACCACTGCACCGCCGCCTGGATGTCCCCGCGCGCGTTGTACAGGCGTCCCAGTTCGGCCGCCGCCCGTGCGCGCGTCCGCGGCTGGGCAGCCGCGGCCTGCAGGTCAGCCAGCGCCGCTTCGGCGCGACCCGCCTGCATGTGGTCGATGGCCCGCTGCAGGATTGCCGCAGGGTCGCCCGCCACGGGAGCCGCGGTCGCTTCGAGGCCAGACAGCGCCTCGCTCAGGTCGATCTCCGTGGCTTCGAACTCCTCCTCATCGTCGGCGGCCGCCGGAACCTCGAGATCCCCTCCGTCGCCAGCCGGCGCCTGGCGCCGCGCCCGGATTCCGGCGATCACGCCATCGGCGTCCGCGATTCCGAGCAGCCCCAGCGCGCGACGCAGCCGCTCGGCGTGGACGGCAGAGTCCGGATCCTGCTCGAGAAGGTCTTCGGCGACGACCCGCGCCTCCGCGGCGCTCCCCTGTGCGAGGTACGCGTCGGTCAGTTGTGCCTGCGCCCTGCGCAGGTGGTCGTCGAGGCCGGCATCGACGCACAACTCAACCAGCTTGATGCTCGCGGACAGGTGCGGTGCGGCGGCGACGAATGTCTGCAGCGCGTCGATCGCGCGCTGCCACTCGCCGTCGAGGAGGGCCGCATCCGTCACGACGTCCACACATCCGAAGGCGGTGTCGACACGCCCGGCCGCGGCCAGATCCAGCGCCAGCTGCAGCGCCTCGGTATGGCGGACCGGGTCGAGAGTCAGTGCTCGCGTCAGAACCGCCCGTCCCTGAAGCTCCTCGCCGGCGTAGAGCTGCGTACGCGCCAGCTCGAAGAGCTGGAGGGGGTCGTCAGGCGGCAGCGGGGCTGGGGGGCCGGGCGCCGGCCTGGCGGGCGCGGGCGCCGGACTGTCCTCATCGAGGTTCCGCAGCCGCTCGAGGGCGTCGGCCACTCCCTCCTCGTCACCGCGCGTACGCCGCTCGTCCAGGAGCTGCCGCAGGTACATCGCCGCGTCGGCGAGCAATCCCTGCCGCGTGGCGATCTCGGCCAGGCGCGACACCGCGTGCTCGTGCCGCGGCTGCACCTTGAGGACTTTCTTGTAGAGAGCGGAGGCCTTCGGAAAGAACCCTTCGTCGAAGAGGTAATCGCCGACCCTGGCAAACTGGGCCACCGCGCGCGCCGCGTTGCCGGCACGCACGTACAGATCGCCGAGGGCGTTGATCGCGTTCCAGTCGCGCGGCTGCTCCTCGATCAGCCGCACGTACTCCTCAATAACTGAATCGAGCTTTCCCTGACGGAGGAACTTCTCCGCTCGTTTGAGTGCAGCCTCGCGATCTAATGCCACGGAACCAACTGCGGGAGGGGGTCAGTCGATCCTGTCAAACAGCGACGCCGGCCTGAAGGAGCGCCGGTGGATCGGCGAATAGCCGAAGCGCGCGACCGCCGTCAGGTGGTCAGCGGTGGCGTAGCCCTTGTGGCGGTCGTACCCGTAGCGCGGGTCGGCGGCGTGGTATTGCAGCATCTCGCGGTCGCGCGTGACCTTGGCGACAATCGACGCGGCGGCAATAGCGGTGCAGCGGCGGTCGCCATGAAGCACCGGACGCTGCGCGATGCCCAGGCCCGGGATCACGAAGGCATCGACGAGCACAAGATCGGGAAGCGGCGCGATGGACAGAACGGCGCGCGCCATGGCCTGGAGCGACGCGCGGTGAATGTTGATATCGTCGATTTCGCCGGGAGGCGCCGACGCGACGCCCCACCCGAGCGCGGTGCGGGTGATCACACCATAGAGACGCTCCCGCTCGGGCGCGGGTACGAGCTTGGAGTCGCGAACGCCAGGGATGTACCGGTTGGGATCGAGGATGACCGCGGCCGCGACCACGGGGCCCGCCAGGCAGCCGCGCCCCACTTCATCGCATCCGGCCACGCGATAGAACCCCCAACGCCGCATGGCGTTCTCAAGGGTTCGCATCGCGCGGACTTTCATGAGCAGGCAGTATGCAGTAGGCGGTAGGCAGTCGCAATGACGCCACCGCGGCCTGCTGCCTACTGAACGACTCGGCGCGCCGTTTCCTTCATCCTGGCCGCCTTCCCCTTCAGGGTGCGCAGGAAATACAGCTTGGCGCGGCGGACGCGCGCCGACCGGATCACCTCAACCCTGGCAATCGACGGCGAGTGCATCGGAAAGATGCGCTCCACGCCCTGGCCGAAGGAGACCTTCCGGACGGTGAAGGACGACCGGATGCCGCCCCGGCGTACGCCGATGATGATGCCTTCGAAAATCTGGATGCGTTCCTTGTCGCCCTCGCGTACCTTGACGTGCACCTTGACCGTGTCGCCGGACTTCATCTCCGGCCGGGTGGTCAACTGCGCCTGCTCGACCAGTTCCATCGCGCTCATGACGTTCTCTCCTGTTCCTTCCGAATCTCATCCAGCATCGCCCGTCCCTCGTCATCCAGGGACGCGACGTTCAGTAACTCGGGGCGACGTTCGAGCGTCCGCCGCAGGGACGCCATCTTCCGCCACCGCCGCACATCCTCGTGGTGCCCCGACAGCAGCACGTCCGGCACTTTCTGCCCCCCGAAATCCGACGGCCGCGTGTAGTGCGGGTAATCCAGCAGTCCGCGCGAGAAGGAATCCTCCTCCACCGACTGGGCATCCCCGACGACTCCCGGCAGGTGCCGGCTGACCGCGTCTACCACCACCAGCGCCGCCAGCTCGCCGCCGCTCAACACGAAATCGCCGATCGACAGCTCGTCGGTCGCCACGCCGGTGCGAACCCGCTCGTCTATCCCCTCATATCGGCCGCAGAGCAGGACGACATGTGGAAGCGCACTCAGCCTGACCGCCTCGGCGTGGTCGAACCTGCGCCCCTGCGGGGAGAGCAGAATCACCGAGGCTGGCGCGCCGCGACGCTGCGTGATGTCGTCGACGGCCCTCGCCAGCGGCTCGGGTTTCATGACCATCCCCGGCCCTCCCCCGTACGGGACGTCATCCACGGTACGGTGCCGGTCGGTCGTATACGTGCGCAGGTCGTGTACCTGCACGTCGAGGATCCCCCGCCCGATGCCCCGGCTGACCACGCCCTCGGCAAGGCCCGCCTCCACCATGCGCGGGAATATCGTCACTATATCGAACTTCATAGCAGTAGGCGGCAGGCGGTAGGCAGCGAGGAACGGAGGGCGTCTTCGTTTCTGCCTACCGCCTACTGCCTACTTTTCCTTGTCTCGTTCAGCTCCAGCAGCCCCTCCGGCGGGGCAATCCGGATCCGCCGTGCGACCACGTCGACCTCCGCGCAGATGCCCTCGACCATCGGGATCTGGATCTCGCTGAGGGCGCCCTCGACGATCAGCCGGCTCCCGGCGGCGCCGCCCTCAATCCGCACCACCATGCCGACCGGACGGCCGTCGATCGTTTCCACCGCGCATCCGACCAGCTGATGCTCGTAATAGCGGCCAGGCTCGAGCGATTTCAGAGACGACTCCGGCACCCGCAGTTCCCTGCCGGCCAGCAGCTCCACGTCCTCGATCCGCGCGAATCCTTCGAAGCCGACAATCGGGGTGCGGTTCTGGACGCGCATCGAGGTCACGGTCAGCGGCTGCGGCTCAGCATCTCCATCGATGGCGCCGCGCATCCAGAGCGTCGCGCCCGGCCGGAACCGCTCGTCGACGAAATCAGTCTCCGGGCTCACCGCCACCTGCCCGCGCAGTCCGTGCGGGCGGGCAATGCGGCCCACGAGAACCATGTCGTCCCACACCGGGGATCCGGGATCCGGGATCCGGGATCCGGTCACGTCAATCCCGTAGATCGAGCTGCGCGCGCTGACCGTGGCGCTCGGCCGCGGCCGCCACGAGCGTCCGCAGCGCGGCCACCGTCCGTCCCTGCCTGCCGATGATCTTGCCCATGTCGCCCGGAGCCGTCGTCAGCTCCAGCACCGTCATCCCGCGCCGCACGCTCTCGGTGACGCGCACGGCATCGGGCTGATCGGCAAGGGCCCGGACGATGACTTCGACGACCGCGCGCAGCGGACTGGCGCCGACGCCGGCTGCTTCTTCCGCCATCAGTGAGCCGCCGGCGCCTCGGTCGGCACCGAGAGATCCCGCGACAGGTGCTTCGTCAACAGCGTCCGGACGCTGTCCGACGGCCGCGCGCCGCGCTTCAGCCAGTGCTCGACACGACCCTTGTCGATCGCCACCTGTGCGGGCTTCGACCGGGGGTTGTACGTGCCGAGGTTTTCCACGAAGTCTCCGACCAGACCCGACCGCGCCTCAACTAACACAACGCGGAAATAGGGCTTCTTCTTCGACCCCGCCCGCCTCAAACGAATCGATAACATTCTCTCTCCTTCGATGTCAGGCTCTAGGCTCCAGCCCGCGGCCAGACCCAAAGCCCAAAGCCTACAGCCTGAAGCTTAAAGCCTATCTCGCCTTTATCAGCCCCCACGGGCCGCCCTTCTTCCGCTTCTTCCCCGACGCCGCGGCCGACGCCTTCTGCATCTGCGGCAGCTTCATGCCTCGACGCAGTCCCGGCATGCCGCCCTGCCCGATCATATGAAGCATGCGACGCATTTCGGTGAACTGCTTCAGCAGGCGGTTCACGTCCTCGACACTCGTGCCGCTGCCCGCCGCTATGCGCTTCCGCCGGCTGCCGTTGATGATCTTGTCGTTCCGCCGTTCGACCGGCGTCATCGAGGAGATGATCGCCTCGACGCGTCCGAGCTGCTTCTCGTCCGGCTTGTTCTCGGCGAGCTGTTTCAGGTTCCCCAACCCGGGGATCATTCCCAGCACGCTCTCGAGAGGGCCCATCCGCTTGATGGTCTTCAGCTGCGTCCGGAAATCATCGAGCGTGAATTCGTTCCTGCGAAGCTTCTCCTCGAGCTGCGCCGCTTCGTCCTGGTCGATGGCCTGTTCGGCCTTCTCAATGAGCGACAGCACGTCGCCCATGCCGAGCATCCGCGACACGATGCGATCCGCGTGGAACAGCTCGAGGTCCTCGAGCTGCTCGCCGCTGCCCACGAACGCAATCGGCACACCGACCACCGAGACGACCGAGAGCGCCGCGCCGCCGCGCGCGTCACCATCGAGCTTCGTCAGGACCACGCCGGTGACGCCGATGCGCCGGTTGAACTCGCCCGCGCTCTTGATCGCGTCCTGGCCGGTCATCGCATCCGCGACGTAGAGCAGGTCGGACGGCTGCACCGCGTCCTTGATGGCCTGTAGTTCGTCCATCAGGTCGTCGTCAATATGCAGACGGCCCGCGCTGTCGACGATGACCGTGTCGAATCCCGTCGCCTTCGCTTCGGCGACGGCGCCTCGTGCGCGTGCCACCGGGTCCATCGTCTCGGGCGCGAACACCCGAATCTCCGCCTTGGCCCCCAGCACGGAAAGCTGCTCGATGGCCGCGGGACGCCGCACGTCCGTGGAGACCATGAGCGGGTGCCTGCCCTGGCGCGCCAGCCACTTTCCCAGCTTGCCGGCGGTCGTCGTCTTGCCCGACCCCTGCAGACCAAGCAGCAGGACCACCCGCGGCGTCGGCGCGCTCTTCTGCAGCCCGCCCTCGGCCTCGCCGAAGAGCGCCAGCAGTTCGTCCCGGACGATCTTGATGACCTGCTGCCCCGGCGAAAGACTGCGCAGCACTTCCTGGTCGAGCGCACGATCGCGGACCCGATCGATGAACGCCTTGACGACCTTGAAGTTGACGTCCGCTTCGAGCAGCGCCAGCCGGATCTCGCGAAGCGCGGTCTCGACGTGCTCCGGCGTGAGGCGCACTTCGCCCCGAAGCGACTTGAAGACGTCCTGAACCCGGGTGCTTAACGACTCGAACATTGGGAATCTGGCGTTCGGCAGCAGGCCGACCTCAAGGCCGGCGGCCTACACAGGTGGCGCTAACCCTAACAAACGCAAACCCTAATCTTACACCGATGACAGTCGGTGGCCTAGCTTGTCCTTCTTGGTCTTGAGATACCGGCGGGTGTGGTCCGAGGCGGGAATCTCCAGGGGCACGGCGTCTGAAACGGCCAGTCCGTAGCCCTGCAGGCCGACGAACTTCCGCGGATTGTTCGTCAGCAGCCGCATGGTCTTGACGCCAAGATCGCTCAGAATCTGCGCGCCGATGCCGTAGTCGCGCTGGTCGGCCTTGAAGCCGAGCCGCTCGTTTGCCTCGACGGTATCGAGGCCCTGGTCCTGCAGTTCGTAGGCGCGAATCTTGTTAGCCAGGCCGATGCCCCGGCCCTCCTGATTGAGGTAGAGGAGGATCCCGCGGCCTTCCGTCGCGATGCGCGCCAGCGCCGTTTCCAGCTGGTCGCCGCAGTCACAACGGGCCGAATGAAAGACGTCGCCGGTGAGACACTTGGAGTGGACCCGTACGAGGACGTCCGTCCCGTCTCCAATCTCGCCGCGCACCAGAGCAATGTGCGTTTCGCTGTCGATGTGGTTCTGAAACGCAAAGATGCGGAACGCGCCATGTTCGGTCGGAAGCGACGCGGACGCGATGCGCGTGACCAGCCGCTCGGTCTGCATCCGGTACTGAATCAGGTCCGCGATGGTGATGAGCAGCAGACCGTGCTTGCGGGCGAACTTCGTCAGCTCCGGCACACGCGCCATCGTGCCGTCTTCGTTCATGATTTCGCAGATGACGCCGGCGGGATACAGCCCTGCGATGCGCGCGAGGTCGACCGCCGCCTCCGTCTGACCCGCCCGGACGAGGACGCCGCCGTCGCGCGCCCGCAGCGGAAACATATGGCCCGGCCGCGCCAGGTCCGCTGGCCTGGTCTTCGGGTCGATGGCCGCCTTCACCGTGGCCGACCGGTCGGCTGCCGAAATGCCCGTGCTGACGTCGTGCTTGGCTTCGATGCTCACGCAGAACGCCGTCTTGAACGCGGTGGTGTTCTGGTTGACCATGAGCGGAATCTCGAGCTGGTCGAGCCGCTCGCCGGTCATCGGCATGCAGACCAGGCCCCGGCCGTGCCGGGCCATGAAGTTGATCGCCTCCGGCGTGATCTTGTCGGCCGCGATGGTCAGATCGCCCTCGTTCTCGCGATCCTCGTCATCGACGACGATCACGATGCGGCCCGCACGGATCGCCTCCACGGCTTCCTCGATGGAGGCAAATGGCCCGCGGCCGCGCGCGCCCTTGGCGATCCGGATCTTCGGGGTCTTTGTCTTCATGTCACCGCGTACGCTGCAGCGCGCGCTCGAGACTGCGGGCCACGTACTTGCCGACCATGTCGCACTCCAGGTTGACTCGATCACCTGCGCGGAGTGTGCGCAGCGTGGTCTGCTCCCACGTATGCGGCACCAGCATGACGTCGAACGTCCGCTCGTGCAGCCCGGCGATTGTGAGGCTGACGCCGTCGACGGCAATCGAGCCTTTCTCAATCAAGTATGGCGCGAGTGGCTCATCGAAAGACACCGTCAGCCAGTGCGCGTCCCCGTCTTCACGGATCTGCTCGACGCCGCCGGCGCCGTCGACGTGTCCCTGGACGAAATGGCCCCCGAAACGGCCGTCGGCGGCCATCGACCGCTCCAGGTTGAGCGCGTGCCCGGCGTTCAGGTGCCCGAGAGTCGTCACGCGCGCGGTTTCCGGCCCGATGTCAGCGTCCACGGTGCCACCGCCCGAGGCCGTCACCGTGAGGCACACCCCGTTGACGGCCAGACTCTCCCCCACGCGCAGGCTGCCGGACAGGGCGGTTCGAATGCGGATCCGGAAGCCCGCGCCGGCCGGCACGATCTCAGCGACGTGACCGACGGCTTCAATGAGGCCGGTGAACATAGCCCTCGATCAGCACATCCGGCCCGAGTTGACGCACGTGCTGCTCCGACAGGGCCGCCAGGATGGATCCCGGCGGGCCCGCCATGCCGGGACCGCCCGGACCGAGCGCGACCGGCGCGATGTACAGCTGCGCGTAATCGACGAGTCCTTCATCCCAGGCTGCCTGGTGCACGGCCGCGCCGCCTTCGAGCAGCACGCTTTGAATCCCCAGACCCGCCAGCGCCCGCATGGCGGCGGTGAGGGACGAACCCTCGACTGCCGCGACGGTCGCGCCGGCCTCTTCAAGGGCCCGCACGCGGGCCAGGTGCAGCCGGTGCAGGGCGGCGGACGTCACCACTATGACCGGGCCATCGGACAGCGTGGAGAACACCCGCGCGGCCGGCACGGCCCGCAGGCCGCGATCGAAGATGACACGCGTCAGTGGACGCTCGCGGTAGACGTGGCGGCAGGTCAACATCGGATCGTCGACGAGCAGCGTGCCCGAGCCAATGGCGATCGCATCCACCTGGGCGCGGACACCATGCGCATGACGCGCGGCGGCAGGCGAGGTGATCGGCGTCCGTTCCCCCACCGCGGCCGCCAGCCGCCCGTCCATGCTTGTGGCGGCCTTCAGAATGACGAAGGGCCGTCCTTCGCGGATCGATGTGCAAAACGGCCCATTCAGCCGGAGCGCTTCGTGGCGTCCAATCCCGGTGGACACATCAATCCCGTGATCGCGCAGGGTCTGAAAGCCGCGCCCGTTTACACGTGGAAACGGATCCGCCATGGCGGCGACCACGCGGGTGATGCCGGCGGCAATGATGCGCTCCGTACACGGTCCGGTGCGACCGGTGTGCGCGCACGGCTCGAGCGTGCAATACAACGTGGCGCCGCGGGCGCGCGCACCCGCTTCGTCGAGCGCGAACACCTCGGCGTGCGGCTCTCCGGCGCGCTCATGCGCGCCATCGCCGACGACGACGCCCTCGCTCGTCACGACGCAGGCGCCGACAACCGGATTCGGCGTGGTGCGGCCCAGCCCCCGGGTGGCATTGACCAGCGCCCGCGCCATCCAGTGGGCATCCGCGCGCGCCGACGCGCTGGCGCCTACCATTTCTGTTGAAAGAGGGCGTCCACGTAGTCGTCGGCCGAAAACGGAATCAGGTCGTCAATGCCTTCGCCGACACCGACGTAGCGGATCGGCAGCTTGAGGTCGTGGGCAATGGCGACAGCGATGCCCCCTTTGGCTGTCCCATCAAGTTTCGTGAGGACGATGCCGGTGACCCCGGCCACGCTGGTGAATTCACGCGCCTGCGTGAGCCCGTTCTGCCCAACTGTCGCGTCGAGCACCAGCAGCACTTCGTGCGGCGCGCCTTCGGCCGCGCGGCCCGCGACACGACGGATCTTGTCGAGCTCGCTCATCAGGTTCGCGCGGGTGTGGAGCCGCCCGGCGGTGTCCACCAGGATGGGATCGCGCCCGCGTGCTCGCCCCGTCTGAATGGCATCGAAGACGATGGCGGCGGGGTCCGAGCCGTCCTTCGCGCGCACAATGTCGACCTCTGCGCGATCCGCCCAGATGGCGAGCTGCTCCACGGCGGCCGCGCGAAAGGTGTCGGCCGCACACACCAGCGGCTGCTTCCCCGAGGCTTTCAGGAGATTCGCCAGCTTGCCGACGGTCGTCGTCTTGCCCGTGCCGTTCACGCCGACAATCAGCGTGACGTGGGGGACGTGGCCATTCGCGGGGGGCGTGTCGGCGGCCTTGAAAATGGTGCGCAGCTCCGACTTCACCAGCTCGCGCAGGCTCTCGCCGCGATGCGCGCGCGCCCGGACCGCCGCGACGATCCGCTCTGTCGCGGCCACGCCGACGTCAGCCGAGATCAGCAGCTCTTCGAGCGCTTCTACGGTATCGACGTCGACCGGCCGCGAGCGCCCGGTCTCGGCGTCGGCCCGTTCGACGATCTCGTCAAAACGCGAGACGATCTGCTGCTTGGTACGGCTCAGCCCGTCGCGCAGGCGATCAAGGAATCCCACGCCCCATTATCCCGCCTCGGCGCGCTGGGGCCGCAGCATCAACTCGAGGAGCGCGGTCCGCGCATCCCTCCGTCCGCTCAGCAGTTCGGCCACCTGCGCCGCAATCGGCAGCTCGACCCCATGCCGCGCCCCAAGCGCCAGCGCGGCCTCGGTGGTACGAACGCCTTCCGCGACCATCTTCATGCCCGACAGCACGTCGGACAGCGACCGCCCGCGGGCCAGCTCGATGCCGACGTGGCGGTTGCGACTGAGCGTGCCGGTACAGGTGAGCACGAGGTCGCCGAGCCCGGTCAGCCCGGCGAGCGTATCGCGTCGCGCGCCCTCGGCGCACGCCAGCCGCGTGATTTCCGCCAGACCGCGCGTGATCAGTCCGGCCATGGCGTTGTGACCAAGCCCGAGTCCCTCGGCTGCGCCGGCCGCGATCGCAATCACGTTCTTCATCGCACCGCCGATTTCAACGCCGACGACATCCGATGTGCCGTACAGACGGAAATACGGCGCGCGAAAATTCGCCTGCACCTGTTCGACGACCGCGGGATCGCGAGAGGCGACGGACACCGCGGTCGGCAACTGCCGCGCGACTTCGGCGGCAAAACTGGGACCCGAGAGCACGGCGATCTTCGCGCGCGGGCCCATCTCCGCCTCCACCACCTGCGAGATGCGCAGGAGCGTGTCCTGCTCGAGCCCCTTGACCGCGCTGACAACCGTCACGTCAGGCCGGACGCGGCTGGCAATCGTGCGAAGGATGGCGCGCACACCGTGGGACGGCACGGCAACGACGACGAAGTTCGCATCGCGAACCGCCTCGTCGAGATCGGCGGTCACCTCCAGGCCGTCGGGAAACGTGACGTCCGGCAGATACACCGCATTCGCGCGCCGCGCGCGCATGTCCTCCACGAGCGCGGCGTCACGCCCCCACAGGCGCGGCTCGTAACCCGCGCGCGCGAGGTGCACGGCGAGCGTCGTGCCCCAGCCTCCTGCTCCGAGTACGGCGACGTGACGGATATGCCCTCCTAGATCCGCTGGCCGATGCGGCGTTCGGTCCCGGCCGCGAGCCGCGCCAGGTTGCCGCGATGGCGATGGATGATGACAAGTGCCGCGACGATCGCGCCGGCCACGACCGCGGTCGGCGGGTCGTCGATGACGGCCACCGTCGCGAGCGTCAGGGCGCCGGCGACCGATCCGACCGACATGTACCGGCTCACCACAACCGCCAGCACGAACACGCCGGCCGCGGCGGCGAGCGCCAGCGGCGTCAACACGCCAAAGACGCCGGCGGCCGTGGCCACGCCCTTCCCCCCGCGAAAGCGCAGCCAGACCGGATAGATGTGACCGATGATGGCGGCGAGGCCGGCCGCCACAGGCGTGGCGGGCCCGTCCGCGAGCCGCTGCGCGATGAGCACGGCGACGGCGCCCTTCACGGCATCGAGCACCATCGCGGTCACCGCCAGGGGCACGCCGCTTGTGCGCAGCACATTCGTGGCTCCGACGTTGCCGCTGCCAGACCAGCGCAGATCGACGCCGTGCCGGCGCGCAACCAGAAACGCGAAAGGAATCGACCCGGCGAGATAGCCGAGCGTGACGGCGGCGAGTTCCTCCATCGGATCAAGCTTGCAGGATCCGTCGGACCATGTCGAGCGCAGCCTGGGAGGCCTGAAACTTGACCAGCTCGCGATCGCCCACAAACCGGAAGACGCGCGCCCGGGCCTCACCGCCGACAATGACGGCAACAGCGACCGTGCCGACGGGCTTGTCCGGCGTACCTCCGCCGGGACCCGCGATCCCCGTCACCCCAATGGCGACCTCCGTCCCCGCGCTCGCCCGGATCCCCTCGGCCATCGCCACGGCGACCGGTTCGCTGACCGCGCCATGCTGGGCGATCAGCGCGGCCGGCACGCCGAGCAGATCGATCTTGGCGTCGTTGGCATACGCCACGATGCCTCGGGTGACGTAGTCCGAGCTGCCCGCGATGTCCGTCAGGCGCGAGGCCACGAGACCGCCGGTGCACGACTCGGCGACGGCAATGCGATAGCCGCGCGCGCGGAGCAGCTCTCCCACGACCTGTTCCAGCGGACGTCCCTCCAGGCTGTATGCATCGGGACCGAGGCGCGCCGATACCTGCCCCACCGCCCTGTCAACGGCTGTCGCCGCCTCGGCAACCGACGCGCCTCGCGCGGACAGGTGAAGCTCGATCTGGCCGAGAGACGCGAGGATCGTCGCCGTGACCGGCACGCGCTCGGCCGCCCATTCCGCGTAGAGGTGGCGCACGGACTCTTCGGTGTGCGATTCGGTACGGCCGGTGATCTTGATGACGCGCCGCACCAGCGCGTCGCCTGACGCCCGCGCCTTGAGCAGGCCCTCCATCAGCCCCCCGACAATCGCCTTCATCTCCCGCGGCGGTCCCGGAAGCAGGACGATGACGCGGTCGCCCTCCTCCAGCCAGAGTCCCGGCGCGGTGCCCTTTGGATTGTCGAGCACCTGCGCGCCGGCCGGCACCATCGCCTGGCGGCGATTGATCCCCGGCATCTGCAGGCCGCGGCCCGCGAAGCGCGCCATGATGCGGGCCGTGATCGCGTCGTCTTCGTGCAGCGTCCGCCCGAGCACGTCCGCCACCACTTCTCTCGTGACGTCGTCGTCGGTCGGGCCGAGGCCGCCCGTGCAGACCAACAGATCGACGCGCGCCAGTGCCGCGCGGACGGCGCGCGCCAACTCGTCCCTGTCATCGCCGATGACGCTCTTGAAGGCGAGGTCGATGCCGAGCAGGTTCAGCTGCTCGGTCAGGTAGAGCGAGTTCGTATCGAGGCGTGATGACGTCAGCAGCTCGCTGCCGACGGCGAAGATGGCCGCGCGGCGGAGTGGCTTCAAATGAACCGCGCTCACGCGAACCAGCCCGGCAGCGCCGCGATCGCCCCTCGCATGATCAGATTGCCGTACACCGCGGCCATCGTGTCGTCCGCCATGACGCCGACGCCGCCGCGCAGCGACTCGAACCGGCCCGCAGGCCACGGCTTCACGACATCGAGAATCCGGAACACCACAAACGCCGCGACCACACCGGTGGCATTCACGGGCAGCAGCGCAAGCGTGATCAGCATGCCCACGACCTCGTCGATCACGACCGGCCCCGGATCGATCCCGCCCAGATGCGCCTCGGCGATCGTGGCGCTCCAGACGCCCACGGCCAGCAGGATGAGGATGATCGCGATCTCCAGTGCCGAGGAGCCGGTGGCTCGAATCGCATAGAACAGCGCGACGCCGGCGGCGGACCCAACCGTGCCGGGCGCGAGCGGCGCGTAGCCGAGGTACCCGGAGGTCGCGAGGAAGAGCGCGAGCCGTTTCATACGCGGCGTCGACGAGCCGGACTCAGGAGCGTGGCAGGGCGATGACGCGGGTGCGCGCGAAGCGATCGTGCAGCGTGCGGCGCTCCCCATCGAAAAATGCAGGGAGGTACCCGAGCCCCAGGGTCAATGCCGACACCGCGCCGGCAAGGGTGCGTGTGACGGCCAGTGCGCCGTCGACCTCGGTCCCGTCCGCGGCCACGACCCGCAGGCGCAGCGCCATCTTGCCGATGGTCTGCCCCCCGACCGCCGTAAACGCCGCGAAGTAGGAGAGCGTCAGCATCAGTAGAAACGCCATCATCGGCGCCGGCGGCAGCGTCGTCCATTCACCCATTGTGAGGCCGGCGATACGCGTGGTGAAGTACAGCACCACGACGTCCACGCCGCCGAGCAGCAGGTGATCGATCGCGGCCGCGGCAAGACGGGTGCCCGGAGGGCTGAGCGCACCCTCAACCACGTGCGGCGGATCCGCCCAGACACGCGACACGAGGCGCGGCGGCTCCACAGGCGCTGCCGCCGTCGAAGCCTCGGATTCGTCGTCCTGCTCCTCGTCGAACGCGAGAACCGGTGCGGCCTCCGTCGCGCGCAGTGGCTTTGAAAGCGGCTTTGAAAGCGGCTTCGACGGCGGCTTGGGCACCACGCGCAGCCGCGGCGTGTCCGGCGTTCTGCGGACGGCCAGCGGCGGCCGCGGGGCCGCTGGAAGCTTGATCAGCGGTTCGTCGTCCTCATCCATGAATGACGGCGTGAAAAGCAACAGCGGTGGCTCGGGCGCGCGCATGTTCGCGACAGGCTCTGGCGGCGGCGCCGGCCTGTCCCGAGCGGAGTCGAGGGGCTCGAGATCGGGCTGCGGTGCAAACTCGCGCAGCTCGTCGGCAATCTGCAGAACCCGCGTGTCCAGAGCCGAGTCGAGGGGTTCCGGATCGCCCAGCGAGCTGTCGACGTCCTCCGGCCAGTCGGGAACGATCGCCAGTTCGGCGTCGACCGCCCGAAGGTCGAGGTCGATCTCGATGGGGTCGTTGCCGGCGTCACCGATCAGCGAGAAGTCGTACCCGCAGTTCTTGCACGTATCGCCCGTTTCAAACCCGAGGTAATCACACTTGGGGCACTTCACGGACGTGATGCTCTCTCAACTGATGGCCCCGGCGGCAGACCCGCGGCCGCCAGCAGCCCGCGCTGGATCTCGCCCCGCAGCCGATCGGCGTCAGGCCGAACAACATCCGCTGTCCCGATGCGATCGAGGGTCCGCAGCGCATCCTGCAGCTGCCCGGCTGCGTAGAGGCCCTGGGCGCGAGCGAGGGCTGTCTCCGATGGGCGGACGACAGGGACTGGTTCCTGTTCGACGGGTGTTTGCAGGAATGCCGCGGGGCCGGTGGCTTGAGGCTGGGAGAGCCACGTACCGATTGGCAGGCCGCCCAGCAACATCATGACCGCGACAACGCAGGCGACGAGCGCCATCGCCATCCAGCTTCGACGCCGCTGCGCGGGCATGACGCGGCGCATGGGGTGAGTCACCCGCACGCGCGGTTCGGGACGCGGTTCCGCAGCGGTCGCCACCGAGGTTCCCACGCGATTCAGGCGCCCGAGCAGGACGTCGGCGCCGTCGGTGCCCTGCTCGACGGCCTGGGTGAGCAGCTCGCGTGCCCGGTCGATGTCTCCTGCGTTGTAGGCCTCGACTCCGGTGTGCAGGATTTCGTCCGATTCGCGCTGCCGCTCCGCGAGCGCGCTCCGTGCCCGCTCGATGTAGGCGTGCGCGCGGTCGTGATGCCGGTCGAGAAACACGATGCGCGTCCAGACGCTGATCGCGCGCTCGTACTGGGCCGCGAAATAGTGATCGAGCCCGGAGAGGAGGAGCTCCTCAATTCGCGCCTCGCGTTCCGCATCATCTCGCGGCTCGGTGGCGCGGAGCGGGGGTGTCGAGAGCGGACCGGACATCCAGATGGGTTCAGATTCTGCAGGGATTATCGGCCAAAACCCTCCACCAGTCAACGAATTAGGACGAAGTACGTGGGGCGGCTCCGCGGCGAGTTGGTTCTCGCGTCGAGCCGCGGACCCGCCGTGATACAAGCGATTCATGCCGGTCATCGAGTCCATCCCGAACATCAGCGAGGGACGCCGTCCAGAGGTTGTCGCCGCTGTCGTCGAAGCGATCCGCCGGACGCCATTCGTGCGAGTACTCGACGTCTCGTCCGATACGGCCCACAACCGGTCGGTCATCACGATGGCGGGCGACGCGGCAGGCCTGAGGGCGGCGGTCCTCGCCATGTTCGACGCGGCGATCCCGGCGATCGACCTGCGGACCCATTCCGGCGAGCACCCGCGGCTTGGTGCGGTGGACGTCGTGCCGTTCGTGCCGATCGAAAGCGTGACGATGGACGAGTGCGTTCGGCTGGCAAAGGAGACCGCCGCCGCGGTGGCTGAGCGGTTTCATCTCCCCGTCTACCTGTACGAGGAAGCGTCCGACAACCCGGCGCGCCGGAATCTCGAAGACATCAGGCGCGGCCAGTTCGAAGGCCTGGCGGCGAAGATGGCGTCACCAGGGTGGGCGCCTGACTTCGGCCCCGCGGCGCCCCATCCGAGCGCCGGCGCGTCGGTCATCGGCGCGCGGATGCCGCTGATTGCGTACAACATCAACCTGGCAACCGCCCGGCTCGACATCGCGAAGAAGATCGCAGCCGCGGTCCGCTACAGCAGCGGGGGATTCCGCCACGTGAAGGCGATGGGCGTGGCACTCGCGGATCGCGGGATCGTGCAGGTGTCGATGAACCTCACCAACTACGAGCAGACGCCGATGGTGCTCGTGTTCAACGCGGTGAAGCAGGAGGCCGCGCGCTACGGCGTGGATATCCTGGAGAGCGAGATCGTCGGTCTCGTGCCCGCGGCCGCGCTGACGGCCACCACGGCGCACGACCTGCAGTTCTCGACCTTCACGCCGAATCAGATTCTCGAGAACAGGCTCCGCGAACGGTAATTCCGCGTAGTTTGGGGTACCATGCCGCGCAATGAATCTCGCGTGGCTCTCGCTCGCCGCCCTGCTCACCGCCATCATCGTCAGCTGCTTCTCGCGGATGAATGTCGGCGTGCTCGCCGTCGCATTCGCCTGGATCGTCGGCGTCTACTTCGGCGGCATGCCGCTCGGCGAGATCGTCGGGGGCTTTCCGATCCAGCTGTTCCTGACGCTGGTGGGCGTCACGCTCCTGTTTACCCAGGCGCAGCTGAACGGCACCCTCGACAAGATTGCGCATCAGGCCATGCGGGTCAGCCGCGGCAACACCGGCCTCATTCCGGTCTCGTTCTTCTTTCTCGGTCTGGGGCTCGCCTCGCTCGGACCGGGCAACATTTCGACGGCGGCCATGCTGGCACCAATGGCGATGGCGGTGGCGGGCCGCGCGAAGATCCCGCCGTTCCTGATGGCGATCATGGTCGGCAACGGCGCGCAGGCCGGGGCTCTTTCACCGTTTGCGCCCACTGGCATCATCGTCAACGGCCTGATGGAACGCATCGGGCTCGGCGGCTTCGAGTTCCGGACATTCTGGACGAACGCGGTCGCCCACGCCATCCTGGCCTTCGCCGGATATTTCCTCCTCGGTGGACTGAAACTGTTCCGCAAGAAATTTACGGGCAACGTCGGCGCTGAGGCGGCCGACGTATTTACGAGCCGCCACGGCATCACGCTGGCCGTGATTGCGCTCGTGCTCGGCGTCGTGCTGTTCGCCAACGCCAACATCGGGATGGCAGGGTTCGCGGGAGCGGTGGTCCTGGCGACGCTCCGCGTGGCGGATCACGAGCAGGCTATCCGCAAGATGCCGTGGTACCCCATCATCATGGTGAGCGGCGTGACGATCCTGATCGCGCTGCTGGAAAAGACCGGCGGGCTCGATCTCTTTACCGGGTTCCTGGCGCGGATTTCGACCCCGGTCACGGTCACGGCCGCGGTGGCCTTCGTGACCGCGGTGATCTCGGTCTACAGCAGCACGTCTGGCGTCGTGCTACCGGCATTCATTCCCACGATTCCCGGACTGATCATGCGGCTGGGCGCGGGCGACCCCACCGCCATCGCCGCATCGATGAATGTGGGGGCGCACCTTGTGGACATGTCGCCGCTGTCGACCACGGGAGCGATGTGCCTGGCGGGCATCACGAATGAGGCGGATGTCCGGCCCACCTACAACAAGCTGCTGATGTGGGGCGTCGCGATGACGGCGATCGGGGCGCTGCTGTGCTGGGTGATGTTCTACGTGCTCGGCCTGTAGCCGCGCGCGGCGATCGGCCACACATCGATGACGCGATCGCCGTCGATCGCATAGAGCACGTCATGGAGATTGATCGTCGGGTCGGTGTGCGAGGGGCGCAGCCGCACGCGATCGCCGATGCTCAGGGTTGATTCGGCCGGAATCCTGATTGTGGAGTGCTCGTCGTTGAGCGAGACCACGTCCGCGCCGGGCATGTCGGGCACCGTCGGCAGCCCGTGATCCTTCGTTTGTGACTTGTGACCGGCATCGGTCACGCAGCGCGTCGGCTCGGGCCGGCTGATGATCGTCCCGAGCACCCAGAACGCCTGCTCGAACGGGAGATCCAGCCGGCCGTAGTCGCTGTCCATCAGCACATACGACCCGGCCTGTACCTCGGTAATTCCCAAGACCCTGCTGCTGATGTCGTACGTCCCGGTTCCACCACAGGACACGATGTCGCACGGAAGAGCGTCCGCGCGCATCAGCCGGGCCGTCTCCACCAGATGTCCCATCGCGGCACGCGTGCGCGTCTCCCGTTCCTCGCGGTCCACAAGCGCGACAAGATGGCCTTCGTATCCCATGACGCCGCGAAGGGTCAGGCTGCCACTGCCGGCCACGCGGTGCGCCAGCATCACGGCTTCCCTGCCCGGCTGCACCCCGCAGCGCCGCTGCCCGACGTCGAGGTCGACGACCGCCCCCATCACGACGCCCGCTGCACGCGCGGCCTGATCGAGCGCCTCGATTCCCTGGGGGGAGTCCACCGCCACGGTAAGGCGAACCCGCCCGGCAAGGGCGGCAAGCCGTTCGCACTTGCCGAAGCCAATCACTTCGTTGGCCAGGAGCAGGTCGTCGCAGAATTCGGCGGCGACTTCCGCCTCGGACACCGTGGCGCAGGTCAGTCCCGTACACGAGCCGGCAGCCAGTTGACGGCGGGCGATCTCCGGCGTCTTGTGGGCCTTGAAATGCGGGCGGAGCCGGCAGGGACCGGTCGCAAAGAAATCGGCCATGCGCCGGATGTTCCGGTCCATCGCGGCGACGTCGACGATGAGCGCGGGGGTCGAAATGGTGTCGACGGTCCTACGCACCCTCCTCGTCCTCCGAGCGGCGCGAGGAGGTAATGCCGAAGCTGCGCATCTTGCGGTACAGATTGCTTCGTTCGATGCCGAGCAGCTCGGCGGTGCGCGAGATATTGCCCTGCTGGACGGCCAGCGCCCTCAGGATGTAGTCCCGCTCGAATCGATCTCGAGCCTCATGGAGCCGCGTCGACGCCGCCACCGGCGCCGGCGCCGGCGCGCCAGACGTCAGCGTCTGGTCCAGGAACGACAGATCCCGCGACGAGATGCGATCGCCCGGGACCATGATCATCAGGCGCTCGACCAGGTTGCGCAGCTCGCGCACGTTG
>CAXNKG010000033.1:0-34527 GCA_964202965.1 Vicinamibacterales bacterium
TCGTCGTCATCGCGATGGTGTTCGCGGTCCGCACGTACTATGCGACCGCGGGGGGCCGCCGCGTGATCGACCGGCTCATGCTGGGCCTGCCGATTCTGGGCCTGCTGCTGCGGAAGATCGCCGTGGCGCGTTTCTGCCGGACGCTCTCGACGCTCCTGAGTTCCGGCGTCTCGATCCTCGAGGCGCTCGACATTACCGCGCGGACGGCCGGCAACGCCATCATCGAGGACGCGATTCAGGTGACCCGCACGAGCATCGAACGTGGCGAAACCGTCGCCGGGCCGCTGAAGCAGACGGCCGTCTTTCCGCCGATGGTCGTGCAGATGATCGGGGTCGGCGAGGCCACGGGCGCGCTCGACACGATGCTCGGCAAGATCGCGGACGTCTACGAGGAAGAGGTCGACGTCGCGGTCGCGGGCCTGCTCACCTTGCTGGAGCCGGTGATGATTGCGCTGCTGGGCGGCGTGGTCGGCGGCATCGTCATTGCGATGTATCTCCCGATTTTCAGCCTCATCGGCGAGCTGACCGGCGGAGGCTGAGTGGACCTCCGCGGGCGTCTGTCCTGGCTCATTGCCGTCCGCGTCATTGTCGGCACCCTGCTGCTCGGCTGGGCGATTCTCATCCAGCTGAACCGCCCTGGCGCGTTTCCGATCGACCCCTTCTTCTTTCTGATCGGCCTGACGTACGGGCTCAGCATCGCCTATCTGGTGACGTTGAGGTTTGTGGACCGGTGCCCCTGGCTGGCCGACGTGCAACTGGGCGCGGACGCGCTGCTCGTGTCCGGGTTCATCGGGCTCACCGGCGGCGTCGTCAGCTACTTTTCGTCCCTCTACCTGCTGCCGATCATGGCGGCCGCGACCGTGCAGTTTCGCCGCGGGGCCGTGCAGGTGGCGGTCTTCAGCCTCGTCCTCTATCTCGGCCTCGTGGTGGCGCAGTACGCCGAAATGTTCCCCGCCTGGCTGGGCGCCGACGTGCTGCAGCTGCCGTCGCACCAGGTGGCGCAGTACACGATCGCGATCAACGTCTTCGGATTCTTCGCGATCGCGCTGCTCTCAGGGTCGCTGGCCGAGCGTCTCCGAGCCGCCGACGAGCGGCTCCAGGTCGCGGCGCACGAGATCAAGGACCTCCGCGCGTTCAACGACTACGTCATCGACGGGTTGCTGAGCGGACTGGTGACGAGCGATGCGGAAGGGCGCGTCCTGACGTTCAACACGGCCGCCTCGTCGATCACCGGGATTCCCGTCCACCAGGCCATGGGGCAGGATGCTGGCGAGGTGCTCCAGCTGCCGGCCGACGCCCGCGTGCGTCTCACCGAGCTCGCGCAGACCCGCAGTCTTCGCGTCGAGTTCGGGTACCGCGCCGGCGACGGGCGGCTGGTCGACATCGGACTGATGGTGACGATGATCGCGCTGCCCAACGGACGGAGCGGGTATCTCTATACCTTCCAGGATGTCACCGATCTACGGCGGCTGGAGCGGAACGGCCGGCTGCAGCAGCGGCTGGCGGCGGTTGGAGAAATGGCGGCCGGCATCGCGCACGAGATCCGCAACCCGCTCGCGGCCATGAGCGGGTCGATGCAGGTCCTGCGGCAGGAGCTGCCGCTCAGCGAGGAGCAGGCCCAGCTGATGGATATCGTGCTGCGCGAGTCCGACCGGTTGAACGACACGATCCGGTCGTTCCTGGCGTACGCGCGCCCGCAGGAGCTGTCGGTGGCGCGCATGGACGTTGCCAGGGTCGTGCAGGAGGCTGCCACGCTGCTGCGCAACAGCTCGGAGGCGCACACCGATCACGTCGTCGAGCTGCGGGTGCCCGCGCACCCCGTCTGGTACGAGGCGGACGAGAACCAGGTGCGGCAGATTATCTGGAACATCGCCTCGAACGGCCTGCGCGCCATGCCGGACGGCGGACGCCTGACTCTGGCGGTGGACGCCGAATCGTCGCACGGGCACGACGAGGTCGTGATCAGCGTCGAGGACGAGGGCCATGGCATCCCGGCCGAGGAGCTCGACAACATCTTCCAGCCCTTCCGCAGCTCGTTCGCGAAGGGGACCGGCCTCGGCCTCGCCATCGTGCATCGCGCGGTCAGCGACTACGGCGGCGTGATCGAGGTGTCCTCGACGGTCGGGACCGGTACGAGCCTGCGGGTCCGCCTGCCCGTACGCGGGGGCTCGACGCCGGCGCCCGCGGCCCGGTCGTCGCAGGAGGCCGCATCGTGACGGCCTCCGAACCGGCCGGAGAGGGCTCCGCGCCCACGCGCATCCTGGTCGTGGACGACGAGCCGTCGATGCGCGAGATGCTGCGCATCGTCCTGCGCCGCGAGGGATACGACGTCGTGCTCGCGGAGAACGGAAAGGCGGCGATCGAGCGGTTGCAGTCGCAGCCGTTCGACCTGCTCCTCTCGGACATCCGGATGCCGGATCTCAGTGGAGTGGAGGTGCTCCGCGCCGCCAAGGAGATCAATCGCGACCTCGTCGCCTTCATGATGACGGCGTTCGCCTCGACCGACACGGCTGTCGAAGCGATGCGGCTCGGGGCCGCTGACTACTTCATCAAGCCGTTCAGCACGGACGAACTGCGGCTCAAGGTGAGGCAGCATCTCGAGGCCCGCCGGCTTCGCCAGGAGAACCTGCTCTTCAAGCGTGCACTGAAAACTAAGCATGACGTGTCAAGGATCCTCGGCCAGAGCAACGCCATGCAGCAGGTGTGCGCCACGATCCAGACGATCGCCGGCGCAAACAGCACGGTCCTCATCAGCGGTGAATCGGGCACCGGCAAGGAGCTGGTGGCGCGGCAGCTCCATTTCGAGTCGCCTCGCCGCGATCGTCCCTTTGTCGCCCTGAACTGCGGCGCCGTGCCCGAAACGCTGCTCGAGTCTGAGCTCTTTGGCCACATGCGGGGCGCGTTTACCGGCGCGCAGGCGAACAAGAAAGGCCTGGTCGAGGCCGCCGAAGGGGGCACCATCTTCCTCGACGAGATCGGCGAGATGGCGCCCTCGATGCAGGTCAAACTGCTGCGCGTCCTGCAGGATCGGCGGTACCGGCGCCTCGGCGGCACGGAAGAAGTCCAGGCCGACGTCCGCGTCATCGCGGCCACCAACCAGGACCTTCCGAAGATGGTGTCAGACGGGCGCTTCCGCGAGGATCTGTTCTATCGCCTCAACGTCCTGACGATTCAGCTTCCTCCGCTCCGCGACCGGTTCGAGGACATCCCGCTGCTCGCGGAACGCTTCCTCCACGAGTTCGCCGCCCAGATGCAGAAGCCGGTCAGATCCATCTCCGCCGATGCGATGCGGCTGCTGCGGGAGCACGGCTGGCCGGGCAACGTCCGTGAGCTCCAGAACGCCATGGAGCGGGCGGTGGCGCTCGAACAGACCGAGGCCGTGCTGCCGGGAAGCCTGCCAGACGCCGTGCGGCTCGGAGCTCTCGCGAGCCCCGACCATGCCGGGGAGCCGCTGCCCGAACTGGGCGAGGGGTTCGATCTGGAGGCTCGCGGAGACGAGTTCTATCGTCATTACCTCGCGCTGGCCCTGAAACGCGCCGGCGGGGTACAGGTGAAGGCCGCCGAGCTCCTCGGCATGAGCTTCCGGTCCTTCCGCTACTACGCCAAGAAGTACAAGCTCAAAGACTAGGGCGACTGACACTTAGTGTCATCTAGCACTGACAAATAGTGTCAGATCCGCCCGTCATACCGCGGTCGCTCCGGTCTCAAAAGTGCAGTTAAGATGCTTATATACAGTTACTTGCAGGTATTCATTCTGGCGGTATCCGTTCAGGCACAGCCGTTGCGATAAGGAGGGCGTTCGCTGCCGGTGCCTCAGGGCGTCCCCGGCGGCCCGGTTCAACCGAGCAAACACTCTAAGGAGCGACGGCAATGAAAAAGATTCAGGACAACAAGGGCTTCACGCTGATCGAACTGCTGATCGTCGTGGCCATCATCGGCATCATCGCGGCGATCGCCATCCCGGGCCTGCTGCGCGCGCGCATGTCGGGTAACGAAGCGTCGGCCATCGGCTCCATTCGCACGGTCAGCAGCGCCGAGGCGACCTTCGCCTCGACCTGCGGCGGCGGCGGCTACGATATTTCAGCGGCGGCGGACGGACTGGCGACCGCGCCGGTTGCGGGAAGCCCCGCCTTCATCCCGGCGGATCTCGCCGACGCGTTCAACGGCACGCCGAAGAGCGGCTACGACTTCGCGCTTGCGGATGGTCCGGCTGGCGAAGTCGTGCTCGCGGCCGACATCTGTGCCACCGCTGCCGCGACGTCGTCGGAGTTCTTCACGACCGCCGCGCCGACGAGCCCTGGCCAGACCGGCGTCCGGTACTTCGCCACGGACAACAGCGGCCAGATCCGTCAGGATGTCGCCGCGCTGGCGGCGATTACCGACGGCACGCCCCTCCAGTAAGCGGGTTCGGGCTTCGGGCTTCGGGCTTCGGGCAGCGGCTCTCAGGTTTCTTGCCTGAGGCCCGCAGCCCGAAGCCCGAAGCCTTTTCTGTTATAGGATGCCGCAGGAACAGTTCCCCCTATGAAGAAACACGCGCGCACCCTCATCCTGCTCCTTGCCGCCGCCGGTGTGGCCGCCTCCGTCGCCTCGCTGTACGTGCATTACCGGCTGATTGCGGATCCGACCTACACGAGCTTCTGCGACGTCAGCGAAACCGTGAGCTGCGAGGCGGTCATGACGAGCCGCTTTGGGTATCTGTTCGGCGTGCCTGTGGCCGTTGGCGGCGCCATCTGGTCGGCCGCCGTCCTGCTGCTCGGCCTGTTTGGCATGCGTCCCGCCGGGTCCGAGAAGGCCGGACGCGCGGCGGGCTACATCTTCGTGCTCTCGACGGTCGGCCTGGCGGGCGTGCTGTACCTCGGCTACGCCTCCTTCTTCGTCCTCCGCCAGATGTGCCCGTTGTGCCTGACGATGTACGTCGCGGTGGTCGGGCTGTTCGTCGTCTCTGGCGCGGCGGCATCGGATCTCTCGGACCTGCCGCGTCGTGTGGGCCGGGACCTCCAGGACGTGCTGGCCGGTCCGGCCAGCGCGGCCGCTGCTGGCGCCCTGCTGGTTGCGGCCATTGCGCTCATTCTCTGGTTCCCCGCGGAACAGCGGGCTACCGCGAGCGTGGTCTCCGACGTTCCAGCTCCGACCGAAGTGCTCGGCGCCGACGAGGCCGCGCAGTTCGAGGCCTGGCTCGCCATGCAGCCGCGGGTCGACCTGGGCCTTCCCGCCGATGGCGCGCGCGTCGTCGTCGCCAAGTTCAACGACTTCCAGTGCCCGGCCTGCCGGCAGGCGTACGTCGCCTACCGCTCGATCGAGCAGAAGTACGAAACCGAGGCTCCGGGGCAGGTCGCCTTTCTGAATGTCGATTACCCGCTCGAGTCCGAGTGCAACACGGGTGGGATCCACGGGGCTGCCTGCGAAGCGGCGGTCGCGGTGCGGCTTGCCCGCGAGCGCAACCGCCACAAAGAGATGGAAGCGTGGCTGTTCGACAACCAGCCGACGCTGACGCGCGATACGGTGAAGACGGCGCTCCAGGATATTGCGCAGGTCACCGACTTCGATGCCAGGTACGCGACCGTGCTGAACGCGGTGCGCACCGACGCCCAGCTGGGGCAGAAGCTGCAGATCACCGGCACGCCCACGTTCTTCATCAATGGCATCCGGATCGCCTCCACGCTCCGGCCGTCGTATTTCGACGCCGCGATTGCCTACGAGCTGAAGCGGGCGTCAGCCTCCGCACCCTGAGCCCCGGGCCCTGGGCCCTGAGCCTTAAGCCCTAAGCCCTGAGCCTATGGACGCCATTCGAACCGAGGGCCTGACCAAGCAGTACCGCGTCGGCTTCTGGCGTTCGCGCCCCTACGTGGCGCTCGACGGACTCTCGCTCAACGTCCAGCAGGGCGAGGTGTTCGGGTTTCTTGGACCGAACGGCGCCGGCAAGACGACCATGCTCAAGCTGCTCATGCAGCTGATGTATCCCTCGTCGGGCCGCGCCGAGATTCTCGGCCGGCCGGTCGGCGACGTGGAGGTCAGGCGGCGCATCGGGTACCTCCCGGAGAATCCGTACTTTTACGACTACCTGACCGCCGAAGAACTCCTCGAGTATTTCGCAGGCCTCTTCGGGTACCCGGCCGCCGAACGCCGCCGGCGCGCGGCATCCCTTCTCGATACCGTCGGCATTGGCGCCGAGCGGCGCCTTCAGCTCCGGAAGTTCTCAAAGGGCATGATTCAGCGCGTGGGCATCGCCCAGGCGCTCATCAACGACCCGGACGTCGTGTTCTTCGACGAGCCGATGTCGGGCCTGGATCCACTGGGCCGCCGCGAGGTCCGGCAGCTGATCCTGCAGCTGCGCGATCGGGGCTGCACCGTCTTCTTCAGTTCGCACGTGCTGGCCGACGCGGAAGCGCTCTGCAGCCGCGTGGCGGTGATTGCGGCCGGCCGGCTCGTCGCGTCGGGCCAGTTGAGCGAGCTGCTCGCGTGTCAGGTGCGCGGATGGGAGCTCGTCATGTCCGGCGTGACCGGCGACGCGTTGTCGCGGGCACGCGCGGACGGGCAGGTCGTCAACGCCGTGCCGATCGACGGCCACCGGTTCGCGATGGAGCTCCCGGTGTCGGCGGCGCCCGAGCGTGTCCTGGCGGAGCTGACCGCGTCAGGCGCGCAGCTCGTGTCGCTCACGCCGGTCCACGAGACGCTCGAGGACTTCTTCCTGCGCCAGGTGAGTGGCGCGGCGAGTCGCTGATGATGCGGACGATCGGCCACGTCGCCATCAACGTCTTCAAGGAGTCGGTGCGCGATAAGGTGCTGTACAACCTCGTCGCCTTCGCCGTCATGCTGATGGGCGCGTCGTACCTGATCGGCCAGCTGACCGCCGGCCAGGACGTCAAGATCATCAAGGACCTCGGCCTTGCCGCGATTGCCACCTTCGGTCTGCTCATCGCGGTCTTCATCGGGATTGGCCTGGTCTGGAAGGAAGTGGAGCGCCGGAGCATTTACAGCCTGCTGTCGAAGCCCATTGGCCGGCGCGAGTTCATCCTGGGCAAGTACGCGGGCCTGGCGCTGACGCTCCTCGTCAACGTCGTGGTGATGACGGCCGCGATGTACCTGGTGCTGGGCTACATGGATGCGCAGTTCACGGAGCAGCAGAAGGTGTCCTGGGCGGCCCCGGCGCTCGACCCGGGGATGCTGCGCGCGGTCGCGCTTATCGTCATGCAGCTCCTGCTCGTCACGGCCATTGCCTTGTTCTTCTCCACGTTCTCGAGCCCGTTCCTGTCGGCCGCGCTGACATTCGGCTTGTGGGTGATCGGTCATTTCAATGCCGATCTTCGCAATTTCGAGACGGTGGTGGAGTCGCCCGTGGCCGCGGGTCTCGCGCGTGCGCTCTACTACGTGCTGCCGAATTTCGCCGCGTTCGACATCAAGTCGCAGGTCGTCTACGCGCTCCCCCTGGCCCCCGGGTATGTCGCCGTGACGGCGGCGTATGGCGCGATCTATATCGCCCTCCTGCTGACGGGCGCGGTACTCGTGTTTGCGAGGCGAGACTTCAAGTGAAGGCCGTCTTCCTTATTGCGCTCATGGCGGCGGTCGTCGGCCTCCAGACGATGCACGAGCGGCTGGAAGCGTCAACGCCCGCGGTCATCGAGAACCTGCTGTACGTCCGGTCGCCGGCCGCCATGACGCGCATGGCGCTGTCGTACGACGCATTGCTGGCCGACCTGTACTGGATTCGCGCGGTCCAGCACTATGGGGGCACCAAACTCTCGACGGACCCGAACAAGCAGTATGACCTGCTGTATCCGCTGCTGGATCTGACGACGTCGCTGGATCCGCGCTTCAATGTCGCCTACTACTTCGGTTCGACCTTCCTGGCGGAAGCGCCGCCGGGAGGGCCTGGACGCCCGGACCTGGCGATTACGCTGCTGGAAAAAGGACTGCGTGCGCAGCCGGACAAGTGGGAGTTTGCCCAGTGGATCGGGTTCGTCCACTACTGGTGGCGTCACGATTACGCGCAGGCCGCCGCGTGGTTCCAGAGTGCGACTGAATTCCCGGGCGCGCCATTCTGGCTCACGCAGCTGGCGGCAGTGACGCTGGCGGAGGGGGGCAACCGGCAGTCGTCGCGGGTCCTGTGGCAGCAGGTCGCGCGCACGGGGGTGAACGAGGCATTCCGCAGTGAAGCCGTACGGCGCCTGCAGCAGCTCGACGCGATGGATCAGATGGATCGCCTCACCGAGATCGTCGAGGCGTTTCGGCAGCGCGACGGGTCAGTACCGGGAAGCTGGGACGACCTTGGCCGAGCCGGATATCTGCGGGCCCTCCCTGTGGACCCCAGCGGCGTGCCGTATCGGCTCGAGTCGGGCGTCGTGGTGCTGGGCCGCGGGTCCCGCATGTTTCCGCTGCCGGTCGAGCCGCAGCGCCTGACCCCGTGATCTCGCCGCCGCTGGTTCCCGTCTTCGCGCTTGCCGGGCTTGTCGTCGGCAGTTTCCTGAACGTCTGCATTTACCGTCTGCCGCGCGGGGAGTCGGTCGTGTGGCCCGGGTCCCGATGCACGGCGTGCGGGCGCCAGCTGGCATGGTTCGAGAACATTCCGGTGGTGAGCTGGCTTGTCCTTCGCGGCCGTTGCCGCACCTGTCACACCCGCGTCTCGCTGGTCTATCCGCTCGTCGAGACCATCACCGCAGTCGTGTTCGTCGGTGGGCTGTTCGTGTACGGACCGTCCTGGCTGCTCGCCGTCCGGCTCCTGTTCGCGTGCGCGCTCATCGCGCTCTTCGCCATCGATCTCGAGCATCAGATCCTCCCGAATGCCATCACGCTCCCTGGCATTGCGGCCGGCTTTGCGGCCAGCGTGTTTTTGCCGCCCGGCTGGCTGTCATCGCTCATCGGGATTGCGATCGGCGGCGGTGTGCTGTTTGGCATTGCTGAGGCCTACTACCGCATCCGCGGGCAGGAGGGGCTCGGCATGGGCGACGTGAAGATGCTGGCGATGATCGGAGCGTTTCTCGGCTGGCCTCTGACGCTGCTGACGCTCGTCTTCGCGTCCTTTGCCGGCTCCGCCGTGGGCGTGGCGTTGATGGCGAGTGGCCGCGGCACGATGCAGGCGGCGTTGCCCTTCGGAACCTTTCTGGCGCTCGGGGCGCTGGCGGCGGCACTTGTCGGCGAGCCGCTGCTCGCCTGGTATCTGTCGTTTTATTGAGGCAGGTCCGAAGGACCCGCCCTACATCTGGATGACCCAATACGGATACGCGCTTCTCGGTCTCACGGTGATGGTGGCCGTGCTGGCCGGCATCCTGACATTCACGCTGCTGCGGCTGGTCGCCGGCGTCCGGGACACCCGGCGGCGGATGCGTGACACCGGCGGGTCGGAGGTGGCCCTGCTGTCCGGCGCGCTCCAGGAGGCGGTTGGCAGGCTTCGTGCGCAGGAGCAGGCGATGAGCGAGCGGGCCGTCGCCTCGGAGCGTCTGAGCAACCAGATCGTGGAAGGCCTGACGGCGGGGCTCCTGGTCGTGAACGGGCGCGGCCTCGTCGAGATCCTGAATCCGGCGGCCCGTCGGCTGCTTGATATCGCCGGTGAGGCGATTGGCACGCCGTACGACGTGCTGCTGCAGCACGCCGCGCCGTTGCGCGACGTCATTGCCGAGGGCCTGCGCGGCGCCAACCCGATCGTCCGGCGATCCATTCAGATTGCCGCGAACCGCCCCGTGTCCCACCTTGGCGTCAGCGTGTCTCCGCTCGGCACTGGGGGCGACCACGGCGTGATTTGCCTGTTCTCGGACCTGACCAATGTCGTCGAACTGGAAGAGCAGCTGCGGCTCAAGGAGACGCTCGCGCGCCTGGGCGAGCTGACGGCCGGCATCGCCCACGAGTTCCGAAACGGCCTGGCCACCATCCACGGGTACAGCCGTCTGATCGATCCCGCGGCGCTTCCGGCGGCGTATCGCCCCTACCTCGAAGGCATCCGGCAGGAGGCCGACACCCTCGGCCAGGTCGTCACCAACTTCCTCAACTTCGCGCGCCCCGAACGACTGTCGTTCGCGCCGGTGGATCTCGGCCGCATCGCGCAGCGCGCCGCCGACGATCTGCGCCAGGAGCTTCCTCCGGGCACCCGCGTCGACGTTGCGGGGGAGTTCGCGCCGGCCGACGGCGACGAAGCCCTGCTGCGTCAGGTGTTCGGCAATCTGATTCGGAACGCGGCCGAGGCGTGCGCGACAGCCGGCGTCGAGCCGCGAATCGTGATTCGGGGATCGATTGATACGACACGCGGCGCGGGGAGGATATCCGTCGAAGACAACGGTCCTGGCATCCCGAAGGCGGACCGCGAGCGGGTCTTTCAGCCGTTCTTCACGACGCGCGCCCGCGGCACCGGGCTGGGGCTGTCACTGGTGCAGAAGATTGTGGTGATGCACAACGGCCGCGTGTCGGTAGGGGAGTCGCCCGCCGGCGGGGCGGGCATCGAGCTGACGTTTCCGGCTAACGAACTTCCCGCCAGCCGGTAACGAAGAACAGGTTCGTCCCGAGCGTGCCGTTGTAGTCGATGACGACACTGCCCGTGATGGAGCTGTTGTCGACGAGGCTGTGGTTGTTGGCCGCGTCCTCCACGACCAACTGCCCGCCCAGGGTCGCGTTGCCGCTGATGCTGATCTGCTCGTGGACGAGCATCTGGCCCTGGGCGACGACGTTCGTATCGATGCCGCCGGAAATGTCCAGATCCCCGTCCGTGACGAACAGGAGCTCGTCGGTGTGCGCGGTCAGGTTCGGGCTGCCGCTGATGTCGATGGACCCCTCGGCAATGAGCGTCATGGTCAGCGTGGGGCCGGATGAGATGCTCACGTCGGTTTCGACGTAGAACGTGCCGGTCTGCGGCGTGCCGGCGCTGCCCATCGACCATGCGCCACCAGAAAACCGCCAACCCCAGTCCGGCCGGCAGTCGTTGCCGCTGACGCCGGCGGTGCAGATCGTGGCGCCATAGCCGTACGCCACGCCGGTTGCCGGACTGGTGCAGCCTCCAGCGCTGTTGCACGTCATGTCGCCCGTATCTGTGAGCACATAGTCGGCGTGGTGCTTATAGTCCGCCGCGCTGATTCTGGGCAGCGGCTTTTCCGCAGCGCCGCCGTAGCCGCCAACCGGACCGTCATACTCGCCCGTCGCGGTCATCGATCCCGACACCGACGCGCTGCCGCCGATCATCAGGTCGCCGTTGGCGTGTACGTCGGCGTCGTCCCCGCCGGTCACGGAGACGTTGCCGGAAATGTCGAGGTCGCCGTCGGTCACGATCGCGCCAAGTTCCACGGGTGCGATGAGCGCTTCGAGGGTGACGGCGGCGCCTCCCTCGGCGCGGCCGGTCGCGCGGAACACTATGGTGCGGTTGGCATCGGTCGTTTCCACGCCGTCTTCGTCGTTGTCGCCGTCATCGTCGTCGCCGATGGTGGTCACGAAGCCGCGGGCAGGGTCGTCGTCGTCCATGAGCAGCACTTCGTACTCGACCGTGCTGTCCAGAGCGCTCGCGATGCCGGTCGGTGTGGCGAATGCCACGCCCGCGAGCGGCGTGGTGTCGACGAGCAGCGCGTCGAGGGTGGCCGGAATGTTCACCGGGTCGATGGTCTGCAGGTAGTCGACCGTAATCTGGATGGCGTGATTGAGCCCCGCTTCGGCCGCGGCGCGTGCCTGCGCGCGCGACTGGTGGTTGCGTGTGATCAGGGATTCGGTCTTCCCGCTGACGCTGAGGGCGGCGGCGAGCGCCGACATCAGCAGGAGAAGGAGCAGGACGCCGATGATGGCGGATCCCCGCTCGCAGCGGCGCTCCGTCGGGCGCACATGTGGAGTCATCATGATCGAACCCGGACGCGGACCATCGTTTCGAGGGTCGTGGTGGTGAAGGCGTTGTCGGCGTCGTTCAGGTTCTGTTTCGGCACCGACTTGCCGGTGACGCGGACGCGGATGTACGACACGAGGTTCTCGTTGGCCGTCGCGGTCACGCCGTCCGAGAGGAAGTACGAGAAGAGCACGTCGACAATCACCGGCTCCGTCATCGCCACGGGGTCGGCGTCGACGCTTATGTCCTGCCGTGTAATCACCAGCTCCGCGCTGTCGAACTCGATGAGCAGGTCTTCGTTCTCCTCGTCGCAGGTGCCTGCCGTGCCGCCAATCAAGCCGTTGGGCGGGTTGATGTCCGCGTGGATGCGGATGTCGTCGTCGACGCCGTCGCCGTTCGGGTCGATGTCGATCGCCGTGAACGTCCCCGCGCCCGCGCACGACGAGACCAGGCTGTTGATCGTGTACGGATTGCTGCCCGCGTTGCGGAGCGTCTGTTCGATCCAGTCGAGCGAGAAGCGCGCCTCTTCCTCCACGGTCGCGTCATCAAGCTGCGTCGTATAGGCCCGCTGCAGTTGCGAGGCGAGCATCACCGTACCGCCGAGCACGGCGGTCGTGATGAGCGCCGCAATCATGAACTCGATCAGCGTAAAGCCGCGTTCGCTCGATGGGTGCTGTGTCACCATTGGCGGATAATCGTGCTTAATTCGACGTTGCGGCCGTACTGCTGCGCCCGGAGATTCTCGACGTGCACGGTCAGTACGCGCAGGTCGTCGTTGCCGCTGGCATGGGCGGCAACCGCCCAGCGGACCGTGATGCCCTCGAGGGCGTCGCCGTTGCCGTCGACCGGCACTTCAAAATAGCCGGCTGCATCGTCCTCGACGCTCCCGCCCACGGCCACTTCCGCGTCGGCGTCCAGGTCGAGCTTCATTAGTGCGTCGATCTTTTCCTGCGCCAGACGGGTGGACCGTGCCGCTTCGCGCGCACCGAAATGCATCTGCGTCGTCACGCCAAGGAGGCCCGCAATCCCGAGCATGCCCGTCGTGAGGATCAACGTACAGATCATCACCTCGATGAGGGTGAAGCCGCGCTGGCTACTGGAGCTGGATGCGTCCATTGGGCTGAACCGTGATCGTGCGGGTTGCCGCATAGTTGTCGACGACACCAATGGCCGTGGCGACCCAGCCGGCGGGCAGCCGCCCGTCGCTCTCGAACTCGACATTCGCCGGGACATCGTCCGCGAAACTGACGCCGGACGGCAGTGTCAGTGCCGTGTCGATGGCGACCCACGTCATCGTGCCCGGATCCCACGCTTCCTTTTCGAACGTCCCCGCGTCGGCGTCGAACACGACGCGCACGTCGGTGTTCCTTCCAACCGCCTGAAATCGGGCCGACCGGATCGTGCTCGCAATCTGCTGCCCGGTCGTCGTCAGGCTGTACCGGGCCATGCCACCGGCGACGATCGGGGCGCTCGCCCCCGCCACGACGGCCACCAGCGCCACCACGATTAGCGTTTCTATCAGCGTGAAGCCCGCGGACGTGGAGCGCATGTGCCTGAGTGGCTCTACAACAAGATGCATTCCTGGCCTAAGTCGATGATTTATCAGGGCTTTTTGGTCTTTGTGTCGCATTTCATCACACGGCGATTACAGAACTGGCAGGCACAGCCTCAAAAGCAGCACGACGGTTCGGCGCGCCGGGGGACTGGGAGGGGTGGCCGGAACGTCACACCGCAGGGGCTGGCCAATCCTCTAACTCCTTATCGGTCAACAACTCACGAATGTCCAGAGTCCAGGCATCGGCGTTGCTCGAGAAGGCTCAGTGTCTGATCGTATCAGCGACGGCGCCTGCCCGCGCCGGGGCTGTGGCGCCCAGGGATTCACGATCATCGAGACCGTTGTCGCCGCGGCGGTCCTGGCCACCGCGCTCGTGTCGCTGGCGCAGGTGATTGCCGTCGCGACGGGGGCCGTCCTCCGCGCGCGGGACACCACGCGCGCGACCCTTGCCGCGGCCCAGAAGCTGGAGGAACTGCGGGCGAACGTGTATGCCGATGATCCGGTCGATGCGGCGGATGTCGTCGACCGGCGATTTCTCCGGCGATGGACGATCTCGCCGCTCACGCCGGGATTGAGCGTTGTGATCGCCGTCGAAGTCACGCCGCTGGCGCGGACGATGATGCCGATCAGACTCGAAACGATCCGCGCTCGACCCGGCAGTGAGGGCAAACCGTGAGGGGCTTTACCGCCATCGAGTTGCTCATTGCCATGGCGATCACGCTGGCGGTCATGGCCGCGGCGCTTGCGCTGGCGCAGCCGGCGCAGGCGGCGTTTCGCGTTCAGCTCGAGGCCGTCGATGTGACGCAGCGGCTTCGCGCGGCCGTCGACGCGCTGACCCGTGACATCCTGATGGCCGGGTCGGGCCTGCCCCCCGGGGAGGCGGGCGTCGCGCCCTACGACACAGGCAGCGCCGACAGCGGACTGACCATCCGGTATATTCCTGCGGCCGGGGAAGCCGCCGTGTCGCGCTCCTACTACGTGGGCATCGATGCCGGCGCGGCCCTGTCGGAACTGCGCCGCTCGGAGGGGAGCACCGACGTCCCCGTTGTCGACCACATCGCGGCCGCGGCGTTTTCCTGTTTCGACGCCGCTGCGGGCCTCGTGCCGTTGTGCGGAGACTCGTCGCGGATACGCCGCGTTCGAATCGTCCTGCGCGTCGAAAGCGTCCTGCACCAGATGCGGAGATCGGACACGATGTTTCGTGTCCCGGACGAGACCGTGGTCGTCGATGTGGCGCCGCGCGCGCTGCAGGCTGGCGGGTAGCTGTGCCCCTCGTGCTGACGCTGGTGCTGGGTGTCGTGCTGGCCGCGCTGGGTTCGGCCATGGCGATCGGCTCGGCGACCGAAACGATGATTGCGGGCGCGCACCGGGACGGAACGGTGCTGTTTTATGCGGCGGATGCCGCGGTGGAATTCGCCGTCGAGGAACTGGCGCGGTCTGACTGGCCAGCCGTACTCGACACTGGCACGCGCTCGACCTTCGTTGACGAGACGCTGCCTGTGTCCCGGTCGATCGAAGGGCCTGCCGGGTACGAGGTGTATGCCTATGGACCGCTGGCGGACATGCTGGGCCGGGCCTCCCGCGAGGTTGACCCGTATGTGGCCGTGTGGCTTGCCGACCTGACCGATCCCCCCGCTGGCGCCGGCTCAGAGCGAGTCGTGGGAATCCTTGCCACCGCCTTCGGGCCTGGAGGAGGGCGCCGTTCGGTCGCGTTAACGGTCCGGCTGTCGTCAGCCGATGAGGAGGTCATCGTGGAGCGGCTCTCCTGGATGTCGGAGCCGTAGCGAATTTCCAACTTCCAGCGACGCAATTCCTAGTTTGGCAGTTGGCACTTTGGGAGTTGGATGTTCTATCGTATCTGCGTGATGGCCAGGGCACTTCCGGTCGCTGTCGGCTTCGTCCTTCTGTGTGGCGCGGCCGCCGACGGGCAGTCGCTCGCCGAGGTGGCCCGGCAGGAAGCCGAACGCCGGAAGGCGATTGCCGTGCCCGGCAAGGCCTACACGAACGACAGCCTGCGCAGCGAACCGCAGCCCAGCGTGCCTCCATCGGTCGCGCCGGCGGCGCCCGCTGAGAACCCGGCGACTCCCCCCGCGGCCGGAGCGCCCGCGACGACCCCGGACACCGCGGTTCCAGGCGCAGCGCCTGGCACCCCGGCACCCGCTCCGCTGACCGAAGCCGACTGGCGCAAGCGGGCGACGGCGGCGCGCGACAGCCTGGCGCGGCTGCAGACATTTTCCGAGGCGCTTCAGAGCCGGGTCAACGCGCTGACCGCCGACTTCGTCAACCGTGACGACCCGGCGCAGCGCGAGATCGTCGCGGCCGATCGCGCGAAGGCGCTCGCGGAGCTCGACCGCGTGAAGCAGGAAATCGCTCAGCAGCAGAAGGCCATGGTTGCCCTCCAGGACGACGCCCGGCGCGCCGGCGTTCCCGCCGGCTGGGTCAGGTAGTAAGTCAAAAGTCAAAAGTCAAAAGTACTTCCGACTTCACCTTTGACTTTTGACTTTTGACTTTTGCCTTTCAGTGTCGCAATTCCCCGTCCTCCTGGTCGAAGACAAGGACTCGCTGCGGGCGATGCTGCGCCACGCGCTCGAGGCGCAGGGCCACACCGTTCTGGAAGCGCGCGATGAGCCCGAAGCCATTGAGCACCTCCGCCAGTCCCGTCCTGCCGTCGTTCTGACCGATCTCAAGCTGCCGCACGGCGACGGCCTCGGCGTCCTGCGGGCGGCCCGGGAGATCGATCCGGAGCTCCAGGTCGTGGTGATGACGGCGTACGGGAGCATTCAGGACGCCGTCATGGCGATGAGGGACGGGGCGATGGACTTCCTGGCGAAGCCCGTTGATCCCGATCACCTCAACCTGATCGTCGAGCGGGCGATCGCGCAGCGCCGGATGCTCGCCGATTACATGCTGCTGAAAGAGGAGCTGGCGGTCCGGCGCGGCGCGCCGCGCATCATCGGCGAGGATCCGCAGCTTCGGCAGGTCTCGCAGCAGCTCCACCGCGCGGCCGGCACGGATGCGACCGTGCTGCTGCAGGGCGAAAGCGGGACGGGCAAGGAGCTCTTCGCACGGGCGCTGCATGCCCTGAGTCCTCGCGCGGAGGGGCCGTTCGTCGCGATCAACTGCGCCGCCATTCCCGACAACCTGCTGGAGTCAGAACTGTTCGGTCATGAGAAGGGCGCCTTTACCGGTGCGGCCGCGCGCAAGCCCGGACGGTTCGAGATGGCGCACCGCGGGACGCTGTTCCTGGACGAGATCGGCGACCTGCCGCTGCCGCTGCAGGCAAAAATCCTCCGGGCGCTCGAGGAGAAGCGGTTCGAGCGGGTCGGCGGGAACGTATCGCTGCACGTCGACGCGCGGGTGGTCGCCGCCACCAACCGCAACCTGAAGGCGGGCGTCGCGTCCCACCAGTTCCGCGAGGACCTGTATTTCCGGCTGTCGGTCTTTCCGATCACGATCCCGCCGCTGCGGGATCGGCCGGGCGATATTCCCATCCTCGCGCATCATTTCGTCGAACGGTTCTCGCGCGATATGACCAAACCGACGCTCAAGCTCGCGGCGGCGGCGCTCGACGAGTTGTGCACGTATCCGTGGCCCGGCAACGTCCGCGAGTTACAGAACTGCATCGAGCGGGCGGTGATCTTGAGCGACGGCGACACGATCCTGCCGCGGCACCTGAACCTGTCGTTCCGCCCCGGCGCCTCGGCGGAGAGTGAAGGGTCGTTCGATCCGCCTGGCGTGGCGGCCGATCCCTGGTCGGAAATCGATCTGTCCGGCACGATGGGTGATGCGCTGCGCCGCGTGACGGCCGACGTGGAGCGCCGCAAGGTCGCCGAGGCGCTCACACAGGCGGGCGGGAGCAAGGAGCGCGCGGCGGAGGTCCTGCAGATCAGCTACAAGGTGCTCCTGCAGAAGATCCGCGAATTCACACCGGGGTCCCTATGATGGTAATCCCAGTCGCTGGAGGACCGCCCTCAGCTCGTCTTCGGTGACATCGTCGATGACGACTGTCGCGCCGATCTGGATGGGAATGACGAAGTGGAGCGTACCGTTGACGACCTTCTTGTCGCGACGGACGACCTCCAGGATCTCCGCGATCGTGAGGTCGAGAATCGGCGGCAGCGGGCCGAGCTGCGCAATCAGCTTCGCGATGGCCTGCCGGTCGACGTCCGCGAGCGCCCCCCGTGCCACCGCGAGGTCCGCGGCCGCCAGCATGCCGTACGCGATCGCTTCGCCATGCCGGAACCGCCGGTACTGAGTCACGGACTCGATCGCATGGCCGACCGTGTGCCCGTAGTTGAGGATGCGTCGCAGTCCGCCTTCGCGCTCGTCCTTCGAGACGACATCGGCCTTGATCCGGCACGACTCGACGATCGCCGGCACGAGGACCGCCGGGTCTTTCGCGAAGATCGCCCTGGTCTGACGCAGCAGCCGCTCGAACAGGCCGGGACTGGCAATGACGCCGTATTTCACCACCTCGTACAGCCCCGACCGGAACTCGCGCCGCGGCAGCGTCGTGAGCAGGCCTGGATCGATGAGTACCGCCGCCGGCTGGTGGAAGGCGCCGATCAGGTTCTTGCCGAGCGCGTGATTGACCCCGACCTTGCCGCCGATCGCGCTGTCGACCTGCGCGAGGAGCGTGGTGGGCACCTGGACCACGGGGATGCCGCGGAGAAACGTCGCCGCCGCGAACCCGGCCGTGTCGCCGAGGACCCCGCCTCCCACCGCCACGATGACGCTTCCGCGGTCGGCGCCCGCGCGGATCAGCGCCTCGTAGATTTTCGATACCGACTGCAGGTTCTTGTAGCGCTCCCCGTCGGGGACCAGGATCGGGTCGATGGGCCCGAGCGCCCGCACGATGCGGTCGCCGTGCAGACGCCAGACGACGGGATTCGAGACGACGAGGCGGCGCGCGCCGATGCCCTGCTCGTCGAGCATCGGGCCCAGGCGATCGCTGATGCCGTCGCAGATCCAGATCGGCGCGACCTGCGATCCGGCGTGGACATCGATGCGTACAGGCTCGTTGAGGAGGTCGACCGTCACGGGTGGGTTGATAGGATAGCACCGTGCTCATCGAGGCTGACTGTCTGGTGATCGGCAGCGGCATCGCCGGATTGTGCGCCGCGATCGATCTACACTGGAAGACACACGTTTCGGATCGGCTCATGGCACACGGCTCAGGGCTCAAGGGGCCTTCGGTCGAAGCCCAGAGCCCAGAGCCCAGAGCCCAGAGCCTCATGTCAGACACCGATATTCCCGATTTTCCAACCTCGATCACGCCCCAGTCGCAGGACTTTGGCCGCTGGTATATCGACGTCGTCCGCCGGGCCGAACTGGCCGACTACTCGCCGGTCAAAGGCTGCATGGTGATCCGTCCGTACGGGTACGCCATGTGGGAGCTGATTCAGCAGGGACTCGACAAGCGGTTCAAGGCCACCGGCCACGTCAACGCCTACTTCCCGCTGCTCATCCCCGAAAGTCTGCTGATGCGCGAGGCCGAGCACGTGGAGGGCTTTGCGCCCCAGGTCGCGTGGGTCACGCATGGCGGCACCGAGAAGCTCGAAGAGCGGCTCGTGATCCGTCCGACCTCGGAGACCATCATCGGGACGATGTACGCCAAGTGGATCCAGTCCTGGCGCGATCTGCCGATCCTGATCAACCAGTGGGCGAACGTCGTCCGATGGGAAAAGGTGACGCGGCTCTTCCTGCGCACGACCGAGTTCCTCTGGCAGGAAGGGCACACGGCGCACGAGACGGCGGAAGAGGCGCAGGAGGAAACCCTGCGGATGCTTGGCGTCTACAAGGATTTCGCGGAGACCGAGCTCGCGATGCCCGTCATGGACGGTCAGAAGACCGAGAGCGAGAAATTTGCCGGCGCCGAGCGCACGTATTCGATCGAGGCGCTGATGCGGGACGGTCGTGCCCTGCAGGCCGGCACGTCGCACAATCTCGGCCAGAATTTCTCGAAGAGCTACGAGATCAAGTTCCAGGCGCGCGACAAGTCCGTGCAGTACGTGCACACGACGTCCTGGGGCGTGTCTACGCGCCTCATTGGCGGCGTGATCATGGTGCACGGCGACGACGGCGGCTTGATTCTCCCGCCGAAGATCGCGCCGTATCAGGTGGTCATCGTGCCGATCCCCAGAGGCAACTGGAAAGAGACCGTCTTACCGAAGGCGAAGGCGATTCAGGCGGAGCTCGTCGCACGCGGGGTTCGTGTGTTCCTCGACGACCGCGACTCGCAGACGCCCGGCTGGAAGTTCAACGAGTGGGAGCTGCGCGGTGTCCCGATCCGGATGGAAATCGGCCCCAAGGATCTCGAGAAGTCACAGGTGGTGCTGGCGCGCCGCGACACGCGCGAGAAGCTGTTCACGCCAATGGAGGGTCTCGCCCCCGCCGTCGACGCGCTGCTGGATACGATTCAGCGGGCGCTGTTCGACCGCGCGGTGACGTTCCGCAAGGAGCACACGTCCGCGACTGATTCGTACGAGGAGTTCAAGGACATCATGGACGGCCGTCCGGGTTTCGTGATCTCGCCCTGGTGCGGGTCGGAGACGTGCGAGGCGGCCATCAAGACCGAGACGCAGGCGACGATCAGGAATATTCCGTTCGCAAGCGAACCGGCGACGGGGAAGACCTGCCTGAAGTGCGGGTCGCCGGCCACGGTTCACGCCTGGTTCGCCAAATCGTACTGACCTGAACAACTCCCAAGGCTCCAACTCCCAACACCCAATTGGGAATTGGTGTCTTGGAGGTTGGGGAACTGGTCAGACGAATCCGGCATATTTCGTCCGGATTCGTTTCACGATCGCGCTCCGCCCGGAGAGCTTCTCCCGTCTGATGATGTCGGCCGAGGCGTCGAAGCTTTCCCCTTTCCCGGATGTCGTAGAGCGCCACGCGGCTGCCGCGCCGCGCCAGCGCCGAGTGGACTGCACCACGTGCGAGGGCCCACCGCTGTCGCGTGCGCGCCGACGGCTCGCGCCGTTCCCGCTCGCGCAGGTCCAGAACCAGGTTGTGGAGGACCGACAACGAGGCCGCGGCGTTCGCGGTAATCCACTCCGTGACCGAGGTCGGATCGTCGAAGGCGGCGGCCCCAGGTGCCGCCGCCGCGGGCCCGTCGTCGCCGATACCCGCCTGCTGCAGCAGCGGCTGGACGACGTGGCGCGGCAGTTCGGAGAGGGCATCCAGTGCGGCGAGGCGGACGTCCCTGAGGCGCTCGGCGTCGAGGGCGATGCTGCTGATCAGGTCCAGGATCTCGGTGCCGCTCTCGCCGGTCAGCCGCCCGCGCAGCACGCCGATCGCGGCGGCCGGCGGGACCGCGCAGGTCGTCCACGAGACGCTCGATGTGCGGAGACTGCGACGACCGGATGACCACGTCAGGCGGCGATCGTCTTCTTCTTTCCGAAGAGCCACGCGAGCACGATGCTCAGGCCGTAGAGCAGGATCATCGGGCCCGTCATCGCGACGAGTGAGACGCCCCCGCCATCGGGCGTAATGACCGCGGAAAGGACCACCATGATCAGGACGGCATACTTGAAGTTGCGGACCAGGAACCGGGCGCTGACGACACCCATCCGTGCCAGGAACAGCACGAGTGTCGGCATCTGAAACACCACGCCGAAGGCGAGCAGCAGCCGGAGGTAGAGCGAGAACGCCGGCTCGATGCGCGGCATGAACGTCAGAATGTCGTTCGTGAAACTGACAAAGAATCTCCACGTCAGCGGAAAGACGACGTAGTGCGAGAACGCGGCGCCGGCCACGAAGAAGAACGACGACATCACCACGAACGGGATGGCCCATTTCTTTTCGTGCGAGTACAGGCCCGGCGCGACGAACAGCCAGACCTGCAGGAATACCACCGGCGACGCAAGGATGAGCCCCGCGATCAGCGCGATCTTGATGTTCAGCAGGAAGGCCTCGGTCGGGTCCGTGTAGACGAGCGTTCCCCCCGCCGGCAGCATCAGCTGCAGCGGCCGCATGATGAAGTCGAAGATGTCGCCGATGAAGAAGAACGAGACCACGAACCCGACCAATAGCGCGCCGGCCGCGTAGATGATCCGGCGCCGCAGTTCGTCCAGGTGGTCGAGGAACGACATCTTCCCGCCGCCGTCGGCGTCGAGAAGACCATCCGGATCCTGGTCGAAGTCGTCTTCCGGCACCGGGGCCGGAGTGTGGCTCGGAAAGGGGACTAGCGCCACGGCGCCACTAGGCGACCGGGTCGGTGCCGGGCGTGCGCGCCACGGTCTCGCTGTCCGGCGGTACGGGCGTCATCGGTGGGGGGGTGGCGGACGGCGGGGCGGCCGCAGCGGCCAGCGCGGTATCCTGCTCGGCCCGGATCGCGGCGCGGTTGTCGCGCTGCTCCTCGATGCGGATCTCCTCCTCGAGCGTGCTACGCAGCTCGTTTGAGGCCTTCTTGAACTCCCCGATGCTCCGGCCGAGCGACCGGCCAAGCTCAGGCAGCTTGCGGGGCCCGAAGATGATCAGGGCGATCACCAGAATGATGATCAGCTCGGGCATTCCAATGGAACCAAACATGGTGAGGACTCCTGTTACATCTCCCGCAAGTTATTCACACGATTATAGAAACGCGGTCTGGACGGGGTCAAGGTAACCGTTTATAGTTTTCACTATATGCGCCGCTACCGGATGTTGTCCGCCGCCGCCTTCACGGTCGCTTTCTGCGCCCTGCTGGGCGGGTTCTACGGCCGCAGCGCGCTGGTGGCCCAGGACCAGATTCCGGAGCAATACAAGGTCTTTACCGCCGCGTTGAACGCCGTCGAGTCCACGTACGTCGGCGACGTGGAATCGGACCGCCTCGTGTACGGCGCGATTTCCGGGATGCTCCAGACCCTCGACCCGCATTCGAGCTTCATGGATCCCCGGACGTACGCGCAGATGCGCGAGCGGCAGGAGGGGCGGTATTACGGCCTCGGCATCTCGATCCAGGTGGTCGACGGGGGAATCACCGTCTTCTCGCTCTTCGAGGGGTCGCCGGCCTATCAGAAGGGGCTGCGCCGGGGCGACGTCATTGCGCAGATCGAAGGCAAGGACACCAAGGGCTGGACGAGCGATGAGGCGGTGCGGATCCTCCGCGGGCCGCGCGGCACGCCTGTGCGCATCGCCATCAGGCGCGCCGGCTACGACACGCTCATCGAGCTCGCCGTGGTGCGCGACGAAATTCACATTCCGACGGTGCGAGCGTCGTTCATGCTGGACGGGACGACCGGCTACGTCCTGCTGTCCGATTTCGGAGAGAACACCGACCAGGAACTCGGGCGCGCGCTTCGCGACCTGACCGGCAACGGGATGCGGCGCCTCGTGTTCGACCTCCGCGGCAATCCCGGCGGCGCGCTCGATCAGGCGATCAAGGTCGCGAACCGCTTCCTGCCGAAAGGCGATCTCATCGTCTACACGCGAGGACGCGTGCCGAACTCCGACCAGGACTACCGCGCAACGCAGCAGGGCGACACGGAGTTCCCGCTCGTCATTCTGGTGAACCGCAACAGTGCGAGCGCATCGGAGATTGTGGCCGGCGCGCTGCAGGACCACGACCGCGCCCTCATCGTCGGCGAAACAACGTTCGGCAAGGCGCTGGTGCAGTCGGTCTACCGCGTGAGCGAAGGCGCCGGCGTGGCCGTGACGACGGCGCGGTACTACACGCCCAGCGGGCGCCTCATCCAGCGGCCGTGGGACGGCGCCTTCGACGAGTACCTCACGTACACGCTCCGCGAGCAGGACGCGGCGAAGGTGCACCAGCCCGAGGATCTGAAGCTGACCGATGCGGGCCGCCGCGTCTACAGCGGCGGCGGCGTCGAGCCGGATCGCCGATTCGACGGTCCCCTCGAGGGGTTCAACCCGACCCGTTTCGGACGAACGCTCTTTGCCCGGAACCTGTTCGATACCTACGCGCAGCGTTTTTCGCGGTCGGGCGACCGCCGCATCACCGCGAGCCCGTCGGCTGGGCCGCGCGAGCTGACCGAGGACTTCCAGGTGACCGATGCGATGGTCGCCGAGTTCAAGGATCACGTCGAGAAGGCCAGGATGAAGATCGACGAACCCTCCTGGCAGCAGGACCTTCCGTTCATTCGCGCGATGCTCCGCTTCGAGATCGACCTCGATCTCTTCAGCGTCGAGGTCGCGCGCCGCAACCTGTCGCGCCAGGACCCGCAGCTGCAGCACGCGATTACGCTCTTCCCCGAGGCTGAGGCGCTGATGAAGCTCGGGGCGGCGCCGGCGCGAGCGGCGCGATAACGCTTTTTCGGTCGTAGCACCAACCCCCGCCTTTTTGGGGTCCCAACCCAAAATATAGTGGTGTTACTTTGGCCTTGCCACTAGGGCTAGGCGTGTTTAGACTCTCTCATCCAATCGTGGAGGCTGGTTTCAGCTGGCCAATATCGGGAAAGAAGCATGCGTTTAGAACGCCTCGCAATTCATGGCTTTAAGTCGTTCTCCGAGCGGTCGGAGCTTGCCTTCGATCAGGGAGTGACGGCGATCGTCGGACCCAACGGCTGCGGCAAGAGCAACGTGGCGGACGCGATCACCTGGGTCCTCGGCGAGCAGAGCGCCAAGAGCCTCCGTGGCGACCGGATGGAAGACGTCATCTTCAGCGGAAGCGATGCCAGGAAGCCGGGCGCGACCGCCCAGGTCAGCCTGCGGCTGACCGGGCTGCCCGTTCCTCCCAGGGCCGAGGGCGTCGAACTGGCGGAGTTCCGGCCGGTGTCACCGGAGCCCGAACACGATCAGACGAACGGGAACGGCCACGGGAACGGGCACGGGAACGGGAACGGCCATGGGAATGGCCACGGGCACAGTCACGACACGTTGCAGGCGGTGCACGCCGCCGCCGAACTCTTCACGCGCGACGTGGAGGTCACTCGCCGTCTGTACCGCTCGGGTGAAAGCGAATACCTGATCGACGGCGAAGTCTGCCGCCTCCGCGATGTCCACGAACTGCTGATGGACACGGGCCTTGGCGCCAAGGCGTACGCGATCATCGAGCAGGGCAAGATCGGCATGATCCTCAGCTCGCGTCCGGCCGACCGCCGCATGCTGATCGAGGAAGCCGCCGGCATCACGAAGTACCGCTCGCGCCGCCGCGCCGCCGAAATGAAGCTCGAGGCCGCCCAGCAGAACCTCACCCGCATCGACGACATCGTCTTCGAGGTGGAGAAGCAGCGCGGCACGCTCAAGCGGCAGGCCGCGAAAGCTCGCCGCTACAAGAAGCTGCGCGACGAGCTCAGGCGCTGGGAGAAGGTCCTGCTGGCGCGGCGCGGCCGGGAGCTGTCGGCGGCCATCGAGGCCGCGCGGGCGCGCCTGGCTGAAGCCCGCGAGCGGGAGGCGGCCGCGGCGGGGCACGTGGCCGAGGTCGAAGCCGACCTGGCGCGCCTGCGAATCGAACAGGCCGAAGCCGACAGCCGCGTGGCGCGGGTGCGGGAGGACGCACACGCGCGCGAGCTCGATATCCAGCGCCGCCAGCAGCAGCAGGAGCTGAACCGGCAGCAGGCCGAGATGCTGGCCGGTCGCGCGGCCGACATCACGGCCGAACTGTCCGAGCTCGAAGATCGCCGCGAGCCGGCGCGGGTGGCGGTGGCCGAGCGTGCCCAGGCGGCCGGCGAGGCCGAACGGGCCCGCGATGCGGCCGCCAATGCGCTGACCGAGGCGACGGCGGAGCACGCCCACGCCCAGCAGCAGATCGAAGGGCTCGAAAGCGACGTGGAAGCGGCGCGGGGGAGCGTCTTTTCCACGCTGAATGCCGCGACCGCGCTCCGCCACGCGATGGAGCATGCGGCGGCGCAGCGCGACCGCGTCGCGGCCACCCTCAGCAAGCTCGATCTTGAACGCGACGATCTCCGGCGTGAGACCGAAGCGACCGAGGCGGATCGTGTCGCGGCGGAACAGTCGCTGGACCGGGCGCGCGCCGCGCTCGACCGGATCCGCCTCGACGCCGCCGCGCGCGCGTCGGAGCTCGGCGCCGCGCGGACCCGCCAGGAGGAGCACGCAAGACTCGTCCGGGAGCGCGAGCAGGACCTGGCCCGCAGCGAGGCCCGGCTGACGTCGTTGACCGACATGGAGGCCAGCCGCGGGGAATTCGGCGATGCGGCCCGGATGGTGCTCGTCCAGGCGAACGGCAAGGTCAGGCAGCAGGGTGCCGTCGCCGACTATCTCGACGTCGATCGCCGCTACGAGCGCGCGGTGGAAGCTTGTCTCGGCGATCTCCTGCAGCACGTCGTGGTCGAGCGGCATGACCAGGCGGCCGCGGGCCTCGGGCTCGTGCGCGAGCAGGGCGCCGGCCGCTGCGGCTTTGTCGTCATCGACCCTGGATCCAACGGCTACCACCCTCAACCGGCGATGCGCATGCCCGGGATCGTGCCGATCGCCGACGTCCTGCGCATCAGCGGTCCGCACGTCGCCACAATCCAGAAAGTCGTGCCCGAGGCGTATATCGCCGACACCTTCGAGCAGGCGGTCACGATGTCGCGGCAGACGTCGGCGCCGGTTGCCACGATCGACGGTGACCTCTTCCGCGGTCCGCACCTGGTGTCGGGAGGCCTGCGCGTCGAATCGCGGAGCATTCTGGCGACCAGGCGCGAGATCAAGGAGATGCACGAGCGGCTCGCGGTGGAGAGGGCCGAGGCGGCCCGTCTGGTCGACGAGGGCTCGCGGCTTGACGCCGTCATCGCGGAAGTGGGCGCGGCGCTCGCGGGGCTGACCGCGGAGCAGCATCGGCAGGAAGTCTCGATCGCCGGGCAGGATGCCCAGGTCGCGCGCGCCGTCGAAGAATCGACGCGTCTGGCGCGGAAGGGCGATCTGATCGCCCTCGAGTTCCGGCAGGCTGAAGAAGAGCGTACGTCCCTCGACGCTCGGTGCGCCGAAGCGGAAACGTCGATTGCCCGTCTCTTCGAGGAGCAGCGCCGTGCCGAGGCCGACCTGTCCTCAGCCCAGGGACGCCTGATGACGGCTCGCGAGGCCGTTGAAGAACGCTCTGCGCGGGTGGCTGAGAACCGCGCAACCCACGCCACGATGATCGAGCGCGCCGCTGCCCTGGCCGCGGAAGTGCTGCGGCTCGAGGACGCGGCCCGCGACATCGACACCCGAATCACCGCTCGGGCGGCCGAACTCGATCAGGCGCGGACCCGCCGCGAAGGTCTCCTGGCGGCCGTCGCCGACGCCACAACCTCGCTGGATGTGGATATCCGCGCGCTCGACGCGCTCCGCGACGACGTGCGCGCGGCAGACGAGGCCGCCGCGGACACGCGCGTGAACGTCGAGGCCCAGGACCACGCGATCCGGGAGGCCCGGCGGCGTCTCGAAGAGATCCGCAGCCAGGCGGGCGCGCTGGAAATCGCGCGTGCCACCGCCGAAAGCGACCTCGGGCATCTTGCCCAGCTGTGCGTGGAGACGCTGCAGTCGTCGCTCGACGAGGTGCTGGCCGATGTCGAGCGGATGGAGCAGGCGGGCGAAGCCACCCCCGACGCGGCGGCGATCACCGCGGACGATCCAGACTCCGACGCGGAGGAAGGGGAACTCGCGGCGGCGCCCTCCGATGCCGTCGAGTCCGCCTATACGGCTGCTCGAACCGGTGTGATGACGGCCGAAGAGGCGATCACGACGCTGAAGGCCAGGATCGATCGACTCGGACCGGTGAATATGATGGCGATCGGGCAGTTCGATGAGCTCGAAACCCGCCACGTGTTCCTGACGACCCAGCGCAAGGATCTCACCGACTCAATCGCCCAGACGGCGGACGCGATCAAGCGGATCGACGAAACATCGACCGCGCGCTTCCAGGAAGCCTTTACCGCCATCCAGCAGAACTTTCAGGAGACGTTCAGCACCCTCTTCGGCGGCGGCCGCGCCGGCCTGGCGCTCCTCGACGAGAACGACCCGCTCGAAAGCGGCATCGACATCGTTGCGTCGCCTCCCGGCAAGCGCCTGCAGAACGTGCAGCTGCTCTCGGGCGGAGAGAAGGCGCTGACGGCTATCGCGCTGATGTTCGCGATCTTCAAGTACAAGCCGAGCCCGTTCTGCCTGCTCGACGAAATCGACGCGCCGCTCGACGACGCGAACGTCGGCCGGTTCGTCGACATGCTGCGCGGGATGCTCGACCGCACGCAGTTCATCCTCATCACGCACAACCGCCGGACGATGGAGATCGCGAACCGGCTGTATGGCGTCACGATGGAGGAGCCGGGAGTCTCGAAACTCATTTCGGTGCAGTTGAACTGAACGAAGACAAGGCCTCCCGGTACCACCGCCTCCACCGCCGCGCCGCCGTCGCTGGCACTGCCGCGGCGGCGATCTTCATCCTCGTGTTTCTTGCGTCCGGGTGGTCAGTAGCCCTGCGTGATCTCGCCTCGGCCGCCTCGGGCGGCATGTCCGTCCTCACACTCGTGCTGTACGTCGTCGGTCTGGTCCTCTTGAGCGAGGCGCTGCAGGTCCCGTTTGCGTTCTATCAGGGAGTGACCCTCGAGCGCCGCTACGGCCTGTCGACGCAGACGCTGGCGCAGTGGTGGGCGGATCAGGGAAAAAGCGCGGTGTTGGGGATGGCACTGGCGGTCGGTGCAGCGCTCATTGTGTGGGCGCTGCTGCGCCTCAGCCCCGAGCGGTGGTGGCTGATTGCCTCGGGGTGCTTCATCGTGCTCCTCGTCGTCGTCGCGCAGCTCGCGCCTGTCTACCTGCTGCCACTGTTCTACACGTTCAGACCACTCGAGCGTCCGGCCCTGGTCGACAGGCTCAAGACGCTCGCGCAGCGTGCCGAGACGACGATTGCCGGCGTCTTCGAGTGGCAGATGAGCGAGAAGACGCGCAAGGCGAACGCGGCGCTCACCGGCATCGGCCGGACCCGCCGGATTCTCCTGTCGGACACGCTGCTTGCCGAGCACTCAGACGACGAGATTGAGGTGATCCTCGCGCACGAACTGTCGCACCACGTGCATCACGACATCTGGAAGGCGCTCGCTGTCGAGGCGGTCCTGCTGACTCTTGGGCTGTATCTATCGGATCGCGTGCTGACTATGGTGTCGGGCCGATTTGGCCTGATGGGGAAGGACGACGTGGCGGCGCTGCCGCTGCTGCTCCTGACGCTCGGCGCCGTCTCCATTCTGCTGTTACCGGCCGTCCATGCCCTGTCCCGGGCACACGAGCGCCGCGCCGACCGGTATGCTCTCGAGATGACCGGCAACGCGGCTGGCTTCATGAGCGCCATGAAGCGCCTGGGGGCGCAGAACCTGGCCGAAGAGCGTCCCTCGCGGCTCGTTGAAGTTCTGTTCCATTCGCACCCATCCATGGCGGATCGGCTTGAAGCGGCCCGTGTATGGGAGTCGGGGAGGACGTGATGTACGGAATCGGACTCGTGTGCGCCGTCGTCGTTCTCGTCTCCGCCTGCGCGGCTGCGCCGCGCGATGAGGCCGCACGCGCCGACCTGGCGCCTGGCGGGCGATTGCGCGCCGGGCTCAATTTCAACAACGTGCTCCTGACGGGTAAGGACCCGGCAACCGGCGATCCACGCGGCGTCGCAGTAGACCTGGCGCGGGAGCTGGGCCGGCGGCTCGATGTGCCCGTCGATATCGTGCCGTATGAGTCGGCGGGCGCACTTGCCGACAGCGCGGCCACCGGCGATTGGGACGTGGCGTTTCTCGGCATCGAGCCCGCCCGCGCGGTCGAGATTGATTTCACCGCCGCCTATGTCGAGATTGAGTCCACCTATCTGGTCCCGCCCGGCTCGCCCCTGCAGAGCGTGGCCGACGTGGATCGCGCCGGCGTCCGCATCGCCGTGTCGGAAAAAAGCGCGTACGACCTCTTTCTGACTCGCACGCTGCAGCACGCGCAGCTGGAACGCGCGGTGGCCGTCGAGGGGGCGGTCAAGAGGCTCGTGGACGAGAAGCTGGACGCGGTGGCCGGCCTCAGGCCGGCGCTGCTCACGTTCGTGGAGAAAATTCCGGGGTCACGCGTCCTGGAAGGCGGGTTCACGACGGTGCAGCAGGGCGTGGGGACACCGAAAGGGCGCGACGCGGGCGCGGCATACCTGCGGTCGTTCGTCGAAGACGTCAAGACGTCAGGTCTGGTCGCGCAACTGATCGAACAGAATGGCGTGCGCGGCCTCACCGTCGCCGCGCCGGCGGCCGCGCAGTAGCCTGCACGGAGCACGAGATCGATGTTCACCCGAATCCTCGCCAGCCTGGCGTTCGTGATCATTGCAAGTGCCTCCATGCGGCTCGACGCATGGGGAGTCCAGGGGCACCGGCTTCTGGCGCTCGTGGCGGCTGCACGGCTGACGCCGGCCGCACGCGCGAATGTCGAGTGGCTGCTGCCCGATACGACTCTGGCGGAGGTCGCCTCGTGGGCGGATGAGCACCGGACCGACCACGCCGCGACCGGGCCCTGGCATTTTGTGAACATCCCGTCTGACGCCACACGCTACGACCGCGATCGGGACTGCCCGCGGCAGCCAGGCGTGTCGGCAGGCTCACGCGGCGACCGCTGGCGTGACTGCGTCGTCGATCGGATTCTGTACAACCAGCAGCGGCTCGCGGACACGTCGGCCGATCGTGCAGATCGCGCGATTGCACTGAAGTTCCTCGTGCACTTCGTCGGCGATTTGCACCAGCCGTTCCATGCCATTGATGTCGCGCGCGGAGGCAACGATATCCCCGTTGTCGCGTTCGGATCGCCTGAATGCCGCGGTGCGGCGGGAGCGGCGTTCCCGTGCCAGCTGCACGGGGTGTGGGACTCGGGGCTGCTCGCGCATCGGAACCTGAGCGACGCGCAGTATGTGGCGGAACTCTCGAAGCAGATTACGGCGAACGGGTGGGATACGCAGCCGGCTGGAATGCCGGACGCGTGGGCGATTGAGTCGCACGGTCTCGCGAAAATCGCGCTGCTGCCGCCGAAAGGAGAAGTGAATGAGGCGTACTACCGTGCCCACATTCCAGTCGTCGACCGACGTCTTGCGCTGGGCGGGCTTCGGCTCGCCGCGGTGCTGAATCAAAGCCTCCCACGCCTTCCGAGCCGGTGACATTCTTCCCGGGCTTTGTGCGGCGCCGGGTTCAGACTTCCGGCGCAATCATCAATACCGTCCACGGGGGCAGTGGCCCGCCCGTCCTGCTGCTGCACGGCTATCCGCAGACCCATGTCATGTGGCACATGGTGGCGCCGCGTCTGGCGGAGAGGTTCACCGTCGTCATGACCGATCTTCGCGGCTATGGCGACAGCTCGAAGCCGGCGGACGGCGAGACCCACGCGAACTACTCGAAGCGGGCGATGGCGCTCGACCAGATCGAGGTGATGCGGACGCTGGGATTCGATCGGTTTGCCGTTGTCGGGCACGATCGCGGCGGGCGCGTGGCGTGGCGGCTCGCGGTCGAGCATCCCGACGTGGTCACGAAAGCCGCTGTAGTCGACATTGTGCCGCTGCCGTACGACCGCGTCACGAAGGCGTTCGCGACCCAGTACTACCACTGGTTCTTTCTCATCCAGCCGGCGCCGCTGCCTGAAACGCTCATCGGCAATAGCGTCGACGCGTATCTCCGATCCAGATTCGAGCGGCCCACCGGCGGCACCAGCGCGATTACCGCGGAGGCGTTTGCGGAGTACCTCCGCTGCTTCAGGGATCCCGCGACCATTCACGCCACATGCGAGGACTACCGCGCCGGCGCCACGATTGACCTCGACCACGTGCAGGAACACGACGAGAAGAAGGTGACGTGTCCGCTGCTCGTCCTGTGGGGCGAGCGTGGCACAGTCGGCCGCCTCGAGCCGGTGATGGACATCTGGCGCGGGATGGCGCTGGACGTTCGGGGAACGGCGCTGCCAGGAGGGCATTTCCTCGCGGAGGAATGTCCTGACGAGACGCTCGCCGCGTTGCTTCCATTCCTGGCACAGTGAGCACGTCGTGATGATGCTGGCGCGCTGGGTGTCCATCGTCGGACACCCGTTTGTCATGGTGGCTGCGCTCGTATGGGTGGCCGGGTTGCGGGTCGGTTCCAGCGCCGGTGCCGTACGGGCCGTAGGGCTCATCACCGCCCTCGTGCTGGTGCCGCTTGGGCTGCTGATGGTCCGGCAGGTGCGGACAGGGCGCTGGACGAACGTGGACGCATCCCGCGTCTCGGACCGGCCGGCACTGTTTACCGTCGCTCTCGCCGCGCTTGGAGCAGTTGGTGCCCTCGCCTACGCCACCGGGTCAGCCTCATTCCTCGTGAGGGGAGTTGTGGCGGCAGGGGGACTGATGCTCCTGTCGGCTGCCGTCACGCCGTGGGTCAAAGCCTCGCTTCACATGGCGTTCGCTGGACTGGCGGGAACCTCTCTGGCGCTGCTGGGGTCAGGCGCCGGGTACGGCATTCTTGCCCTGCTTCCGCTTCTTGCGTGGTCGCGCCTGGCGCTGGCGCGGCATCGCCCGCTCGAACTGATAATAGGCCTCGGGCTCGGCGCCTGTGCCGGCGCGGCCCTCGTGACCCTGTAGCTTCCAACGGCACCACATTTCCGAGGTGAAGATATGCGGCTTTCCGTACTGACTGGACTGACCCTCTCGTTCCTGGCGATGTGCGGCGCCGTAGAGGCGCAGTCCTGGCAGCCGCCCGCCGACAGCGCGCGGTGCCCGTCGAAATGGGGAGCGGCAGACGACCGGGGCGCCGCCAACCACATGAAGCCCGAAACGGTGCTGCGCGCGGCCCGGTTGATCCGTACGGGCCAGACGTTCGATCTCGGGCGCGAGCTGTCGATGTCGATGCCCATCCAGGCCACGCGCACCTTCGAGTTGCACACGAAGCGAACCTCGCCGCCCGCAGGCTCCAACCGCCGCGGCAGCAACGAAGAAATCGTGCTGGCCGAAATCGGCCAGGTCGGCACGCAGTTCGACACCTTCGCCCATCAGACGATTGGCGGCACCATCTACAACTGCTTCAAGGTGGACGACATTGCCACGCGGAACGGCTTCATGAAGGGCGGGATCGAAAAGATCGGGTCGCTCATCACCCGCGGAGTCCTCATCGACGTCGCGGCGCTCAAGGGAGTCGAGATGCTGCCCGACAGCTACGAAATCACGGTCGATGACCTGCAGCAGGCGTTGAAGCGGCAGCAGATGACGGTCCAGCCCGGCGATGCCCTGATCGTCCATACGGGATGGGGGAAGCTCTGGGGCAAGGACAACGCGCGCTACATGCGGGTCAACCCCGGCCTCGGTTCGGCGGGAGCGGAGTGGCTGGCGAAGCAGGATCCGATGCTCGTCGGGATGGACACGGCGCCCGTCAACGTGACGCCGGATCCCGACCCGAAGCTGTCGAATCCGGTCCACCAGATCATGCTGGTTGTAAACGGCATCTTCCTGCTGGAGAGCCTGCGCCTCGACGAACTGGCGGCAGCCCGTGCCTACGAGTTCGCATTGGTCGTCCAGCCGCTCAAGCTCGTGGGGGCCACGGGGTCGACGGTCGCGCCGACGGCGATTCGCTAACCGTTACTTGAGCGGGCGCACGACGAGCTGCCCTTGCATCTCCGCGTGGCCGCTGTCGCTCGTCAGGTTGCTGTAGAAGCGGAAGGTGCCGGGGCGGTCGGCGTGGAACTCGAAGGTGGTGCTCCTCCCGGCGGGGACGCGGCGGACGATGCGGTATTCGTCGACCGCGAAGCTGTAGGCGACGTCCTCGCTGCGGATCGTCAGCCTGACGAGGTCGTTCTGTGTGACCTCGATGCGGTCGGGCGTGTAGCGGTAGTTGCGGCCGACCAGCGTGAATTCCTGCCGGGTGGGGACCTGTTCCTGGGCCGTGAGGCGTCGAATCAGCGGGCGCGCCACAAAGAACGCGCCCGCGCTCAGTAACAGCAGGCCAAGGCGCCTGCGTGTCATTGCCTAGTCCTTGGCCGCCGGGGCCGGCTCCGCGGTCTTCCCTGCCTCGGCTTCCAGTAGCACCTTGCGGCTCAAGCGGATCTTGCCGGTCGGGTCGATGTTGATCACCTTCACGAGAATCTGCTGGCCTTCCTTCAGCTCGTCCCGCACGTCCTTCACGCGATGCGTCGCGATCTCGGAGACGTGGAGCAGGCCGTCGGTGCCGGGCATGATTTCGACGAACGCGCCGAAGTCGGTGATGCGCTGGACTTTGCCCATGTAGGTCTTGTTCAGCTCCGGCGTCGCGGTCAGCTCCTGGATGATGCCGATCGCCTTGGCCGCTGAGTCGCCGTCCGCCGACGCCACGTTCACCCGGCCGTCGTCTTCGACGTCGATCTTCACGCCGGTCCGCTCGATGATGCTGCGGATCATCTTGCCGCCGGGGCCGATGACGTCGCGGATCTTGTCGACCGGAATCCGGATGGTGATGATGCGCGGCGCGAACGTCGACATCGCCTTGCGCGGTTCGCTCAGCGTCTTCGCCATCTCCTTGAGGATGTGGAGCCGGCCCGCTTTCGCCTGGTCGAGCGCCTTCGCCATCACGGCCGAGGTGATGCCGGAGACCTTGATGTCCATCTGCAGCGCGGTGATGCCGTCGGCCGTGCCGGCAACCTTGAAGTCCATGTCGCCGTAGTGATCCTCGGCGCCTGCAATGTCCGAGAGCACGGCGTACTTGCCGGTCTTCTCGTCCATGATGAGGCCCATCGCGATGCCCGCGACCGCCGCCTTGAGCGGCACACCGGCGTCCATCATCGACATCGAGCCGCCGCACACCGACGCCATCGACGACGACCCGTTCGACTCGAGAATGTCGGACACGATGCGGATCGTGTAGGCGAACTTGTCCTCGCCTGGCACGACCGGTGCGAGCGCCCGTTCGGCGAGCGCGCCGTGGCCGATCTCGCGCCGGCCTGGACCGGTGAAGCGGCCCGTTTCGCCGACCGAGAAGGGCGGGAAGTTGTAGTGGAGCATGAAGCGCTTGTAGTACTCGCCCGTGACGTGCTCGACCTTCTGCTCGTCGTCGGCCGTGCCGAGCGTGCAGGTCACCAGCGCCTGCGTTTCGCCGCGCGTGAACACCACGGAGCCGTGCACGCGGGGCAGCACCGTCGCCTCGGTCCAGATCGGGCGAATCTCGTCGAACTTGCGGCCGTCGAGGCGAATGCCCTTGTTGAGGACCTCGTCCCGCAGCACCTTCTCCTTCAGGTCATGGAAGATGTGCTTCGCTTCCGCGGACTTCTGCTTCGCGTCGGCGTCGTCGGCAAGGCTTGATACGTAGTCGCTCAGGACCGCATCGACGGTGCCGTAGCTGGCGAGCTTGTC
>CAXNKG010000034.1:0-34508 GCA_964202965.1 Vicinamibacterales bacterium
GACGTTGGTGTCATCCCGAGCAGCGCGTCCGTAGCCGCATAGAATCGGCCGCTCGAATTGAAGCCGGCGCCGTAGATGGCCTCCGTGACCGTCGCCGTTCGCCCGAGCTCCTTGCGGACGCGGCGACCACGCGCCGCTGCCGCGTACGCGCGCGGCGTCACCCCCGCAACCTTCCGAAAGATCCGGTGGAAATGAAAGCGGCTCATCCCGGCGGCGTCAGCCAGCGCTCCGAGCGTCGGCGGGGCGTCCCCGGCATCAATGGCGCGGCAGGCGGCTTCGACGAGCGCGGCATGGCGTAACTGGAGTCCCGCTTCGGTGGGGCGGCAGCGCCGACACGCCCGAAAACCGTCGCGCTGTGCCGCGGCGGCGGTCAGATGGAACCGGACATTCTCACGGCGCGGGCGGCGCGAAGGACAGGAGGGCCGGCAGAAAATGCCCGTCGTCTCGACCGAGTAGAAGAAGGTGCCGTCGGCGTGCGCATCACGGCCGAGCACCGCACGCCAGCGATCCGCGTCGGTGGATGAGATGGCCTTCATTCCTGCCCTAATCATCCCCCATCTTCGTTGTACCGACGGCGTCACGCACTCCGCCTCTTGCGCTCAAATTCGACCTGATACACTCGCGCCGATGCGCCGTGGAACCGTGATTGTCCTCGTCGCGGCTGTCCTCGCGACCGACGCCGCGTCGCAGCAGGCCGGAGTCGATCGCGCGCAGCTCATGCGCGACGTCTCGACCCTCAGCCACACGTCCTTTGAAGGTCGAGCGGCCGGCTCCCCGGGCGGCGTGCTTGCCCGGCGGTGGCTCGCCGAGCAGTTTGGCGTGGCGGGCATCCCGCCGCTCGCCGCATCGGGATACGAGCAGCCGTTTATCGCCGACGGTCGTCCTACCGCCAACATCGTCGGCCGTATCGGGGGGCGCGCGCCGGAGTCCGGGGTCATCATCCTGACGGCGCACTTCGACCACCTGGGAGTCCGAAACGGCGTGATGTACCCCGGCGCCGACGACAACGCGTCGGGTGTCGCGGCCCTGCTGGCCGCCGGCCGCGATCTGGCGGCGGTGGCGCCGCGGCATGCATTCGTTCTCGCGGCGCTCGACGCCGAGGAAATGGGTCAGCGCGGCGCGCAGGCGCTGCTGGCGTCAGGGATCGTGCCGCGCCGGACGATCGTGTTGAACATCAACCTGGACATGGTGTCGCGGAGCGCAGCGCGAGAGCTGTTTGCGGCCGGGACGTCGTACTCCCCGTGGCTGCTCCCCGCTCTGCAGGACGTCCAGCAGCGGTCGGCGATCACCCTCCGCTTCGGCCACGACCGGCCGAAGACCGCTGGCGGGGGCGACGACTGGACGCATGCGTCGGATCACGGACCGTTCCACGACGCAGGCATTCCATTCGTCTACTTCGGCGTCGAGAATCATCCCGGCTATCACGCGCCGACGGACATGGCGGACCAGATCGACCCGGCCTTCTTCGGAGATGCCGTGGACACGATTGTCGATGCGATTCGCGCCCTTGACGCGGCGGTGCCCGCCACGAGGCCCCTGCCGTAAGGTGGCTCCCTTTGCCGCAAAACTGAGGTAGGGTAATCCCGGCATGCGTGTGCACCTGGTTAATCCGAGCGATGTGTCGTTTGGCATCTCCGTTGTGACGCCCCGGTGGCTGTTCGTGCTCGCCTCGGCGACGCCGGCCGAAGTCGGCGACCCTCGGCTGGTCGACGAGGCGCTCGACGCATTTGATCCGGCGACCGTCGAGGCCGGGGACCTGGTCGGGATCGGCATCCACACGGGCAACGCCCTTCGCGGATACGAAATCGGCCGCCAGGCCCGCGAGCACGGCGCGTACGTCGTCTATGGCGGCGTCCACTCGACGATCTTTCCGGACGAAGTCCGCGAGTTCGGACACGGGCACGCGGTCGTCAAGGGCGATGGAGACCTGGTCTGGGGAACGGTCGTGCATGACTGCATGGCCGGACGGCTGCGTGACGTCTACGATGGCGGACGCATTGAAGGCCGCTCCTTCTTCCCCGGCAAGTGGAGCCTCCTGCCGAAGGACAAGTACATGTGGGGATCGGTGCAGACCGTGCGCGGCTGCCCGAAGCACTGTTCGTTCTGCTCCGTCTGGCGGACCGACGGACAGGCGCCGCGGCTGCGGGGTCCCGCCGACATCATCGAGGAGATCAAGGAACTTCGCGCGCACGGCTTCAAGTTCTGCCTGCTGGCCGACGACAACTTCTACCCCGTCACGCTCAAGGACCTCGAGATGGCGCGGCGGCGCTCGGATCCCGCTGCTCTCCAGAACCTGGAAGCGATCCGCCGGGAACGCTTCGAGTTGATGGAGATGCTGGCCGCGCTCCCGGGCGAGATGGTGTTCCTGACGCAGATCACGATGGAAGCGGCGGAGGACACGGCGTTCCTCGACGCGATGTACAAGGCGCGGATCCGCGGCGTCCTGGTCGGCGTGGAATCGGTGACGCCGGAAGGGCTGAAGACTATTTACAAGGACTTCAACCTGGCAGGCCAGGATCTGATCGATCGCCTGAAGGTCTTCCCCGAGCACGGGGTCCACGTGCTGGCCTCGTTCATCTTCGGACTGCCGAGCGATACGCCCGCCACGTTCGACGCGACCGCGTCGGTCGCGATGTCGGCCGACGTCGCGTTCGCGCAATTCGTGCTGCTCCAGCCGTTCCCCGGCACGGTCGATTTCGAGAAGTGGGAAAAGGAACAGACCGATCCGCTGAAGGTGGACAACATCCCGGTGACGCGCCACTGGCTGATCCCCCGGAACAAGCGTCCGAAGATCTACATGCCGCATCCGAGCATGACCCCGGAGCAGATCCGGAGCCACACGCAGGCGGTGTGGGACGAGTTCTACAGTCTGCCGAACATCTGGAAGCGCGCCAAGATCGTCAAGTCGCTCAAGTCCAGGGTGGCGTTTGTCCTGGTGTCGAAGCTGTATCGGCAGATGTACGCGAACACCGGCATCTCCACCGACAGTGCGCGGCATTCGCAGGCGAGTCGCATGGCTCGGCTGCTGGCCAAGCCGACACGTCGCTTCTTCGTCTCGCCCGTTCGGGCGTCATAAGGACGCGTTCAGTACAACAACCTGCTGTCGGTGAGGAACCGGCGGTGATCGGTGAACCGCTGGGTGATCCGGACGCGCTGCTGGCCGTTCCCACGTATCACGGTGACCGTGTCAACCGCCGCGGGCAGCATCAACGTCTCCTGCGGATCCTCAAATTGCACGCGCCGGTACCGGATGGACGATTCGGCGCGCTCGATGACCATGGATCGTGCCGCGCCGCGCCGCAGGTACTCCCGGGGCACGTCGAAGCGGAATGTCCCGACGAGCCGGTCGTCGATCCGCAGCACGTCGTAGGTCTCGGCATCAATCCAGATGCGCCCGCGGGAGCGGCCCGGGAGCGAGACCGTCACGCAGTCGCCCGTCCAGACGATCTCCGCGGGCAGCGCCGCCACGCCGCGGTAGTCGAGCATCAGCGTCCGGCGGCCGTCGACGCGCCCCTCACCCGCGACGGAGAACTCCGATTCCGCCAGGCGCGCGGGCAGCAGCATCGCCAGCGGCTCCGGTGACACCGGCTTGGGGTCCATGCACCCCGCCTCCTCGTCCTCGCGCGCCGGTCGACCATTCACGCTCAGCACTTCCCGGACGACGGCGGCTTCCGGCACTCCGCGCGGGCCGACAGTGCCGGGGTCCCACGCCACGCGGAGATCGAACGCCAGGCGCCGGGGCGGTTCCGCCGGGCTCATATCCGCACGCAGCGGCTGAATCGCCACCGTCTCGGTCGACAGCACCGTCTGCGCGCGGGAATACCACTGTGCGACCCTGCCGCTCATACGGAGGAGCGTCGCCGCGAGATCGAGGGGGCCCGTCTGCCCCGCCGCGGGGGACACGGACGCCGCGAATCCGGCGCAGATCAGGACCGCAATCGGGGGAATGACCCGGTGAATCGGCTTCATGGGCTGCGAACGCCCTCAGTATCGGCCGTGTCGAGCTGCTTTGCCACTGCCGCTGCTGCATGGCGGATTCCGCGTGCCTCTCCAGGGTCCAGCACAATCCCAGACAGAGTTCCTGAATTTGGCATCAGAAACGGCGCTGATGAGGGAACTTGTGGTGAAATCGGAGCCTCGTCGAATAGAGGAGAACCATGACACGCATGTTCCTTGTTGCAGCCGCTGCGGCAACCGCGCTGATGGCAACAACCGCCGTCGTGCACGCGCAGGAGCCCTTGAAGCTCCCGACCCAGCAGGAAACCCTGGCCAAGTGGCCCTGGTCCATCGTCGTCCAGCCGATGCCCTTTCAGCAGCAGCGCGTTCAGTTCACGCTCAAGCCGACGGAGGGAATGGAATACAAGTACCGCCTCGAGAAGGGTGGAACCTTCCTCTATTCGTGGACGGCGTCAAGCGACCTGTACTGGGAGCTGCACAGCGAACCCGAAGGGTCACCCCGCGGCTACGCGGAATTTTTTGATACGAACCAGGGCGCCACGTCGAACGGTGCGTATCAGGCCGCCTTCCCCGGGATCCATGGCTGGTGGTGGGAGAACAAGAGTGATCGCGAGGTGACGATCACGTTGTCGACAGCCGGCTTCTACACTGAGTCGCGCGAGTTCCGCCGCGGCCAGCCCGTCAAGATCACGCCCTTGAAATAGTTCCAGTCAGAAACCGCCACGCGATCACGAGGGACGTGGCGCTCAGCGCCACGCCTCCCAGGCTCAAGCCGACGATCAGGGGGTACCAGAGCCACGGCGTCTGATAGAACCCGGGGAAATCGAGGCTGTGCAGGGCCTGATACAGCCATCGCTCGGCGCGGCTGCCGCGCACTTCCCCGCCGACAATCGACCCGTCCGTCGCGTTCAGGTACAGCCAGGTTTCGTCCGGATCGTCGAACTTCGCCCGCAGGACCGGCAGCGGGCGATCGCCGGTCCGGTCGTAGTAGTACGAGTCGTACGCCGTGAGCCAGGTCACATCTGCCGGCGAACGCCCCGCCATCGCCGCCGTCGCCGCGCCAACCAGTTCCTCTCTGCTGAACGAGGCGCGGGTGGCCACCGCGTCGCTGTCGGCCGGCACCAGGAATGTCCTCCGGCCGTCGGACGCCGCATAGAACGGCGTGCCCATGAACTGAACGAACTCGATCTCCCTGGGCTGCAGTGTGCTCTCGAAGGCACCGAGCGCGGCGGCCGGCGGCAGCGTGAAGCGGTCGAGCGCGACGCCGTCACCGCGAATCGCCTCGATTCGCAGGCCACTCGGTCCCTGCGGGAAGAGATCCCACGGCGTCATCGTCAGCAGGCCGCTGAAGGTCCAGGTCAGCGTGATGGCGCCGAACAACAGACCGGCGTAGTGGTGCCAGCGCAGCCACCCGACATACGGCGACATCGACGTGCTGCGGAGAAACCGGCGGCTGACAGAAAACCGGTAGACGCCGATCAGCAGACCGAGGATGCACAGCAGGCACCCGATCACCGATCCATAGACGACCAGGTCATTCCAGAGCGGCGCCTGGCCCGCGCGCAGCGGCGTGTAATAGAACCAGTGCATGACCGGACCCGCGTAGCCCCAGAAGCGGGAGCTGCGATCGGTCTTCTGCACCACCTCGCCGGTCGCCTCCGCGATGTAGATCTCTGTAGCTGCCGCGTCGCCGAGCGACACACGGTGGAGCGCACCGGTCGCGTTGAATCTGTTCCCGACCGTCCATTGATCCGGCTCGGCGTTCGAGCCGAGCCACCTGGCGGTCCCGCTGTGGTCAGGAAACAGACGTCCGGCGATCCTCATGGCGCCTTCGCCATCGACGCTGTCCAGATAGCTGCCGGCGTCAGCCGAGACGGTGGCAGAGCCCGAGCCAACGATGAAGCGGTAGACGGGACGACCCTCCACGGACGTGAGCAGCACCCGATCAGGATTGCCGCCGAGACCCGCCACGTCGAAGGCCTGCGCGGGCGTCAGGCGCAGCGCGCCCGCGTCGAGCGCCGGCAGCCGGGCCAGGCGCTCCTGCGGCGAATACTCCGGCATCCGCTTGAAGATCATCACGATGCCGGAGGTGAACCAGACCAGAAAGACGAGGCAGAACGCGACCCCGAGGTAGCGGTGAACGACGATCAGTCCGGCGAGGATCCGTTTCATCCGACGGTCTACCGGTTGGCGCTCGCGAACGCCGACAGCTCGCCCATCCCCTGCATGACCGCGGAATGCGCCGGAACGATCGCGATCACATCGGCGCCATCGGCGACGAGGCGCTGCTCGAGACGGACCAGCGAGACGCGGTTCTCGTCCTGGCTGTCGCTGAAGATCCAGGGCGCGCCGATCAACGTGCCGTCGCGCGCCGTATCCGCGGAATCGCCGACGAACAAGACGCCGTTGGCCAGATACGCGGCGCTGCCGGCCGTATGGCCGGGCACCGCGTACACGCGGAACGGCACACCGCTCAACGTGACGACTTCTCCGTCCCGGAGCGCCCTGGTCACGGTAATGCCGGTGGGATTCACGGGGAACAACCGGGGCAGCGGACCGCGCGCGCCCACCGCCCCTTCAATCAGCGGCACTTCGTCCGCCAGGGCCAGAATCTCGGCGTTCGGGAACTGGCCCACCGCGCCGATATGGTCGGGATGCCCGTGCGTCAGAAAGATTGCGGCCACGGCGCCGGCGTCGAGGTTCCGCCGCTGCAGCTCCAGGAGAATTGCCGCTCCCGTCCCGTCATTGCCGGCGTCCACGAGCGCCACCTGCCCGTCCCGGAGCGGAACGACGGCGACGCTCGAAAACCCGTCGACGACAATGCGTGCGCCGCCGACCTCGCGGCCGTCGGTCGGCCTCATGCGCCCCAGGAACGTGAACGCGACGATGCCGACGATTGCGACAATCAGGACCAGCACGACCAGCGCGACTGACTTGAGCACTCGTGCCATGGTGTTACACCCTGCCGGCAAGACCGGCGATGTAGGAACGCTCGCCGGGTCCGAACCAGGGCGCCTGCCCCGCCCCGGCGTTCATCCGCATGTGCGCGGCACTCGACGTGGCGGGAATCGCCACGTGGCAGCGCGCATCGCTGAGGATCCACTTGAGCAGCACCTGCGCCCCATGTGTGCACGCCGAAGGGCCGAAGCGGCGCGATCGCGTCCGGCGGCACAGGCTGCCGGATGAGCCGCCCCTGCCCCAGCGGGCGCATGATGATAACGCCCAGACCGAGATCCGCAGCGGCAGGGAGAATCTCGTCCTCCACCTCACGCTCCAGCGGGTTGTACGGGATCTGCACGGCGCCCACGCGCGGATCCTGCATGGCGCGCTTCAGCTCGCCGAATGCCCCTGCGCTGTAATGCGTCAGGCCCAGCACCCGGACCGCGCCCTGGGCGCGCCGGCGATCGAGCTGCTCCAGACGCCGGTGCCATGCGACGAGGTTATGGACCTGATACACGTCCACACGACCCCCGAAGAATCCGAGCGCCGCGTCAATCTGCCGCTCCGCCGCCCCGTCATTCGTCGTCCAGACCTTCGTCGCGACGATCGCCTCTTTGCGGCGCCCGGCGAGCGTGGCGCCGAGCACCCGTTCGGCCTCCCCGTACATGGGAGAGGCATCAAAGAACGTCGCGCCTCCGTCGAAGGCGGCATCCGTCACGCCGCGGCGTTCGTCCGCGGTGGCGCCTCGGACGTCGAATGTCTGCCAGGTGCCCATGCCGATGACGGGCACCTGAAGACCCGAACGGCCGAACTGGCGAAATTCCATGTTGGGCTTTGGGCGTTGGGCGTTCTTATGGCGGGGACAGGTCGAATTCGTCGCGCGGAAACAGATCCGTATTCACCTCGCCGAGCGTCGAGCGATCGAAGTCAGGCCCGAACCGCACGAGCGTATCAGGCAGGTACGCCTGCAGCACCTGCGCGATGTCGATGCCGGCGCGCGCGTAGTACTCGCGAACCCGCCGGTCGTCCAGCCGCGCCGCGACCGCGGCCGGATCCACCCACAACGGCTCGTTGCTGCCGAGCATGATGCCCGGGACGCTGACCACGTACGGGAACGCCTTCACGAACGTATCGTGAATGCGGCGCGTCGGCGCCCACGTGGCGGCCACGCCGTTCGGCTTGAGCCTGCTCCTCACGAGCGCGAAATAGGCTTCGGAATACAGGTTGCCCGAATAGGCGCTCGTGGGCCGAAGCGCGTCGGCCTCGATGACGTCGAACTTCCGCGTGGAGCGCAGCAGGTACGCCCGGCCGTCACCGGCGACATGTTCGACCCTGGGATCGGCAAGGAGCCCGCGCAGTCCCGGATACGGGTCGCGCTCGGCCCGCGCGCGCAGCGTGACGAGCTGCGACCCGATGATCTCGATGCACGTCACGCGAACGATGCCGGGACGCCCGGCCGCGGCGTACACGGTGTCGCCAGACCCGAGGCCGATGATCGCGACGTCGCGCGGGTCCGGGTGGACGAGCACGGGTAGTGCGCCCAGCGCGGTATGAATATCGCCGTAGGGCAACACGCTCTGCCCGACGCCGTTGACGAAGACAACCTTCCGTCCAAGAAACTCGCGGCTGGTGGCGGTGATGACCGAGACGCCCGAGTTGTCCTCGGCGAAGACGACCCGCTCGGGCGCCGTGCCGTGCAATCTCGACCAGAGCTCCCGCGAGTCGGGCATCACGATCGCCACCGCGGCCACGCCCGTCACAGCCGCCAGGGCCGTCATGCGGCCCCGGTGCCGCAGCGCGAACCAGACGAACGCGGCGCTCGCACCCGCCAGCAGCTTCAGCGTCCCGGCGGCGCCAATCGCGTCAAGCAGCCACCATCCCGTGATGACGGTGCCAGTGATGCTGCCGGCGATGTTCGCAAGCAGCAGCCCCCCCACGCGCCGGCCCAGTGTCCGTTCGTCATGCTGGACCACCCGCTGCAGGACAGGAAACGAACAGCCCATCAGGAACGTCGGCGGCACGACGAGCAGCAGCGGCACGACGACATACAGGCGGATGAAGTTCGCCGGGATCGTGCCGGACCGCAGTCCCGCGAGACTTTCGCGAATGTTCAGCGGCTCGTATCCTCCGAAATAGCCGGTGAGCGCCCGGATATCGTCCGCGACGCCCACGAACAGGGCCAGCAGGACGGCGGCGGACACGCCTGCGGCCGCCTGCAGGGCGAAGAAGGTGCGAGCCGGATGGCGCAGCCGCGTGGCGAACGCGCTGCCCGCCACCGCGCCGAGACCAATGCCCGCAAGATAGAGCGCCAACAGCGTGCCGAAGGTGAAGGCGGTCGATTTCGCCATCACCCCCAGCAGCCGGAACCAGACGATCTCGTACGACAGCGCGATAAACCCGGCGCACGCGTAGGCGGCCAGCCAGAAGGGGAAAGGCCGGCTGACGCCGGCCTCCACGGCGGCGACTGATGCAGGGGGCGGCTTCAGCCGGGTCGTCAGCGACCGCCCCGCCAGGGGCAGGACCAGCGCCGCGCACGCGATGTTCAGCGCAGCACCCACACGCAGGCTTCCGTCGAGGCCCAGCGATGGCAGCAGCACCCACGTCGCGACGACGGCCCCGCAGGCGGCGCCGAGCGTATTGAAGCCGTAGAGCGCACCGACGTGGCGGGCCGCGTGCTCCATCCGGTCGGTCACCGCGCGCGCGAGCAACGGCAGTGACGCCCCCATGAAGAACGTCGGCCACAGCAGACTGACAAACAACACCACCGCGACCCAGCCGCGGCCGAGATCCATCGGCCCCAGTCGTTCGTACAACACCCCGTAGTAGAGCCACGCGCTCAGGGCGCCGAACAGGCCAACGGCCGCTTCGGCGGCGGCAAAGAGCATCAGACTGGCCCGGCGGGAGACGCGATCAGCGACGACCCCGCCGGCCAGACTGCCGATGCCAAGGCCCGCCATGAACGCCGCCACGATGACGGTGGCCGAATACACATCGGCGCCGGAAAAGATGGCGAGCAGCCGCTGCCAGATCACCTGGTACAGCAGGGCGGCAAAGCCCGACACGAAAAACACCGCGAGCGCGAGCAGGGCAGTGGGCGTCACACGTCGAGGTGGGCCATCAGCGGGAGGTGGTCGGACGCATCGGGTGCCGGGGGCGTGGTCACAACGGTACACGAAGAGACGTGCGGCATGCAGCCTGTACGGGCAGGCCAGATTTATCTGTCATCCCGGTCACATCCGGCGGACTGTTCCGGGACCGGCCGTTTGTTGTAAGCTCAACGGAATGGCCTTCGTCATCACAGATCCGTGCATCGGCACCAAAGACTCCGCATGCGTCGACGTCTGCCCGGTGGACTGCATCCACCCGCGCAAGGACGAACCCGAGTTCGCCGCGACGAGCATGCTCTACATCCACCCCGATGAGTGCATCGACTGCGGCGCCTGCGTGCCGGCGTGTCCGGTGGCAGCGATTTACGACAGTCCCGAATCGACGCCGGCAAGCCAGAAAGACCTGATCGAGGCGAACTCGATCTACCGCGCCGGCGATGCGGGGGCGGTCTCGCAGGCCGAGTCGATCGTTAAGGCGCACGCCGCGGCGCACGCCGACCTGATGGGCGTCGCTCCGGCCGAACGCGCCGCCGCGCACGCGAAATAGGACAGCGGACGAGAGGAGCCTGGGGCTCTGGGCTCCAGGCTCTAGACGCGCAGCAGTACGCCCCGCGCCTTCTTTCCCATCGCCGCGCCCACGGCCGCGGCATACGTCTGCACCTGGCGCGTGTACTCGTCGAGCGCGCCCTCAAGTTCGCGATCGGTCTTGAAGTCGACGACGATGACCTCGTCGCCGGATACGAACGCCAGGTCCACGTGGCCTTCGATAAGCGTGCCCCCGTCGACCCGCAGCGTGATGGGGGTCTCGCGGTAGCAGAGCCGGGCGGCGTCGGCGCGCCCCGCGGCGCGCCAGACCGGATGCCGGGAGACGGCGCCAGCCACAGCCTTCGCCGCAGCCACTTCCTCGTCAGTCGCGGCGAGCACACGCCCATGCCCCTCGGCCAGCCCCGCAACGACCTCCACATCGGCCACGAGCGGCATGTCCGCCAGCACCGCGTGGACAAGGGTCCCGAACCGCTTGCCTGCCGGGCGTTCGGAGCCTGTCAGAGCAGACTCGACGGAAACGTCAATCTCCCGGATCCCGGATCCCCGATCCCCGATTCCCGATCCCTGATCCCCGGTCCCCCTCTTCACCCACTCGGTCGCAGTGAGCACGCGCACCGACGGCGCCGACCCCTGCTCCACAGCCGACCGGCGCGCAGCGCGCCAGTGCTCATAGGCGTCGAGCCGGCTCCGAAGCACCTGCGGGGAGACGTCCCTGACAATCAGGTCGTCGCGCCGGAGCCCCAGCGGCGCCTGCACGCCGAGCGTCACCGATTCGGGAGACCACCAGACAACGGACGCCTCCGCATCACCCTCACCAATCCGGTGGAGGCCCGGGCACATCGTGAGGGACGACGCGGGGTCGCCGTCGGGCCGCTTCAGAACGGTGTCCCGGCTCTTGAACGGGGGGCAGCCCGGCGCCGCCGTCTGCTCCCGGCGGGCGTCCGCCGCGGGATAGATGGCGCGGTTGAGGGGCGAGATCCAGCCCTCGCTGAACGGTTCGTCGCCAATGGCCGGCACCACCAGGAGATCGCGCGCACGCGTCGCGGCAACGTAGGCGACCCGCGCACCCTCCGCGCCTTCCCGGAGGAGCTCTGCCTCTCTCGCATCGTTCAGATCCTTGGGCGCCCACCCGCCAATCCGCAGCGCGCAGAGATTTCGGGCGGGGTCGACGTGCCGCGACGCATCGTAGGGTGTGAGCCTGGCGGTGATGTCGGCCAGGATGACCACCGGGAACTCGAGCCCCTTGGCCTTGTGGACCGTCATCAGCCGGACGCCGTCGCTGCCCTCCTCCAGGATGGGCGCCTCGGCAGGACGCTGGACGGAGGCCTCGGCGTGGAGCGTCTCGACGAATCCGCGGAACGACATGCCGCCGTCCAGCTCGTACTGCCGGGCCAGTTCCGCCACGTGCAGCACGTTGGCCAGTGCCTGCTCGCCGCCCGGGCGCAGGACGAAGCCCACATGCGCGCGCGTCGCATCGAGCAGCATGGCAATCGTCTCGGCGACCGGCCGCCTGTTGCGCCCCTGGTGCAGCGACTTCAGCGTCGCCAGTGCCTCCGCGACGCACTGCAGGTGCTGCGGGAGGCCGTCCGGAACGCGAAACGGATGGAAGGCCCTGCTCCGCTGGTAGAACTCGAGCAGCTCCTCGTCGCCGATGGCGAACAGCGCGCCCCGGAGCGTTGAGAACACGGAGAGCTGGTCGTCTGGCCATTCGATCGCCATCAGCGCGGCCCGGAGGGTTTCAATCTCCTCGCGGTCGTGGAACGTACGGCCGCCGACGAGGAGATGCCTCACGCCGCGCGCCTCGAGCGCCTCCACATAGGGGCGGGTGACATCCTCGCCGTAGCTGAGGAACCTCCGGAAGAGAATGCAGATGTGCCGCGCCTCGATCGGCACGCGGCCGCCGGGCGCCCGGCGCTCCGTCACCGTCCACCCGCTCTCGTTCACGAGCCACTCGACGTACGCCCCGACCGCGTCCGGGAGCGACTCCTCGATCTTGCGGGCGGTGATGTACCGCTGCGAATACGGATACGGGACCGGCAGCGCGACGACCGATGGCTGCGTCGACGTATCGTCGCGTGATGCCTCCAGCGGCACATACCGCGCCTGCCGTGTCACCGGATTGCCGTCCATCATCGGCGCGAACGCGAGGTTGACGACCCGCTGGATGTTGGGGACGCCGCGGAAGCTTCTGCGCAGTTCCAGCCGCTGCGCGCCCGCCCGCTCGAGCTGCTCGCACACCCGCATGTAGGTATCGACGTCAGCGCCGCGGAACCGGTAGATCGACTGCTTCGGATCGCCGACGAGGAAGAGTTTTCCAGGCAGCGGCACCACGTCTTCCCATCTCGTCTGTTCCGGGTCCGAGGCGGCAAGCAGCAATACCAGCTCGGCCTGCAGCGGGTCGGTATCCTGAAACTCGTCGACGAAGATCGCCGCAAAGCGCGTCTGGAAATGCTGCCGGACGCTCGCGTTCCCCCTGATCAGGTCGCGAGCCCGCAACAGCAGGTCGACGAAATCGAGCGCGCCCTCGCGCGTCTTCAGACGCTCGTACTCATCAACACAGGCGAGCAGCTCGTCGTGCAGCAGCGCCGCGAGGTCGGCGTCGGCGCGCACCTGAAAATCGTTCAGCGCCTCGATGAGCGCGTCGCGCGCCGCCAGCACCTGCGTTCGGGGCACCCCCTTGCTGTACGTCGGCCCGCTGCCCTTCCGCCCGCGCTTGAAGTCGCGGTTGCGCCGAAGGTCGACCAGCTGCGCTTCGAGGCCGTCCAAATCGTTTTGGGCTTTGGGCTTTGGGCTCTGGGCTTTGATTTCCCGGCTCAGCCTGCGAACCGGTTCGGTGTCCACGAAGAGGTTGTCGCCGGCATACGAGGGATTCGCCGAGACATCGGCACAGTCATGGACCAGTTCGACCACGCGGATTGTGGCGGCGCCGCGATCGAAGGGCTCGCGCGTCCACGCGCCGCGGAAGTCGCGCCACTCGGCCAGGTCGAAGGCCGCGCGGCGCAGGCGCTCGACCGGACCGTCCTCATCGATGTCGCCAGGCCGAAAGCCGCGGCTCCCGCGGCGCAGCGACCGCCGGACGCCCTCGCCGGGCTGCGCCAGCTCGCGCTGCAGCCATGTGTCGAACGCCTGCCGGAACAGGCGCTCCGACTGGCCCTCGGTGAGCACACGAAACAGCGGATCGACGCCCGCTTCGACCGGACGCTCGCGAAGCAGGTCGGCGCAGAATCCGTGGATCGTGCTGACGTGGGCTTCCTCGAGGTTCTGAATGGCAGCCGACAGGCGCGCGGCCGCGGCGCCGTCGGCAGCCTGCCGATCCTTCTCGAGCTGCTGCCGCAGCCGCAGTTTCAGTTCGCCGGCGGCCTTCTCCGTGAACGTCACGGCCACGATCTCGCGCACGTCGGCGCGGCCTTCGGCGATCACGCGCACGATGCGGTTGACGAGCTCCGTCGTCTTACCGGTGCCGGCGGCAGCCTCGACGATGAGCGTGCGATCGACCGCGGTCCGAATCAGCTCCCTCGCCTGGTCGTCCGAATCGTGCGCGGCCGCCGTCATGCGCGCCCCCGGAGCGCCTGGAGATCGGCCAGCCGATCCTGTGGTTTGCGGGTCACGCGGCGACGCACGTCGGGACCACAGACGGACCGGTAATCGCAGCGCGAACAGGCCTCCTCGGCGGGCGCCGCCGCGAGGAATCCGCCTTCGACGGCCCGGTCGATCACCTGCAGGACCTCGAGGCCCGCCGCTCTCGTGCGTTCGTTGAGCGGGATCTCGTGCTCCGCAAAGCCGCCGGCCGCGGTGCAGTAGAACAGACGGCCCTGCGCGACGCCGCGCCCCAGCGCCCGCTCGATGGCCAGGCTGTAGAGCACGGGCTGCAGCACGGCGCCGCCCCCGATAATGACGCGGTCGATCCGTTCCGGCTTACGGCCGGTCTTGTGATCCGTGACTCGCAGGAGACCGGTCGTCCGGTGCTCCTCAATCAGGTCGATGGCGCCGCGCAGCTGATAGCCACCCTCGAGCGTGACGTCGTCCCGCACGCTCGCCGGGTCGCGTTCGCCGGGGACGTGGCCAAACCCGAACTCGAAATACGTGGGATTCCAGTCGGCGCCGTCGCGCGCCAGGTAGTGAAGCCACGCGTGCAGGTCGCGGCGGATCGACGCCACTTCGTCGGTCCAGACGCGATCGACCGCCGGCGCCAGCCGCTCGTACTCGCGCGCGGCGACCGCATCGATCGTGCCGTCCAGCACCGGGCGCACCGCATCGATCCCCGCTGCAGTCAGTGGTAGCGCTCCGCGTTCGCCCAGCGACCGCAGGAACCGCGCCTGCATCTCGTGGAAGAGACTGCCGCGCGTCAACGGATCCATCCGCTGCAGGGGCTCCGGCATCTCGAGCGGCTGGAGTCGATACACCGCCGCCAGCAGGAACTGGTACGGACAGGCGCTGAACTTCTGGAGCGCCGACAGGGAGTAGGGCCGTGCCGTCAGCCGCTGCGACGCGAGCATGGCGCTCGTGTCGGGGACGACGCGGATGAGGCCGTCGCTCGTGGACCAGCGCGGCTCGCCCCGCGCCCACCGGCCGACAACATTCCGGCGGAGACACTCGTTCAGCTTCAGGAGGTAATGGGCGTGCCCCTTGACACGGCCGCGATCGCGCTCGTCGAGCAGGCGGCGCAGCGTGGAGAGGTCGTGCTCGAGATCGTCGATGGCGTCGTCGGGCTGCGGAGGCGCCGGCCACGCCAGCGTCGCGCTGCCGGTTTCCCGCGCGCGGTCCTCGAGCCATTCGAAGTCCGGGATGCGGCCTGTCACCGCCCGCATGATGTCCAGCGCGTAGAACGACGGGACGCGGGCGCGTGATTCAGTGAGCTCGATGCGCGGATACGACACGTAGAGGCGCTCGGTCGCCGCGCCGGCCGCGAGCTCGAGCAGCAGCCGCTCCGCGGCCAGCCGCCGCGGCTGGGTGGTCAGGGCGCCGTCGGCGGCCGCGCGCGTGCCGTCGAGGAGGAGCGGATCCTCGCGGGGTTTTTGCGGAAACATGCGCTCCGCCAGGCCCGGGATGAACACGACTCTGAAGCTGCGGCCGCGCGCCTGCTGCGGCGTGCCGACGAAGACGCGGCCGAATCGCCGTGCGGGCGGCTCCGATTCGAGCGTCAGCAGCCGCTCGCCCAGCACGCGGCGCGCTTCATCGAGATCGACCGGCCCGATATCGGCCATCGGGCGCAGGTCGGCCAGGACGCGCAGCACCTGGTCCGGCCGCCGCAGCGCACGAGGCGCCAGCGCCGTGAACGCATCGAGCCAGACGCCCCACGTCGCCTCCGCGGGCCAGCTCGCCAGTTCGTCGATGAGCGGCAACGCAAACGCGCTGAGGTGCCCAAGTTGCGCGCGCGTGCGCCGCAACGATGCCGGCCGGGCGCCGTCGCGTCCGTCCTGACGTTCCGCCTCCGCAATCTGGAGCGTCAGCTCCCCGGACTTTCCCGCCAGCCTGCGGCGCCACCGGTCGGCGTTCTTCCCGATGACCGCCGCGTCGACGAGCAATTTCTCCCACCGCCACGGCGCGGGAAGGGTCTGCGCTGCGGCATCGGTCTCCTCCGCCTCGTCAGCGCCAGCTTCAGCAACACTCAACCCGAAGACTTCGTCCAAGGGCAGTACGTGGGGCGGGTCCTGCCGCGAGTCTCGATCCCATCGAGCGGCAGACCCGCCATCCGGCGACCCGCCGTCCTCGGGCACCTGCGCCAGCGACAGATACTCCGCAAACCTGGAGGCGGACAGTTGTTCCGCCGCGCACGCCAGCAGCGCCAGGAACGCGCGCCCGGCTGGATGAGGCCGGCGCGTGCCCCGGTCGAACCAGGCCGGCACATCGGCGCGCTGGAGCGCGTGTTCCAGCAGGCCGAAGTAGCTGTGGGGTGACCTGACGAGAACGGCCATCTCGTCGAATTTCACGCCGCGCAGGGCTTCCTTCAGGATGCGGCGCGCGATCTCGACGCATTCGCGGCCTTCGCCAGGCGCTGAGAAGAACTCGAGCGAGCCGTCCTGTTCGCGTTGCACCGGCTCGACGCCGGGCGTGAACAGGAAGCGCCGGAGGTGCGCGAGGTCGTCGTCGCCGGTCTCGTCGGCATCGGCGGCCGCCGGATGCAGCGACGCGTAATACTCGATCGTCTCCGCATCGCCGGGCGGCGCGGTCGCAACGGTCAGCGCAGCCGCATCGACAATCGCGCTGACGAGTGTGCGGTCCGCGGCATGCTCGATCGCGACATCGAGCAACACGACCAGATCGAACCTGGCGTGCAGCCGCGCGGCGGCCGTGTGAAGCAGTCCCGCCCGGTCCACTGATGATGCGGACGCGAAGCACTCTTCAAAGCGCTCGAGGAGCCACGCGACGTCAGGGCCGGCCGGCCCCAGAGGCAGGAGGCGGCTGGCGGGCACGCCGGCCAGCCGCAGTTCCTGCAGCGTGCGAGCCAGCGCGCGCGGAAAACCAGGCGATCCCGCCACCGGCGTGAAGTAGCGCAGCGCGCCGGTGCGTCCCGCGTCAAACGTGACACGCGCAGACGCCGCCTCGGCACCAAGCCCTGCGCTGGGCGTCACGGACTCCCCCGCCAGCGCCACGGCCGCGGCTCGCGCCGCGAACTGCGTCAGGCTGAAGCGCTGGACGCCGAAGGTCGCCGTGGCGGACGCCGCGGCGGCGCGAGCGAGATCGTCAGCGGCGCCCCTGGTGGCACCGATGACGGCCACACGCTGTCCAGGCGTGGCGCGGCGTATCGCGTCGCACGCGAAGGCCAGACGGGTGTGTGCGGAAGAAGACGTTGAAAGGCGCAGCGGCATCGCGACTATCCCGGACGAAGTGCCGGGTCTCCGGTGCGGCAGCCCCACGCTGCCGTTGTATCCGGGGACCTTACCACGAAGGCACTTCCGGCGAGTGACCTTCCGAATGGGCGGCATCAGGTTTCCGGACCAACAGGTCACGGAAAATTTCGCAGGTCGTGGGAATAGTCCTCTATGCCGGCCGGTCGCACCTGGCCCCACAGGGCCGCCCGTTTCGGGCAACTCGCCTGACGCATCTGGCCCAGGCCACCCCCGAGGAGCGAGACAGTCCGGGTCCGGCGGCACTAGGCACGGTGCCTGCAGACGGCCGCGGCACGCCACCGGCTGAAACCAGTTGGTCGATCTCAATCGTCACGAGAGGAGCACGCAGACATGGAGTTCCTGATTTCGCTTGAGGAGTCCGGTGTGGGCATGTGGGTCCGCGAGTCCCCGTCACTCTTCGCCTTCACGGGCCTGATCGCCCTTCACGCATTCGGACTGGCCTTCGCGGCGGGGATGAGTACCGCGATCAGCCTGCGGATCCTGGGGGTTGCGCCGCAGCTGCCGCTCGCGCCAATGGAGAAGCTGTTCCCCATCATCTGGACCGCCTTCTCGGTCAACGCGGTGTCAGGCGGGCTGCTCCTGATCGGGAACGCGACCGGGGACTTCGTCAACCCGATCTTCTACATCAAGATGGCGTTCGTCGTCCTTGGCGCGGTGAGCGTCGCGCAGGTGAGGCGCCGGGTGTTTCGTAATCCGAATCAGGCTACGGAGCAGCACCGAATGCTGGCGATGGCACCGCTCGCCTGCTGGGCCGGGGCCATTATCGCTGGAAAAATGTGCGAATACCCCACGTACTTCCGTTTCTAGCTCATGGTTGAGCGAGGAGTCTACATGTTAGAAGCCCTCGGCAGTTTTCTCGCAAGCCCACGGCTGACTGAGTTCGTCACCACCACACCGTGGGCATGGCCAGTGGCCGAAATGGTCCACTTCATCGGTATGGCTCTCCTCATCGGAACGGTCGGGATCCTGGACCTGCGCCTGCTGGGCATCGCGAAAGGGCTGCCGGTCGCACAGATCCATCGCCTCGTCCCCTGGGGGGTGTTTGGATTCGTCCTGTGCGTCATCAGCGGAATCATGTTCGTGTCGGGCGATGGCACCACGCCTCCAATAGCGAGATTTGACAACCTGGCCTTTCAGCTGAAGATGCTCTTCCTGGCGCTTGCCGGACTCAACGTGCTGGCCTTCTACGTTTTCGGCGTCGCGCGTGCGACGGATGCGATGAAAGCGGGAGATGACGCGCCGGTGTCTGGCAAGGTCACAGCGGTTCTTTCGCTGTTCTTCTGGCTTGCCGTCATCTACTTCGGCCGCATGATCATGTACGCCGACGACCTGTACGTCGCGTTCTTCATGTGACCTGTGTGAGCTTCGTGACCTTTGTGGCCGATCGCTACGGCGCGAGGCGCGAACGAACCCAGGCGCCCTCGCCGCTTCTTCGGTACTGCACGCGATCGTGCAGGCGGCTCTCGCGGCCCTGCCAGAACTCGAACTCGAGCGGAACGATCCGATAGCCACCCCACCAGGCAGGGCGCGGCACGTTCTCGCCGAACTGCTTTCGCGCCTCGTCGTAGCGCGCCTCAAGGGCGGCTCGGTTCTCGATCGGCTCGCTCTGCGGCGACGCGTAGACGCTCCACCGGCTTTCAAGGGGCCGCGTGACAAAGTACGCGTCCGACTCCTCGCCGCTCACCCTCTCGACCGTCCCCTCCACGCGCACCTGCCGTTCGACCGAACGCCACAGGAACAGCGCGCTGGCGTGTCCCGACTCCTCGATTTCGCGCGATTTCCGGCTGCCGTAGTTGGTGAAGAAGACGAAACCGCGGGGATCAACCCCTTTGAGGAGCACGGTGCGCACCGACGGGCGCCCGTCGCGCGTGGCCGTGGCCAGCGCCATCGCCGTCGGGTCCTGCTCGGTCTGACGGACCTGCTCGAACCATGTCGAGAACTGGCGAAACGGATCGGGAACGGAGTGGGCTTCGTCGAGCGGCTCGCCCAGGTACTCGCGCCGGATGTCAGCGATCGACATGGATCTCGTCGTTCTCCACACGAACCCGCACGACTGCGCCAGCGCCGAGTCCCCCGAACAACAGCCGCTCCGCGAGCGGCTTCTTGATCACGCGCTCGATGAGGCGCGCCAGCGGCCGCGCCCCGAACGCCCGGTCGAATCCTTTGGCGGCCAGCCAGGCGCGCGCGGCCGGCTCCAGCTCGATCAGGATGCCCTTGGCCGCCACCATCGCGCGCAGCTCGTCGATCTGTTTGTCCACCACGCGCTCGATTTCCGCGGCGCCCAGCGCATTGAAGGTGACGATCGCGTCGAGCCGGTTGCGAAATTCTGGACTGAACGTCCGCTCGAGCGCGCCGCGCGACGAGGTGCCGCTGCCCTGCTCGGCAAACCCGAGCCGCCGATCGGACAGCTCCCGGGCGCCGACGTTCGTGGTCATGATGAGAATCACGTGGCGGAAATCCGCCTTGCGGCCGTGCGAATCCGTCAGCGTCGCGTGGTCCATCACCTGCAGCAGGATGCTGAACATGTCGGGATGCGCCTTCTCGATCTCGTCGAGCAGCAGCACCGCGTGCGGCGACTTCCGGATCGCGTCGATCAGCAATCCCCCCTCCTCGTACCCGACGTAGCCGGGTGGCGCGCCGATGAGCCGCGAGACGGCGTGCTTTTCCATGTACTCGGACATGTCGTAACGAATGAACTCGATGCCGAGCGTTCGTCCGAGCTGCCGCGCGAGCTCCGTCTTGCCGACGCCCGTGGGGCCGGTGAACAGGAAGTTCCCCATCGGCTTGTCGGCCGACCGCAGCCCGGATCGCGACAGCTTGATGGCTGCCGCGACCTCATCGATGGCGCGGTCCTGCCCGAAGATGACCTTCCGCAGCTCGGCATCGAGTACGGACAGCGCCCGCCTGTCGTCGCTCGACACGGCCTGTACCGGTACCCGCGCCATCTTCGCGACGACCTGCTCGACCTCCGGGGTGCCGATCGACTCGACGCGCGCCGACGCCGGCAGCAGCTTCTGCGCGGCGCCGACCTCGTCGACGACGTCGATCGCCTTGTCGGGCAGGTGCAGATCCTTCAGGTGCTTCGCCGACAGGGCCACCGCGCTCTCGAGCGCCGCGTCCGAATACGTCACGCCATGGTGGGATTCGTAATGGGGGCGCAGGCCCTTGAGGATGTCGAGCGTCTCGCTCTCGGACGGCTCGAGGACATCGATCTTCTGGAACCGTCGCGACAGCGCACGGTCGCGATCGAACGACTGCTTCACGTCGCTGAAGGTCGTCGACCCGATGCAGCGGAGCGTGCCGTCGGCCAGCGCGGGCTTGAGAAGATTCCCCGCATCCATGGCGCCGCCCGACGCCGCGCCGGCGCCGACGAGTGAATGAATCTCGTCGATGAAGAGAATCGCGTTCGGTTCGCGGCCAAGCCGATCGAGCACCTGCTTCACCCGCTCCTCGAAGTCACCGCGATAGCGCGTCCCGGCGATGAGCGCGCCGAGATCCAGCGCGTAGACCCTGGCGCCCTTCAGCACGTCGGGGACGTCGCCGTCATGGATCCGCAGGGCGAGACCTTCCGCGAGCGCCGTCTTGCCGACGCCCGGCTCCCCCACGAGCAGCGGATTATTCTTCCGGCGGCGGCACAGCACCTGGATCATCCGTTCGATCTCGAGCTGTCGCCCGATCAGGGGATCGATGCGGCCTTCCGCGGCGCGGGCGATGAGGTCCGTGGCGTAGGCGTCGAGCGGATCGGGGGGCGCCGGCGCGGCGTGCCCGGCCTGCCCGGGCTCCGCCGGGACCGGCTCGCCTTTCGCCCCGTGCGAAATCACGCGCAGCAGCGCGAGCCGGTCGACGCCCTGCCCTCGCAGGAAATACGCGGCGTGGCTTTCCTCCTCCTGCAGCAGGAACACGAGCAGGCTTCCGGTATCCACCTGCTTGGCGCTCGACACCGCCGCGTGGACAATCGCCTGCTGAATGACGCGGTCGAATCCAATGGTCGGCTCGGGCTCCGAGGTCCCTGGAGGCGGCACCGGCGTGAACGCCTTCGTCAGCACGTCATCGAGCTGCGTGCGCAGGGCTTCGAGGTCGGCGCCGCACGTCGCCAGCACCTGACGCGCCTGCGGCTCGTCGGTCGCCGAGCGCAGCAGGTGCTCGAGGCCAACCGTGTCATGCCGCCGCTCCGTGGCGAGCCGGAAGGCGCGCTGGATGGTGTCGACCGTTTCTGGTGCGAAAGGAACCGGTGGCTCGGACATTACTGGCTCACGTTCTCCGTCTCGGGTTCCATCGTCGCCAGCAGCGGAAACTCGTGCTCTTCGGCGAGGCGCTCCGTTGCCTTGACCTTGGTTTCCGCGGCGTCGTGCGTAAACACGCCCGCCACGCCGAGCCCCGACTGATGCACGCTCAGCATGATGGCGAACGCCTCCGTGCGCGGCTTCTGAAAGATCGACTCGAGCACCCAGACGACGAAGTCCTGCGTGGTGTAGTCGTCATTGTGCAGCAGCACACGCCACATCCGCGGTCGTTCGAGCCGCGGCTCGACGCGCGTCTGGGTGAGCGTGAATTCGCGGGGGTCGGTGCTCATGTCTGCTTTGTACGGTTCGCGCCTCTGTGGCTATTTTGGCACACGGCCGGAGAGGTCCTCGTCCAGCGTCCAGGGCGACGGGACCGCCGGCTGCGCGGCCAGGCGGGCCACATGCCGGACGAATTCGGCTCGCGGAGCCTCGCGCGCGCCAAGCGACGCCAGGTGCGATGTGGACATCTGGCAGTCGATCAGCTCGAATCCCCAGCGCTGCAGTTGCAGGACGAGCGTCGCCAGCGCCACTTTCGACGCATCGGCGCGCCTGCTGAACATCGACTCGCCGTAGAACATCCGGCCGAGGGCGACGCCGTACAATCCACCGACGAGCTGCTCGTCGTCCCACACTTCGACCGAATGCCCGTGTCCCGCTTCCGACAGGCCCACGTACGCCGCCATCATCTCGCCGGTAATCCACGTGCCTGCCTCGTCGTCACGCGGCTCGGCGCAGCCGTCCATCACCGCGACGAAGGCGGTATCGAGCGTGACGCGGAAGCGGCGCGACCTCAGCGCGCGGCGGAGCGATCGCGACACATGGAACTCACGCAGCCACAGCACCATGCGCGGATCAGGACTCCACCACAGGAGGGGATCGTCCTCGCTGTACCAGGGAAAGATGCCCTGGCGATACGCGTCGAGAAGGCGCGCAACGGACAGATCGGCGCCGGCGGCCAGCAGCCCGTTCGGGTCGCGAAGGGCCTCCTGGACCGGAGGGAACGGATCGTCGGCGCCCAGCCAGGGGATCATGAGAGGTGATGGTTCTGCCGAATCTGCAGGAGCTCGCCGCGCGCACCGGTGCGTCACCGGTGACCCGGTTTGCGCCGTCTCCGACAGGGTACCTGCATCTGGGCCACGTGGTGAATGCGATCTACGTGTGGGGGCTCGCCCGCGCCCTTGGCGGGCGCGTTGTACTCCGGGTCGAGGATCACGATCGCATCAGGAGCCGTCCGGTCTACGACCGCGCGCTGCTGGAGGATCTGGACTGGCTGGGCTTCGTCCCGGACGAGGGCCGCGATCCTGTCCGCCGCCAGAGCGCCGATCTCCCGGCATACGCGCGGGCCCTGGATGCCCTTCGTGCGGCGCATCACGTCTACGCATGCGACTGTTCGCGCAGGGACATCGGCGGTGAACGGTACCCCGGAACGTGCCGGACACGAGCGCTCGTGGAGACCCCGGGCCGCGGCCTGCGCATCCAGATGGACCCGGAGGAAGAGTCCGGCGACCTCCTGCTCCGCGATCGCGACGGCAACTGGACGTACCAGTTTGCCGTGACCGTCGATGACATCCGGGACGCCGTGACGCTGGTGATCCGGGGTGCCGATCTGCGTTCGTCAACCGGACGGCAGGTCCGCCTTGGCCGGATGCTCGGCCGTTCCATCCCTGCCCACTTCTTTCATCACCCGCTGATTCTCGGGTCGTCCGGCGAAAAGCTGAGCAAGTCGAATCGGGACACCGGCGTACGCGAGCTGCGGGCTGCCGGCGTCGGCGCTGGCGGCGTCATCGGACGCGCAGCGGCGGCAGTGGGACTCGTGGCGCCGGGCACGACGGTCGAGGCGGGAGAGGTCGGGCGGCTGTTCGCCTGATGCAAATGGAGGCCTGAGTTGCTACGATGACGGCAGTGATCCGGCATCGACTCACCGCGGCGCTGCTGGCAACCCTCCTCTGCGCGGGAGGCGCGAACGCCCAGGGGATTCCCGGGTCGCCCGCCTATATCGCGGGGCGCCTGGGCTGGGATGCGATTCGCGAGGAACGCCACCAGGACGCCGCCGAGGCGTTCGCGAAAGCGGTGGACGCGGAGCCTCGCGATCCGTCGCTGCATCTGGGCGCGGGCCTGGCGGCGTTCCTGCTCGGGCAGTCAACCGCGGCGCGCCAGTCGCTCGAGCGCGCGCTGGCGCTGGCGCCCTCACTGACGCAGGCGTCGCTGCTGCTTGGCGACATCCTGTATCGGGGAAGCGATCTCACCGGCGCGTTACAGGTGTATGAAGCCGCGCTTCCCTACGCACCCGACGACAAGACGCTGGCGGCGCGTGTCGAGAAGCTCCGTCGTGAAGCCGCCGTGCACGATGCGTTCTTCGCGTCGCGCGGCGCGCATTTCACGGTGTTGTTCGAAGGTCCGGCGGACGAAGCCCTTGCCTCGCGGGCGGTGGATATTCTCGAAGCGGCGTACTGGCGCGTGGCCACGGCGCTCGCGATCTACCCCGAGGATCAGATCACGGTCGTGCTCTATACGCAGGAACAGTTCCGCGACATCACGCGCTCTCCGCAGTGGGCCGCGGCTTCCTATGACGGACGTATCCGCGTGCCGGTCCGCGGCACGACGGCCGATTCGGGCGAGCTCGAACGCGTGCTCGCGCACGAGTTCACGCACGCCCTGGTGCAGAGCGTGGCCCCGAGAGGCGTACCGACGTGGCTCCACGAGGGACTGGCCGTCTCGTTCGAGCCTGACGGCGAGACGTGGGCTGCCACGCAGCTCGCCAGCTCACCCGAACGGCTCCCCCTCGGTCGCCTCACCGGCAGCTTCGCCCCGCTGTCCTCCGGCGAGGCCAGGCTCGCCTACGCCCAGAGCGCCGGCCTGGTGCGCGCCATCCTGGACCGCGGCGGGGCCCTGACGGTCGGCGCGCTGCTGCAGGACATCGCTCGCGGAGAGCCGCTTCAGGCGGCATTCGAACGGCAGTACCTGATGTCCTTCGACACGTTCGTTGACGGACTCGCGCAATAAGCTACAATCTCTAGGCCTTTCGGGGAAACCTTTTGGGAGTTCGGCTGTTCATCGGTAATTTGCCATACGGGGCAACGGAGGCGGACCTCCGGGCCCACTTCGCACCCGTCGCGGAACCATCGCACATTGTGATGCCGGTGGACCGCGAGACGGGACGCCCGCGCGGCTTTGCGTTCGTCGAGTTCGCAGAGCGCCCCCACGCCGAAGAAGTCATCCGCAAGTTCGACGCCCAGCCGTTCCAGGGCCGCAATCTCGCCGTCAGCGAAGCGCGCGCCCGCGAGGATCGCCCACCTGGCCCGCGGCCCGGCGGCTTCGGCGGTCCCAGGCCAGGCGGCTTTGGTGGGGGCGGCGGCTTTGGCGGCGGTGGCGGCTTTGGTGGTGGTGGCGGTGGCGGATTTTCGCCGCGCCCTGGCGGCCCGCCCGGCGCCGGCGGTTCCCGCGATCGGTCGGCCAACTTCGGTCCCCCCGCGCCTCCCCGCCGTCTGCGCGGCAAGAAGGGCGCTCAGCAGGAATACAAGCCGCGCGGACCCATCAAGGAGCGCTCCGGCGGACGCATCTACGCCGTCGACGATCTCGAGGGGGACGACCTGCTCGAAGCGGAGGATCTCGCGGCGAAGGCTCCGGAGGACGCGGACACCACCCCGGAGGACCTGGACACGGACGTCGAGACGACTGGTGAGGATGACGACGATCAGACGTAAGTGATCCGATCTGTCCCCCAACTCGTGTCGGTGGCGGCCATCGTCATCGGCCTCCTGCTCTTCGTCCTCACGCTCCTTTACATCGACATCGACGAAACGGTGGCCAGCGCCAGCCGCCTCGGACTGGCGCTGCCCGTGATCCTCCTGCCCGGCGTGTGCTGGCAGCTGCTGCGCACGTGGGGATGGGCGATCTCGTTTCCCGTGGGGGTGCGGCCCACGTTCACGCGTCTCCTGCGCGTCAGGCTTGCGGCCGACGCGATCGGATTTTTCACCGTCCGGGGCCTCGCCGGAGAACCGCTCAAGGTGCTGCTGCTCTACGACCGCGTGGCTCCGGAAGTCACGACCGCGGCGGTGGCACTGGAGCGCCTCGCCTTCGCGGTGGTCGGGATCCTGATCGCCTTCCTCATTTCATTCGCCGCCCTCACCAGCCTCTCGATGCCCGGCGCGTGGGACACGGTGTTTACGGCGCTGATGATCGGCGCGGTCGTCGTGCTCGTGGCGCTCTGGGCCATGGCGCGGAGGCGCACCGGCGACTACCTGGGACGATTCGTAGGACAGGTCGAACGCCTGACCGGCCGGCGGCTCGCCTCTTCGCGAGCGGTCAAGTTCATTCTGGACGTGGAGGACGTCCTGCTGGATCTGCTGCGCGGCAACCAGTACCGGCTTGTCACGCTGGCGGGGCTGGCGGTCGTCTGCTACGCGCTCATGACGCTCGAGGTATGGCTGGTCTTCTGGGCAGTTGGCGAGTCGATCGGCCTGATGGAGGCGCTGGCCGTCGAAACCTTCGCCCGGCTGGCGAGCGTGGCGTCGGCCGCGGTACCAGGCAACATCGGGACGCTCGAGGCGTCAAACGCCGCGGTCGTGGCCGCCCTTGGTCTCGGCGGCGGCGGCACGCTCGCGCTGGCCCGCCGCATCCGTGCGCTGTTATGGGCGGCGGCCGGTCTGGCCCTGTATCCGCGGATCGACAAACGGCGCCAGTGATTCGACCGGCAGCTGGTCGTAGTCGAACCAGTCGATCGCAAAGTCGATGACGAGGCGGCGCACCAGGAGGGCTCGCCCGCGGCCTTTCATCGTCAGGCGCGTCGGCATCCAGAGGTTGCCGGCCACCGGCTCCCGCGCAAGCGTCACCACCGTTCCCTCACCCAGCTTCGCGACCATTCCGTAGCCGTACGAAATATCGTCTGTGGATGTGGCCTCGAGAGAGATGACTTCGTTGACGCGCTCGTCCACGTACAGTGTCCCTCTGAATTTCTGCGCGATGCGTCCCTGCCGCGTCGCCGGCCTCGCTTCCGGCTTCCCCGCAAAACCGACGGCGATTGTGGGTACGCCTTTGTGCACGACCCGGCCCTTCACGGTGAACGTCAGGGTCTTGACGATATCGTCGACGGCACGCTCCCTGCGCTCGCGGGCGCGCTGCGCCTCTCCCGCGAGTACCTGCGGATCCGCAGCGCCGCGCGCCGCGGTCTCCTTCTGCACCTCGGCGACGCGTGCCCGATAGCGCCGGTCCTGCTCGCCAACCTGGGCGACCGGAATCGGCGTGCCGTCCTTTTCAATCAGGCGCCGGTAGGTGAGGCGCCGCGCCGGCGACGGATACACCTCGAACACGCTTTCCCCGCCGGTCCCGAGCTTCCCGAACGGATTGGTGTGAATGTCGGTTCGACGCTCCCCGTAGGTGTATCGATGCGTCTCGCGTTCGGCCCGGACGAGATTCTCCCGGACCGCCGTGAACAGAACCTGGGCGTCCGGCAACGGCCGCTCCTGTGCGGAGCTGGCGCCGGCAAGCATCGCCCAGAGCCCAAAGCCCAGCGCCCACAGCCCCTTCATACCCGGCATAGCCTTTCGGCCGCCGCTTCCAGCGTCTCGTCGCGTTTCGCGAAGCAGAACCGCAGCACGGGGCCGGGATCGGCCCCCGACAGGAACGGCGAGAGCGGTATCGAGGCGACGCCGTGCTCCCGGACCAGCCGCAGCGCGAAGTCCGCGTCGCGCTCGCGGGTGATCCCGGAGTAGTCGAGCAACTGGAAAAACGTGCCCCGGCACGGCAGCGGCCGGAAGCGCGAGCCGCGTGTAAGCCGCAGGAAGGTGTCGCGCTTCTCCTGATAGAAGCGCGTCACCGACTCGCAGGCGGGATCGGCGGCCACAACCTCAGCGTACGCGCGCTGAACCGGCGTGTTGACGGCGTATGTCACCCACTGGTGCACGCCTGCAACGGCAGCCAGGAGCGGCTCTGGCGCGCAGCAGTAGCCGACCTTCCAGCCGGTCGTGTGATAGGTCTTGCCGAACGAGCTGATCACGACCGCCCGCGCCGCGATCTCGGGATACCGGGCGACGCTCTCGTGGCGCGCGCCGTCAAAGACGATGTGCTCGTAGACCTCGTCCGAGACGACGACGGCATCGGTTGTCTGCAGGACACGCGCGAGCTCGCGCATGTCTCCGGCGTCAAGGATGGTCCCGGTCGGGTTGTGGGGCGAGTTGACGACAATGGCGCGCGTCCGGGGCGTGACCGCGCGGCGGACCTCGTCCCAGTCCACCCGGTAGTCCGGACCGTACAGCGTCACGAACACAGGCGTGCCACCGCTCAACGTGATGGCCGGCACGTACGAATCGTAGGCCGGCTGAAACAGGACCACCTCATCGCCCGGCCGCACGAGCGCCGTCAGCGTGCTGAACAGCCCCTCGGTCGCACCCGAGGTGACGATGATCTCCGTCGCGGGGTCGTAGCGGCGCCCGTAAAGGCGCTCGACTTTTCGCGAGAGCGCCTCACGCAGCGGATAGACGCCGTACATCGGCGCGTACTGGTTGTGGCCGTCGCGCATGCAGCGCGTGACGGCGTCGATGAGCGCCGGCGCGGTATTGAAGTCCGGGAAGCCCTGGCCCAGATTGATGGCGCCCAGCTCGTCGGCCAGGCTCGACATCGCGGAGAAAATCGTGACGCCGCCGGCCGACAGCTTCAGCACTGCCTCATTCTAACCATTGCCATAACTTCAATGAGAGCAGCGGATACCGCTGTCGAATCCGGACGACATGTGCGTAGTAGTCCGGTTTCGCGATCTCCTTCCGCAGCAGGCGATCGCGGAGGCGCCGCAGCTCGTACCGGTAGAGATCGTTGACGAAATCGTGCACGCTCTGCGGAGGGGTCTCGCCGGTGGGGGCGATGCCGTGGACGGCGAGCTGGTCGAGGACCTCGCGCCGATAAGGGTGATTCAACGGGGACAGCCGCCCAGGTAGGCGCGCGCTTCGGCGATTTCAACCGGGAGCCCCGGCCGGGCGCCCCAGACATCGGCAAGGCGACGGTACGCGCTGCACGCTGCGGGGGTGTCATTCAGCCGGCGCGCGGTTCGTGCGAGGCCCGAGAGAATCCGCAGCGTGAACCCGATACGCTCCGCTGCGTCGGTGTACGCCTTCCGTGCCTCGTCGTACCGGGAGACCTGCAGCCAGAAGTCTCCGGCGAGCTCGGACGCGGAGACGATCGGCGCGCCACCCTGCCTGGCCGCGAGCTGCAGCGATTCCATCTCAACGGCCGAGTCGATGTAGAGGCGCATCTCGTCCCGCTCGCTCTGCGCGGCAGCCGCGGCCGCCTGCAGCACAAGCCGCGCGATTTCCGCGGCGCCGGGCCGGCCCTTCGAGATCTCCCCCAGCGCCATCAGCGACGCCTGCACGGGCGCAAGCGCCTTCGGATCGCCACCCTCGCGAAACGCGTCCCGCGCCGAGATCAGACCGCGCAGGTACAACACCGCCATCGGCGCAAACGCGTCACCACGCCCGGCCGCCACGTCGAGCAGCGACAGCGCCCCGTCGACATTGAACTCGGTGGCGTGCACCGTCGCCTCGGTGATGAGCGTCGTCGCATCGCGGCTATCGGTGACGGTGGCCGGGCGGGGCGGTGCGGCGGGCGCGGGCGTCGGCGCGGGCGTGGGAGGCGTTTCCGTACGCAGTGCAGCCACGGGCACGCGTGGCTCGGTTTCCCGCTCCGCCGATGTTCCCACGCCGGGCCGCGGCTCGATGACCACCTCCTCGCGAACCTCGGTCTGTTCCGGCGGCAGCAGCTCGAGTTGAGGGATCGGTGGCGGCGCCGGAATCACAGGCGCTTCGACGGCCGCCCCTGCCTGCGCCGATGTCTCCTCAGCCGGCTCCTCGCCAGGCTCATCGTCGCCACCCATTGTCAGCATCGCCACGACAACCGCCGCGGCGGCGGCGAGAGCGACAGCCGCCCAGCCGCGGCGTGGCGCGCGAACGTCATGGCGGACGACGTCTGCGTCGGCCGGCGTCAGGACTGGGGTGAGCGGCGCGGGGCGGATGGGCTCGGAAACGACGTAGACGGCCTGGGGATCGACGCCGATGAGATGAATGGTGAGGGGACCGGGCTGCACCCGCGCCGCGGCGGCGCGCACGTCCTGCTCGAACCGATCGCGGACGTCTTCGTCCTGCGCGGCGTTGGAGCGCAGGACGTGGATCGCGACGCCGCGATCGTTCTCGTGATCACGCGCGGCGTACACCTCCCCGAAGCCGCGGAGATTCACGCGCGCGAGGATTTCGAACGGCCCCAGTCGGTTGCCGACCATGGCGTCAGCGTCAGGAACTGGTCTATTCATCCTGACCGGCACGGAGCGCGTCGATGTCAGCCAGGTCCTTCGGACGGCCGGCCGCCCGTTTGTTCCTCAGAAACGTGTCGCGGCCGAGAAACGCGACCGTGTGGGAGCCGAGAGGACCGTCGACGCGGTCCGCCCACGCCTCGTCCCATTCGACGCCGCTGATCGCGCTCATCACGTGGATCTGCACAGGAGGCACGCCCATCTCGAGCATCCGCCGATGATCGGCCACCGCCTCTGGAGTGAGGTCGGAAACGGGAAACCCGAACGCCGTGAGTGCATCGAGCAACCGTCCTGCGTTGTCGCGGGTGGGCCGGATCAGAATGTCGAGATCGCCGGTAAACCGCGGCGCGCCGTGAAACGCGAGCGCATAAGCGCCTACGATGACGAATTCAACGCCACGGGCAGTCAAGGACCCGATGAATTGGTCGAAGTCGGGCGCCAGATCCATCGACCTGCCTCCGCAGATACTCAACCGCCGCCAGGCGTTCGCGCGCGGGACGCGACAGCCAGTAGCGCAAGGCGGGACGTGTTCGCTCCTCTTCGGCAAACGAGGTGACACGCACGACCCGCTGCGGCTGAGAAGACATCGGCCTCAGTGTAGCCGAACGGCCGGCCCGCACGCGGACGCGGAGAGCGCCGCCCTCAGTTCGCCGGAACCCGCCGCTTCAGCTCCTCGGTCCAGTTCTGCACCACGACGATTCTCGGTCGAGCGGTCTCGCCAAGCTTCTCCGCTGGTGCGGGCACGACCATCAGGAACCGCTGGCCGTCGCGCGAGACGTCATAGTGGTGGCCGCCCATGTCTCCGAGTTCCTGCACATAGTCGCCTTCAAAGAGGAGCCGCGGGATGCCGGCGCGAAACGCCGGTTCCGGCTCTACGCTCACCACCATCATCTGCCGGCCGTTGCGGTAGAACAGCTCCCGTCCGCTCGACGACCACCGTGGGGACCGCCCGCCGCCAGTTGAAATCGTAATCCTGCCACCGGGCCCAGGATAGGGTGTGACATATACCTCTCCCGGTCCCGTTTCATTGGACGAATACGCGAGCCAGCGCCCATCCGGCGAGAACGCGGGGCCGCGTTCCTGAAAGGAGGTCTCCGAGAACCGCACCGGAGATTGCCCAGGCTTCACCGTGAAGATGTCGTAGCTCCCACCCACGTCATAAAACGCCAGCGTCGTGCCGTCCTGGAGCCATGACGTGGCACCCTGGTTCGTAGCGGCCTTCGTCAATTCCTCAGGCGCGCCGCTGCCGTCCGCCGGCATCCAGTAGAGCGCGCTCGCGCCGCCCGCACGCCCTGACGAGAACGCGATGCGCGACCCGTCCGGCGTCCACAGAGGCAAGGTATCAATCGCCGGGTCTGACGTCAGCCGGGTATGCGTCCCGCGTTCCACGTCAACCACCCAGATGTCCTCGTTCCCGTCCGGGCTTTGCATGGCCACGGCCACCCGCGCACCATCCGGCGAGACACGCGGCGCTCGGTACGGCGCCTGTCTGTCGCTCAGCAGCGCGGCCTTGCCGGTACGGTCTACCCACGCCAAAGTACCGACCGTGACGGCCACACCACCCGTCGCGTAGACCAACGCTCCGTCATCGGACACACTGTAGTTGGCGGTTGCGGAGCTCGTCGCGGGAGCGTTCACCCGCATGATGCCCTCGACCACGGACACCGGGCCGCCGATGACTTCCAACCGATCTGCATCGAACGCCACCGCCAGCAACGTCTCGCCCAGCGCGTAGACGAGATGCCCCGTCGGCAGATAGCGGGCGTCACTCCCACCCCGTAGAAGGACCTTCCGCTCGCCCGTACGGAGCGACTGCACGACAATCTGGGCCTGGTCCCACCGTGTCGGTCCCTTGCCCGTCGTCACGCTGAACAGCACCGAGTCGCCGTCGGGCAGCACCCGCGGACCGTCGACCTGTTCGCCCTCACTGGCCTTGATGACGAGTTCCGGCGTACCGCCGTCGGCCGACACGCGCATGATGCCCTCGGGCTGGCCGAAGAGAATCATGTTGTCGGGTCCCCAACTGGCGCCAAACATGTCCGCGCCACCACCCTTGACTGCACAGATGACAACTGGCGCACCGCCGCTGATGCTGACCCGCTTCAGCTCCCAACCCTGCTCATACGCGACGGCCTGCCCGTCAGGCGAGAAGAACGGATTCGCCAGGCCCGCCTCGGTGCCGGGAATCATCCGGGCCTGCAGCTCGTCTATCGCGCGGAGGTAAAGTCCCCCCGTCGCGTTGTAGACGATGTGACGGCCATCCGGAGAAACCGCCACGACCGACCGGCCCAGGTTTCTGAACAGGCGGCCTTCCGGGAGGGCCTGGTCGAACCGGCTGATCTCGAGCGACGCGGCGACCGGCCACAGGCTCCACGCAACAACGGCGGCGGCCGCGATTGTTACCACGATGGCCGCGGCATACGGCACCGCGCGACGCCACAGGGGTGCTCGCGGTACTGGGACTGCGACCGACATGGCAGAGAACGCCGACGGTTGCCGCATCACGAAGAGGAGGGTTGAGACGTCCGCGATGCGTTGCCGTCGATCCTTCGTCAGACAGCCTTCGAGCAGCGCACGGATGGTCGCCGGCACGATCCGAGGAAGCGCCGACCAGTCCGGCTCCCCGCGCAGCACCGCGGCGAGGGTGTCGCTGACGTCTTCACCCTCGAACGCGCGCCTGCCGCTGAGCACTTCGTACAGCACACAGCCGAACGCCCAGATGTCGCTGCGCTTGTCGGCGGGTCGCCCCTTGGCCTGCTCCGGCGCCATGTACGCCGCCGTCCCGAGAATCACCCCGACGCCGGTCATCATGGCGGGTGTGGTAATCGTCGGCGAGGCCGTCATATCGAGCCGGCTAAAGCCGGCCCCCACATCTCGGTTGTGGAGGCCGGCTTCAGCCGGCTGTGTCAGCTTCGCGAGCCCAAAGTCGAGCACCTTCACCACGCCGTCCGGCTGGACCTTGACGTTCGCGGGCTTCAGGTCGCGGTGGATGATCCCCTGCTCGTGCGCCGCTTCGAGCGCCTCGGCAATCTGCTTCGCAATCGCGAGCGCGTCATCGACGGGAACGGCCCCGCGCGCGATCCGCTCGGCCAGCGTGTCGCCCTCGATCAGCTCGAGGACAAGGGCCCGCACAGTGCTGCTCTCCTCGAGCCCGTAGATCGCGCCGATGTTCGGGTGCTTGAGCGCCGCCAGCACCTGCGCCTCGCGCTGGAACCGTGCGAGGCGATCGGGATCGTCCGCAACGCTGTCGGGCAGGACTTTCAGTGCGACATCGCGCGCCAGCCGCGCATCGCGCGCGCGATACACCTCCCCCATCCCGCCCGCGCCGAGCGCGGACTGGATCTCATACGGACCGATGCGCGTGCCGGGTGTCAGCGCCATGGGAAACGCACTTTCTGCCGGCCGGGGCGAAGCTGAGGGTGGTCGAAACGTAGATTCCCGATCGTCCAGTGCATCAGGACCGGCCGGAATTCGTGCGCCGCCGAGCTGGCACGCGTCGAGCACATCAGCGCGACGATGCTACGATTGAACGCCCGACGTCGCGCGCTGGTGGCGAACAAGGTCGCCGACATCGCGAACCTGATTACCGCGGCCGTCGTCATCGGTTTCGTCATTGGCGGGCCCGCCGCTTCGGGGCCGTTGGTCCTCGGCGCAATCGCCGTGTGGCTCGCGCTTCTGGTGTTCGCCGTCTGGATCGAGGAGGAGCATTCATGATCAGCGCACTTCTCGTGGGCGCCGGCATTGCGGTCGTCGTCTGGACCCTCGGCCTGCTCGACTGGTGGGCGCGCCGTCGAGGCCAGAAATCCCACCACGGCCGAGCCTGAGCGCATGCTGCGGCGTGACCGCGAACGCGAACCTGAACGCGAACCGAGCATCGAGAGCCCGAGAGCGGACTGGATTTCGTACGGGCCGAGGCGTGTGCCGGCACTCAGGCTCATGGGACGTGGAGGATTCTGCCATATCCCTTCAGATGTGCCATGGCAGATCCGTCGTGCACTTCCCGGGCGACGGGCGGCGGCACGAGTTGATCTTCAGGGAGTAGGCGGGCCCGCAAGAGGACCCGCCCGAATCCCGTAGCCCAGAGCCTAAAGCCCAGAGCCTAGTACCGATAGTGATTGGGCTTGTACGGCCCTTCCACCGGCACGCCGATGTAATCCGCCTGATCCTTCGACAGCTTCGTCAGCTTCACCCCGAGATGGTCGAGGTGCAGCCGCGCCACTTCCTCATCCAGCTTCTTCGGCAGCATCGTCACCGTCTTACCGTACGACTCGGCGTTGGCATGCAGCTCGAGCTGCGCCAGCACCTGGTTGGTGAACGACGCCGACATCACGAAACTCGGATGGCCGGTCGCGCAGCCCAGGTTCAGCAGCCGCCCTTCCGCCAGCACCAGCACGCTGTGGCCGTCCGGGAAGCGCCACTCGTCGTACTGCGGCTTGATGTTGATCCGCTCGATGCCCTTGATCTTCTTCAGGCCGGCCATGTCGATCTCGTTGTCGAAGTGGCCGATGTTGCCGACGATCGCCTTGTCCTT
>CAXNKG010000035.1:0-33929 GCA_964202965.1 Vicinamibacterales bacterium
TTGATCCGCTCGATGACGCGGCCGATGACGACCTTCCGCTCCGTGTAGGCCTTCTCGACCTCGTCCCAGATCTTCATCTTCTCGGCCTTCTCGCGCGACAGCACGATGTGGCCTTCACGATCCTCGGTGCGCTCGAGCAGCACGTCGACAATGTCGCCGGCCTGCACCGTGACGTTGCCGGTTTCGTCGAGGAATTCGTTGACGGAGATGAGACCTTCGGACTTGTAGCCGACATCGACGATGATGTCGGTTTCGGTGACCTGGAGAACCGTGCCTTTGACGACCTCGCCTTCCGCCATGTTGCGGAAGCTTTCGTCATAAATGCCGAGCATGGCCGCAAACTCCTGCGGATCCGTGTCGTCGTGATGCAGTGGCTTCACAGCCGGCCCAGAGGGCTTCCCGGACCGTGTGCGTACCGCGGCACCGGGCTGTTCGCCCACTTTCTCGGGCGCCAACCCGTTGTCTACGTTCGCCATTCCGTGCACGTCCTCCTAAGTCAGTGTTCCCTGCCCGCTCTCGCGGGCTCAGGCCGGCCGGTTTCTGTTGCGGGGACCGGCCCCCCGCGCTATAACGGCTTTGAATGGATCGCTGGGTTACTGGGTCGCGGGGTTGCTGGGTGTGGACCGCGTAACGGTCCCCCTGCGAGCACGGGCCATTCGCCGATAAGACACAGAGACTACGTCACTTATCGGTAACTGTCAAGGTAACAAGGACTTGCGGAAAGCAGGGAACACGCAATGGCGAAACGGAAGGCGTCACGAGCCACGGGACGGAAGAAAGCCGCCAGAAAAAGCGCGGCGCGGCGCCGCCCGGTAGCCGCCAGAAAGGCCAGGAAGCCCGTCAGAAAGGCCACCCGGAAGGCCGGCCGCCTTCGCAAGGCTTCGGCGAGGCAGGCCCCCAGGAAGAAGGTGGCCCGGAAGAGGGTCGCTGCCAGGAAGAAAGTGGTGGCCCGGAAGAAGGTCGTTGCCAGGAAAAAGGTGGTCGTCCGAAAGAAAGTGGCGGCCCGGAAAGCCGTCCAGCGCCGGCCCGCCCCGGTACCCAGGGCAGTCTCGAGGGCCAAGGTCCCGGCCTTGAATCGCGAGCGGCGGACGGTTCGCGACGACGATATCGTTCCTTCCCCGCCCTCCTCTCTGGACCTGAACCGCACGGCGTCGGCCGCGCGATCCGGCCGCCGTGAACTGCACGAGCGGTTTGTCGAACACACCGACACGAGCCCGGCCATCACCGGCGGTGACATCGACGCCGACTGGGAGTCCGCCGCGACCGTCGGCGACGAGACACCCGGCGGCGACAACCCCACGCCGGACATGGACATCGTGGACGACATCGGCAAGGCGCTCGGCGTCCAGTACGAAGACAACGAGGAGCTCAAGGGCGAAAAGAAGATCAGCGACCGGGACCGGCATCGCTGGGAGCTCGATCCGGCGTCGGCGGAGGACTATAACGAGAAGAAGTAGCCCTTCTCCTTCACCAGCCCCATCACCCTGTCCACGACCTCCTGGATTGGCATCCCCGTCGTATCGATGTAGATCGCGTCGGGCGCGAGCGTCAGCGGCGAAACGGCGCGTGTCGTGTCTGACTTGTCGCGCGCCTGAATCGCTTCGGCCACCGCCGCCTGCCCCACGCGGCTGCCGGTGTGCGCCGGATCGTTCGCGCGCCGGCGCGCGCGCTCGTCGGGCGACGCATCCAGGTACACCTTGACGTCGGCATCGGGGAACACGACGGTGCCGATGTCGCGCCCCTCCATCACCACGCCGCCATCCCGGCCCTCATCACGCTGACGCCGCACGAGCACCTCACGCACGTTCGGCAGCCGCGCGACCGCCGCGGCCGCTGTGTCGATCTCCGGCGTCCGGATCTCGCGCGTCACGTCATGGCCGTCGATCGCGACGACGCCGCCTTCGACGGCGAGCGTTGCGCGGGCCGCCAGCGCCGCCACCGCCGCCTCGTCGTCCAGGGAAAGACTGTCGCGGCGCGCTTTCCACGCGACCGCGCGATACATCGCGCCCGTATCGACGTGGCGGTACCCCAGGAGCTCCGACAGCGTGCGCGCCACCGTCCCCTTGCCCGCGCCAGACGGACCGTCAATCGCAATCACTAATTTCTTCACGAATTCCAGATGCTAACATGCGCCTCGATGCGCTCCCGCCGCTGGATTCCCGTTGCGATCGTCGTCGCGATGATGGCCGCGCTGACGTACGCGGCGGCGCCGTACGTGCGCGCCGCATTGCTCTTCGCGCGGGTCGGCAACGTCGGCGGCCGCGTGGAAGCGCTCGCGGACGCCGCGGCGCGAGCGGTGACCGTCCGGCCGCGTCATGCCGTCCCCACGCGGCAGGGTGAGGTGTCCGCGCAGTTCTACGTTCCCGGGGGAACCGTGCGGCGTTCCGTCCTGCTGGTCCCGGGCGTGCACTCCATGGGGATCGACGAGCCGCGCCTGACGGCGCTGGCTCGCGACCTCGCCGCCAGCGGGATCGCGGTGATGGCGATGGCGCTGCCCGACCTCATGGGCTACCAGATCACGGCGCGCTCGGCCGACGTCATTGAGGACGCGGTGGGATGGATGGCGGCACAGCCGCAGCTCGCACCGGACGGACGGATCGGCATGGTCGGGATCAGCTTCGCGGGCGGACTGTCGCTCGTCGCGGCGGGGCGCCCGTCCATCCGCGATTCGGTCGCGTACGTGGTGTCGTTCGGCGGGCACGGAGACCTGGGGCGGGTCCTGCGGTATCTCGCGACCGGTGAGGCCGTACACGCGCCCGGCGTGATGACGATCCCCCCGCACGATTACGGTGTCGCCGTCATCCTCTACGCGGGCGCCGACCGCGTCGTCCCGCCGGAGCAGGTGGCCGCGCTCCGCGACGGCATCCGGACGTTCCTCCTGGCCTCGCAGTTGACGATGGTCGACATGGATCAGGCCAATGCGATGTTCGCGAAGGCGCGCGGCATGGAGGCCGGCCTGCCGGCTCCGTCGGCCACCTACCTCAGGTGGGTGAACGAGCGGAACGTGAAAGAGATGGGCCCGCTGCTTGCGCCGCACATCGGCCTCGAGGCCGATCCGGCCGCCTCACCCGAACGCGCCCCTGACGTCCCGGCGGCGCCCGTGTTCCTGCTGCACGGGGACGAAGACACGGTCATTCCCGCGGCCGAATCGGTCGTGCTGGCCAACACGCTGCGCGCACGCGGCGCCGACGTGCGCCTCCTGCTCAGCCGTATCATCACGCACGCCGAGCTCGATCGGAGCGCCGCCATATCCGAATCGTGGGAGATGGTGGCTTTCTGGGCGGACATTCTCAAGCGATGATGTTCACGCTTCTGGCTTCTCGCTGCTCGGTTCGTGTTCAGGTTCGATGCCGAGTTCGAACCGAACCCGAACCTGAACACGAACCAAGCAGTGAGAACATAGCAGGGTGAACATCCGGCTCCAGAAGATCCTCTCGCAAGCGGGCATCGCGTCCCGTCGCGCCGCTGAGAAACTGATTGCCGACGGACGCGTGTCGGTGAACGGCTCGACGGTGACCGCGATGGGCATCAAGGCGGACCTCGCGGCCGACGATATCCGCGTCGACGGCCGCCGCATCAAGGCCGCGGAGCGGTCGCGGTACATCCTCCTGAACAAGCCGGCCGGGGTGGTCAGCACGCGGTCGGATCCACAGCGCCGGCCGACGGTCGTCGAGCTGCTGCGGGGAGTCCGGGAGTACGTCTACCCGGTCGGGCGTCTCGATTACGACACCGAAGGACTGCTGCTGCTGACCAACGATGGCGATCTGGCCGCGATGCTGACTCACCCGCGGCACGGCGTCGAACGCACCTACGAAGCACAGGTCGCCGGGGTGCCGGATCACGATGCGCTGGCGCAGCTCCGCACGGGCATCCCGCTCGACGGCCGGCGCACACTGCCGGCCGACGTCGACCTGCTGACCCGCCGCCAAAAAAATGGGGTCGGGGGTCATGTAAAGAGGACACCCGATCGGGATGCCTGGATCCGCATGACGATTCGCGAGGGGCGCAACCGCCAGGTGCGGCGGATGTGTGAGGCCGTGGGGCACCCGGTGCGCGAATTGCGACGCACCCGGATCGGCCCGATCCAGGATGGGCGGCTGAAGCCCGGCCAGTGGCGCGAGCTGCGGGACGACGAGGTTACGGCGCTTCGGAAGTCGGCGGCGCCCCGTCGTCCTCGAGCGGCAGCATCTCCTCGCGCGGAGTAATCTCGTTCAGTCCCGCCGGCGGCTCGAACCCGAGCGCCTCGGCCATGTCCTCCACCTTCGGCAGGTCGGTGAGATCGTTCAGTCCGAACCGGATCAGGAATTCCTTCGTCGTCGAGTAGAGGAACGGCCGGCCCACGACGTTCTTGCGCCCGACGATCTTGATCAGATGACGTTCGAGGAGCGTGGACAGCACACCCGACGTGTTGACGCCCCGGATCTCCGAGATCTCCACGGCGGTGATCGGCTGCTTGTAGGCGATGACGGCGAGCGTTTCGAGCGCCTGCACCGTCAGCTTCTGGGTCGAGCGCTCGTGGAAGAGCCGCCGCACCCATTCGTGGAGTTCCGGACGCGTGACGATCTGGTAACCGCCGGCGACTTCCACGACCTGCAGCCCCGGACGCTGCTCGTACTCGGCCGCCAGCGCCCTGACCGCGGCCAGGACATCTTCCTTCGGCTCGTCGCTGAGGAGCTTGTAGATCATCTTCATCGTCACCGGCTCGGGCGACGCGAAAATGAGCGCCTCGACAATGGCCTTCAATTCAGCGGACGCGGTGCCTGCAGACTGGTCGTTCACGCTTCTGTCTTCTCCCTTCTCTGTTCGTGTTCAGGTTCGTCGGCCGTTCGACGTTCGAAGTTGAACACGAACCGAGCAGCCAGAACGCCGCAGTGTGAACAACGCCGTCATTGTGTGGGATCGCTGATCGGGTGAGGTGCGTCGGCGGGGCGCGCGCGCTTGTAGATGCGAATCTCGCCGAAGCCGGTGCTCTGGAACGCGCGGATCATCTTCAGCCGAATCATCTCGAGCAGCGCCAGGAACGTGACGATCATGAAGGGGCGCGACCCGTCGCCGTCGGCGAAGAGGTCCTCGAAGCCGCACGCCTCGGTTTCCGACAGTCGCGCGAGCAGCTGCTGAATCCGATCTTCGATCGAGATCTGGTCGGGCGGGAGCACCATGCGGGGCCGCCGGTTGGCGCGTTCGAGGACACCTCGGAACGCCGACAGGAGCGTGAAGAGATCGACTTCCAGCTCCGGCTCGAATGGCTCGCCGGCGGCCGCGGCCACGCTCGCATCGGCGCGGGTGTACTGCGCACCGCGGAGCGTCTCCCGATCGTGCAGGAGGTCGGCGGCCGCCTTGAACTTCTGATGCTCCAGGAGGCGACGGACGAGCGCCTCGCGCGGGTCTTCCTCGGGGCCCCCGTCCTCCTGCGACGGGTCCGGGCGCGGCAGCAGCATCCGCGACTTGATGTGGATCAGCGTCGACGCCATGACGAGGAACTCCCCCGCCACGTCGAGGTTCATCTCCTGCATCAGATCGACGTAGTCGAGGTACTGCTTCGTGATGACCGCAATGGGAATGTCGTAGACGTTCAGCTCACTCTTGCGAATCAGATGGAGGAGCAGGTCGAGCGGGCCCTCGAAGGCATCCAGCTTGACGTGATAGGCGTCCGGCGACGACTCGAAATCTGCGTGTTCCGCCACGGCGTGCATATGATAGTAGTCGATGAGCGACGTCACACAGGAGTACGGCGGCGGCACCTTTGACGAGGCGGTCCGCCGGTCCCAGGCTCTGCGCGCGGATTTCCTCAAGAACCCGGCGCGCTATCGCGTCCTGACGGGCGACCGGCCGACCGGCCCGCTCCACATCGGCCACTACTTCGGATCGCTGCGCAACCGGGTCGAGCTCCAGCAGCTCGGTATCGAGACGTTCATCGTCATCGCCGACTACCAGGTGCTCACGGACCGGGAGTCGGTGGACAGCATTCCCGACAACGTGCGCGAGCTGGTGCTCGACTATCTCGCCGTGGGACTCGAACCCTCGAGCGGCCGCACCCACATCTTCTGCCACAGCCACGTGCCGGCGCTGAATCAGCTACTGATTCCGTTCCTGACGCTGGTCGGCATGGGCGAGCTCGATCGGAATCCGACCGTCAAGGAAGAGATCGATGCCGCGGGCCTGACGACGGTCAATGCGGCGATGTACACCTACCCGGTGCATCAGGCCGCCGACATCCTGTTCTGCAAGGGCAACGTCGTCCCCGTCGGGCGGGACCAGCTGCCGCACCTCGAGCTCACGCGCAAGATCGCGCGCCGCTTCAACCAGCATTTCTGCCCGGACGACCGGCCGATCTTTCCGGAACCCGAGGCGCTGCTCTCGAACGCGCCGAAGATCCTCGGACTGGACGGCTCGCAGAAGATGAGCAAGAGCCGGAACAACGCCGTCGTCCTGCGCGCGACGGCAGACGAGACGGCGGCTCTCGTCAAGAAGGCGAAGACCGACACCGATCGGCGCATCACGTACGACCCCGGTCAGCGGCCCGAGGTCGCCAACCTGCTGCTGCTGGCGTCGCTGTGTACCGGGGACGCGCCCGAAGCCATCGCCGAGCGGATCGGCGACGGCGGCAGCGGAACGCTCAAGACGGTCGTCACGGAGGCCTTGAACGAGACACTCGCGCCCATCCGGGCCCGGCGGACCGCCATGGAGGTTCACGCCGCGGACGTCATCCGCGACACGCTCCGCCCCGGCATCGCCACGGCGAACCGGGTGGCCGACGCCACGCTGACGGAAGTCCGCGAGGCGATGAAGATGGGATATGGGCTACAGCAGTAGCCGTAGCAGGAACGCCGCCGGCGGCTCAATCACCATCCAGAGAATTCCTGTCAGCATCAACGCGTAAAGAATCACGAAGCCGTAGGGACGTAGTAGCCGGTCGTACGTGTCGGCCATCGGGCCGGTGAGCAGCCCCGCGAGGACATTCCCGCCGTCGAGCGGCGGGATCGGCACCATATTGAACAGTGCCAGCAGGACGTTCACCACGACCGCCGTCTGCAGCAGGTACTCCATCCGGGCGGCCAGCGGACCCGCGATCGCGTCTCCCGACGATTCGGCCGGTGCAATGACCAGCAGGACCACCGATGCGATCGCCGCCAGCACGAGGTTGCTCGCCGGTCCGGCCGCCGCAATCCACATGAACTTCTGCCGCCAGTGCGGGCGCAGATGCGCCGGGTTCACCGGTACCGGCTTCGCCCACCCGATGAGCGGCAGGTTCGTCACCATCGCGATCAGCGGGAAGAGGATCGTGCCGATCGGATCGACGTGCACCGCGGGGTTGAGGGAGAGGCGCCCGAGCGTGCGGGCCGTCGAATCACCGAGGCGGTCGGCCGACCAGGCGTGGGCCGCCTCGTGGACGGTCAGCGACATCACGAGAACGAGGAACCCCGTGACGAGCTGCGTGGCGTCGATCCCGGACACTTACGGGACCTGGCTCGTGAGCGGCTTGCCTTTGTCGACGACGAAGCTGGCGATCGCCTTGACGGCCGTCGTGCCCAGGTTCATCCCCTCGTGCACTTTCCCCGCTTCCACGAAGAACGTCTCGCCCTTCTTGTACGTCGCCCGCATCCGGCCGTCATGGTCCAGCGTCAGCGCGCCATCGAGGACGTGTACGATCGCGGTGCCCGGATGCGTGTGGCGCCCTTCGCGTCCGCCGGCCGGAATCGTGACGGCCACCATGAGGTTCTGGTAGCCCGGCATCGCCACATCCTGCTGCAGCAGTACCGTGCGTTGGACCTGCGGCTGCTGCGCGGCGGCGCCGGCGACGAGCATCGCGGCCGCGGCGGCCGCCGCAAGCCACGTGCGCAAAATGTGTGGAGTGACCTGCATAGGAGCGGAAGGGTACCACAGACAGAACGGGCCGCCCCTGAGACGGCTGGGATTACTCCAGGACCTGGAGCGACGTCAGCTTCGGATCGTTGCGCCCCAGCGCAGTCATCAGCCGCGTGGCGTCGGCGTCGATAGATTCCCCTGTTCCCACGCGCGACGCCGATTGGTCTGCCGTGGAGCTACCCTGCGGGCACCGTCGCCGACGTCGGGACATCCCTTCCTGCGGCCATCGCCATCGGGGCCGTGCTGCGACGTCTGGCGCCGTTGTGAGGTCGCGGCGCCCGCCGCCGCCGCGCCGGCGACCAGACACGTCCCCTGCATTCGTGACATGACATTGCCTCCTGTCTAGCGCGCCATGAACACCGCGGGCAGCACGTCGACCACAATCTCGGCGTGCGCGTCCCACAGCACCAGCGCGTCGTTCACCATCCGGTACTCGATTCCGTCCGGGAGCGGCGGAAACAATTCGAGGAACTCGTGGGGGATCGCCAGACGCGACCAGGCCGGCACCGGCTCGTGGACCACGATCTCCACGCCGAGGTCCGCGTCCCACCCGCTCAGGCCTTCGGGATCGACCTCCGGCAGCCGCTGCGCAATCAGACGGCGGAACAGGTCGGCCACCGGCGGCGTGAAGATGGCGCCTGACCCAGCCTGCGGGCGCGCCGCGCGCAGGGTGGACGCCAGGTAGCGCCGGGTGAGCATGACGGGCCACGCGCCACGCCGGTCGTCGAAGGGCGGGAGCGGCTCCTCGAGCCGTCCCCTGAGGCGCGCGTAATGGTCGATTCGGTCCGCGAACACCGTGAGGGCCGCGGCGTCGGACGTCGTCTGCGCCAGTGCGCCCGCGGGCGTCAGCGACACGAGCCATGCGGCGCTCACTAGCGCGCGTGCGGCGAAGGCGAGCGTGAATCGCGGGACCATGACCGCTCCTCGAAGGCCGCCGGCATTGCGGCGGCCTTCACGGCAGGCTGAGCATCAAGCATGCCGGGCGATCGCGCCCGAATTGCGCGTCGATGACGAGCCCGGGGCCGGTGGCTGCTGACTTTCCCGCACCCCCGGCGGAAAGTCTCGCCGCTGGCGCGAGGTCTGCAACGGGGGCCGCCATGCACACCACCATCCGCACAATCACGGCGGCAGCCGCGTGCGCGCTGCTGCTCGCCGCCGGCGCCGCGGCCGGCCAGGGCGGCACCGCGCAATCGACGGTCCTGGACGTCATGCTCGGCACGACGGGGCCGGCATCCGACGTCATCTTCGAGGCGCAGTCAGAAGTACCCACCACAGACGAGGGATGGCGGGCGGTCCAGGCGGCCGCGGAGAGGCTCGCCGAATCAGGCCGCCTGCTCCAACGCGCGCCGCTTGCGAGGCCTGAGGCCGAATGGAACGAAATGGCGGAGGCGCTGGTGCGTGAGGCCGCGCGCGCAGGCACCCTGGCCGGCAAGCACGACGGCGACGCGCTCGTCGACGCCGGCGACGCGGTGTATTTCACCTGCGAAACCTGCCATAAACGCTTCGTCGGCGGCGCGCGGTAGCGCGGGGAGTATTTCACACCCCCGCGAACTAGTTCGCGGCGGCAACGGCGCCGGTTGTCAGCAGTGGGAATTCACACGCAGAACGCGGCATCACGCCCCGAATGCTGTTGGCGCGCAACCTGCACCACGGCTCATCACGCGGCAAACCCGTCCATTACTCGACACGCCTGGAGGAGAACGACGATGGCCGAACGAACCGAACGCGAGGTGCTGCACCACCTCATTGACATCTGCAGGGACGGCGAGCACGGTTACCGCGCCGCGGCGGATCAGGTCACCGATCCCAAGCTGAAGGCGCTCTTCGGGGAGCTCGCAGCCGAGCGCAAGCGGTTTGCGGACGAATTGACGCCGCACCTGCATCGGCTCGGCGGACAGCCGGACGACGGGTCGAACGCCGCGGCCCTGCACCGCGGCTGGATTGGACTGCGTGGTCTGGTGCCAGGCAGTCACAGCCACGCGCTCATCTCGGAAGCTGCGCGCGGCGAGCACGCGGCGCTCGACGCGTACGAGGACGCGCTGAAGGGCATGCTGCCCCCGACGGTGACGGACCTCGTCGAGGCGCAGCGTGACGCCGTCGGCAAGGCGAGCGAACGGATTCGCACCTACGACATGGGCTACGTCGTGCCCTGAAACGGGTCATGCGCACCGACACGTCGTACCTCGGGTTTCGGCTTCCGCACCCGTTCATCGCCAGCGCCTCGCCGTTCGGGCAGCATCTCGATACCATCCGGCGCCTCGAAGACGCCGGGTGCGCCGCCGTGGTCCTTCACTCGTTGTTCGAGGAACAGATCACGGCGACCGACGCCGGCCGCATCCGCCACACGGACCCGACGGATCCGAACGTCTCGGACGCCTTCGCGGTGTTTCCGCCGCCGTCCCGGTATGCCTTCGGACCCGACGCCTATGCCGAGCACGTACGGCGGGCCAAGGAGGCGGTCCATATTCCGGTGATCGGGTCGCTGAACGGGACGTCGCAGGAATCGTGGCTGAAGTTCGCGCGGCTGATCGAGGCGGCCGGCGCCGACGCGCTCGAACTGAACCTGTACGAACTCTTTACCGAGGGTCGCGTCCCGGCCGCCGCCATCGAAGACCAGCTCGCCGGCATCGTCCACGAGGTCAAGCGGATCATCACGATTCCGGTGGCGGTCAAGGTGACGCCCTTCTTCACCTCGTTTGCCCATTTTGCCAGGCGGCTCGACGCCGCCGGAGCGGACGCGCTCGTGCTGTTCAACCGCTTCTACCAGAACGACCTCGACATCACGACGATGAAGGTCGCGCCGCACGTCGAGCTGTCGTCCAGCAGCGAGCTTCTCCTCCGGCTCCACTGGCTGGCGATCCTCCACGGCCGCGTGCGGCCGGCCCTCGCCGTCACCGGCGGCGTGAACACACCCGAGGACAGCGTGAAGGCGATTCTCTCGGGTGCCGATGCCGTCCAGCTCGTCTCTGCCCTCCTGCGTCACGGCATCCGGCACGTCCAGACCCTGCGCGAGGGACTCGAGCAATGGATGGCGCAACACGAGTTCGGGTCGCTCGACGAGGTACGCGGCCGCGCGAGCTTTGAGGCGGTCAGCGATCCCGAAGCGCTCGAACGCGCCAACTACATCCGGACGCTTCAGAGCTGGGGAGAGGAATCATGGCCACCGTCACGGTGAAGTCGGCGGCCCGGCATCTTGTCGAGTCGGCCGGCATGACATAGCTCCTCGTCGACGACTCTCCGCTGTTCACGCTCGACCCGTGAACTGAGAACGATTCTGAGACTGGGTCTCCGATTAGTGGGCGCGCGTACGCGCGTGCTAGTGTCGCGACACACCATGGCTCGCTGGTCGATCCGTCTCGCGCTGCTGATCTGGTTCGTCGCACTGCCGCTCGCGACGGGCCTGCGCGGACAGGCGCCGCCAGCACCCGTCCGGCAGCCGGCTCCGGATCGCAGCGGGGCCGAGCTCTATCGAGCCGCGTGCGCCGCGTGCCATGCCGTCGATGGCACGGGCGCACCGCGAAGCCTGGTCGGCTTCGACACTCCAATTCCGGATTTCACGGTCTGCTCCTTTACCAGTGTCGAGCCATACGCCGACTGGCTGGCGATCGCCCATCAAGGCGGGCCGGTTCGCGGCTTCGACCGGCGGATGCCGGCCTTCGGCGAGGCGCTGTCCGAGGACGAGCTCCTCAGCATCATCGAACATCTCAAGGGGTTCTGCGACGACCCCGCATGGGCGCCGGGCGATCTGAACCTGCCCCGCGCGCTCGTCACGGAGAAGGCCTACCCGGAGAACGAAGCCGTGTTGACGACGTCGGTCGGCGGCGGAGCGCTCGGCGCCGTCACGAACGAGGTCCTGTATGAGAAGCGGTTCGGGTCGCGCAACCAGCTCGAGGTGGCGGTGCCGCTGTCGCTGAAGGAATCGACGGCCGGCTGGAGCCGCGGACTGGGGGACGTGAAGGTCGCGGTCAAGCGCGTGCTGCACCACAGCCGTGCCACGGGCACCATCGTCAGCGCGGCGGGTGAGGTGGTCCTCCCTACCGGGAAGGAATCGCTCGGCCTCGGCAAAGGCGTCACCATCTTCGAGCCCTTCCTCACGGCGGGCCAGATCCTCCCCCGCAACAGCTTCATGCACGCACAGGTGGGTGCCGAGATCCCGGCGAATCGCGATCTCGCGGCGCCCGAGGCGTTCTGGCGGGGGGCGATCGGCACGACCTTCGAACAGGGACGATTCGGGCGGGCCTGGTCGCCGATGGTTGAAGTGCTGGGCGCGCGCGAGCTCGAATCGGGCCAGCGCGTGCAATGGGATCTGGTGCCGCAGATGCAGGTGACGCTCAATACGCGCCAGCACCTGATGATCAATGCCGGCGTCCGCATCCCGGTCACCGATCGGGGGGCACGCCACGCACAGGTCATCACGTATTTCCTCTGGGACTGGTTTGACGGCGGGCTGAGGGACGGATGGTAACGAGGCTTCCTGGACGGCTCGTCTTCGCGGCCGCGTGCGCGTGGCTGGTATTCCTGCTCGCATCGGCGCCACGCGCCCAGCAGCCGGCGCCGCCGGCCGGTGCGGCAGCGCACCAGGGGCTGTCGTTTCAAACCTCGGACAACTGCGTGGCCTGCCACAACGGCCTGACGACGCCTTCCGGGGAGGACGTGTCGATCGGCCTCGCCTGGCGCGCGTCGATGATGGCCAACTCCTCGCGCGACCCGTACTGGATGGCCGGAGTGCGCCGCGAGATCCTCGATCATCCCAAAGCCCAGGCCGAGATTGAGGACGAGTGCACGATCTGCCACATGCCGATGGCCCGCACGCTCGCCGTGGCGGCCGGCGGCAAGGGCGAAATGTTCCGGCTGCTGCCGACCACGAAAGGGACGACCGAGCAGCATCGTCTCGCGGCCGACGGCGTGTCCTGTACGTTGTGTCATCAGATTGCCCCCGACAAGCTCGGGACGCCCGAGAGCTTCGTCGGCGGGTTCGTCGTCGCGCCGGGCCCTCCGCGCATGCAGGGCCGGTACGAAGTAGACAAGGGGCGGACGCGCATCATGCAGTCCGCCACCGGCGTCCAGCCGGCCGAGGGCAAGCACATCGCCCAGTCCGAGCTGTGCGCGACGTGCCACACGCTCATTACACAGGCGCTTGGGCCGGACGGCGCGCACCTCGGGTCGCTGCCGGAGCAGGTGCCCTATCAGGAATGGCTCCACAGCGCCTTCCGCGAGGAACAGAGCTGCCAGTCGTGCCACATGCCCTCGGCCGCCTCGACTCCGATCGCCTCCGTCCTCGGAGAGCCACGCGACGCGATGGCGCGCCACACTTTTCTCGGCGGCAACGCCTTCATGCTGCGGATGATGAACCGCTTCCGCGACCAGCTGGGCGTCGAGGCGCTGCCCCACGAGCTGGACGCCGCCGCCAATGCGACCGTCCGCCAGCTGCAGACGGATACCGCCGCCGTGGCGGTCACACACGCGGCACGAAACGGCGCCGCGCTGGAGCTCGACGTGGCCGTCCGCAATCTGACGGGTCACAAGCTGCCGACCGGGTACCCGTCACGCCGCGTCTGGCTCCACGTGACGGTCACCGACGCGGCGAACCGGACGGTGTTCGAATCCGGCGCGATCGATCGCCGCGGTGCCATCGCCGGCAACGACAACGACGCGGACGCGCTCCGGTATGAGCCTCACTACGACGAGATTACCCAAGCAGACCAGGTGCAGATCTACGAATCCATGATCGCGGACAGCGCCGGACGGCTGACGACCGGGTTGCTGCGGGGCGTGGCGTTCCTCAAGGACAACCGCCTCCTGCCGCGGGGCTTCAACAAGGGCACCGCCGGCGACGACATCGCGGTGCGCGGCACGGCGCGCGCGGACGCGGACTTCGCCGCCGAGGGCGACACGGTACGCTACCGGATTCCGCTCGATCGGCCGGAGGGGACGCTCCGGGCCGTGGTGTCGCTGCGCTACCAGACGATTGCGTTCCGGTGGGCCGACAACCTCCGCGCGTACGATGCGCCCGAACCGCGGCGCTTCGTCTCGTTCTGGGACCAGATGTCCGAGTCGGCGTCGGTGGAGCTGACCCGCACCACCGCGGTCATTCGGTAAATCGGCTTCCCGTCGCGCGATTCAGGCAGCCCGATCGGCCACGGTGTCGCTCGGCCGCGTGGGGGAACGTTGTCAGGCGGGCGGATTGTCCGCAGCCGGCGGCAGCCGCCGGATCTTCATCCACAACGCGGCCAGGAAGGCCAGCACGAGCAGCGTCGCCACCGCCAACCCGCGGCGGCGGACATCCAGCTCCTCCATGGCAGCGTCGCCGACGTCATGGGCCCGCCGCGCGGCCGTCTGTCCTTCTGCGGCTGTCTTCGCCAACGACGCGAACGCAAAGCCGTGGACGAGGACGCGGGACTGCACCTGATGCTCCCGTGCCTCCTGCAGCAGGAGCCGCCCCTCATCGATGGGCATGCCCGCCCGCTCCGCCCGGGTCAGAAGCGCATCAGCCTCCGAGACCGCGGCGGAGAGGCGATCCAGTTCCCCGCGAATGCCGAGGATCGCCTTCCCACTGTCGCCCGAGGCGTCGTGACACTGCGCGCAGGCCGCACCCTCCTGGACTCCGACCCACGCGTCCCCGGGAGGTTCGATACGGTGATTGCTGTGGCAGGCGAGGCACTCGGCCTGGCCGAGCGCCTCGAAGATGTCTTTCTTGGGGCTCGCCCGGAACAACTCCGCTTCACGCACATGGCACTGCGCGCAGACATTGGCGACGGCCGTGACGCCGGGCGGCGTCGCGCCGTGGCTGCCGTGGCACGCCATGCAGGTCGGCGCCGACGTATCCCCGCGCTTGAGGAGCGCCGCGGCGTGCACGCTGGCCGCCCAGTCTGCGGGCGGAGCGGCATCATGCCCGAACGCCGCCATGCGCACCGGGTCTCCGTGGCAGCGCGCGCACGTCGTGGTCACGTTGAGCGGCGCGACCGGCGACCGCGCGTCAGCCACGCGCGTCACGCCATGCGCGCCGTGGCAGTCGGTACAGGTGGCGGCGCGGTCGTCCCCCATGGCCATCCGCCTGCCGTGGGCGCTTGTCTGGTACTGCAGGTGCTGATCGACGCGGACCTGCGGGTCGAATCTCCGCATGTACGCGGCATCACCATGGCACGTGGCGCAGAGCGGTGCGATCGCCGTCCGCGGCGGCGCCTGGTACGTTCCGGGGCCGCCCGACGGGTGACAGGCGGCGCAGGTGAGACCCGCCGCCGCATGCACATCGTTCCGGAACGCGTCAGCCGCGCTCACACCGGCCGACTGGGCTTGCGCGTCGGCGGCGAGACAGGCGAACAGCACGGCTGCCGCGCAATGACGTCGTCTCATGGCGCCGCCGCCATGAGCGCGAGGCCGGTCATCACGCACATGAAAACGAAGGCCGCCAGCCCGGCCCAGACCACACCGCGCCGTGCGCGGGCCGTCTGCCCGGCGAAGAACGGCAGCAGCAGCGCCCCGGCCGCACCGGCGGCGATCGCGGCGACGGCGACAAGCTCTCCGTTGAGTCCTGCGACGTTCGCAGGCACATGCTTCAGGACCTCGAAGGCCCAGAGAAAGTACCACTCCGGCCGGATGCCGGCAGGTGCGGGCGCGAAGGGGTCGGCTTTCGTGCCCAGTTCCGTCGGAAACGCCGTCGCCAGCCCGGCGAGCACCGCCAGCATCGCCGTCCAGGCAAACAGGTCGCGCAGGAGAAAGTGCGGCAGAAACGGGATCGACCGCATCGCGGCGGGATCCCCGGCCGCCTGACGTTCGACGGACGGCGGGAGGCTCATCCCATGCCGCTGGACGAGGAACAGGTGGAATCCCACAAGGGCCGTGGCAATCGAGGGCAGGATGGCCACGTGAAAGCCGAACAGGCGCGTCAGCGTCGCCCCCGACACATCGTCTCCGCCCCGCAGGAATCGGACGATGCCACGGCCGATGAACGGGACCGTCGCCGCGATGTCGGTCCCCACGCGTGTCGCAAAGAACGACACGTCGTTCCACGGCAGGAGATAACCGGTGAACCCAAACGCCAGCGTCAGAAACAGGAGTACGACGCCGCTCATCCATGTGAGTTCACGCGGACGGCGGTACGCGTGCAGAAAAAGCACGCTGAAGAGATGCGCGAAGCCGCTGGCCACCATGAGATTCGCCGACCAGGCGTGGATGGAGCGCACCAGCCAGCCAAACGGCACGCGCGTGACGATGAACTGCACGCTCTCGTAGGCCTCGGCCGCGCTCGGGCGGTAGTACAGAAGCAGCAGGGCGCCGGTCCCCACCTGAATGCCGAAGAGAAAGAGCGTGACCCCGCCGAAGTAGTACCACACCGAGTACCGATGGTGCGGCACCCGCTTGTGGCGCAGGGTCGCGACCACGTCAGCGAGCGGCAGCCGCTCCTCGAGCCACGAGCGAAGCGGCATCCGCGTCATGAGCGCCGGGTGATGATGATCTCGCCGTTGCTGACGTCGACGTCGTACGAATCGAGCGGGCGGGGCGGAGGGCCCGCCACATTGCGGCCGTTCACGTCGTACTGCCCGTTGTGGCAGGCGCACCAGATTCCCTGGAGATCAGGTCTGTACTGCACGGTGCAGTCGAGGTGGGTACACGTCGCGGAGAAGGCACGCAGCTCGCCGGATACGGTGCGGAGCACAATCGCCGGCCGTGAGCCAAACGGCACGATACGTCCGGTGTTCGGCAGGAGCGCCTGGGCGCTTCCCGCGCTGACCGACAGCGTCGTCGCTTCGGGGACATCGGGCGGCGCCAGATACCGGACGACGGGATAGAAGACCGACCCAATCACGCCACCGCCCCAGAGACCCAGCAGCCAGTTCAGCACGCTGCGGCGCCCGCCGCTGGGGTCGGACTGTGTGATCACGCTTGGGAGACTACCGCATTCGTCGGCGGCCGGAAATTGTGGATTATATTTCCCAGTGGGGAAATATCCGCACTGCCGGGCGTCGTTCCGCCATCTTCGACCAGGTTTCCTCAGGAAATCCGGCCGAAGGCGGGAGGAGGGCGGCCCGGCATTTCGCTTGCTTTGGAACCACTTGAATCCAAGGAGAACCCTCGTGAGACAGACGCTGACTACTCTCGTTCTCGTCGCCACGCTGGCTGCGGCCCACACCGCGGCCGCGCAGACACCGGCCCAGGTCGAGCAGGGCCAGAAGGTCTTCGCCGCCCAGAAGTGTTCCATCTGCCATTCGATTGCGGCGCTGGGGAACAAGAAAGGGCCTCTCGACGGCGTCGGAGCGAAGCTGTCGGCCGACGCAATCCGGCAGTGGATTGTCGACGCGCCCGCGATGGCCGCAAAGACAAAGGCTGAGCGCAAGCCGCCGATGAAGGCCTACGCGACGCTGCCCAAGGAGGAGCTCGACGGCCTCGTCGCCTACTTGCAGAGCCTGAACAAGCCGTAACGTCACAGCCGTCCCGGCCGCCGTATGCGCCCGTCCGTCGCCGCCGCGCTGCGCAATGTCATCTCGGCCACTGGTGTCGCCCTCACCACGGCGTGCGGGCTCCTGTTTCTCGCGCTGGTCGCGCTGCATCTGCTCGGTTTCCTGCAGAACCCGTACACCGGCATCGTCGTGTTCGTGCTCGTGCCAGGGCTCTTCGTCCTCGGCCTGCTCCTTATCCCGCTGGGGCTCTGGGTCGAGCGGCGCCGGGGCGTCCGAGCCGGTGACGCGGGCGCGCCCTCGTCGACTCTTGATCTGGGCGACCCGAACGTCCGCCGCACGCTTCTGTTCGTGGCGGGCGCGACGGCCGTCAACCTGATCATCGTTTCGGCCGCCAGCTACGGCGCGGTCGAGTACACCGAGTCCCCGGAGTTCTGCGGGCAGGTCTGTCACACGACGATGGAACCGGAGTACTCGTCGTATCCGGCATGGCCGCACGCGCGCGTGGCCTGCGCCACGTGTCATGTCGGCCGCGGCGCCGGCGCGCTGGTGGAATCGAAGATCACCGGGGCGCGGCAGTTCTTTCAGGCGGCGACCGGCCGCGTCACCGGGCCTATTCCGACGCCGGTGACATCGATGCGGCCGGCGCGGGAGACCTGTGAACAGTGCCACTGGCCAGAGAAATTTCACGGCGACAAGATTCGACGGATCGCCGAATACGCCAACGATGAGCCGGGCACTGAGAGTGTGACGGCGCTGCAATTGCATGTCGGTGGTGGTAGTCGCGCGCTCGGCATCGGGACAGGCATCCACTGGCACATGAACCTGGACAACGAGATCGAGTACATCGCGACCGACGACACACGGGCGACGATTCCGTACGTGCGTCTCCGCTGTCGCGACGGGCAGGTCCGGGAATTCGCGGTCGAGGGCACGACGCCGGAGCAGCTCGCGTCAGGTACCCGCAGGCGCATGGACTGCATGGACTGTCATAACCGCCCCGCCCACACGTTCCACCCGTCTCCGGAACGCGCGGTCGACGCCGCAATCGCGCAGGGACGGGTCCCGCGCGAGCTGCCGTTCGCGCGCCGCGAGGTCGTCGCCGCCGTCGGCGCCGAATATCCCAGTCGTGCGAGCGCGCTGGACGCGATCGGGCGCCGGCTCAGGGATTTCTATGCGAAAGCCGGCGGCCAGGACGCGCGCCTGGTCGAGCGGGCCGTCGCGGCCGCGCAGGATGCCTGGGCGCGCAACGTGTTTCCGACGATGAGGGTCACCTGGGGGACTTATCCGAACCATCTTGGCCATCTCGACGCGCCGGGATGTTTCCGGTGCCACGACGACGAACACAAGGCGGCAGACGGGAGCGTCATCCGCCAGGACTGCGAGCTATGCCACACGATCGAATAGGCCCAAGAGCCGCAGGCGGGTGCCTCCGGCGGCGAGGACGCGTATGAGACAACGGACATTCTTCCTTCTGACCGCGGGGGTGACGTACCTGCTGGCGCTCACGATGACGGCCGCCTTTGACGGGGGCGACCGCGCCGCCGCGCAGGCGCCGGCCGCGGCGCAGGCGGCCGCCACCTACGTCGGCAGCGACACCTGTCTGTCCTGCCACGACGGCCTGACCACCGCGCTCGACCGCACGCCGCACGGCAAGGCGGCGCATCCGCGGTCGCCGGCGGCGGCGCAGGGGTGCGAGAGCTGCCACGGGCCGGGGTCGCAGCATATCGACGACCCGTCGGTCGAAACGTCCATCCGCAAGTTCACGCAGATGGCCCCGCGCGACGTGAGCGACACGTGCCTGTCGTGCCACACGCAGTCGTCACACGCGCTCTGGCGCGGCGGCGCCCACGACGCGCGCAACCTGTCCTGCATCACGTGCCACAGCGTGCACGCGCCCGAGTCGCCGCGCGCGCAGTTGAAGACGGAGAACGAAGTGGATCTGTGTGCGACGTGTCACCGGCCACAGGCCCTGAAGATCAAGCGGGTCTCGCACATGCCGGTGCAGGAAGGCAAGATGCAGTGCTCGTCGTGCCACAACCCGCACGGGTCCACCAACGTGAGGCAGCTGCGCGTGGGCAACTGGGTCAACGAGAGCTGTGTCTCGTGCCACACCGAGAAACGCGGACCGTTTCTCTTCGAGCACGCCGCGGGCCGCGAGAGCTGCATCTCCTGTCACGACCCGCACGGATCGTCGAACGACCGCATGCTCGTGGCGAAGCTGCCGATGCTGTGCCAGCGCTGTCACATCGGCACGCGGCATCCCTCGACGATCTACGACAGTCTGTCGTTTCAGAACAAGAGCGTCAGGGTCGTGGGGCGCGGGTGCGTAAACTGCCATTCGCAGATCCACGGCTCGAATCACCCGGCCGGTCAAACGTTCATCCGGTAAGGGAGGCGACCATGCAAAGACTGACGTCCACGCTTCTTCTTACCGGACTCCTCGCGCTGCCGGGAGTGGCGGCCGGCCAGACACCCCCGGCACCGCCCTCCGCCACCGACGCCTCGTCACCGCTCTCGGCGTGGATCGGCGAAGTGGACTTCGGCGCGCGGCTGACCAGCGTGTCGGGCGACCCCGCCCGGTACCAGCGCCTTCGCGACCTGCGCCGGGGGCCAACCGTCGATCGGCTTCGCTACCGGCGCGACACCGACACCTGGCTCGCCACCGCCGTCGTGGACCACGCCGGGTATCGGGACCAGCGCTACTCGGCCTCCTTCCAGCAGTACGGCCGGTGGAAGAGCAGCGTCGACTGGAACCAGGTTCCGCTCTTCTACAGCACGAGCACTCAGACCCCGTTCACGTCCGGGGGAACCGGCGTCTTCCGCCTCGACGATGGGACGCAGCGGGCGGTACAGAGCGGGGCCTCGACCACCGCAGCGTTCGTGGGCCTGAGCCGGCCGTTCGACCTCCGCTCGCGGCGCGACACCGCCGACGTCCGCTTCACCTATGCGGCCACGCGCGATGTGGATCTCAAGGTCTCGCTCCTCAGCACCGCGCGGAAGGGCGAGCAGCCGTTCGCGGGGACGTTCGGACAGAACATCGCGGTGGAGCTGCCGGCGCCGATCAACCATCGGACCAACGACGTCAACGCCGCGGCTGAGTGGTCGAACGCCCGGGGCATGGCGAAGCTGGCCTACGACGGATCGTGGTTCAACAACAGCGCCGAGACGCTCGTCTGGGACAGCCCGCTCACCCTGACCGATTCGGCCACGGCCGGCTCGCAGGGCCGCATGCCGCTCTGGCCCGACAGCACCGCGCACACCGTCAGCGCGGCCGGGTCCGTGGCGCTGCCGGCGCGCAGCCGGGCGTCCGGGTACGTCTCGGTGGGGAACTGGCTGCAGGATCAGGCGCTCCTGCCCTACACGATCAACACCGCGATCGCCCCGATCCCGCTGGCGCGCGCCAGCGCCGACGCCGAGGCGCGCATCGTGGCGATGAACTATCGCCTCACGTCGCGGCCGGCGCGAATGGTCTGGCTGAACGGCCAGTTCCGCGTCTACGACTACGACAACCGGACGCCGCACTTTGCCGTCGGCCAGTTCGTGCGCGCCGACAGCGCGGTGGCCACGTCCGACACCGGCGGGAGCCAGCCGTTCGGGTACACGCGGCATTTTCTCGATCTGGATGCGTCCTTCACGCCGCTGCGGTTTGCCGCCTTCCGGCTCGGGTACGGCCGCGAGCGAGACGACCGCACGTTCAGGCAGTTCGAGGAGACCACCGAGCAGGTGCTCCGGGCGGCTCTGGACAGCACCGGCCTGAACTGGGGCTCGGTGCGCCTGCAGTACGAACATGCCGTGCGCACGGGGGAGGGGCTGGACGAGGAGGTGCTCAGCGACATCGGGGAGCAGGTGTCGCTGCGGCAGTTCGACATCTCCGACCGCACCCGCGACCGCGTGACCGCGATCGTGCAGGTCATGCCGCTCGACTCGGTCGCGCTGAACGGCTCGGTCGGGATCGGGCAGGAACGCCGGCCGGACGCCGCGTTCGGCCTGCAGGACAACGACCTGCTCTCGTACACGGTTGGCGTGGACCTGGCGCCGCGCGAGGCCGCCACGTTCGGCGTCACCTACGGCTACGAGAACTACACCACGCTGCAGCGGTCGCGGCAGGCCAACCCGGGCCCGCAGTTCGATGATCCGACGCGCGACTGGTCAACCGACATGGACGAGAACGTCCACACGGTGACGGCACGGGCCGAAGTGCCGCAGGTCACGTCGCGCACCGCGGTGGGCGTCGGCTACGACTACGTGCGCTCGCGCGCGCAGTATCTCTACCTGCTGCCGTCCAACAGCACGCTCGTCGCGCCCCGGCAGCTGCCGGCGGTGCGCAACGAGATCCAGCGCGCGACGGCCGACTTGCGGTACGCGCTGGCCGGCAACCTGGCGCTCGGGCTCGGGTACGCCTTCGACAAGTACAACGTCGAGGACTTCGCGCTGTCGCCGGGCACGCTGAACAGCCCGGTGTTTCCAGCGCTGTTCAGCCTGATGTATCAGTGGCGGCCGTATACCGCGCACACCGGTGCCGTCCGGCTGATATACCGCTGGTAACAGCGAATCCGCTACGCCGACCGTGCGAAGTAGTCGATGACGGCGGTGGCGGTCTTCGGACCGACCACCGCCTCGAGTTCTTCACGCGTCGCGCGCCGCACCCCCGAGAGACTGCCGAACGCCGTCAGCAGCGCCTTCCGCCTCCGCGGCCCGATCCCGGGCACCGCGTCCAGCTCCGACCGCAGGTCGCGCATCGACCGCGCTTTCCGGTGGAACGTCACCGCAACACGATGGGCTTCATCGCGGATGCGCTGCAGCAGCAGCAGCGCCGGCTCGCCTGCTCCGAGCGCGACCGGCTCCGCGCGATCGCGGAGAAACAGCAGTTCTTCCTTCTTGGCCAGTCCGACCGCCACGAGATTCCCCAGCCCAATCGACGCAAGTGCGTCGTACGCCGCTGACAGCTGCCCCTTGCCGCCGTCGATCACAATCAGATCGGGAAACGGTCCGCCATCCTCCATGATCTTGCGATAGCGACGCTGGACGACCTCGCGCATGGCCGCGAAGTCGTCGTTGCGGGCTTCAGGCCTCAGGGCCTTGGGCTCAAGGGTCAGCGCTTTGGGCCCTGGGCCCGCCTTGAGCCTCAAGCCTCGAGCCTCGAGCCTTCCTATCCTGAACTTCCGATACTCCCCCTTCTTCATCCGGCCGTCTTCGCAGACGACCATAGAGGCCACCGTCTCGCTCCCCTGGATGGTGGAGATGTCGAAGCACTCGATCCGCCGTGGAAGGGCCGGCAGCGCCAGCGCCTCGCGCAGCGATTCGAGCGCGTCGAAGTGCGCGGCGGTCGTCTCGTTGAATTTCGTGCGGTAGGCGAGCTCCGCGTTCCGGGTCGCCAGATCGACAAGCGCCCGCCGGTCGCCGCGCTGCGGCACCGTGATGCGGACCCGGCGCTGCGCGCGGGCCGAGAGCCAGGCTTCGATCGGCTCGGTCTCCTCGACCTCCAGCGGCAGGTTGATGTCGGCCGGCGGCACCCGGTCCTCGTAGAACTGCTGCAGCGCTGCCTGGAGCACCTCGGCATCCCGCTGCGCCACCCCGCCCGGCTCGGTACTCAGCTCGACGCGCTCGACGACGCGGCCGCCGCGCATGGCGAAGACCTGGATGGCCCCGCCGCTCGGGCCGACCTTGAGGCCGAACACGTCGCGATCGCCCAGCTGCGGCGTGGCGACCTTCTGCTGGCGGTCGCGCAGCGTCTGCACCGTCCGCAGCGCGTCCCGCAACTGCGCGGCTACCTCGTAGCGCTCGCCCTCGGCCGCCTGCGCCATCCGCTCGCGCAGGGTGTCGATCAGCTCGTCGTTCCGGCCTTCCAGCAGCAGCTTCGTGCTCGCGACCGCCGCGCCGTAGCGCTCCTCGGTGCAGACCTCGGCCACGCAGGGGGCGATGCACCGCTTGATGTCGTATTCGAGACAGGGCCGGCCCCGCTGTCCGGTAATCACTTCGTTGCACGATCGGAGGCCGAACAACCGGTGCGACAGTCCCATCGTCTGGCGCGCGAGCTTCGCCGGCAGGAACGGGCCCGCGTAGAAGTCGCCGTCCTTCTCGACCCGGCGTGCCACCAGCACCCGCGGGAACGCCTCGCTGGTCGTGAGCTGGAGATAGGGGTAGTTCTTGTCGTCGCGCAGCAGGATGTTGAACTTCGGACGCCGCTGCTTGATCAGATTGTTTTCGAGCGCCAGCGCCTCCATCACCGAGTCGGTGACGATGACCTCCACGCTCGCGATCTCCTCGAGGAGCGCGTCGTGGCGGGGGCTCGCCCCCGCGGCCCCCAGGTAGCTGCGCACGCGATCCCGCAGCGCGCGCGCCTTGCCGACGTAGATCGTCTCGCCGGCCGCATTGCGCCACAGATACACGCCGGGCTGCTCGGGCAACCGCGCGATCTGCTCCTTGAGGTCGTAAATGGGCATGCGGTACTATGGGGACTCTAGTCTGAGCGGCCGAAACCCCTCACTATACCAAGCCACATGACGTTTACAGGGCTCGTGGGAACCGCGTGCATGTTCCCGCTCCGCGCCATCATCGCCGCCTGCGTCGCGCTGCGCATCCACCCGAACATCCTCACGCTCGTCGGCGTGCTGATCAATGCCGGCGCGGCGTGGGCGCTCGCGGTCGACCGCTTCGCGCTGGCCGGCGTCATCATGATCGTCGCCAATATCTTCGACTTCATCGACGGCAAGGTGGCGCACCTCACCAATACCTCGTCGCAGTTTGGCGCCTTCTGGGATTCAACGCTCGACCGCCTGTCGGACCTCGCGTTGTTCCTCGGCTTGATCTACCTCTACGCCGACCGCGGCCGGCCCGACTACGTCATGATCGCCGCGCTGGCGATGGTGTTTTCGGTGATGACCAGCTACGCGCGGGCGCGCGCGGAGTCGCTCATTGAGAAGTGCAAGGTCGGATTCATGGAGCGGCCGGAGCGCATCGTCCTCTTCATGATCGGCGCGTTTACCGACCGGATGGCGGGCGTGCTGTGGGTCATCCTGGTGCTGTCGGTCGTCACGGTGATCAACCGGATGCACTACACATATCTGGCGTTGAACAACCGGCCGATGCCGGATGTCGCGAATCCGTTCTGGAGGGCGTTCTTCTGGCGGGACGAGCGCACGACGGTCCCGTACGACCTGTGGGTCATTGCGATCCTGGCGTTCGTGTGGCTCACGCCGCCGGACTGGCTTGGGGACCCCGCCGCCAGCGGACTAGGATTATGGCGGTGGTTTTAAGTCACAAGTCACAAGTCAGATGTACTTCAGCTGACTTTCCGCACTTTTGACTTTTGATTTTTGACTTTTGACTTGGCAATCGCCGCCTTCGCCGGTTTCTTCTTGTCCTTGCTCACCGAATCAAGACTCCGCCGCAGCGCGTCCATCAGATCCACAACGCGCGACGGCTCCTGCACCTCCGGCGCCACGAACTCCTCGCCGGCGATCTTGGCGTCGATGATCTTCCGCAGCCCTTCCGTGTACTCGTCCTTGTAGTCCTTCAGGTTCAGGTCCGCGTCGAAAGTCGCGATCACCTGCTTCGCCAGCTTTATCTCCTCCGGCTTCACTTTCGTCGGCACGGAATTGAGCTCTTCCACCTGATCGATGCTGCGGATCTCGGCATCGTGGTGCAGCGTGTACATCACGAGGCCCTTCTTCTGCGGCTTGATCGCCACCAGGTACTCGCGGCCGTAGAGGGCGACCTTCCCGATGCCCGCCTTCCCCACCATGCCCTCACGCATGACGGCAAACGATTCGGCGGCCATCGGGCCGTCGGGCGCGAGGTAGTAGGCCCGGTCCACGTAGATCGGATCGATGTCGGCGGCGTCCGCGAACTGCACGAGGTTGATCACGCGGGTGGACTCCACGCGCACCTTCTGGAGGTCTTCGTCGTTGACGATGACGTAGCGCCCCTTCTCGAACTCGTAGCCCTTGGCGAGCTCGGCGTTGGTCACTTCGCGCTCGCAGCTCGGACACCAGCGCTTCTGCTGGATGCGCGTCTGGCACTCGGCGTGGAGCTGATTGAAGGAAATCGTGGCGGCCGACTCGGTCGCCGGAAACACCTTGACGGGGATGTTCACCAGGCTGACTTTCAGAAAGCCCTTCCAGGTGGGTCGAATGGCCATACGGGGAGTGTATCGGACAGAACGGTTCTCGGGTTCAGGGATCAGACCGTGTCTTCGTCGTTCCGGCTGCCGAGATCGAGCCCGGAGCGGCCCATATGGATGTCCTGGGCCTTGACCTTGTCCCGGAGGACGCGGCGCGCTTCCCCGTAGAGGTGGCTGGGCACCTCGAGCCGTCGCGCGATGCTCCTGAAATGTGACACCAGCACGAGCGTGACGGTGTCGTCTTCTTTCCACGACACCGCCTCGATCTGTCCCCAGGGCATGAAGCCGGCGTCCGACCAGACGCCGTCGCGGTAGAACCCGCGCGGGATGCGCGTGCTCAGCGGGACTGCGTACCCGAAGTAGAGAAACATCATGACTTCGCCGAAGAGCTCCTGCGGACTGCGTCCCAGGATGAAGATCTTGATGACGACGAGCAGGCCAAGAACGGCGCCGAGCGCGAGCGCAAAGCCGTAGAACCGGGGCCTGGGGTTCTGCCAGATCAGAAGGGCCGACGACTTGCGCCGGAGGAAGCGCAGCAGATCGGTGGTGACTTTGACGTTGGCGGCGAAGAAGCCGAGACCGAACACGAACAGCAGCTGCGGAAGGAGCACCTCCGGCGCCATGGGATCAGCCTGTCAGCGCCTGGGATCGGGGATCCGGGATCCGGGATCCGGCGCACGCGCGGAAATGTGCTCCGCCAGCTTCGGATCGAAACATTTCCGGCAGCGCGCTTCGTAGGTCCCCTGCGCGCCGAGCAGCACCCGATCTTCGTTCGCGACGAGGCGCTGCGTACAGTTGGCCGGATTCCCGCACACCATGCAGATCGCGAGCGTCTTGGTGATGTATTCCGCAATCGCCAGCAGCTGCGGCATCGGCTCGAAGGGCTTCCCGAGGTAGTCCTTGTCGAGCCCCGCGACGATCACGCGCTTGCCGCGGTCCGCCAGGGTATTGCAGACGGCCGGCAGGTCCGCGTCGAAGAACTGTCCCTCATCGATACCGACGACTTCGGTGTCGGCATCGACGTCGTCGAGCAGCCTGCGCGAACTGGCCACGGGCGACGAGGCGATGCGCATCTCGCTGTGCGACACGATGTGATCGTCCGCGAAGCGCGTGTCGAGCGCCGGCTTGAAGATCTGGACGTGCTGACGCGCGATCTGGGCGCGCCGCAGGCGGCGGATCAGCTCTTCGCTCTTGCCGCTGAACATGCTGCCGACGATGACTTCAATCCAACCCTGGTTGGTTGGCGTTCGGACGACGTCCATAAAGAAGGCTCTGGGCTCTGGGCTCTAGACTCTCGACAAATACTCGCCGGTTTCGGTATTGACCCGGATCATGTCGCCCGGATTCACGAACGGCGGGACCTGCACGACGAGCCCTGTCTCGAGCGTCGCCGGCTTCACCTGCGCACTGGCTGTCGCGCGATTGATCCCGGGCACCGTGTCGATGACCTTGAGATCGACCGACGGCGGCAGCTCGATACCGACCGGCTCGGTGCCGTAGAACTCCACGAGAATCGTCATCTCCGGCTTGATGTAGTTCACGGAGTCGCCGAGCGCCTCGCTGCTGATGTGCACCTGCTCGTACGACGTGGTGTCCATGAAATAGAAGTCGTCGCCGTCCTTATAGAGATACTGCATCTCGTGCTCGTCGAGCGTCGCCCGTTCGATCATGTCCTCGGAGCGCAGCTTCTGGTCCGACAGCGTCGCGTTGCGGATGTTGCGCATCTTGACGCGGACGAAGCCGCGCAGGTTGCCTGGGGTCACATGCTGAAGTTCGAGGACCCGGAAGAGGTCCTCGCCCTGCTTGATGAGCATCCCCTTCTTGACGCGTGTCGCCTGAATCGTCGCCATATGTACTCGGACGATCTTACTAGCTGGTAGTCCGTAGTCGGTAGTCCGTAGTAGCATCGGATCGTGGCGTTTGCGCGCTGGGATCCTCTTCGTGATCTGCTCGCCATCCAGCAGCGCCTGCAGCGCTTCGCGCCGGGCCCTGCGGGCTGGGTGCCGCCCGTCGATCTGTTCGAGACACCCGACCAGTACGTGCTCATCGCCGAGGTGCCTGGCCTCCGGCGGGACGACCTCCAGATCCAGCTGCACGACGACAACCTGACCGTCGCCGGCGTGCGCCGCGACGGCGAGACGCCGTGCGAGCAGTATCACCGCGTCGAGCGCGGCCACGGCACGTTCAGCCGCACGTTCCACCTCCCGCATCCGGTGGACGCCGGAGGCATCACGGCGGACCTTCGCGACGGTGTGCTCACGATTACGTGTCAGAAGACAGACGCCGGGGCGCGGCGCATTCAGGTCACCGAGCCATGAGCCCACGCCGCCTCCTCCTCGCGATCCTGCTGCTCGTCTGCGGCTTCGCCGCGGGCCTCGTGATCACCGGCCGCATGCGCGTCGCCAACGACGCTACCGCCCAGGCGCCGCCGGCGGCGGGCCCGCAGGTGACCGCGCCGGATGCCGCCGCCGGCGCGCCGACCGTCACCCTGCCGGACTTTTCGCGTGTGGCCGAGCGCACCGTCCCCGCGGTGGTAAACATCTCGTCGCAGCAGGTCGTACGGCGTCAGAACTCGCCGTTCGCGCAGGACCCGTTCTTTCAGTATTTCTTCGGCGACCCGGACGATGTGTACGGACCGCGGCGGGGCGTCGAGCGCAGCCTCGGCTCGGGCGTCGTCGTGAGCGCTGACGGCCTGGTGCTCACGAACAACCACGTGGTCGCTGGCGAATCGGGACGGATCTCGCTGCGGCAGCTGCCGGCCGTCACGGTGGCGCTGGCCGACAAGCGCGAGGTCGAGGCGCAGATCGTTGGCGTGGATCCGTCCACAGACCTTGCGCTCCTGAGAATTCCCGCGAGCAACCTCCCGACGATTGCCTGGGGCAACTCGGACCAGCTGAAAGTCGCGGAGTGGGTTCTGGCGATTGGCAACCCGTTCCAGCTCAACCAGACGGTGACGCTCGGCATCATCTCCGCCCTCGGCCGCACGAACGTCGGCATCTCGGCCTACGAGGATTTCATTCAGACGGACGCGGCGATCAACCCCGGCAACTCGGGCGGCGCGCTCGTGAATGCCCGTGGCGAGCTGGTCGGCATCAACACCGCCATCTTCAGCCAGAGCGGGGGCTACCAGGGGATCGGGTTCGCCGTGCCGAGCAATCTGGCGCGGCGCGTGGTCGCGGATCTGACGCAGTACGGCGAGGTGCGCCGCGGGTCGATCGGCTATGTCGAAATTGCCCCGCTCTCCACGCTGATGGCCGAGCAGCTCAACGTCACGGCCGGCAGCGGCGTACTGGTGCAGGCGATGCGGCGTGACGCCGCCGCGTACAGCGCCGGCCTGCGGCCGGGCGACGTCATCGTCGCCTTCAACGCGACCGCCATCAACGATGCCGGGCAGCTTTCGCGGCTGATTCAGGACGCGCGCATCGGCAGCACTGCCGCGCTGACCGTCATGCGCGAGGGCCGCCGCGTCGAGCTCAAGATCCCGATCGGCGCCACCTGACGCCGCCTACCGCCTACCGCCTAGACCCCATGCCCGTACCCACTCTCGTGCATGGCATGCGGCGCGGCGGTTGACGGCGTATCGAACGGATCGACAGCCGCTGGCGCGGCCGGCGGCGTCTGCCCGGTGGACGGCGTGCGGACGCCGCTGACGGCGGCGACGATGTCGTTGTCGTTGATGATCTTGCGCTCGTCGGCGATCGCCATGAGCGCGCGGTAGACCTCGAGCAGCTCGGCGCCTTCGGTCTCGATGCCCAGTTCGGCGCAGCGCTTCTGCACCGCGTGGCGGCCGGAGTGCTTGCCGAGCACCAGCGGATTCCAGGGCGCGCCCACGTCCTCGGCGCGCATGATCTCGTAGGTCCGGCGGTCCTTGAGCATGCCGTCCTGATGAATGCCCGCCTCGTGCGCAAAGGCGTTGCGCCCGACGATCGCCTTGTTCGCCTGGACGCCCTGCCCGGTCAGGCTGGTGACCATCTCGCTCGACGGGTAAATCTGCTTCTGCTCGATGCCGACCGTGTACGGCAGCCGGTCGCGGCGGACGTGGAACGCCATCACGATCTCTTCGAGCGCCGCGTTGCCGGCACGCTCGCCGATGCCGTTGATGGTGCACTCCACCTGCCGCGCGCCGCCCTGCACGGCGGCGATGGAGTTGGCCACCGCCAGGCCGAGGTCGTCATGGCAGTGGGTGCTGAAGACAACCATGTCGGCGTTCGGCACGCGGCCGCGGATGCTCTCGAAGAATTCGCGCGTGTCGTCGGGCGTCGTGAAGCCGACGGTGTCCGGCAGGTTAATCGTCGTGGCGCCGGCCTTGATCACGCCCTCGACGACGCGGCAGAGGAAGTCCAGGTCGCTGCGGGTGGCATCTTCCGCGGAGAACTGCACGTCGTCAGTGTGCTGACGTGCGTAGCGGACGGCGTCGATGGCGTTCTCGAGGCACTGCTCGCGCGTCATGCGCAGCTTCGCCTGCAGATGCAGATCGGAGGTCGCGATGAACGTGTGGATCCGGCCGCGGGCCGCCGGCTCGAGCGACCAGGCCGCCTTCTCCAGGTCAGCACGGGTGCACCGGGCCAGACAGGCAATGATCGGGCGGCGAATCTCGGTGGCAATGTGGCGGACCGCCTCGGCATCGGCGGGAGATGCAATGGGAAACCCGGCCTCGATGATGTCGACGCCAAGAGCGTCCAGCTGGCGGGCAAGCTGCAGCTTCTCGGACGGGCGCAGCGAAAAGCCGGGCGCCTGCTCCCCGTCGCGGAGCGTCGTATCGAAAATACGGACGCGATTCTGCTCGCTCATCTCAACCCCCAACCCGCCAACTCCCAATTCCCAGCCTGAATTGGCGGTTGGCGTCTTGGAAGTTGGGAGTTTCCTGATGCCAGTAGACGGTATTGCCAAGGATAATGTCAAAATGATAATTATTCTGTTTGAATTACCTTTGCTTATGAGCCTATGGAGCTGAGCGAGCTTCGCGTCTTCCTCAAAGTCGCCACCGAACGCAGTTTTTCGCGGGCGGCGATGAAGCTGCACCGCACGCAGCCGGCGGTCAGCCAGGCCGTCCGCCGGCTCGAGGAGAGCGTCGGGGAGCGGCTGTTCGACCGCGCCACGAAGGACGCCACTTTGACCGACGCCGGCCGGCTGCTGCGCGACTACGGAGATCGCCTGCTGCGGCTCTCGGAAGAGGCGGAGGCGGCGGTGAAGGATCTGCGCGACCTGCGCCGCGGCCGCGTGCTCATCGGCGTCAACGAAGCCTCCGTGCACGTCGTCCTGCCGCTCGTCCACCGGTTCCGCGAAAGTCACCCGCTTGTGCACGTCGACGTACGGCGTATCCAGGCGCGGCAGCTCGGTGCGGAAGTCGCCCAGGGCACGCTCGACTTCGGCGTCCTGACGTTCCAGCCGTCGGAGCCACGCCTCGCGGCGGTCGTGCTCGGGCAGGACGAGCTGGTAATGCTGGTCCATCCCTCGCACCCGCTCGCGGGCGCCCGGGAAGTCACGCTGGCCGAGTGCGGCCGGCAGACGCTGATCGCGCACAACGACCCGTCGCACGTGCGCGAGCGCGTGCTGCGGCTCTTCGAGCAGCATCACATCCCGGCCAATATCCTCGTGTCGCTGCCGAGCCTCGAGGGCATCAAGCGCGCGGTGGCGATGAAGATGGGGGTCGCGCTGCTGCCGCGCCGCTGCGCGGAGTCAGAGATTGCGCGCGGAGACCTCGTGGCGCTCACGATGCCGGAGATCCGCCTGCGGCGCCAGGTGAGGCTGGTGTTCAGAAAGGGCGGCGAACGCTCTCACGCCTCGGCCGCGTTCCTGGCGCTGGTCGAAGAGATCGCGCCGAAGGCGTCGAAGCGTCACAGCCACGAAGAACAAAAAGATCTGGCCACCAGGGACACGAAGATCACGAAGTAGACCTGAACGACGCGGCACGCCACGTGCCTCTCCGGACGACGATGTAGAATCGGGCGCAAGCCCCCGAGAGAGGGTGCAGATGGGAACGGTGGAAGAACGCCTCGCTTCGCTGGAAGCGCGAATGGACGGGATGACCGAACTCCGCATAGACATGAACCGACAGTTCGCCGATGTAAACCGCCAGTTCGCGGATGTGAACCGGCAGTTCACGGAGCTCCGGGACGACATGAACCGGCGATTTGGGGATGTGAACCGGCAGTTCACCGAGCTGCGGGACGACATGAACCGGCGTTTCGCCGCGGTGGACGAAAAGGGCGACCGCCATTTCACGTGGCTCGTCGGGATCCAGGTTGGCGTGCTGCTGGCTGTGGTCGGGGTACTTGTCGGCGCCTATTACCGATAGGGCCTATCGAGCGGATTCAGGCGGTCCGATCAGTTCGAGGGCACCAGCCGCTTCAACTCCTCGAACCAGTGCTGCACCAGGATGAGATTGGCCGGGGCGCTGTCGCCCGCGTCCACCTGGCCACTCCCGATGATGACGAACCGCCCATCCGGGGCGAGGTCCCAGGGTCGATTGCCCGCGGCAACCGGAAGCATGGCGAATTCAAACAACACCTGCGGTCGCCCCGCGACGAGCGTCGTCCCTGACTGCACGGGGACCGCGAGCATCTGCCGACTGTCCGGGCCGCTGAAGAACAGTTCCCGGCCGTTCCGCGACCAGACCGGGAGCTGGCCGCCCGCCGTCGAGATCTGTTGCCGACTGCCCAGCTCCGGATACCGCTCGACATAGATCTCGTATCGACCGGACACGTTCGATTCGTAGGCCATCCAACGTCCATCTGGAGACACAGCCGGGCGATCGTTGCAGAAGTCGTTCTTCAGCAGCACCGTCACGTCGGACGGGCGTTCGATGGCCATCTGCCCGATCGCGCACTGAACAGTCGGCGACACTTCGGTAAAGAGGAGCTGTCTGCCATCCGCCGACCATCCGCTCCCGCGCAGATCGAGAAGATCTTTCGCGCGCGCGAGGAGCCGCTCGTCGCTGCCCGTGCCATCCGCAGGTCGCCAGAAGATCTCCCGGTAGCTTGCACGGTCTGACGTGAAGACGATGCGCTGGCCGTCGGGTGTCCAGAGCGAGCGGGTGTCCGGCGCCGGGTCGGTCGTGAGCCGGCTCAGCGTGGCGCGCAGCACGTCGTACGTCCAGACATCCGTCTGGGTGGCCACGGCGAGCCGGCGGCCATCTGGCGACACCTGGACGTCACGGTACGCATCGAGCGGGATGCCAGGCAACGGCGCGCCACGTCCCTGGCGATCCACCGACACGATGGTCTGCCCGGACACTCCGCCGGCCACGCCTGGGACGTAGACCAGTGAGCCGTTGGCGGCCACCGCGACGTTGGCGCCCCCCTGGGCCGTCGTCATGACCCCCTCGAGCACCGGCGCAGGCGTCCCCACCACTTCCAACCGTCCGAGGTCGAAGGCGACGGCGCGCAACGTCCCGCTGACGCCGTAGATCAGGTGCCCCGTCGGCACGTAGTGAGCGTGGCTCCCGCCACGGATGAGCACCTTCGACGTGCCGCTCTGCAGATCCAGCACGGCAATCTGCGCGTTGTCGAGGCTACCGCCGACCGCAGTAATGGTGAAGAGCAGCGCCTGGCCGCCGGGCAGGAACTCGGGCCAGTGATGATCGAACTCGCCGCGCTCGCGGTCTGGCTTCGTGAGCACGGTGACATCACCGCCCGCGGCCAGCACCCGCTGCAGGCCTGACGCCACGTTGCCGGTCGCAAAGACGATGGTGCCGTCCGGTCCCCACGTGGCGCCGCGCGCATTGGAGCTGTCTGCGAGCGAGATCGTGACTGGTGGCCCTCCTGTGATGGCGACCTTCTTCAGCGAGACTCCATCGAAGAAACCAACCCACTGCCCATCCGGCGAGACGAATACGCCACGCGGTGCGCCCAGGCCGCTCAGCACGTCCGGCTCGAGCTGGTCGAGAGCGCGCACCAGCAACTGGTTCGCGCCGCGATAGACGATGCGGGAGCCGTCGGGCGTGATCGCGATGTCGCGGTCGGTGCCATTCACCGTCAACGCAGCGGCCTCTGACGTCGCGATCGTGGTGCGCGCGACTGCTGGCGGCGCGGGCCGTGTGGTCCACCACACGGCTGCGCCGACGATGGCGGCGGTCGCCACGACAGCGGCCGCGCCGATCAGCACCGCGCGCCGCCAGTCGGGCCGGCTGAAGCCGGCCCCTACGACTGCCTGTGCGGCATCCCCTCGTACGTAGTGTCCGGCTTCAGCCGGACCTGCGAGGCCTGTCGCTTCGTCGAGCACGAAGAGCGCCGTCGAGATGTCGGCAACCCGCTTCCGCCGGTCCTTCTCCAGGCAGCGCCGCAGCAGCGCCCGAATCGGCGACGGTACATCGGCGGAGAGGGCGCTCCAGTCCGGCTCGCGCGCCATCACGAAGGCCATCGTCTCGGAGGCATCCTCCCCCTCGAACGCGCGCTTCCCGGCAAGCATCTCGTAGAGCACGCAGCCGAACGCCCAGACGTCGCTGCGCTTGTCGACCGGCTTGCCCTTCGCCTGCTCCGGCGACATGTACGCCGCCGTGCCCAGAATGACGCCCGCCTGCGTCGCCGCGAGCGAGAGCGTCG
>CAXNKG010000036.1:0-33901 GCA_964202965.1 Vicinamibacterales bacterium
GGCGAGATCTTCCTGACGATGGCGAAGGAGGGCTCGACGATTTCGGGCTTTGCGGACGCCTTCGCGCAGGCGATCTCGTATGCGCTGCAGTACGGCGTGCCGCTGCAGGTGCTGGTGGACAAGTTCAGCCACGCGCGGTTCGAGCCGTCGGGGATGACGAAGAACCCCGAGGTGCGCTTCGCGAAGTCGATCGTCGATTACATCTTCCGGTGGCTGGCGACGAAGTTCCTGTCGACCGAGGCCCAGTTCCGCGCCGGTGTGAATATGAAGGAACCAGCGGAGGCGACGCCCACCTCAGACGTGGGGGCCGGCTTCAGCCGGCTCACCACCGACGTACGTAGGGCGGGTTCCGCCGAGCAGGAGCATCCACGCGCAGGCGGACCCGCCGCATCGGACCCGCCAAGATCGCACGGCAAGCCGAGTGAGTTCGCCGCCATCCAGGCGCAGGAAGACGCGCCGCCGTGTTCGACCTGCGGCTCGCTGATGATCCGCAGCGGCAGTTGCTACAAGTGCGTGAACTGCGGGACGACGTCAGGCTGCGCGTAGATTGAAGAGTACGTAGGGCGGGTCCCGCGAAGGGCGCTGCGAAGACGCCGCCCGAGCGGACCCGCCGGATCAATCAAGGGGCGAGCTTCCCGTCAGGCTCGCCCCTTTTCTTTGTACGTAGGGCGGGTTCCGCCGAGCAGCGCGATCCACGCGCAGGCGGACCCGCCGGTCCCAGGGTACGTGGGGCGGGTCCCGCGAAGGGCGCTGCGAAGACGCCGCCGAGCGGACCCGCCGAAATCGAGACACCCGCCGCTGCACAGGTCGCCCCAGGGGATGGTGGAGGCACCTATTATTTCGGGTGGCCTTGACGTAGAGTAGCCGGCGCGGAGGGACGACGATGGTCGACAAGATTAGACGTTCACTACTGAAGACCGGTGCAGCGGCAACGGCCACGGCAGTTGCGGCTGCCAAAGGTCTATTCGCCCAACAGGCGAAGCCAGCAGCCGGCGCGGGCATGAAGTTCTTCGAGAAGGGCAACGTTCGCATCCGGTACCAGGAATGGGGCTCCGGATTCCCGCTGCTCCTGATCTCCGGCGGCGGCCTGAACGGCTCGATCCAGGGGGTGCTCAACTCGCCCTTCAATCCAGTCGAGGAGCTCAGCAAGGAATACCGCTGTATCGCGTTCGACCCGCGCAACTCCAACAACGGGCAGTCCACCGGGCCGCTCGACGTCGAACGGCCGTGGGACATGCACGCGGACGACCAGATTGCCCTGATGGACCACCTGGGCATCAAGCAGTTCGCGGTGCTCGGCTTCTGCATCGGCGGGCCCTTCACCTGGAATCTCCTCGAGCGCGCGCCCGCGCGCGTCGTCGCCGCCGTCTTCGCGCAGCCGAGCGGCTCGCGCCCAGAGGCGCGCGACCTGTTCTACGAGAACAACATCAAGGGCTGGGGACCCGAGCTCGTGAAGCGCCGGCCCGAAATCACGATGGCGCAGGTGGATCAGTTCCTCACGCGCATGTACCGGACGAATCCGGACTTCGTGTTCACCGTCTCGCGCGAGTTCGTCAAGAGCTGCAAGACGCCCGTGCTGATCCTGCCGGACGACATCCCCGCGCACCCGTATGCGGTGGCGATGGAAGCCGCCATGCTCGCGCCCAACGCGCAGGTGAGCCTCTATCCCTGGAAAGAGCCGCCGTCACGGATCCCGCTCGCGGTCCGCCACGTCCGCTCGTTCCTGAAGACGAATACGCCGCGGGTGAGCTAGAGGTTAGCGAGGCTGTTCCGCGCCGAGCGGGGCGGGAGGAATGACTTCTGAATCGCTCGGTCCGGTCTTGACCGCCGGCGTCATCCAGCGGATGGTGCCGCGCAGGTTGCTCGTGGCCGTTCCCGCCTTCGACAGGGTCAGCCCGTACGTCTGACGCTCTCCGGCCGCCATGCGCGCGACTCGCCAGACCGCCACGTCGGCTTTGGCCTGCTCGCCACGGCGGACGCCTTCATACCCTGCGCCGGTCGCCGCCACCACGCTCGTCCCGGCCGGCACGGCGAGCGAGATGGTGAGATCCTCCGCCGTCAGCCCTGTGCCGACGATGCCAGTGTTGCTGACATCCAGCCGGTACACCACGCCGTCGGCGGACGGGACGCCGGCGCTCAGCTGTCCACGCATCCGTGCGCGGAAGCCGAGGTCGGTGATGTACGCCCAGATGTCCCGCAACATCGGTTCCGGCACGCGAGCGGGGGAGAAGCTCCCCATCGCCATGCGCTCGTGCGGCTTCTCGCCCAGCCGAACCTGGGTCGCCGCGTAGGTGGCGGGGTGAGCGTAGACGATGGACTCGAACCACTCGAAACTCGCATTGATGGCGCCCATCACGCCGCGCCCGTTGTTGAAGAGCGGATTGTGGCACTGGATGCACCCGGAGGTGGTCGCGGTCGCCAGCCCCTTCGATGCGCCCGGCGCCACGCGGACTCTCCACGGGCCCGGCTCGGCAACCCCAGGCAGTCTGTCGAAGTACGCCGCCAGATCCAGCAGCTCCTGATCGCTCATCTGCGATTCGGCATACGCGGGCATGATGCCCCACGGCTTCCGGACGGCGTGAATGAACTGGGCGCGGGTGAGGTTGCGGCCCGCCAGGTCCGGTCCGAAGGCGCCTTGACCCCTGACGCCGTGGCACTCGCGGCACTCGACGTGCTCGGTTTCCAGCCAGAGCACCCGCCCCTTCTCGGGATCGCCCGCAGGCGCAGGGGGCGCCTGTGGAGCAGGCGGGAACAGCAAGAGCACCACGAGAAGCGAAGGCAACGTCATGGCCGAAGCGCGACTACGTTACCTCAGGTTGGAACGATGACCAAGCAGGTTGCCGCCCGGGTGGCGTGGGTGTAGGATGCCCGCGGCCAGAGACTTACCGGAGGTGTTATGAAGCTGTGTTCCTGGGCGGCCTTTGCCGTCATGTCGGCCGTCCTCGCCGTTCCGGCCTTTGCTCACCACTCATTCAATACGTTCTTTGACATCTCCCGCACCGTGACGATCGAGGGTGTGATCAAGTCGTTCCGGCTGGTCAGCCCCCACTCGGACATGACGCTCGAAGCGAAGGATGCCAGCGGCAAGCTCGTCACCTGGCACATCACCGCGCGCACCGGCGCCGTCAACGCCAGGCGCGAGGGATGGAAGGTGGAGGAGTTCATCGGCAAGCGGGTCACGGTCGAAGGCAACCCGACCCGCCGCCAGGGCGGCACCGCCATGGCCGCCGGCGTCGTGACCTTCCTCGACGAGGGCAACAAAGTGGTGTGTCTCGGCGGCTGCCCAGGCGGGCCTCCGGTCGAATAGGCGCGCAGGGGAGAAGAGCGATGAGAGCCATGACAGGCACGAAGCATGTGGTGCTGACCCTCGTCTGCGTCGCGCTCGCGATGGTGATGGGCGCGGCCGACGCCGGCGCGCAGACCGACGAGGAATTCGAGAAGATCTATCCGTTCATCGGGAACTGGAACGGTCAGGTGGCCATGGAGGGGCAGGACCGCGGCAACTGCGGCGGCCGGCTGGGCGATTACGGCGAGAAGATTCTGAACTGCACGATCCCGGTCGATCGGCTGCCCCTGAACGCGCGCGCCGAGGCGTGGTTGAAATACGTGGATGCCCGCCAGTCGCCGTCGATGGCCGATTGCCAGCAGATCCCGTTTCCGGCCGTGCTCGCCGAAGGCAGCGAGATCATGGCGTACCCGGGCCGTCTCGAGGTCCGCATCTCGTCGAACCCCTGGTTCCTGTACCGCACGATCTGGATGAATGGCACCGGGCCGAAGCCGCTCCCGGGACAGTTTTTCCAGCATGGGATCTCCAGCGGCCACTTCGACGGCACCGATCTGATCATCGTCACGGATCACTTCACGTTCGATCCCGACGGCATCGACGATCACCTGCACATGGCCTCGTCCACCCGGAAGAAGCTCACCGAACGCTACACGATGATCGACAACGACAATCTGCGGGTGACGATCATCCTGGAGGATCCGACGTTCCTCACGAAACCATTCAAGTACGCGTTCCTCTGGACGAAGGTTCCGCGCGGCGGCCTGCAGCCCACCTGGGTCACCTGCGACGCGGCAGTGGCGCGGGCCGAAGTGGAATATGGCTACCCCGGCACCAAGTACCAGGAACCCGCGGAACCAGCCAAGTAGGCGAGGAGCGAAGTGATGACGCGCTATCTGGCACCGCACTATCTAGCACCGCTATCGTGCGCTCTGCTCCTCGCGGGTGGGAGCCTCACCAGTGCAGACGCACAGGCCTCCGCCGCGAAGGTCCACGTGGACGCCGCCCGCGCGGCGATTGCGCCGGCCGACGCATCAGCCGCGAAGGCGCCGAACGCGCCCTTCCATACCTTCAAGGCGCTGTTCGACCAGGTCTGCACCCAGCCGATGCTGCCGGATCAGATGCGCACCAACGACCGCTCGGCGGTCGTGCCGCGCAAGGACTGGTTCGCGTGGCCGGCCAATGTCTTCGACAACCTCTATTTCATCGGGACGAAGACCGCGGGCGTGTGGGCGATCAACACGTCCGACGGGGTGATCGTCATCGACGCCAATTTCCACTACAGCAGCAAAGAGCTCGTGATGGGGCTGCTGAATTTCGGGATCGACCCGGCCGACATCAAGTACGTGCTGGTGACGCACGCGCATGACGATCGGTACTGGGGCGCGAAGGCGCTCCAGGACACGTATCCGAACGCGCGGATCGGCATGTCGGCTCCCGACTGGGACCTCGTCGCGAAGGACAACTCGCCGGCGCAGTTCAAGCCGAAGAGGGACATGGTGATTGCCGACGGCCAGAAGATCGTGCTCGGCGACGTGACCGTCACCGCCTACGTGACGCCGGGACACACCCCCGGCACGCTGTCGTTCATCATCGAGCCGCTCGGGAACAGGACGAGCGTCTCGTCGGACAACGAGCGGCACGTCGCCGCCATCTGGGGCGGTACCGACCCGAGCATCGGCCGGCAGGGCGTCCAGTACTATCCGGATGGCCAGGCGATGATGAAAGCGCACATTACGTCGCTCCGGCGATTCATCGATCTGGGGACGAAGGCGGGCGTCGACGTGATCCTGAGTCCGACCCTCGCGCACGCCAACATCGTGCAGAAGCTCGCCAACTGGAGACTGCGCAACCCGGATCACTCGGGCGGCGGCGGTCCCGACAGCCCGGTCGCGCGGTTCCTGAAGCTCGAGGGCCAGCCGCATCCCTTCGCGAGCAGGGAAGCGGTCGCCCGCTACAACCGGATCCTGCTCGAGTGCTACGAAGCCCAGCTCGCATGGAGGGTGGGCTCGTAGTTCGTAATGGGGTCTCTGGCCGGGCAGATCGAACAGAGCGGCGTCGCCATCTGGATTCGTGAATCGGGGGTCCTTTACGGGTATCCCCTCATCCTGTTTCTCCACACCCTCGGCCTGAGCACGCTGGCCGGGCTCAGTTCGGCCATCAACCTGCGACTCCTCGGCTTCGCACCCGGCATTCCGCTCGCCTCGCTCGCCAGGCTCTTCACGCTGATGTGGAGCGGCTTCGCCCTGACGGCTGTCACCGGGATGCTGCTGTTCGCGGCCGACGCCGTGCGGCATTCGTCGAACCCCGCGTTTTCCGTCAAGTTGATCTTCGTGCTGGTTGCGGTCATCGCGCTCGCGCTGACGCGGACGCACGTCTTTCGCCTGCAGAGCGGTGGGAAAGTCCTCGCGGTGCTGTCGCTCGTCTCCTGGTTCGGCGCGCTGAGCGCGGGCCGCCTGATGGCCTACGTCGCCGAGTTTGTCCTGTGAACCTCGCGCACCTGCACCTCCTCCTGAATCACGTGCCCACCATAGGCCTGGGCATCGCGCTCGCCCTGCTCGTGGCCGCGCTGCTGAAGAAGAGCGAGGATCTGAAACAGGCCGCCTTCGTGGGGTTCTTTCTCCTCGCGCTGCTGGCCATCCCCGCCTACCTGACCGGCGGCGCGGCGCAGATTGCGCTTCAGGGCCGGACCGATGTCTCGCGGGAGGTGGTGGCCGCGCACCAGGACGCGGCGCTGCTCGCGTTGATCGTCATGGAGGTCATGGGCCTGCTGGCCTGGATCGCCCTGTGGCGTTTTCGCCGATGGCACGAGACGGGGATCCTGGTGCTCGCGATCGTCACGTTCGGACTGGTGGCGAGCGCCGCGAATATCGGGGGGCACATCCGCCACCCCGAAATACTGCTGCAAGGCGCGGACGCTCCCGTGCCGGGGTGGCCGCGCACGGCAGCGGCCGGCGCGGCGTTCGTCCTCGACAACCCGTGGGTCTGGCCGATCGCCGAGGTCTTCCACTTCGTCGGGCTGTGCCTGCTGTTTGGTGTCGTGCTGCTCGTCAACCTGCGGCTGCTGGGTGTCATCAGGGGCGTGCCGCTCGCCGACGTGACGCGGCTCCTTCCATGGGCCATCCTGGGACTCGGCATCAACATCGTCACCGGCATGCTGTTCTTTCTGGCGGCGCCGGAGCAGTACACGCAAAATAGCGCCTTCGTATGGAAGATCGGCCTGATGCTGATTGCCGGCGTGACCCTGCTGTACCCGACGATGTGGGGCGCGAATGGCGCATCGATGCCCGAAGACCGCGCCCCGCTTTCCGGGAGGATCATTGCGGCGGGGTCCATCTGCCTCTGGATCGGCGTGATCTTTCTCGGCCGCTTCCTGCCGTTTATCGGAAGCGAGTAGGCAACTCTCAGGTCGACGACGCTCAGGAAGGAGTAATGCACCCATGACCGTACGATGCCTCGTCCTCGTTCTCGCGTGTGGCCTCGCGTCCGCGGCCGCGGCGCAGCAGCCGCGGCTCCGGCTGGTGATTCCCGGCTTCAGCGACGCCGGCCCGATTCCCCTCCAGTTCACCTGTTACGCCGCCGGCGGGAAAACGATCTCGCCAATGCTGCGATGGGAGCATGTGCCCGAGGGAGCCAGAAGCTTCGCGCTCATCGTCACCGGGCCCGAGAACCACCGCAAGCGGAGCCACACCGTGGCGTTCTTCTGGGGCCGCTGGAACATCCCGGCGACTGCGACGCAGCTTGCCGAAGGGCAGCCGCGCGGCGTGGAGCAGCCCGACGGCAGCCGCCACATGGCCAGCGACGACGGGATCATGGGATATGACCCGCCGTGCGCACCGGCCGGCGCGGGCCCGATTCATTACCAGTTCAAGCTCTACGCGCTCGACCAGATGCTGGCGCTCCCCGCCAATGCCACTCGCGACGCGGTCATGCAGGCCATGGACGGCCACATCCTCGGCGCCAGCGTGTACTACGGCGTGCTGGAGTATTCTCGTCCCCTATGACCAAGAACATCTCGTGCCTCGTCGCCGTATGCATGTTGGTCAGCGCCTCCGCGTTCGCGCAGCGAGGTGGTCAGGCAGCCGTTCAGCCGCCCGCCAGTTTCACGGCCACCGCCATTCCTGGCGTCGTCGCGGCCGGAACGACCATCGCGCTCGTCAAGGGCGGACTTGGACGGACCGAAGGCCCCGTCGCCATGCAGGACGGCAGCATGCTGGTCAGCGGCCCGAACAACATCTTCAAGGTTGACGTCTCCGACAACGTCACCACGTTCATCGAGAACGCCAACCAGACCAACGGCATGGGATGGGACCAGCAGGGCCGCCTCATCTCGGTGCAGCGCGGAAAGGGCAATGAAAAAGTCGGCGTGCTGTATCCGGCCGACAAGGTGGCGACGCTCGCGGATGGCTACCAGGGCAAACCATTCGATGCGCTCAACGACATGGCGCTCGACAAGCGTGGAGGCGTCTACTTCACGGATACGCAGGGCATCTATTACCTGCCTCCGGGCGGGCGCGTCAGCCGCATCATCGATGAAGTCCCGCGGCCGAACGGCGTCGTCCTGAGTCCCGACGAAAGAACGCTCTACGTCCACAACAAGGACGGCGTGTACATGCTGGCGTTCGATGTGGCGCCGGACGGGACGATCTCCAACCGCCGCAACTTTGCGCGGTATAAGAGCGTCCGGATTCCCGGGCACAAGGACCCGTCGTGGGATGAAGATAATGGCGCGGACGGCATGGCCGTCGACAGCGAGGGACGCGTGTACGCGGCGACCAACGCCGGTGTGGAAGTCTTCAGTGCGCGCGGGGAGTTGCTCGGTGTGATACCCGTGCAGTGGGGCGCCGAGAATAACAACATCCGGAAGCCGCAGAACGTCGCGTTTGGCGGCGCGGATCGGAAGACGCTCTACATCGTCGGCGCCGGCACGATCTACAAGGTGCGGACGCTCTCGCAGGGCCCCAACCGCCCCACCAAGTAGGGTCACCATGCGAGTTGCGCTTCTCGCGGCCGGATTCGCCGTTGCGGTGGCGTCGTCAGCACCGCTCGTGGCTCATCACTCGTTCACAGCGGAGTTCGACGCGACCAGGCCCGTCAAACTGCGCGGCACGCTGACGAAGATGGATTGGGTGAATCCGCACGGATGGATCTACATCGACGTCAAAGGTGAGGACGGGCAGATTGTGACCTGGGGCATCGAAGCCGGTGCCCCGAATGCCCTGTTGCGGCGAGGACTGCGACGGGCCGACTTTCCGCTCGGGACGGAGCTCGTGATCGAGGGCTACCGCGCCAAGGATGGCACCGCGAAGGCCAACGGCCACAAAGTCACGTTCGCGGACGGCCGCAACTTCTTCCTCGGCACGTCGGTCGACCCGAATTAGCTGCGGCTTCGCTACGGCTGCCGCGCGTATCTGTACGGGCCGGAGATGTGGATCACGATGAGGGCTGTGGCCGGGCCCGTGTCGCCGGCCTCGAACCGATACGCGAGTCCGAGCCCCTCGAACGTCGTCTGGGAGATCGGCACCAGGGGCCGGTCGGCGCCATCCTCCAGGCCGGCGGCGGCAAGCCCTCCTTCGACCCGAGGGCCCAGGATCTTCGCGATCAGCTGCTCGCCGGAGAGCGTCACCTCGTACGTCCGCTCGGCCCCTCCGTAAATACCCTTGTAAACGCCGACGTAGCGCGCGAGCACGTCGCGCGGAACCTTCACGGTCGCGCTCGCGGCATCTGACAGCGGGACCCAGTGGTCGCTGGTGCGTTCACAGACCGCCTCGAGCATCTCGGTATCAGCGGCCAGCGTCATCGTTGCCGCAAAGCCCCATGGCTTCAGGAACGCGCCGGGATCCTCGTACGTCACCTCCAGCTGGATGCTGCCAACGCTGGTACGCCGGTATCGTTCGACGATTCGCAGCCGGTCCGAGTGTGACACCCCATACCGGCTGGTCCACACCTTGTCGTTGTAGCCGTTGCTCTCCACGACGAGGGTGTCGCCCTCCCAGCGGCCGACCGAGTAGCCCATCCAGCTCGGAGCGGGCTCGGCTTCCAGTTGGCGGCCGTCCATGTGGATCGCGCGATAGGACAGGTCGTCATTGAGGATTGCGATCAAGGCCGGCGTCTGGATGATGCGCTTCCAGCCGTCGCCATAGCCCCTCTCCACCTCCGGCCCGCTTGGGCGGCACTGGTAGTTGGGACGCTGGCGGTAGTACTCCTGCTGATGCTTGCGGGCGAGATCGAGGACCCAGGGCTGCAGGTTCGCGGGCTCTGGACGACCCGCAATGAGCCCGGGGTCCCATAGGCCCGTGAGATCCGGCTTGCCGTCGGGCCCGCGCGGCGCCGGCGCATCAAGGTTCGGCTTCCCGTCGGCGGTGCGGGGGATACCCGGCCAGGGGCGGTCCAGCCACTGGGCTGTCCCCGGCGCGGGGCACGCGGCAAGAACGAGCGCCGCGAGGAGGCCGGAAACCCACGATTTCCGGCCTGCTGGTCTGTTCATCCTAGAAATCGAATTTCACGCCGAACTGCAGGATGCGCGGATCGCCGGCCTGCGTGGTGATGCGCCCGAACGCCCCCGAGTTGAAGTTGGTGACCGGGGCGCCCCAGTTGAACGTGTTGAACAGGTTCGAGACGTCCAACCGCAGCTCCACCCGCTGCGTCCCCAACTCGATGAGCCTGGAGAGCAACATGTCAACCTGCCAGAACGACGGTCCCACCGCGAGGTTCCGTTTGGCATTGCCCAGTTCGCCCAGAGGGGCCAGCACGAACGCAGCGCGGTCGAAGTAGTTGTCGATCCGCTCACCAGGCTTCAGGTCAGAGGCGTCCTTGCCAGGGCCATAGATGTTGTCGCTGACCTTGTTGGGCCGCTGAACCGAGGCATGCGAACCGATGAGCGCGCGGTCGACGCCGCTGGTGATGTTGAGCCGGTTGCCCGATCGCGCGCTGAGGATGCCCGCCAGCCGCCAGTTCGACGCCAGCGCGCGCACGATCCCGCTGCCAACCTCAGGTGTCTCGTAACCGGCGTTGAGCGACCCCAGGTGCATGCGGTCCTGATCGCAGTAACCGGCGTCGAAATCCGGATCATTCGGAATCGAATAGCCGGCGCTGGTCTGATTGAAGGTGGTCGCAGTGGCGGTCCCCTCACACTTCGACAGGGTATAGCTGCCGTTGAGGCTCAGGCCGGCCGAGGATCGATGCCGCGCAGCGAGCTTCAGGCCACGATACTTCTGCCATCCGATGTCCGTGTTGAGGTCCAGCGCGCCGATCTGGGCGGACCTGACCGGATTCTCCAGCGACAACACGCGCCGCTCGTTCAGGTTGCCATTGACCGAGCACACCGGGTACGACCGCGGCCAGGTGGCCGTGTTGAGCGTGCAGGGACCAAGGCCGAGGAACACCCCGGGGTTGATCGCCGACTGCGCCCAGAGCCGGTCGGAGTAGCTGCCCATATAGGTCGCCGACACGCCCCAGCTGGCCCCGAGCTGCTGCTCGATCATCACGTTCCACTGCTGCACCCGTGGTGAATTGATGTCGGGATCCATCGACCCAAACGCGCCGAATGGGATGTACGCCACGGTGGGGCTGGCGACGATGGGGTGGGGATCGCCACCCGGGAGGTGCCCCCAGGGGTCGTCCATGCCGCCCGGCGCATCGTTGATGAGCGAGCGGTTGCCGAATGGCGGGGCTCCAGAGTTGATGTTGTGGTATTCGCCCGCCATGAAGTCATAGCCCATCGAGTACGACGACCTCACGGCGAGGCGGCCATCCCCACGGACGTCCCACGCCACACCCGCGCGCGGCGCGAGGTTCCACCACTGCGTGTTCAACCCCGTCTTCCCGTCCGGGAAGCCCTCGTCACCGGGATAAATGAGTCCCGGAGGTGCGTTGCGGAACACCTGGCTCCGGGTGTTCCGGTCGAAATTCTCTTTCCGCCAGAGCACGACCGCGTCGTTCTCGACGTACTGGCCGAAGTACGGCTCCCACCGCACGCCCGCATTGATCGTCACCCGGTTCGACACGCGCCATGCGTCCTGCGCATAGGCGCCCACGTACCAGTTGTGGATATCCAGGACGCTCGGGCCGCCGATCTCGAGCCTGGCGACGCGGCCAGTCAGGAAATCCGCAAGGGCGTGCCCGGTCAGGCTGCCGTCAATGGTCCAGCTGCCGCCGGTGCGGGACGTGGACCGCGTGTCGAACTTCCAGTAGCGGGTGCTCGCGCCGAAGCCGAGCTGATGGGTCCCCCGCACCATGGTCACATCGTCGGAGGCCCCGTAGAGCTTGTGCTTCGACCGCCGCTCCCCGCTTCCCACTATCGCGAACATGCCGTTGACGTTGACCGGGAACTGGCTGCTCACGTCGGAGCCCTCTTCCGTGGGATAGGAGTACATCTTCACTCCCATGTCGGCCGGGCTGGGAAGCCCCGGGTTGTGGTACCGGTGCGAATCTGTCGAGCTCCACGTGAACCGGGTGCCGTTGACGAGCGTCGCGCTCATGACATGGGTCTGACCCAGCACCAGCGATCGGAGCTTGTCCGCGGTGCCCTCATGGTCGCTCCCCGACTTGAGGATGTTGTCGCCCGGACCCTCCCACGATGGGGGGAGGTCGTTCTTGTAGACCATGTACCGGCCAAAGACCAGCCGATTGCCGGTCATCTGGTAGTCGATCCGCGCGATCGGTTCGTGAATGTCCCGGCCCTGCGTGGCCGACCACTGGACTTCGCCACAGGGGTCCGTGGTCGTGGGCAGGAGTGCCGAGACTTTCCTCGCCGCCGGGCTCAAGCGGGCCGGATCGATGCGATTGTTGACGAAGGGGGCGCGCAGGGTGATCTGCCTTCCGGAGTTGCACGCCGCCGACGCCATCGCCGTGAAGTCGCCGGCGAGCATCTGCGCCGTCGGCACGTACGAAATGTTGCTCGTCGGCACCTGACGCAGGATGGTGCCCTGGTAGCCCGCGAAGAAGAACAGCTTGTCGCGGATGAGGGGGCCGCCAATCGTGCCGCCGAACTGGTTGCGCCGGAGGCCGTCGTCCTTCTGCGTGCCGTCGGGACCGAACGCCGCGAAATGCTCCGGCGCGTTGAAGCGGCGATCGCGCAGGAACTCGAAGCCGCCCCCGTGGAACGCATTGGTCCCCGACTTGGTCACGGCGTTCACCGACGCGCCCGACTTGACGCCGTTTTCGGCGGAGAGGCCGCTCGTCGCCACCTGGAACTCCTGGAGCGCATCGGGGAACGGCATGGGCAGCCCGGCGTTGCTCTGCGGGTTGTTGTGCTCAGCCCCGTCCAGCGTGTAGGCCACGCCGCCCGGCAGGCCGCCGGCGACCGAGATGTACACGCCGCCCGGCACGCCACGTTCCGTCGCGCCCGTCTGCACGGCGGCGCCGGCGAGCATGATCAGGTCGGTGACCTGTCGTCCCTGCAGCGGGAGCTGCAGGATGTCCTCGTTGGAGACGACCGTGCTGATGCCTGAGCTTCGGACTTCAACAAGCGGTGCGGCGGCCTCGACGGTAACCGATTCCTCCAGCGAGCCAACACCGAGTACGGCATTGACCGTCGGTGTCCCGCCAACCTGCAGGACGATGCCCGTCTGCACGTAGGTCTTGAATCCCTGAAGCGCGACCTCGAGCCGGTACGGCCCGGTCGGAAGGTTCGTCAACAGGTATCCACCCGTTTCATCCGTCACGGCCGTGCGAACGAGGCCTGTGTCGGTCTGTGTCACGGTAACGGTGACGCCCGGCAGTACGGCGCCGCTTTCATCGCGAACCGTGCCGCTCAGCTGCGCAGTCGCCTGCGCCAAGGCGGTGCCGGCGGTCAGCAGCAGCATCAGCAGGATCACGACGCCGCGCGAATAACAGGTCAGACATCTCGTCATGCGTACTCCTCCCGGAGTGTCTCTTCGGTTTGGGACGGCTTATACCACTTATGGCCTGAAGTACAAAGCCAGCGGCGCGCGGATGTATAATTCCCGCGCGCGTACTATTGTGTGCCGGAGGAGTGACATGAAACGCTATTTGTTCCTGGCCGCCGTCGTGAGTCTCGGCGTGCTGCCGATGGTTGGCGCTCCCGCGTTCGCCCATCACGGCAACGCGGCCTACGCCGACGAGATCACGGAGTTCAAGCAGGCCACGGTCACGAAATTCGCGTGGGCGAATCCGCATACGCTGATTAATTTCGATGCGACGGATGCCAAGGGCAACGCCGTTCATATGGTCGTCGAGACGGCGGCCCCCCAGGCGCTCCGGCTGATTGGCTGGGGCAAGGCGTCAGTCATGCCCGGCGACGTCATCGCCGTTCGGATGTACGTCGCCAAGAACGGCAACCCTGCCGGCCGGCTGCAGAAGATCATCCTTGCCGATGGCAGCGAGTTGCATGACACGCAGCTTGGCGGAGATGCGGGTGGAAAGACCCGGTACGACCCGGATGCCGGAAAGTAGCGCCATATGAAACCACCTTCGATCGTCGTCTCGGTCGTTGTCCTGGCGTGCCTGACCGCCGTGGCGGGTCCCGCGGCGGCTCAGCGTGGGCGCATCAGCGGGGAAGGGTTCGTGACCGAGGGCGTGCCCAGGATGCCGAACCCGCCCGGACCGGCGCCCCGGCGGGATCTGTCAGGAATGTGGGTTGGCCCGCAGGACAACAAGCCCGATCCGGTGCCGCAGATGACGCCGGCCGGCGAGGCGGAGTTCACGCTGCGGAAACCCTACGGGATCGCCAGCAGGAACGATGGCTTGGGCGCGTCGAACGACCCGTTCATTACCTGCGACCCCCTCGGGTTTCCCCGCAACCTGCTGGCGCATGCCGTCAGCAGCCGCGGACGCATGATCTTCGGGTCCGCGCCGGACCGCATTCTGATCGCACACGAGCAGCAGCGCGTCTGGCGGGAGATCTGGATGGACGGACGAGCACTTCCGAAAGTCGTGGATGTCAGGGGTGCGCCCGAGTCCCGGTATTACGGGTATTCAACTGGTCGCTGGGAAAACGACAATACGCTGGTCATCGATACGACAGGCGTGGATGAGCGACCCTGGCTGGATGAACTGGGTCATCCGCGCAGTTCCTCGGCACGTATCCAGGAGCGCTACACGCGTCGCGACCAGTACAACGTGCAGTTGACCGTCACGGTCGACGATCCGAAGTTTTACACGAAGCCGTGGACGTGGATGCGGGCGAACTTCTACTGGGTGATGGGCCAGGAATTTGCCGAGACGTTCTGCATCCCGTCAGAGGGGATCGAGTATCGTGACTCGCTCGCCAGGCCGTCGGGGATCGCAATCCCATAGACAGGGAGTAGACGATGCGAAAAACGTGCACGGGCATCATCGCAGGCGTAGCGGGCGCGGTCCTGCTTTCGGCGCTGGCTGCCGCTCAGACCGCTCAAACCAACAACGCCCCACGTTCCCCGTGGAAGTACTACCCGGAGGATGCGAGGGCCAACACCGGCGACGGCGGGCCCGCGCCGAAGCGCGATCTGACGGGGACCTGGGCCGGCGAGTCATCCGGCGCGGGTGTCGCGAGGCTTGTTCCTCCCGAGAGGGACCCGGCGTTCACGCCGCTAGGCAAGCAGTTGTTCGACCGGAACAAGGCGGAGGGCAGTGGGGTCTTAATCGCGCAGTCGAACGATCCTCATGTCCGATTCTGCGATCCATTTGGTTTTCCCCGGAACATGAACGACCAGATTCGTTCGATGACGATCACGACGCTGCCGGACCGGACTTTTGTCCTGCTCAAGTTCATGACGGTCTGGCGTGAGATCTGGATGGACGGGCGAGCGCTTCCGACCAACGTGGGCGCCAGGGGGAGAGACGCCCACGATCCGACTTACAACGGCTACTCGGTGGGTCGCTGGGCAGACGACTATACCTTCGTGGCGGAGACAACCGGCATGGCCGCCGAGACCTGGGCCACCGAGAGCGGCCTTCCGCATAGCGTCGAAGCGCGCGTGACGGAGCGCTTTCAGCGGAAGAGCAAGAATGACCTGACGCTGACGATGACGATGGACGACCCCAAGCTCTACACCCGGCCGCTGCGTCTTGGGGAAGTGCACTTCCGGTGGATTCCGAGCCAGACATTCTTTGACTTTTCCTGCGTGCCGTCGTCGGTGCAGATGTACTTGAAAGAGATGGCCGATCCATCCAGCGGAGGTAAGTAGTGAAAGCACAGTTTCTGATGATGATGGCCCTGCTCGCCGGACTCGCCGCGAGTGACAGCCCGTTGTCCGCGCATCACGGCAACGCGGCGTTCAACCTGACCACGCCGGTCGTGTTGAAGGGCGCCGTGGTGACGGAATTCATCTGGATCAATCCCCACCCGCTCATCAAGGCGGACTACAAGGACGAAAAGGGGAACGTCCAGCACTGGATTATGGAGATGGGCAGTACGGTCTCGGCTCAGCTCATCGGCTGGAACAGAACGACGGTCGCTCCCGGAGACGTCGTGACGCTCTACGTCTGGCAGGCCAAGACAGGCGCCTTCGCCGGGCGCTTCAACAAGGTCGAATTCCCCGACGGCACGACCATGCGCGATACCCAGACCGGCGGCGACGACGGAGGGCGGTCCGACACGGGCCTGCGGCAGTAGTCAGGGCGGCGTGGGTCTGCCGAATCTGGTTGCGTCAATGGCGACGTTCGGCTGCAGGGACGTGATGTTGTACGTGCCACGCCCATTGGTCCAGATCACCTCCCACGTATAGGGCACCTTCACGCCGAGGCCCTGGACGTCCTGGTAATTGGAATACACGACGGTAATCGGCACCGTGCCCACGGCCGTCGTGGAGTAACGGACGGACCGCACCAGCAAGCCAGTCCCTTTGTCGAAATACAGTTTGACGCGGCGCCCCCGTGGCGTCGCTCCGTCAATCACATCCACCGGGCGGTCGTCGATGCTGAGCGGCGGGAACCCGGTTCGCCAGTCCGTCAGGATCTGCTTGATCTGAGCCGGGAATGCCAATTGGGCGTCCAACCGGACTCCGTCGAGGCTTTCCCCGACAAGCGACATCAGCGTCACGGGCGTCAGGTCGGACGGACCCGCAGCCCAGCCCTCCCGGCCATTACAGGTGGTCGTGATGTCCCCGCCCCGCATGTGCACGACGGTGGCACGCATCTCTGGCCCCCTCGCGTAAACGTCCACCGGAACCTTCTCGAAATCGGAATCAAACCCCTCATACGTCCCCTTGGCCGTATAGCTGGTCAGCCTGGTCGCCGCCGCCGCTCCGCCAATCGCCTGGATGTACCGGTCCAGAATCTGCTCGGCCGTCATCGTGACGCGCACGGCCCGAAGAGGCTGGATTTCATCGGGATCCTCGTCCGGCGGCACGGAGTACTGCAGCGCCAGGCTCGGGATCGCCTTCGGCCGCTGGCTGCCGCGGTGGCAGGTGAAGCAGGTCACGTAGGGCGCCCCGCCGAAGTTCGTTTTGTTGATCGCGTTCATCATCCGAATCATCGCGCGGCTTTTCTGCTTCAGCGGGGCATCGTCGGCGTACCGGGCCCAGCTCGCGCCGCTCGCCTCGCCATGACAATCCGAACAGTTCAGCGCGAGCGAGGCCGCGAAGAACCCCATTGTTTCCATGAACTCCTTGACGGGGATTCCGCGCAGCTCGCGGACGTCCTTGAATGCCTGCTCCGACATCATCGGTCGCGGTGCCGGTGGAGCCGCAGCGCCGGTCTGGGCGCGAACCACGGTCGATCCCACCAGGCCGGCCGTCAGCAGCCCGCACAGGCACAAGCCCCATCCCCTTACCAGAGTCATCAGGTCCTCCCGTCAACAGGAAACAATACACACGCGCGCGTTCCCGTCAGAGGATAGCTCGGCCCGGTGTTTCTTGATATATCCGGCTGTCGTTCTGTGACGGTTGAAGGATGTGAAAATTTCCCCGCGCAGCACGCCGAACCGGCGCTACTGGAGCCGATGCCACAAAGGCTGGTTCGACGCGCTGTACAGCACCAGGTTGCCGTCGTCCTGGAGAACAAGGCGGCTGTTCGAGTTTCCCGGAGTGTTCGTGGTCCAGACGGCACGGATCTGCCCGTCGTACACCACCAGGTTTCCATCCAACTGCATCAGCAGGTATCCGGCGCTCGTCCCGCCCGTGTTGCTGGCCCACGCGGCTCCGCCTCCGACATCGTCATAGAGCACCAGATTGCCGTCGCTCTGGTAGAGCAGGCGATAACGCCTGTTCGTCGACATCAGAAACTGTCCGGAACTCAGCCGCTCATTCCCCTGAAGACGATCTGACGGAACAACCTCAATCGTCACCGACGAACTCGCCGAACCTCCGCGCCCGTCAGACACCGTCGCCGTGACCGTGACGTTGCCGGACTGTCCCGGAGCCGTGTACGTGGTGCTTGTTGCGCTCGCGCTGGCGATCGTCCCTGCGGACGCCGTCCAGCGGTAGGTCAGCGAGTCTCCATCGGGGTCCGAGCCGGACGCGCTGATTGTTGTCGCGCGGCCTGTCTGCACTCTGCACGGGTTGCAGCTTGCGGTCACCGAAGGGGACCGGTTCGACGAGGTCGCTGTTCCGTACAGAAATCTCGCGCCGGCGATGTCGTCGCTCTGGACCGTGTCGATGTCGCTCGAGCGGCTGTTCATGATGGCGCTGACCGACTGCGAATGTTCGTCCGGATGATCGAGGCCGAGCGCATGGCCGAACTCGTGGATCGCCACGCGTCGCAGATCGTGCAGGGTGCCTCCGCCACTTGCCGATCGGCGGCTGCCGCGGTACGAGTTCCAGCTGTATCGCGTGTTGAAGACGACGTCCGCCTCGGTGAAGGCGCTGCCCCGGTACCACCAGACCGCCACGGCGAGCGTCTCGGCCCCAAATGCGTCACCGTAGACGTTGTCACCCCAGACCACGTTATTGATGTCGTTGCCGGACGCGTTTGCGACGGTTGAGTCCCGCACGACACGGAACGAGACAGTCGAGATGTATGAGTTCCAGATCCCGAGCGCGTTTTCGGCAACGACGTTCCAGCTCGAGCTGCCGTCGATGAGGCTTCCACTCGAGGATCCGAGCTGAAGCTGCATCACCGGGTTCCCGGTCCACTTCGGCCCGTTGTACCAGTATGTGAGGGCGGGCTGCCCCAGCCACCAGACGGCGGCGATTCCCGTCACGAGCAGGCGCGCCCTCATCGGCGTCGCGCGGCCGGCAACGCGCGGACGACGCGGGCCTTCAGCTCCGACAGCGGCATGGCGATCGCCGGAGCCGCCGACGGCCGCTCCTGGAGCGCGCCAATGCTCGCGACCTCCGCCACCGGACGGTCGTCAAGCGTCCAGACGCGATCGATGCCCGAGGCGTCGGGAGCCACCCGCAATAGTCCCTGAGTGAACCCGACGATCGGATTGATGGATCGCTCGCGCCTGGCGAAGACGACACGCCGATCGCCAATCGCGAACCGCGGCATGTCGGCCACCGCCATGCCCACGCCGTCGATCTCCCCCCCGAGGAACTCCAGGACCTCGACGACGCCGGCTCCGCGGGTCAGCGGTTCCGAGACGCGAAACACCACACGCGTCCTGATCACGCTTCCATCGCGCGTCCGCAGCCGGAACGGACGCACGTCGGTCACCTCGCCGACGAAAATGACATCGGCACGGGCGACGATTTCGGCGAATGTGAGGGAGTCGTACGTCGTAGCTCGCGCCGGAGCCACGCTGCCGATCGCCATGATGGACACGACAAGAAGCACCTTGAACATGCCGGTTCCTCCCGAGAAAGGCCTCGATGCCTGGATGGTACCTCCAAGTCGCTGGAGGCGCCAGTGACCTAGCCTGTCACCCTCGTCGTCGTACAATGCGGCATCCGAGAACGGCTGCTGTGAACGCCATCCCATTCGACCTGTCCACCAGAGACGCTGTCGCCTGGCTCCGTGACATGCCGGCTGCGTCCGTGGACCTGCTGATCACCGATCCGGCGTATGAGTCGCTCGAAAAGCATCGCGCCATCGGGACGACGACCAGGCTGAAGCACAGCAAGTCGTCCAGCAACGACTGGTTCGCCATCTTCCCGAACGCGCGCTTTGGCGAGCTGTTTCGCGAGGTGTACCGGGTCCTCAAGAAGGACTCGCACTTCTACCTGCTCTGCGATGCGGAAACGATGTTCGTTGCCAAGCCCGAGGCGGAGCTGGCCGGCTTCAAGTTCTGGAAGCCGCTCGTGTGGGACAAACAGTCGATCGGCATGGGCTATCACTACCGCGCGCGGTACGAGCTGATCCTGTTTTTCGAGAAAGGGAAGCGCAAGCTGAACGATCTCGGCATGGCCGACATCATCGAAGTGTCGCGCGTCCGCGGCGGGTATCCGGCGGAGAAGCCCACCGAGGTGGCCGAGGCGCTCATCAATCAGAGCTCGTCGCCCGGGAACGTCGTCGCCGATCCGTTCATGGGGTCTGGGAGCGTGGGCGCCGCGGCCGTGCGGCTCGGGCGGCGGTTCCTCGGCAACGACCTGAATCCGGAGGCGGTGCGCATTGCCGCGAACCGGCTCCGCGAGTTCGGGGAAGGGACAGTGCCGGCCGACCTTCCGCCGGGAGTTTCGGATCCGCAGCTCGATCTCCTTGACAGCCGGCTAAAGCCGGCCTCCACGTACCCGGTCGATGACGGGCGCTGAATACGCCGACCGGGTCGCCTCCTACATCGCCACCCGCTTTGCCTCGCGCGGGCTACAGGTCTACCGCGAGGTGCGCGTCGGCAAGACGATCATCGGCAAGGACCGCTGCGTCGATATCTTCTGCGTCAGCGAAGAAGGGCAGAAGGCATTCGCCATCGAATGCAAGTTCCAGGATAGCCAGGGGAGCGTGGACGAAAAGATCCCGTACGCGCTCGAGGACGTCCGCTCGCTCGCGATGTCGGGCTGCGTCGCGTACGGCGGCAGCGGGTTCTCCTCCGGCGTGCTCCACATGCTCGCGGCATCGCCGCACGCGGCGTACTGCATGCCGGAGCCGGGGCAGGCGATGAGCACCTCCGACACGCGCGAGCTGGACCACGTGCTGGCCGTGCACTTCGGCTGGTGGGACGTGATCGTCGAGAAGCGCGTCCCGGTCACCAGCGACCGCCTCATCTAGCCATGTTCAGGCGCGTGCTCACGAACTCGCCGGGCCAGCTGTTCCTGCACAGCATGCCGGGCCGCCGTGAGTCGATCGAGGAGTTCCAGCACGAGGCCTCCGTGCAGGCCGTCAGCCGCGTTGTCTGTCTCACCGACGACCAGGAGATTGCCCGGAAGGCTCCCGAATACGCCGCCGCGATTGCCGACGGCACGTTCACCTCCCCGCGCGACGTCTTCCCGATTCCCAACCTCGGCGTCCCGGACGACCGCAAGGCGTTCGTGGAGCTGGCGCGCGAGACCGCCGCGCGCATCCGCGCCGGCGGCCGCGTGCTCGTACACTGCGCGCTCGGCATCGGCCGGACCGGGACGTTCGCCTGCTGTGTCCTCATGGAGCTCGGCTACGCCGAACAGGATGCCCGCGCCGCGATTCGCTCGGCTGGCGGCTACCCGGAAACCACCGAGCAGGACGATCTGATCACGTTCGTCGCGCGCCGGATCGGCAGTACGATTTCGAGCGAGGCACGGTGATGACGACAGCAGCGCTCACGATTTCACGCCCCGTCGAGGGCGATCACGCTCCCGGCATGGCCGGCTATGTGGCGGCCGCGCCTGCCCTGCACGACGCGGTCACGCAGTTAGCGATGCAGCGGGATGCGGTGCGGCAGCGGCTGTCCGGCGTGACCGCGACGCAGGCGGCGTACCGGTACGCGGAAGGGAAGTGGAGCGTGCGCGAAGTCGTCGGCCACCTGGCCGACGCCGAGCGCATCTTCGGCTACCGCCTGCTGCGCATCGGCCGCGGCGACGAGACGCCGCTGCCCGGCTTCGAGGAGAACGACTACGTGCCGGCCGGCAGGTTCGAGCAGCGCGACTTCGGCGACGTGCTCGAGGAATGGGTGGCCGTGCGCAACGCGACCCTGGCGCTCGTCAGGGGGCTGCCCGCCGATGCCTGGAAGCGGAGCGGCATTGCCAACGGCAAGAAGGTCACGGCCGCGGCGCTCGTGTACGTGACCTACGGGCACGTCGAGCACCACCAGCGCCTGCTCGCCGAGCGGTACAAGGTCTAAGCTCGGCGGGTCGTCCGCTCGGGTGGAACCACCCTCGCGGCCGGACCCGCCCTCCGTACCAGGGGCGTGGTATTCTCCCCGGGCTATTCTTCCGTTCCGCTGGGTCCGCTCGCGCCGGGCATTCAGGCGCGTCTCGGAGCCGGCCCACGTACCACCCGCTGCAGAGGAGTCACTGATGGAACCGACAAAACCGGCCGTGCCCGAAGAGGCGGTTGCCGCCTATAACCTGTACATCCACGGACACATCGACCGCCGCTCGTTCATGGACCGCGTGAAGAAGGTGGCCATCTCGAGCGCCGCCGCGGCGGCCATCGTCGACCAGCTGATGCCGAACTACGCGGCAGCTCAGCAGGTGGCGCCGACCGACCCGCGTATCCGGACCAGCCGCGAGACCGTTCCGTCGCCCCAGGGGCACGGCAACATCAGCGGCCTGCTCGTGCGCCCGGCCAACTCCGGCACCAACCGCCTGCCCGCCGTCCTCGTGATTCACGAGAACCGCGGCCTCAACCCGCACATCGAAGACATCGCGCGCCGCCTGGCGCTCGAGGGCTTCATGACGTTCGCGCCCGACGCGCTGACGTCGGTCGGCGGCTACCCGGGCGACGACGAGAAGGGTGGCGCGCTGTTCGGCAAACTTGACCGCCCCAAGATGAACGAGGACCTCTATGCCTCGGCGGTCTGGCTGAAGAAGCGCGCCGACAGCACGGGACGCCTCGGCGTCACCGGCTTCTGCTTCGGCGGCGGCGTCTCCAACCAGCTCGCCGTCCGCATGGGTGCGGATCTCCAGGCCGCGGTGCCGTACTACGGCGGCGCGCCGCCCGTGGCCGACGTGCCGAAGATCAAGGCCGCGGTGCTCGTGCACCACGGGCAGGAAGACAAGCGCCTCGTGGACGCGTATCCCGAGTTCGCGGCCGCGATGAAGGCCGCCGGCGTGACGAACGAGGGCCACATCTACCCGGCCGCCGTGCACGGCTTCAACAACGACGCCACGCCGATGCGCTACAACAAGGCCGCGGCCGACGCGGCGTGGAAGAGCACGGTGGCGTGGTTCAACAAGTACGTGAAGGCCACGAGCTAGGCTCTGGGCTTTAGGCTCAAGGCTCTAGGAAAGGCGGGGCGGGCTGGAAACAGCCCGCCCTTTTTATTTGGGAACGAGTGTGAGAATGCGGCCGCGGATGTTGTCGGTGAGCAGATAGAGCTCACCGGCCGCCCCCTGCACCACGTCGCGGATGCGTTCCGAGACGTCGCGCAGCAAGCGTTCTTCTCCAGTCACACGCTCACCCTCGATCGACAGTCGCACCAGGTCCTCGGTCGCGAGCCCCCCCACGAACAGGCTTCCCTGCCACTCGGGGAAGAGCGCGCCCGTATAGAAGGTCATGCCGCTTGGCGCGATGACGGGATCCCAGTAGTAGATCGGCTGCTCCATGCCGGCCCGCTGCGTCAGGCCGCCGGTAATCGTCGCGCCGCTGTACTCGATGCCGTACGCAATCGTCGGCCACCCGTAGTCCTGCCCCGCGCGGACGATGTTGATTTCGTCGCCGCCGCGGGTGCCATGCTCGACTTCCCAGAGCTCGCCGGTCTCTGGGTGAATCGTTGCCGCCTGGACGTTGCGATGGCCGATGGAAAACATCTGCGGCGGCACACCCGCGCGGCCGACGTACGGGTTGTCCGCCGGGATCGAGCCATCGTCATTGACGCGCGCGATCTTGCCGATGAGGCTGTCCATGACCTGCGACTGCATCCGGCCCGCCGTAATCGACCGGTCACCCATCGTCACGAAGAGGGTGCCGTCGGGAGCCCAGACGAGGCGTCCGCCAAAGTGCAGCGTCGAGTTGAGCGCCGGCGCCTGGCGGAAGATCACCTGCGCGGCGTCGATGCGTGGCGCAGTGCTCCCCCCGACGCTGCCCACGACGCCATCCACGAACCGCCCGCGCGCGACGCTCGTGCCGTTCCTGTTTCCGCCCTGCGCCTCGGAGAACGTCCAGTAGACCAACTGGTTCGTCGCGAAGTCGGGATGCAGCGAGACGTCGAGCAGGCCGCCCTGGCCGCGTGCGTCCACCGCCGGGAGGCCGTCCACGGGAGACGACAGGTTGCCGCCCGGGCTGACGACGCGCAGACGGCCGGCGCGTTCGGTGACGAGGAGACGTCCGTCGGGCAGAACGTCCATGCCCCACGGAAACTGCAGGCCCGCTGCCACCGTCAGCACATCGAAGGAGACGCTGCTGGGCTGCGCGGGTGCGTCGGTCTGGCCGGCAAACGCGGGTTGCTGACTCGTGCCGTTCGGCGGACGCAAATCGACCTGCGCCCAGGCGGAGACGCCGAGCACCATGACCGCGCCGATGAGCGCTGTGCGTCTCATGCCCCGATCGCCATGCACGTCCCTGCTTACGACTGCCGGTTGGGGGTCAGGACACGCAGCATCTCGAGCGGCAGCGGAAACACAATGGTCGAGTTGTTCTCCGATGCGATGTCGGTGAGCGTCTGCAGGTAGCGAAGCGTGATGGCGGACGGCTGCGTGTCGAGGATGGCGGCCGCCTGCGCCAGTTTCTCGGAAGCGATCAGCTCGCCCTCGGCATGGATGATCTTCGCGCGCTTCTCGCGCTCGGCCTCAGCCTGCCGCGCCATCGCGCGCTGCATGTCCTGCGGCAGGTCCACGTGCTTCACCTCCACCGCGGACACCTTGATGCCCCACGGATCGGTCTGCTTGTCGAGGATCTGCTGGAGCTGGGCGTTCAGCCGGTCGCGCTCCGCGAGCAGGTCGTCCAGCTCCGCCTGTCCCAGGACGCTGCGCAGCGTGGTCTGCGCGAGCTGCGAGGTCGCGTAGTTGTAGTTCTCCACCTCCACCACCGCCCTGCGCGGGTCGATGACGCGGAAGTAGACGACGGCGTTCACTTTGACCGAGACGTTGTCGCGGCTGATGATGTCCTGCGGCGGGACGTCGTGCACCACCGTCCGGAGGCTGATCTTCACGATCCGGTCGATCGGCCGGAACACGAAGACGACGCCCGGGCCCTTCGGCTGCGGCAGGAGCTTGCCGAGCCGGAAGATGACGCCGCGTTCGTACTCGGCCAGGATCTGGATGGATGAGATGAGGTACAGAATCCCCAGTCCGATGAAGACGAGAGAGGGGGAGATGTTCAGGCCTTCCATTCGTGCACTCCTTCTGACGGGGAATCGTCCAGCGGCTCGACGACCAGGGTAAGGCCCTCCAGCGCGACCGCGCGCACGGAGACGCCCGCGGCAATGGGAATGGTGCTGGTGGCGCGCCAGATCTCTCCATGGATGTCGATCTGGCCCGCCGCATCCGGTTGCAGTTCGGTTCGCGCACGGCCGGTCAGATTGATCATCGCCTCCGCGCCGGTCTGCGCCTTCTGACGCTGCGCCTTCATCCCCAGCCGCCCGAGGAGCAGCACCCCCGCCGCCAGCCCCAGGGCTGCCGGGATGATGGTGCCGAGGCTCACGTCCACGCCGGGAACCTGCCGGGTGGACACGATCGATCCGATGACCAGCGCCACAATGCCCCCGATGCCGAGCAGGCCGAAGCTCGGGACTGTCAGTTCGAGGACGAGCAGGCCGATGCCGAACAGAATCAGCAGGATGCCCGCGACGCCCATCGGGATGATCTGTAACGCGAAGAACGCCAGGAGCAGCGAGAGTCCGCCGATCACGCCGGGCGCAATCGCCCCCGGACTCCACAGCTCGATCGTCAGGCCGAGGATCCCGAACGTCATCAGCAGATAGGCGATCTGCGGGTGGGCGATGGCGCTGAGGAACCGCTGCCGCCACGTCATGTCGATGCGGCGCACCTCGGCGTCACCCGTGTGGAGCGTGGCCGTGCGTCCGTCGAATCGCCGGACGCTCCGGCCGTCGAGCTCCCGCAGGAGCGTCGCGAGATCCGGAACGACCAGATCGATCAGCGGAGGGGTGGCCTCGAGCGCTTCGCTGTGCGTGAACGCGCGGCTTTCGAGCACTGCCTGCTCGCTCAGCGCCACGTTGCGGCCGCGCGCGTCCGCGAGCGTTCGCGCATAGGCGGCGGTGTCGGCGGCCGCCTTCGACGAGGTGGTCTCGTCCATCGGCTCGCCGCTGCCCGACACCGGGTGGGCGGCGCCGATGTGCGTGCCTGGCGCCATGGCGGCCACGTCCGCGGCGAGCGCCAGAATGAAGCCCGCCGACGCGGCTCTCGCCCCCGACGGTCCGACGAAGACGACGACGGGCGCGCGCGACGTGATCATTCGCGACACGATGGTCCGCGTCGAATCGAGCAGCCCTCCGGGGGTCCGGAGGATGATGACGACGGCCGCGGCGCCGCTGGTGTCGGCCTCGTCCATGGCCTCGGTCAGGTATTCGGCGGAGACCGGATGGACGATGCCGTCCAGCTCGGCAACGATGACCAGGGGGCGCGGGGGAGCCGCCTCCTGAGCCGGAACTCCGCCGGGGGTTGCGAGCGTCAGCAGGCCGGCCAGCACGCCAGCCAGGGGCCGCGGCATCGCTACAGTGTAGTCTGAAGAAATGGCTGCCCCGGGACAGAGGACGAACATCGAGCGCCTGCGCGACGCGGTCGAGCTGCTCGAATCCATCGCCGCGGACCGGAGCGTCCTCGAAGGTGTGCCTGAAGAGGAGCGGAAGCGCCTGCTCAAGGCGGTCTCGACCGTGTATCACCCCGACCGCGAGGCGCGGCGCCGCAGGACGAAGGGCCTGGCGCGCGAGCTCCGCGACGCGCGCGTGAGCCGTGATCTGGAAACGCGGGCGCTCACAGGGATTCAAGCCCTGCGAAGAAAACGTATTTTCCACACTCCCAATGTGTTTCCGCCGACGGAGATTCAGGAAGAGACGCGGGAACTGGAACGTCAACATTGTTATGTGTGTAAGAAGAAGTTCACGCAGGTTCACCATTTCTACGACCAGCTCTGTCCCGCCTGCGCCGAGCTGAACTTCCGGAAGCGCACCGAACTCGCTGACCTGCGCGGGCGCGTGGCGCTGCTCTCAGGCGGGCGCGTCAAGATTGGCTACCAGGCGGGGCTGAAGCTCCTGCGCTGCGGCGCTCACGTCATCGTCACGACGCGGTTCCCGCGCGATGCGGCCAAGCGGTACTCGCAGGAGCCTGACTTCACCGACTGGAGCGATCGGCTGGAGGTGTACGGTCTCGACCTGCGCCACACGCCGAGCGTCGAGCTGTTCTGCCGCGAGCTGCTGACCCGCCCGCGCCTCGACTTCATCATCAACAACGCCTGCCAGACGGTGCGCCGGCCGCCGGAGTTCTACGCCCACATGCTGGAGGAAGAGAAGGCGGCCGCCCGATCGCTGCCCGCAGCCGCGGGCCGTCTGGTCGGCGCCGTCGGCATCACGCATTCGGCGGAGCTGACGCAGGTCAAGCTCCTCGAAGAGGAGCTCGCGCCGCAGGGACACTTCTTCCCGACAGGCCAGCTCGATCAGGATCTGCAGCAGGTGGACTTGCGCGGACGGAATTCGTGGCGCCTGCAGCTGGACGAGGTGCCGACGGTGGAGTTGCTCGAAGTGCACCTGGTCAACGCGGTGGCGCCGTTCATCTTCAACGCGCGGCTGAAGCCGCTCATGACACGGACGCCAGAGCGCGACAAGCACATCGTGAACGTGTCGGCGGTGGAAGGGCAGTTCTATCGTAAGTTCAAGACGACGAGGCATCCGCATACGAATATGGCGAAGGCGGCGCTCAACATGATGACGCGCACGTCGGCCACCGACTACGAGCACGACGGCATTCACATGAACAGCGTCGATACCGGATGGGTGACCGACGAGGATCCGGCGGAGTTTGCCGCGCGAAAAGTGTCAGAGCACGGGTTTCATCCGCCGCTCGACATCGTGGACGGCGCCGCCCGCATCGTGGATCCCATCATCGACGGGTTCAACACGGGCACGCACATGTGGGGGAAGTTTCTGAAGGACTACACAGAGACGGACTGGTAGGCGGTAGGCAGTAGGCGGTAGGCGGCGGTTGGTGGTTCTTAAACCCGGCCCGCAAACTCGCGCGTCTCTGAATGCACCTTCACGCGCTCGCCTTCCTTGATGAAGAGCGGCACGCGGATTTCCAGTCCTGTCTCGAGCGTCGCCGCCTTGGTGACGCCGCCGCTGGCGGTATCGCCTTTGACGCCAGGCTCCGTGTAGGTGATCGTCAGCTCCACGATCGTCGGCAGCTGGACGGCGATCGGGTTGCCGTTGAATTTCTGGATCTGGACCGGCAGGTTGTCAGAGAGCAGGAGCTTGTCGTCCCCGAGCAGGTCCCCGCGGAGCGTCAGCGTCTCGAAGCTCTCCTGATCCATGAAGTGATAGCCCTCGGTGTCCGTGTAGAGAAACGTCGAGGGTCTCACCTCCAGGTCGGGCTCCCGGAATTTGTCGCCGGCCTTGAACGTCTTGTCGAAGACGGCGCGCGTGATCATGTTGCGCATCTTCAGGCGGACCAGCGTCTGGCCGCCGCGGGCGGTCGGCTTCGAGACTTCCACGTCGAGGCAGTGGTACGGCGCCCCCTCGTGCTCGAAGTACATCTTGCGCTTCACTTCAATCGCTTCAATCTGGCTGGCCATGTGCGCCAATCATCATACTGTTCCATCATGTGAAAACACGTGAAGGTCTCCATCATCGTCCCCGCCTTCAACGAAGCACGGGGTCTCGAGGCGTCCCTCCGGAGCATCCGCGCGGCCGTGTCTGCCTTCGACCGGGCGGGCTGGGAGTCCGAGCTGATCGTCTGCGACAACAACTCGACCGATCGCACGGCCGACATTGCGCGGGCGATGGGCGCCCGTGTGGTGTTCGAGCCGATCAACCAGATCTCGCGCGCGCGCAACCGCGGGGCGGCTGCGGCGACCGGCGAGTGGCTCGTGTTCGTCGATGCCGACTCCCAACCCAGCGCGGCGCTCTTTGGCCTTGTGGTGCAGGTTGTTCAGGACGGCCGCGCCCTCGCCGGCGGCAGCACCGTGCGACTCGACAGCCGGGATCTGGCGCCTATATTCGCCGCGGGGGCGTGGAACCTGGTCAGCCGCGTGATGCGGTGGGCGGCCGGCTCGTTCATCTTCTGCGACGCCGCGGCGTTCAGGGAGCTCGGTGGCTTCAGCCTGGAACTCTATGCAGCGGAGGAGATCGAGCTCTTCCGCCGGCTGAAGAGGCTGGCGCGCCGGCACGGGAGGACGATCGCGATCGTCGATCGTTACCCGCTCCTCACGAGCGCGCGGAAAGCGCGGCTCTACAGGCCGCGCGAAGCCTTCGCGTTCATGCTCAAGACGGTCGTCACGCGCGGGCGCACGCTGCACAATCCTCGCGACTGCTACCAGTGGTACGACGGACGACGGTAGGCTCTGGGCTCGAGGCTCCGGGCTCTAGGGAAGACGCTCTCGCGGAATGCCGAGCGCGAGCGCGATGTCCCTCAGCTTCGCCTGCACGCGCGGCGCGCGCTCCGGTCCCATGCGCAACAGATGCTTCTGCGCCGGTGACAGCGCCTGGAGCTGCGGATTGGTGAAGGCATAGCCGACGGGCTTCGCCGGCACGAGCGTCTCGTTTCCGCGAACCGGCGGCGCCTGCAGCAGCGCGATGATCGCCTGCTCGAGCGCGCGGTCGAACGACACGCCCCGTCCCATCTCGAGATACGCCTCCTCGACGCGCGGCCGCAGCATCGAATACATCTGCGCCGCGCGCACCGGATCGATCGATTCCATCGCGGCGGTGAGCGGCTCGTAGCGAGGGTAATTGCGGGGATCCGGGCGTGTCTGACCGCCTCGACCCGCCACCCGGAACGGGCCGGCCGGCGTGACCTCGGTCAGCTGCTTCCGGACCGGCTGGCCGTAGGCGATGTTGTCGATGACGACCGTGAAGCGTCGAAGAATGCCGTCGGTCGCGAGCCACGAGACCAGGAGCGGATGCGACGAGAGCCCCATGGCGAGCGTGCGCACCAGCGTGTCGGTTTCATCGAGCGGCGGGAGCGGGATCTCCGGCAGGCGGTCCGCCGGCGCGTCGCCGGCGGAGCCGGCGTCCGGCGCCGCGGCCGGGTCCTGGGGCGCGGGACCGTCGCGCATCACATACCAGCCGACCGCCACCGCAACGACAATCAGCAGCGCGCCGGCGACCAGCCCCGTCCTCGATTCGCGCACCGGGGGCGGGGCAGCGGCGTCTTTCGACAGCTCGTAGTCGGAGACGTCAGTCATCAGACCTCCACCCTGTTCTCGATGCGCCGGTCCGGCACGATCCACATCGCCGCGACCGCGACGTACAGGGCGTCCGAGATCCACGGGTTGACGAATGCGAGTCCAACGGCGGCCGCATAGATCACGATCGAGATCTTCCCCTTGACGTCGCTGCCGAGCGCCGTCCGCAGCTTCGAGCGCGGCCCCTCGTGCGCCACGATCGCCTGCACCAGAATCCAGTAGGCGATGGCGGCCATCAGCAGGACGACGCCGTAGACGGCCGTCGGCAGCGGCGCGCCATGGTGCGCTCCCACCCATGCCGTCGTGAACGGCACGAGCGACAGCCAGAAGAGCAGGTGCATGTTGGCCCAGAGCACGCTGCCGCTGACGCTCTGCGTCACGTGCATCAGGTGATGGTGGTTGTTCCAGTAGATGGCGATGTAGACGAAGCTCAGGACGTAGGACAGAAACACCGGCGCCAGTGCGCTGAGCGAGTGCCAGTCGGGGCCCTCCGGCATCTCGAACTCCAGCACCATGATCGTGATGATGATGGCGATGACGCCGTCGCTGAATGCTTCGAGCCGCGAGGTGCGCATATAGCGCGATTGTAGGGGAATTGGGACACAATGGCGCCATGTTCGTCGGACATCTGGCGGTCGCGCTTGCTGCCAGGCGTGCCTCGCCCCGTACGCCGCTGGCCGCGCTTGCCGCGGCTGCCTTCGGCCTGGACCTGATCTGGCCGGTGCTGCTGCTGACCGGTCTCGAGCGCGTGCGCATTGCCCCCGGCATCACAGCCTTCACGCCCCTCGACTTCGAGCACTATCCCTGGAGCCACAGCCTCAGCATGGCCGTCATCTGGGCCGTGGCCGCCGGCCGCCTCTACGTGCTGCGCTCGAAGCACGTGGCCACCGCCGGCGTGATCGGCCTGGTCGTCGTCAGCCACTGGGTGCTCGACTACCTTACCCATCGGCCCGACCTTCCGCTCTGGCCGGGCGGACCGCTGGTGGGACTCGGGCTGTGGAATTCGATCCCTGCGACCTTTGCCGTGGAGGGCGCGCTGTTTGCCGGCGGGATCGCCGCGTACCTGGCGGGGACGCGCGCCCGGACGCCCGCGGGCCACTGGGCGTTCTGGTCGCTCGTGGCGTTCACCACCGTCATCTGGGCGAGCGGTCCGTTCTCGCCGCCGCCGCCGAGCGCGTCCGCGATTGCGACCGTCGGCCTCGCGATGCTGCTGTTCCCGCTCTGGGCGCACTGGATCGATCGGCACCGCACCGCTATTCGTGGGATGTCGTAAGGTTTACAGGACGCGAAACGTTACACGCGGCTGAGGCGCAGGCGGATACTAGGGACGGATACCAGGGACGGATACCAGGGACGGATACTTAGGGACGGATACTAGGGACCATGTCGCTTGCGATGGCGTTTACGTTCGTCTACCTCTTTGCCGCCGCCGTCTGCCTGTTGGCAGCCGCGACGATCTGGCCGCGGCGGCGGGCGCCGGGCGGCACGCCGCTCGCCCTGATGCTGCTGGCCGCGATGTTCTGGGCCGTCTGCGACGCTATCGAGCTGCACCTGCCGACGGCCGATGGCAAGCGCCTGATTTCACAGATTCAGTACATCGGCATCATCACGACCGCGCCGTTATTCTTCCATGCGGCCTGGGAGTTCACTGGCAGCCGCGTGCGGCTGGCACCGCTGGCGCTGGGGGCGATCTGGGGGGTCCCCATCCTTGCCCTGATGGCGGCCTGGACCAATCAATGGCATCAGTGGCTCTGGACCGACATCTCTCTCCCGACAGGCGAGCTGCCGTTCGCGCTCTACGAGTACGGGTGGGCGTTCTGGGTGCTGATCGCGCAGCACTACCTGTTGATGGTGGCTGCCACGGTGATGCTGTCGAAGGCGATCCGGCGCGTCGGCCGGCACTATCGGATCGGCATGGCCTTCGTCCTCGTTGCCGCCATCCTGCCGTGGATCGGGAACGCGATGTACAACCTGAAGCTCGGGCCGTGGCCCGGCCTCAACTGGCTCACGCTGTCCCTCGGCGTCAGCGGGAGCCTGCTCGTCTGGGTGGTGCAGCGCGAAGGGCTGCTCGACCTGCTGCCGTCGGCGCGGGAAGCGCTGATCGAGCGGATGACCGACGGCGTGATCGTGCTGGACCGCGAGGGGCAGGTGATGTTCGCGAACGACGCGGCGGGCCGCTTGCTGCCGGCCGACGGGGACACGCTCGCGGCGGCCCTCGGGATTTCGTCGCTCACGAACTTGCCGGGCCAGTGGCGCGGCGAGGTGCAGATCACGGCCGGCGGCGCGCTTCGCTGGCTCGACATCGCCGTCGATCCCGTACGCGACCGCTGGGGCGCGCTGGCGGGACGGCTCGTCGTGGCGCGCGACGTCAGCGCGCAGAAGATGTTCGAGGACGAGCGAGAACAGCTGATTGACGAGCTGCAGGCGGCGCTGCGCAAGGTCGAGCGGCTCGAACGCCTGACGACAAACCTGTCGCCGCCGAAACCCTATCTCACAAATCAGTAGAGGGCCGACCCGCCCACGTACCGCCCGCAATAGCGACAGCGATGCGGCCGCACGAGGAGATGCCGGACTAGGAAGCGCGACTGCCGCAGTTCAGGAAGCGCGACGTCCTGAGCCAGTCCCGGGCCTGAACCTCCTGCTGCGCAGGAGCAGACAGCAGCGTTCCAAGGCACACAGCTGCCGCCGAAAGACCAACCAGTCCAAAACGCAGGGGAATAGGCGATAGTACGGTCCGCAGGGCCCGTATTCAAGCCCGACAGGAAGATTCCCCACTTCTAGCTTTCTGACTTGTGACTTCTGACTTCTGACTTCTGACTTGTGACTTCTCCCTACGGCACCTGGTCCTCCCCGATCACGGCGGCAGCCGTGGCGGCCGGAGGACTCCGCCTTGGCGGGGTCCAGCGCGATGGGGCGGATCTCTACTGGCTCGAGGGACGCCCGGCGGAAGGCGGCCGCTGCGCGCTCATGCGGCGCGGCCCGGATGGTGTCACCGCGGAGGCGACACCGCCCGAGTTCAACGTCCGCACGCGCGTGCATGAATACGGCGGCGGCGCGTATCTCGCCCGCGACGGGGCCGTCTACGGCGTCAACTTCAGCGACCAGCGCGTATATCGTCTCGGCGGATCGGCGCCCGAGCCGATCACCGCTCCGGGTCCGTTCATGTACGCGGACTTCGAGCGGGATGCGCGGCGCAATCGGCTCATCTGCGTGCGCGAGGATCACAGCGGCACGGGCGAAGCGGTCAACACGCTCGTCGCCATCCCGCTCTCCCAATCCCCGATCCCCAACCCCCAATCCCCAATTCCCATCCTCACTTCCGGCTACGCCTTCTATTCCACGCCGCGGCTGAGTCCGGACGGCTCGCGGCTCGCGTGGCTGTCGTGGCGGCATCCCAACATGCCGTGGGACGGGACGGAGCTCCGGGTCGCGGAGGTCGGCGCGAACGGCACGCTCACGCATCAGCGGCTGATCGCCGGGGGGAGTACGGAATCGATCTATCAGCCCGGCTGGGGACCCGACGGCACGCTGTACTACGTCAGCGATCGCGATGGCTGGTGGCGACTCTATTCAGATCGCTCGCAGGCTCCTCTCATCACGAACGCCCCGGCGGATGCGGAATTCGGGCGCCCGCAGTGGATCTTCGGGACCGCCACGTGGGCGTTCGCGGGGCCGTCGCGTCTGGTCGTCTCGTATACGCGGCTGGGGCGCTGGTCTCTCGGCCTGGTGGACCTGGCAACCGGCCAACTGTCGCCGTTCGCCGCGGCGCTGCAGCCGCACGACTGGCTTGCCGCCAGCGATACGCACGTGTCGCTCGTGGCCGGCTTCGACGCGGCGCCGGACGCGCTGGTCGACGTCGACATCGCATCGGGCCGCATCGACACGATTCGCGCGGCGTCCGCGGTCGCGGTCGATCCCGGCTACATCTCGCGCGCCGAGCCGATCGCGTTCGCAACCGACGATGGCCTGACGGCGCACGCCTTCTATTACGCGCCCAGGAACTCGGACGTTGCCGCGCCGGCCGGCGAAGCGCCGCCGCTGATTGCCATCAGCCACGGCGGCCCCACATCCGCCGCGCACCCCACATTCGATCCGGGCATTCAGTTCTGGACGAGCCGCGGCTTTGCAGTGGTGGACGTCAACTACGGCGGCAGCACCGGCTACGGCCGCGCGTATCGCGAGCGGCTGAACGGGCGCTGGGGCATCGTCGACGTGCACGACGTGATCAACGCCGCGCGCTTCCTTGCCCGGAGCGGGCGCGCCGACGAGCAGCGGCTGATCATCCGTGGCGGCAGCGCGGGCGGCTACACCACGCTCGCGGCGCTCGCGTTCCATCCGGAGGTGTTCAAGGCGGGAGCGAGCTACTACGGCATCAGC
>CAXNKG010000037.1:0-33522 GCA_964202965.1 Vicinamibacterales bacterium
CCATCCTGCGCACGGCCCGCTGCCGGTCCATCGAGACGCTCTGGCCGCTGCTGGGGCAATGCCTGCCGCGCTTCAGCGCCGATGAATGCCGGAACTATTTCCGCCATTGCGGCTACACCGGTGCCGAACGTTTATGAAAACTGCTTTAACGGTTCCTAGAGTTCCTAGTGTTCCTAGTGTTCCTAGCGGTTCCTAACGGTTCGGAGGTTCTGAACCCCAGGAACCGCTAGGAACTCCAGGAACTCTAGGAACTCTAGGAACCCCAGGAACCCTACTTCAGGTGGCGCCCGCCGTCGACGCGGACTGTCTCGCCCGTGATGAAATCGCTCTCGACCAGGTCCACCACGATCTTCGCGATTTCCACCTCCCCGCCCCAGCGGCCGAGCGGCGTGGCGCGCTCGACCTTCGTGAACTCCTCATCCGGCGTGCCCTCGGGTGCCACGATCGGACCTGGCGCGACCGCGTTCACGAGGATCTGGTCCGGGGCGAGTTCCAGCGCCAGCGCCTCCGTCAGCGCGATGACGCCGGCCTTGGCGACGTAGTAGGGAAGAAAGCCGGTGTAACGGGGACGCCTGCTGGCCGCCACCCAGTCCGAGAAGTTGATGATGCGTCCGCCGCGGACGCGGCGCATATGCGGGACGGCGGCGCGCGCACAGAGCCAGGCCGCGCGCAGATCGATCGCGAGCTGCTCGTCCCACGCCTCGACGGTGATGTCATCGAAGGCCCGCGGCCGGTAGCGCGAGGCCATATTGACCAGGACGTCGAGGCGCCCCAGGCCAGCGACGGTCTCGGCGACCGCGCGCTCGCACGCGTCCGGATCCGACAGGTCGGCCTGCACGACGAGCGCGCGGCGGCCGAGGGCGGTCACCGCGGCGGCGGTCTCGTCCGCCTCCCTCCTGGACGCGCGGTACACGAGGGCGACGTCGGTGCCCTGCCTGGCGAACTCGGTCGCTACGACGGCGCCAATCCGCTTGCCTCCCGTGATGAGCGCGGCCCGGCCGGTCAACTCCATACCGGCCTCAGTCTATCGAGTTCGGGACGCTGCGACGCACGGGGCGCCTGTTCCGAAATGACGAAAGGGGTTTCGTAGGCCGTAAGGACGCGGCTGGCCGATCGCCCGTATCTCCTTGGACACGAAGGATGAGACGGTGGTCTACTTCGTGCTCAGCTTTGCCGGTTCCGTTACCAATTCGCGGCGATGGTGCGCCCCAGCGGCGCCGACTCGACGCCCAAGGAGATGCCCATGAGCAGGATGTACGTCGGCGCGGTGGTGCTGGTCATGATGTGGGCCGCGGCGTCCACGCCGGGCCACGCGCAGAGCAACACGGTCACACTGGTTGGAAGCGGATCCGCCGCATTTGAGACGCCCCCCATCGCGTCCGGCGGTGTCGCGACCGCCACCTGCACGATGAACCGGACCACCGTCGAAATGTCGTGCACGGCGCGGGTCCACAACATCGTGGATCTGACCGCCGCGCACATTCACGCCGGGGGCCCAGGGGTGGCGGGACCCGTGCTGATGAACATCCCGAACATTCCGCTGCGAAGCTCCGACGACTTCACGCTGTCCTGGACGTGGACCGAGCGCGACCTGACGCTGCGGCCGGCGCAGGGCATCCTGAAGATGGCGGATGTCTTCGAATCGTGCTCGAGCGGCAACTGCTACCTGAACTTCCACACCACCGTGAATGCGGGCGGCGAAATCCGCATCAACCTGTGCCCGCAGGGCGAGGACCGCTTTGCCAACACGTTCTATCTGATCAACGTCTGCATCCCGGGACGCTAGAAGCAGTCGCACCGTCGCGCTCTCGCACCCTCGCACCTCAACCCCGTGTGCGCTACGATGGCTCGTGGCGCGCACGGTTCTCTCAGCGCTCGGCGCCGCGCTCATCGGGGCGCTCGGCGCCGCCCCCTCCGCGTACGCTCCCCGGCTCGACCAGCCCGCGATCGACGAGGCCGTCTCGATCGCCCACTCGTACAGCCCCGCCGTTCGCGATCGGTTCCATCTGGCCTACCGCGTCCACGTCGCGCGGGCGCCGGTGGACTACATCGACGTGATCACGCCCTTCCGCCGCCTTGTACTCGCCGCCGAGGACCGCGCGCGGATTGGCGAGCGGTTCTTCAGTCAGCGCGACGCGACGGCCGTGCTGGCCCGGCATGGCGAGGGGATTGAGATTGCGATCGAGTTCACGTTCCATCCCCTCAACACGTACGTCGGCATCCCGGACTACGGCGTGTCGATGCAGAGTCTCGATGCGCGGATCCTCCGTGCCAGCGGGCTTCAGCGGGTGCCACGCTCTACACCGCGCGTCAACGGCGTGCCCGTGCCAGGGGCGGGGCCGGGCATCGGGGCCGGGGCGCAGCCGCTGCTCGGCGGGACAGTCCTCGCGCGCTTCGCGCCTCCGGATCTCGATCCACAGGGCACCTACGATGTCGTGATTGAGGAAGGGCGGAAGGAAGTGGCGAGAGGACGGGTCGAGCTGGCGACGCTGAGATAGGGGCCGGCTGGCAGCCGGCCCCGTCTCGTCAGGCGTTACGACATCACGCGAATCACGACGCGGCGGTTCTGCGCACGACCGTCGCGGGTGTTGTTGGGCGACACGGGCTTCTCCTCGCCGAAGCTGATGACGTTCATCTTGTGCAGCGGGATCTGATGCTGTTCGTACAGGTACCGCTTCACCGACTCGGCGCGTTCGAGGCCGATGCGCTCGTTCAGCTCGTTCGACCCCACGTTGTCCGTGTGCCCCTCGATTTCGAAGTACACGTTCTGCGGATTCGCCTTCAGCTTGGTGATGACGGCGTCAACTTCCGCCTTCGCCTCATCCGGCAGCTCGACCCCGCCGAAGGTGAAGTTGCCCGCGTCTTCGCTCAGGGTCACTGCGTAGACCAGGCGCCGCGACGCCGCGACGACGGCGTCGACGGCGTCGACACGGCCGCCGACCGCGCCGGCCGCCGCCTGCGCCTTTTCCGCTGCGGTCATCGCGCTCGCGGCCGCACCGCGCGCGTCAGCCGCTGCCTTGCCCGCCGCCTCCGCCTTCTGATCGACCGCGCCGATGCGCGTCTCGTTCTGGCCGACCCGCTGCTGCGTCTGTTCCACGGTGCCGCCCAGCGTGTCGACCTTCGTGTTGACGGTGCCCACCTCTTCGCGGACGAATCCCTTCGTCGCGCACGCCGGTACGACGGCCACGCTCAACGCGATAGCCAGTGCTGTTAACGAACTCTTACGCATGATGGTTGCTCTCCTCTATACATGTTGCTGTCGTCTGTGATCAGTCGTCCAATCGCGCCGGGCCCGATACGTACCCGCCACGCGCATGGACGTTCAGGTCCTTCTGCCTGGTCCGAACTTCGAGCGGGTGCCATCCCGGCGCCGGATCCGGTTCGAAGGTAATGAGGTACTGGTAGCGGAGTTCGGCGAACAGGTCGCGTACCGCTTCCACTGTGTGCGCAGGCATGCTGGCGGTGCGCATGTCGCCGCCGGTCCACCGGGCGAGGTCTGCGAGCGTCGCCGTGCCCGTCGCCGCGCCGTCGCCGGCGACGACCGCCAGCTCCCCCCCCGGATGGTCGAGAGGGTTGACCACCGCCAGCAGGTAGACCGGCACATCAATCGCGCTGGCGATTCCAGAAACCTCGGGCGCCGTCAACCGGCTCCCGGTATCGACGCCGTCGGTGATGACAAGCAGCGCCCGGTGCCGGTTGGCCCTCGCCGCGACCGCCTTGGACGCCGCCGCCACGGCGTCGTACAGCGACGTCAGGCCCCACGGCTGTCCCGCCAGGCTCACGCGGCGGACCCGGTCCATGTCGCGGGTGAAGGTAATGACTTCGCGCAGCGAGGCGTCAAAGGTAAAGAGCGCCGCTTCGTCATTGCCGCCGGTCAGCGTGCCGGTGGCCACGCTGACGGCGTGCCGCGCGCGATCCATGTTGCCGCCGATCGCCATACTACCGCTGATATCGAGCAGGATGGCCAGGCTAATCGGCGCGTCGCCGGCGTAGAAGTCGCGGATTTCCCGGGTCCGACCGGTATCGACGACTTGAAAGTCCGTCCGCTTCAAATCGCGGACGACGCGGCCGCGGCGATCGCGGACGGCGACCGTCACTGTCACCGCCTCGACGCCCGATTTGAAGGTGATGACCGGCCCCTCGGCCCGCGGGGATGCCGTCCCCTGCGCAAGCAGGCCGGCCGGCGCCAACGCGAGCAGCGCCGCCAGGATCGGGGGGGATACCGAGCGCGTCACGGGAAAGCCCTAATCAATCGTCTTGCCAGTCAGCTTACCCTTGAAGAATCAGTAATTAGCGAGAGCGTCGCCCGATGGGGCGCGTGGGGACCTGTTTAGACTGTGTAGATTTTACATCAGATGTGCAGGAGCTATGTACGGACCCGGGTCGCGCCGGCCGTCCAAACTCGCACGTGTAAGATGGAACCGTCGATGCCGACATCGCCCATTACGAACTCCATACGCACGCCAATTCCGGTCGCCGCTCGCGTCGGCCGGTTTTCCTACGCCATCCGGAACATCGTGACGGAAGCCAGGGCTGTGGAAGCGCGCGGCATGACGGTGCGCTACCTGAACATCGGCGACCCGATCGCCGCCGGGTTCCGGACGCCCGCTCATCTCGTGGCGGCCGTCCAGAAAGCCGTCCAGGACGGCCACAACGGCTATCTCCCGTCGGCGGGCATTCCGGAGGCGCGCGAAGCGGTCGCGGCGGAGTACACGTCCCGCGGCATGCCTGTATCCGCGGACCGTGTCCTCATTACCTCCGGCACCTCGGAGGCCATCGATCTCGCGTTGAATGCGCTGGTGGACGAGGGCGACGAAGTGCTCGTCCCGCTGCCGACGTATCCGCTGTACACGGCGGTCCTGGCCACCATCAACGCGGAGCCGCGTTTCTACCGGACCGATCCGGCGCGGGAGTGGCTGCCCGATCTGGACCATCTGCGGAGCCTCGTGACGCCGCGGACGCGCGTGCTCGTCATCATCGATCCGAACAACCCGACAGGCGCCGTCTATCCGCCCTCGACGCGGCGCGCCCTGATCGAGTTCGCCGATCAGTACGGCCTCACTATTCTGGCCGACGAGGTGTACTCGGAGCTCGGGTTCGAGGGCGCGGTCCCGCTGCTCTCGACGCTCGACGCCGACGCGCCGATCATTTCGCTCTCGAGCCTGTCGAAGGCGTATCTCGCACCCGGCTGGCGCGCGGGCTGGCTGGTCGTCAGCGCGACGCCGCGCCTCGACAACGCGCTGGCCGCAATGCGGAAGCTGGCCGACGGCCGCCTGTGCAGTCCCGGGCCCATGCAGTACGCGGTGACGGCGGCGATGACGGGAGACCGGTCGCACCAGCCCGAGTTCCGTCGCGCGCTGGCGGAGCGGGGACGCCTGACGACGGAATCATTGAACGCGATTCCGGGCATCACGTGCGTCCCGCCCCACGCCGCCTTCTACGCGATGCCGACGGTCTCGCTCCCCCCGGGTCGCACGGATGAGGACTACGTGCTCGCGCTGCTGCGCACGACGGGCATCCTGTGCGTGCACGGATCCGGGTTCGGCATGCGTCCGGAGCAGGGCACGTTCAGGATTGTGTTCCTCGCCGATCCGCGCGACCTGCGAACGATTTACGCGGACGTGGCGGCCTTCACCGCGGAGTATCTCGAGCGCGCCGGGTGAGCCGCACGCCGCCGTGACCCGCGACACCCCCCGCACGCTCATCCGATACGCCCTCGCGGGGCTGGCGCTCACGGTCGCGCTCGCCTGGGGCGCCTACCTCGCCCGCGGCGCCCTGCTGCTTGTCTACATCAGCGCGTTGTTCGCCATCGGCCTGGCGCCGCTCGTGGCGCTGGTCGGGCGGCTGCCTGTCGTGCGTGGCGGCCGCCTGCCGCGCTGGGCCGCGATTCTCGCCATCTATCTCTGCTTCCTCGCGTGTCTCGCGGGGCTGGCGGTCCTCGTCATCCCGCCGATGGTGGAACAGGCGCGCGGGCTCTGGTCTGCGACCCCGCAGATGCTGCATCAGGGACAGCAATGGCTCATCGAGCGGGGCCTGCTCGCTCGTGAGCTGTCGATTCAGGAGGCGATGCGGCAGTCGGCCGGCGGCGGATCGGATGCCGTCGGCGCCATCATCGCCGCCGTCTGGGGCTTTCTTGGCGGCCTGTTCGGCTTCGTCACGATTCTGATTCTGTCGTTCTACCTGCTGGTCGACTCGAACAGCTTCGTGCGGACGTTCGTGCGGCTGTTTCCCGAGCAGGAACGGCCGCGCGTCGAGGATGCCTGCCGCCGCGCGTCTGGCAAGGTGAGCGCCTGGCTCGGCGGACAGCTCCTGCTGGCGGGCATCATCGGTGGCACGGCCGCGCTCGCGCTGTTTCTGATGGGCGTGCCGTACTTCTATGTGCTGGCCCTGATTACCGGCATCGGAGAAATGATTCCAATCGTGGGCCCGCTGGTGGCCGCAATTCCCGCCGTCGCGGTGGCGCTTACGGTCTCGCCGGCGCTCGCCCTCGCCGTCGCGCTGTTTTTTTTCGTCCAGCAGCAGGTCGAGAACCACGTGCTCGTGCCACAGATCATGGCGCGTCAGGTCGGCGTCGGCGCGGCCGGCGTGATCATGGCGCTGCTGCTCGGGGGTACGCTGCTGGGAGTCGTCGGCGCCATCCTCGCGGTCCCGACCGTTGCGATTCTTCAGGTCGTGTTCGAAGAGGCCTTTCCCGAGGCCGCGTCTGATTGATGTCCCCCGGTTCAGCTTGGGACAGGTCTCCGGGCTCCAGTCGGGACAGGCGCGGCGCCGTGTACGCGGTGTGCGCGTATGTCGCGGCGGCCGTCGCGGCCACCTGGCCGCTCGCGCGGGGACTCGGCCGGGACGTCGCCTGGGATCTCGGCGACTCCGTCCTGAACATGTGGATCCTGTCGTGGGATGTCGAGCAGATGCGCCGCATCGCCGGCGGCGATCTCGCGCGGATCGCCTCGTTCTTTGACGCCAACATCTTTCATCCGCTTCCGCTGACGCTCGCCTACTCGGAGCACCTGTTCGCGCAGTCGATTCAGATTGCACCGCTCGCCCTCCTCACGGCGAACCCGATTCTCTGGTACAACCTGCTGTTCCTCTCGACGTTCGCGTTGTCGGGGCTCGGCATGTACCTCCTCGTCCGCGAGCTCACCGGCAATCCATGGGCGGCGTTCGTCGCCGGCCTCGTCTTCGCGTTTGCGCCGTACCGGCTGGCGCAGGCGTCGCACCTGCAAGTGCTGTCGTCACAGTGGATGCCCTTCGTGTTCTACGGTCTCCTGCGGTACTTCGAGACGCGGCGGGTCATGCCGCTGGCAGGCGCGGCGCTTGCCCTCGCCGCCCAGAACCTCTCATCGGGCTACTACCTGCTCTTTTTTGTTCCCTTCGTCGCGGTCTTCGGCCTCTGGCAGATCGCGATTCGTGGACTCTGGGCCGACCGGCGTGTCTGGGCGCACCTGACGGCGGCGGCCGTGGCGGTTGCCGCAATCACGGCGCCGTTCCTCGTGCCCTACGCCGCCGTCCGCGCGCAGGGCTTTGTGGAGCGAACGTCTACTGAGGCGTCGCGGTTCTCCGCGGACGTCTACTCCTATGCGACCGCGTTTCCGGACCAGCGCGTCTGGGGCTCGAGCATGCAGGCGTTCCCGAAGCCGGAGGGCGAGCTCTTTCCAGGCCTCGTGCCGCTGGTCCTCGCGGCCCTTGGAGTCCTGCTGTGGGGCGCGTCCGACCGCGTCCGCCTCAACGGTCCGACCCCCCGGTGGACTGCCCGGCTCCTCGCCGCCCTGGCGATCGGCCACACGGTCGCCGCGATTGTCACGATTGGCGTTCGGCGCACGACGATTGACACCGGTCTCTTCGTCGTCCGCATCGGGAACATCAATCAGCTCCTGCTGCGGGCTGCGATCGCCTTCGTGCTGCTGCTCATCGTGTCGCCCGCCGCCCGCGCGCGAACCGCCGCGTTCATGCGCGATCGGGGGTTCTTCCTGGCGGCGCTCATCGCGGCGTTCTGGCTGTCGCTGGGCCCGGCGCCGCAGTCGATGGGGCGTCCGCTCGAACTCGCAGCGCCCTACGCCTTCTTGTTCGATTACGTTCCGGGGTTTGACGGCGTTCGCGTTCCGGCCCGGTTCGCGATGATCGTGGCGCTGCTCCTGGCCGTGCTGGCTGGCTACGGCGCGGCCGTGCTGACGCGCTGGCGGTTCGGCCGCCCTGTTCTCACGCTGCTGACGCTCCTCTTCCTGATCGAGTCGACGCACGTGCCGTTCGTCGTGAATGGCACGACCCCGCCGCGCGGCTTCAACGCTCCCGAGGCGCGGGTGTTCAGGCCGGCGCAGGCGCCGGCCATCTATCACGCAGTCGCGGAGGTATCGCCCGAGAGCGTCCTCGCCGAGCTGCCCCTCGGATACCCCGATTTCGACCAGCGCGCGATGTTCTATTCCACCGTGCACTGGAAGCAGCTCGTCAACGGGTACAGCGGCTTCACGCCGCCCCACTATGGCCGCCTGACCGCGGTGCTGTCGGAGATTCCCCGGCATGCCGACATCTCGCTCGCGATGCTCCGCGAGATGGGCGTCACGCATGTGCTGGTTCACGAGGCGGCGTACATCGATGGCGAAGGCGTCGCGACGACCGCCGTGTTGCGGGAGAGCGGCGCGGTCGAGCTGCGCCGGGACGGGACCGACGTGCTTTTTCAGCTCTCGCGCTGATCCACTTCGTCTGACGCGCACGTATACTGGCCGCAATGCGACTGGACCCGCTCCAGCACCTGTCCGCGGAGCTGCAGGGTCTGCGCGATCAGGGGCTGTACCGCCGGCTCCGCGTGCTCGACGGCGAGCAGACGGCCACGACCTCGGTCGACCACCGGACGGTGGTCAACCTCTCCTCGAACAATTATCTGGGGCTGACGACGCACCCGTTGCTGCGGGAGCGCGCGCTCCACGCGGTGCGCCGGTTCGGCGTCGGTTCGGGATCCGTCCGGACGATCGCGGGCACGATGGCGATCCACATGGAGCTCGAAGCGCGGCTGGCGGCCTTCAAGGGCACCGAAGCGGCGGTCGTCTTCCAGAGCGGCTTCACGGCGAATGCGGGCACCGTCTCATCGATTCTCGGCCGCGACGACGTGATCGTCTCGGACGAACTGAACCACGCCAGCATCATTGACGGCGCGCGGCTCAGCCGGGCCGCCATCAAGGTCTTCCCTCACCGCGACGCCGGCGCCGCCAGGGCGATCGTCGCCGGGCTCCCGGCAGCGCAGCGGAAACTCATCATCACGGACGGCGTGTTCAGCATGGATGGCGACCTCGGCGCACTCCCGGCGCTGTGCGATGTCGCCGATGAGTACGGCTGCATCATGATGGTGGACGATGCCCACGCCAGCGGCGTATTCGGCCGGCAGGGCCGCGGGACGGTCGATCACTTCGGACTCCATGGGCGGGTCGACGTTCAGGTCGGCACGCTGTCGAAGGCGATTGGCGTGCTCGGGGGCTACGTCGCGGGCAGCCGTTCCCTCATTGAGTTTCTGTACCACCGCGCGCGCCCGTTTCTCTTCTCGACGTCGCATCCACCGGCAGTGGCGGCCGCGTGCATCGGTGCGCTCGATGTCCTCGAACGGGAGCCTGAGCTGATCGATCGGCTCTGGGAAAACACGCGTTTTTTCAAGAACGGTCTGTCGGCAATGGGGTTTGACACCGGCGGCAGCGAAAGCCCCATCACGCCCGTCATCGTGGGCGACGCCGTGCGCGCGATGCAGCTGTCGGATCGATTGTTCGAGAAGGGCGTGTTTGCGCAGGGAATCGGCTTTCCCACGGTGCCGCAGGGCAAGGCACGCGTCCGGACCATCGTCACGGCCACCCATACGCGCGACGAACTCCAGTTCGCGCTCGATGCCTTCGGGACCGCCGGCGCGGCGCTGGGCATCGTATGAACGCGCCCCCGGTGGGGTAGCATCAGATCGAGTTCCGTGATGGGCCGCCGCCTGGCTTTCTTCCTTGCGTGCGCACTGGCCTGGCCGAGCCCTGCGTGGACCCAGAATGCCGAGCCGGACGGCGTCGCGCTGCTGCTGTCGCGCCTGCAGCAGGTGCTCGAAACCGGTACGGCCGAGGGCTTCGCCGACCTCGTGGGAGGCGACGCGTCCGCCGGCGAAATCCGCGAATTCACCGACAGCCTGTTCACGCCAGGGACGCGGCGCGCGGTCGTCCTGGAACGCGACCGTGTCCCGCTCGACGGCGCGCTGCCGGGTGACGGCTATCGGGTCGTCGCGGAACTCTTCACTGAATCGGCGCTGCGCGCGCGGATCGTGACGGCACAGTTCGACGTCAGGCGCCCGACCCGCGGAGAGGCCGACAGCTGGCGGATCGTCGGCGCGCGCGGCACCTCGGCCGTGGACGGCCTGTTCAAGCTGTCGGTGAGCCGGGCGAAGCAGTTTGCCGCGCGCAACGTCACGATCACGTCCGAAGACCTGGTGATTACGCAGACCGACGGATCGGTCTTCCTGGTGGAGAGCGAGGACGGTGTCACGGGCATGGTCCTCCTCGGCCGCGGCGTCATGCGGTTCACGCCGGCACCGGAGACTGAACGCGGGCAACTGCGGATCTTCGCCGGGGCCGACACGCTCGATGCACCGTTCGAAACGGCGTTCATCCGGCTGAGTCCCACCGAGTACGACTTCCGGGTGTCGGTGGGCGCGCTGACGCCCGTGCCGGTCAATCCCCGCGACCTGCGGCGCGCCGAAGAGGTCTTCGTACGGGAGGCTCCGAAATCCTTCAGCCTGGATCTCCGGGATCTGAGTCCCGACATGTGGTACCTGGTGCCCCCCACCGGCGACTTTCTGGCGGAGGTGCGCACGCGCCGCCACGGCACCCTGACCTACACGCGGTCGAGCACGCAGTCGGAGGACATCTCGCTCTTCGAGCGCGAGGGGCGGCGGACCATCGCGCTCTACCCCTCTCAGCAGCGACGGTCGGCGCACGGCCTCGCCTTCAACGAGGACGAGCGGCGCGACTACGACGTGCTCGATTACGACATCGAAGCCACGGTGACGCCCGACACCGGGATGATCGACGGGCAGGTCCGCATGCGCCTGCGCGTCCGGTCGCACGGCCTGCCGGCCATCACGCTCCGCCTCGCTGACGAGCTCGTCGTGCGCAGCATCGGCAGCCCCGAGTACGGCCGGCTGCTCTTCCTCCGCGTCCGCGACCAGGACAACGTCATCGTGAACTTCCCGGCACCCCTGCCGAGCGAGGCGGAAGTCACGCTGCTCGTGGCGTACGGCGGCCGGCTGGAATCGCAGGACATCGAAGACGAGAACATCCAGGCCGGAGACGGCCGGGACGATTCCCTCCTGATGGCGACCGAACCGAAATTCCTGTTGAGCAGCCGCGCCTATTGGTACCCGCAGAACCCGATTGTCGACTACGCCACCGGGACGCTCCGCGTGATCGTGCCGGAGGGGTACGGGTGCGTCGCGAGCGGCCAGCCTCGCGGCAGCACGGACGTCGTGACGCTGCGCGACCTGCTGCGAATCGCCGACGGACGATCGTTCGTCTTTACGGCCCAGGATCCGGTCCGGTATTTCGCGCTCGTCGTCAGCCGCTTCCAACGTGTGGGCGAAAGCGCCATCGATGTCACGTCCGAGAACGTGGACACGTCGGAGCATCGCACATCGGTGGAACTGGCGGTCGACGCCAATCCCCGGCAGCAGGGACGCGGACGCGCGGCACTCGCCGACGTCTCGGCCGTCATGCAGTACTACGCGGGCCTCATCGGCGACGCGCCCTACGGGTCGATGACGGTGGCGCTGGTGGAGCACGAGCTGCCGGGGGGCCACAGTCCCGGGTACTTCGTGGTGCTCAACAACCAGGTGGCGGCGTCACGGGCCACCTTCCGGAGCGACCCCGCGTCGTTTACCACCTTCCCTGAATTCTTCATCGCGCACGAAGTCGCCCACCAGTGGTGGGGCCAGGCGGTGGGATGGCGGAACTATCACGACCAGTGGCTGAGCGAAGGGTTCGCCCAGTACTTCGCCGCCCTCTACGCGCGTCACGCCCGCGGGGAATGGACGTTCACCGACATGCTGCGGCAGTTCCGGCGCTGGGCGATCGCCGAATCGGACGAGGGGCCGATCTCGCTCGGATCGCGGCTGGGGCACATCCGCCGGCAGCCGCGCGTCTTCCGGGCCCTCGTGTACAACAAGGGTGCGGGCGTCCTGCACATGCTCCGTCGCCTGATCGGCGACGAGGCGTTCTTCGCCGGACTGCGGCGGTTCTACACGGAGCAGAAATTCCGCAAGGCCGGCACCGACGACCTCCGCATCGCGTTCGAAACGCAGACGGGACGGTCGCTGGGTCGGTTCTTCGATCAGTGGATCTTCGGCACCGGCATTCCGCAGGTGCGATACACGACCACCATCGCGCCCGGCATGGCCACGGGCACATTCGAACAGGTCGGAGACGCCGTCTTCGACGTGCCCGTCACGGTCTCCCTCATCTACGCTGACGGACGCATCGTCAACACCGTGATTCCCGTCACCGAGCAACGGGTGGAGTGGACGCTCGAAACCACAGGGACGGTCAGGCAGGTACAGATCAACCGCGACTCCGCGGCGATCGCCGTGTTCGAGCGCTTCTAGAGCCTTCGGACCGGGTCGGTCCTGACCTCAAAGTTGATATGATCGCCGGGTTATGGAAACGGTGACGCTGACGATTGATGGGCGCCCCGTCACGGTGGCCAAGGGAAAGACCGTCCTGCAGGCGACCATCGAATCGGGTGTCTCGGTCCCGTATTACTGCTACCACCCCGGGATCAGCATCGACGGCTCCTGCCGCGTCTGCGTCGTCAAGATTGAGAAGATGCCGAAGCTGCAAACGTCGTGCTCGACGACCTGCACCGAGGGCATGGTCGTCAGCACGCGCGATCGCGACGTCGTCGAGGCCCGCGCCGGCGTGTTCGAGTTCCTTCTCATCAATCATCCGCTCGACTGTCCGGTCTGCGACAAGGGCGGCGAGTGCCCGCTCCAGGATTTCTCCTACACGTTTGGTCCGGCGGAGAGCCGGATGGATTTTCCCCGCCGAGTGTTCGACGGCGAGGGCGTGAAGGCCGACGTCGACTTCGGGCCGACGCTCATGCTGAACCGCAACCGCTGCATTCTCTGCACGCGGTGCGTCCGGTTCATGAAGGAAATCGACGGCGACGCGCAGATTGGGATCGTGGATCGTGGTGCGGGCAGCGAAATCGCCACGTTCGGGGAAGCGGGCGTCCACTCACTGATCTCGGGCAACCTGATGGACGTGTGTCCGGTCGGCGCGATCCTGACGAAGGACTACCGGTTCAAGAGCCGCCCGTGGGACAACCCCGGCGTCGCCGACACGATCTGCACCCTCTGCTCGAAGGGCTGCAATACGAGCGCGTGGCTGAAGGCAAAGCCGGAGTGGGCGCGCGGCTCGCGGTTGGTCCGCATGACGCCGCGCTTTAACCCGGACGTCAACGGCTACTGGATGTGCGACATCGGACGCTTCAACTATCACTGGATTGAAGGCGAGACCCGGCTGCGCCGGCCGATGATGCGCAGCGCCTCGGCCGTCGGGGCGTCGCTCGAGGCGTCGGCATGGCATGACGTCCAGCCGCGCCTGCGCGACCGGCTGCAGGAGGCCGGCGCCGCCGGCACGTTCCATTTTCTGGCATCCGCGCACGCCTCGATGGAGGAGCTCTTCGTCCTCAGGCAGCTCGCAGAGGCGCTGCTGGGGAGCGACGCCATGAACGCGGTGTCGATTGGCTGGGAAGCGACCGAGAAACCGCAGCCCGCCACGACGAAGTTCAAGGTCCCGGTGGCCGACGCCCCGAACGTCAGCGGCGCCCGCGACCTCGGGTTTGCCGTCGGACGCGGAAACGAGGGGCCGGCCGACCTGTCCGGGCTGCGCGCAGCGGTCGAGGGCGGCACAGTCAAGGCCCTGTATGTCATTGATCCCGCTGGGCCTGCGGGCTCGCTGGGCGACACCAGCTGGATTGCGGCGGCCCGGCGTAGCGGCGCCCTGTCCCTGCTGGTGGTCCAGGCGGTCGTCACGAGCGACCTGACCGGGGCGGCCGACTTCGTCCTGCCGGGGAGCGCCTGGGTCGAGAAAGACGCGATCTACACGAACGACCAGGGACGCGTGCAGGCGGCGTCGCGTGCGATCGCGCCGCCCGGTGACGCGCTCGACGACTGGCAGATTCTGGTCAACGTCGGGCGCTCGCTCGGCGTGACGCTGCCGTACGAGAGTTCGGGCGACGTGCGGCGGGCGCTCGCGGCAGCGATGACCGGTTACGCCGAGGCAGAGCGCCTGGCGTTCATGCGGCCCGTACCCGCACGCACCTGGATGCAGGCCTCGAATCCGTCTGAACGATGGAAGTGGGATTTCCTGTTCCAGGATCTGCCGCCGGTCAAGGGCCACTCGGTGCAGATGGAGGGCGTGCCGGTTCAGGCGACGCCGTACATTCCGCTCAGGCCCGTCGAGTAATGGAGGAAAACGTCACGCTCCTCGCCGCATTCGGAGCGGGACTGCTGTCCTTTATCTCGCCCTGCGTCCTTCCGCTCATTCCCGGGTACCTGTCCTATGTCTCCGGCCTCTCGCTTGACGAACTGCGGGGCGGGCCGGCGGCCGGCGGCGCCGCCGCGGGCGCAGCGGTGACGCCCGCCGCGACCCGGCGGCGTGTGGTGACCGCGTCGCTCGCCTTCATCCTGGGATTTTCGATTGTGTTCATCTCGCTCGGGGCATCGGCCAGCGCGATCGGCCAGTTCCTGATGTCGCGGCTGACGGTGATGAACAGGATCGCGGGCGCGATCATCATCCTCTTCGGCCTGCACACCATGGGCGTGCTGCGGATCGAGTGGCTGTACCAGGAGAAGCGGGTGCAGACGTCGAAGCGGCCCGCCGGACCCTTCGGCGCGCTGCTCGTCGGGATCGCGTTCGCGTTCGGGTGGACGCCGTGCATCGGGCCCATCCTGGCCGGGATTCTCGCGGTGGCGGCGGGACAGGAGACCGTCGGCGACGGCATCCGGCTGCTGTCAGCCTACTCGCTGGGCCTGGGCGTGCCGTTCCTGGCCACGGCACTCGCGATCGATCGGTTCTTCACGGCGTTTGCGAAGATCCGCCGCCACTACCACGTGATCGAAGTCGTCTCGGGCGTCCTGCTGATCGCGATCGGTGTGCTGATCTTCACCAACCGCTTCACGATCCTGGCGCAGTGGCTGACGCCGTACCTCCCAGTCTATTAATTTCCAGCACGCACTCGCCTCGGTACGTAGTGTCCGGCTTTAGTGCTGGGCGACCAGGGATCTAGCCCGATTGCCCGGGCGCCTTCATGACGCTACACTGCAGCCGTCGCAGGCGTATTGGAGTATCCAGATTCGCCTTATTTGTTAGGCGGTCCGGAGTGGGTGCGGTCCGAGAAAGATGAGGTCTGGATGCAAAGCCGTTTGCTCGCAATGCTCGTATCGCTGTTCGGAGTGACCGTCAGCGGCAATATGCAGGACGGGTCAGCACTTCTCGTCAGGGTCGATCACCTCGTTTACGCAACGCCGGACCTGCAGATGGGCGTCGAACGTGTGGAGAGAACGTTGGGTATCCGGGCATCGCAGGGCGGGCAGCACCTCGGGCGCGGCACCCGGAACGCGTTGATCTCGCTCGGTCCAGGAGCCTACCTGGAGATCATCGGTCCCGATCCGGAACAGGCGCCTCCCGCGCAGGCGCGTCCATTCGGTATCGATGAGCTCAAGGAACCGAGGCTCGTGGCCTGGGCAGCCAAAGAGAAGGATCTGGAACAACTGGCCAGAGATGCCGGACGCCTGGGCGTGAAGCTTGGAGAGGTGATCGCCGGGAGTCGACGACGAGCGGACGGGGTGATGCTCTCCTGGCGCTACACCGATCCACGCACTGTCGTGGCCGGAGGAATTGTTCCTTTCTTCATCGATTGGGGGAATACGCCGCATCCAGCCGCCACCTCGACCAAGGGCGCTTCGTTGATCGGCTTGCGCGCTGAACATCCTGCCCCCGAACAGGTGCAGAGAACGCTCGCGGGGCTTGGACTCGATCTTGGGGTACAGCAAGGATCCAGAACTGCGCTCGTCGCGACCATCAGTAGCCCACGTGGCCGGGTAGAACTGCGCTAGGGGCAAGTCAATCGGATCCCCTGGCCAGAATCGACGGGCGAGTCCCGAACCCTGGGTAGACATCGGCGGTACGGGCACGCAGCGGCGTGGAGGTGTAGGACGCGGACAACCCTGCCGTCCACGCTAGAAGGCGAGCCGTACCCCGAACTGCATCTCCCGCGGGTTCTTCGCGCTGAAGATCCGCCCGAAGTTCGGATTGCCGAAGAGCCGGCTTGGCAGGTCGAAGTTGGCCTGGTTGAGCGCGTTGAAGATCTCCCACCTGAATTCGACCGTCGCCGGACCGGTCCGCCACGTCTTCGCCAGTGAGACGTCCAGGTTGGAATAGCCGGGACCAAGCACGCTGTTGCGCGGCGCGCTGCCGAACGTAAATGCGGCGGGCATCGCGAACGCGCTCGTATCGAACCATTGCTCCGGCGACCGGTCGCCGGCGGGCAGATTCGGATCGCGGAACTGGTCGGGACGCTGCGCCGGACCGGCGCCGATATTCGCGCGGTCGACCGTGAGATTGACGGTGAAGGGGGCGCCCGACTGGATCACGAGGACGCCGTTCGCCCGCCAGCCGCCGAAGATCGCACCCGCCACGCCGGAGGGCGCGATCGGAATCTCGTAGGTACCGCTGGCGATGAACTGGTGACGATGATCGAAGCTGGACGCCGCCCACTCGCCCGATTCGCTGAAGATGTTCCGCACGTTCTGCGGCACGTTCGCCTCCGACTCCGTCGGGCCCGGACTCGAGGCGTCGTCGACCGACGAAGAGAGGGTGTAGCTGACGTTGTAGGCGTACCGGTCGCGCAGGCGGCGCTCCACCTTCAGCGTCACGCCGTGGTAGATCGACTTACCGTCGAAGCGGATGGCATTGATTCGGCTCAATGCGGGAATGGGACGCCGCGCCTGGATCGGACCCGCGCCCGGCTCCGGCACGTTGTGGACGGTCGCGTTGTCGGCGCCAAGCGTCCACGTGCCCATGTACGAGACTTCGCCCATCATCCCCGGCACGAGCTCGTACTGCAGGCCCCCGCTCCACGTCTGGCTGTATTCGACGTTGTAGGCGTAATCCATGATCGACGCGCCGAACGTACCGGTCCCGGGGCTCGTCAGGATGTCGCGCGTCGTGAACGGCGGCGTTCGGGCATCGAGCGGGACGTCAACCTGCTTCGTGTAGAAGAACGGCAGGTTGCGCGCGAACGCCGTCTGCACGCTGTAGGCCCACTGATTCAGGAAGATCCCGTAGCCGCCCCGGATCACCGCGCGGGCGTCGTCCAGCGTGAGGGCAAAGCCGGCGCGCGGCGCCAGCCGGATGGCGCTCGGGTCGAGAAGCCCGCGGCCCCATCCGATCTCGTCGCCGGTCACGACGGGAATGGGCACGAGCGGGAGCAACGGGTTCCCGGACGGGTGAATCCCGCTGCCCGCCACGACGAGCCGGCCGCCCGGCGTCGACAGGTCTATCGACGACAGCCGGTTGTCGGCATCGAACATGTGCTGGTTGTACTCGTACCGAAGACCGAGGTTCAGTGTCAGATTGCGGCGCGCCCGCCAGTCGTCCTGCACGTACGCGTGCAGCCAGTTCGTCCGGCCGTCTTCATCGCCCCGTCCGATGCCCGACGTCGCCGAGGCGGGGTACCCGAGCAGGAAATCGGCGAAGGCGTTCCCGGTGAACTGACCCGTGAACGAGAACGCCCCGCGCGCGCTGTCCGGCTGCTCGGGACGAAGCTTCAGGTGGAAGTAGTAGGCGCCGAACTTCACCCGGTGCGCGCCGCGGTCGATCGTCACGTTGTCGTACAGCTCGACGTGCTCGTTGTTGCGGTAGACGAACGACGTCGGGTCGCCCATCGCGTTGTAGGCGCCGCCAAGAGACACCTGCGGGAAGCCGACATCGCGCGGGTCGCGGGTCACGCCAGCGAGCCCCGTCTGCGAGGCGATATCGACGCCACGATTAAGGCTGGTCTGGCCTCCCCGGACGAACATCCAGCCGCCCCTGATTTCGTTGAGCACCCTGGTGCCGAAGACGTGGGTGTGGCTGATCACCGCGTTGCGCGTACGGGTCGTCAGCGAACGGCCGAACCCGGGGACGAGCGCTTCCTGCAGTGCGCTGGCGCCCAACGGCTGGACCTCCCCGGCATCGAAGGTGCTGAATCGACCGGTCACCTGACCGGCGTCGCTGATCCGGTGATCCAGCCGGACGCTGAACTGATCGAGGTCACGGTCCTGCCGTGCCTGCGCGGTCAGGTTCTGGAGCGCGGCGCCGGTGGTCGGCGCGGGTACGCGCGCGAGCAGGGCGGCGGCGACAGGATCGATGCGTGCGGCGGGAATCTGGTTGCCGGACAACGGGGTGCACGATCCCGAAGGACCAGCCATGGGATCGCAGATCGGCGGGAGCCCCGAGAAGTTGCCCGCGCGCAACGCGAGCGGCGGCACGGAAAACGTCCTGGTCAGCGCCCGGGCCAGACGGAGACCCTCATAGCTCGAGAAGACGAACGACCGGTCGCGCAGGAGCGGTCCGCCGAGCGCCCCGCCAAACTGGTTCTGCCGCAGATGCGGGAGCGGCTCGTCCCGCGGGTGGAAGTAATTGGGCGAGTCGAACGCCTCGTTGCGATGAAACTCGAACGCGCTTCCCCGCCAGCTGTTCGACCCCGCGCGCGTCGCCACGTTGATGAGCGCCGACGCCTTCCCCCCGAACTCCGCCGGATACATCGACTTCTGGATCCGGAACTCCTGGATGGAGTCGACGGACGGGTTGATGACAAGGTTGTTGAAGAGTTCGTCGGTGACCTTGGCGCCATCGAGCAGATAGATGTTGTGGCCCGATCGCTGGCCGCCGACGTTCGGAAGCGGACCCGCCTGCTGGAGCGCTTCGCCCCGCGTGCCGCCCGGAGGAATCACGACGGTGTCGCTCAGCTGGGCCAGGGCGAGAAAATTCCGCCCGTTGAGGGGGATCTGAACGACCTCGCGGTTTTCAATGACGTCGCTGATTTCGGACGTCGTGGTCTGCAGCACCGGGATGACGGACTGGACGACGACCTGCTCCTCGAGGCCCTGAACCGAGAGCGTGAACTCCAGATTCAGCGAGCGGCCGATCTCCAGCACGACGCCCTTCTGGGTGTGGGTCGCAAACCCCGGCAGGGCGGCGCTGAGATCCCACGCGCCGATCCGCAGCGCCGGCAGGTAGAAGCGCCCCTCGCTGTCGGTGACGCGCTCGAGCATCGCGCCAGAGTCGGCATGCGTGGCGGTGACCACGGCTCCCGGCAGCACCCCGCCCGAGGCGTCGCGGACGACACCGCCTATCTCGGCTGTGTTGGTCTGTGCCGACGCCCCCATGGCGCCGAGCAACCAGCACCCGCCGAAAACAGCGGCAACGAGGCCTGTGCGCACCGATAAACCGCCTGGTTCTCGTCTCACTGTTCGTTACGCAAACGTAACATCTGCGACATTTTCACGAAATCTGCATTAACTACAAATAGAAGCTATGACGCGACTGCTTCTGGCGCTGGCCTTCCTGCTCGGCACGTTTCAGGTTTCCACGGCGCAGACCGCGCCCGCTCCGGCTCCCCCGGCGGCGGCACAGCCGGCGGCCGGGGCCGACACTGAGTCTATATACGACAAGATCTGGCAGCAATTCACCCTGTACGACGACAGGACCAATCGGGTGGTGCAGCGTGTCCAGCTGAGTGGCCGCTTCCAGCATGAATTCGTGGCCGTCGATGCCGACCAGGGCGACCTTGACGAGTGGAATACGCGCCGGTTCCGCGTCGGTCCGCGCCTGCAGCTCTTCAGGACGCTGACCGTGGCCAGCGAAGTCGAGGTGAATCCGCAGGAACACGACCCGCTGTACGTCCGGCTGACCGATGTCTACGTCCAGTGGAGCCCGAACGCCCGGCTCGCCGTGACCGTCGGCAAGCAGGGCATGCCGTTCACGATGGACGGCATGACGTCCTCCAAGGAACTCCTGACGATCGATCGCAGCAACCTCACAAACAATTTGTGGTTTCCGCAGGAGTACCTGCCAGGCGTGAGCGTGTCCGGCCGCACGGCGCCCTGGACCTATCGCGTAGGGATGTACTCGTCCGGTCGAATGAACCGGGAGTTCGGCACCTTCGACGGCAGCATCTCGACTCTAGCTCTGGTCGGGTATGACTTCGGACCGCGCGCAGGCCTCAAGGAGGCGCTGGTCACGGGCAATTACGTCCACCAGTCCCCTGACACCGACAACACCTTCACGCGCCAGCTCGAACACGTCGCGTCCCTCAACGTGAAGCTCGAAGACGACCGCTGGGGCATGCGCGGCGATCTCTCCACCGGCGCCGGCTACTTCACGCAGAGCGATCTCTGGGGCGTGATGGTGATGCCGTACCTCAACGTCACCGACAAGCTGCAGGCGATCACGCGCTATACGCACCTGTCGAGCACCGGCGTGAACGGGGTGCAGATGGGGACGTACGAGAACCGCGTCGTGCGCGGCCGCGGGGATGAGTACAAGGAGATGTACGTCGGCGCGAACTACTTCTTCTACGGGCAGAAACTGAAGCTGCAGACGGGACTCCAGTTCGCCGACATGAACGATCGCGCCAATGACGGTGGCGATTACTCCGGCGCCGCATGGACGACGGGCCTGCGGATCGGGTGGCCGTAACGATCGACTTCGGCTATCCTGTGACGGATGCTGAAGCGATCGGTCACCGTCACGATCCTGATCGCTCTGCTCACCTTCGTCGCGCTCCCTGCTTCCGTTCTCTGGTCACTCCAGCAACAGACCTTCGCCGCCATCGACGCTGAGCGGCGCGTCGAGTCCCAGGTCGGGCTGATCACGAGCACGCTGTCGTCGATAGCCACGGCGCAGCAAGGCTACGTCGCGCCGGGCCAGCTCGACGAGCCGCTGTTCAAGGAAACGGCCGTCCTGCTCTCCCGTCTCTCGGAACAGGTGGATGCGCTCGAGCCGATGCTCCGCTCTGCGGAGGCCCTGGCGCAGCTGGAGCCGCTGCGCCAGGCGGTCGCCGACCTCCAGGCAGCCGATGCCCGGACGCGCGAAAACCTGGTCCGCGGCCAGGAATTGATGGCGGCGGACGTCATTTACAGCGACGGCCGGAATGTCGTGGACGCCATCACGTCACGGCTGCGGGAGGCTCAGGGGGCCGAGCGGGCAGCCTCGAGCGCGTCACATACTCTGGCGTCCCGCTGGCTGTGGGTGCTGTTTGGCGTCATGGCGCTGGCGGCCGCGGGCACGATCGCGGTACTCGTCAATCAGAGCCGCCCCGTCTCTCAGCCGGTCGCACAGGCGGCGCCACCGCCGGTGGCCGCCACCTCGGTCGATCAGACCGCGCTGGCGGCGCTCTGCACGGACGTCTCACGGGTCGCCGACGTTCGGGCGCTGGAGCGCGCGCTCGCGAGAGCCGCCGGGCTCCTGGAGGCCTCGAGCGTCATGCTGTGGATGAGCGCTGGCAATCAGCTCTTTCCGGCCCTTGCGCATGGATTTCCAGTGGACGTCCTGCCGCGCCTGAAACCGATCGCGTGGGATGCGGAGAATGCCGCGGCAACCGCCTGGCGGGACGGGCGGGTCGTTCGGCAGGCAGCCGGCGCGGGCGACGCGGGAGCCGCCATCGTCGCGCCCCTTTTCAGTCCCGATGCGGCCATCGGCGTCCTGGCTGTTGAACTGAGTGCCGGCCGCGTGCCAGACAGCGGCCGGGAGGCGGCGGTCGCCGTCATCGCGGCGCAGCTCTCCACGGTCGTGTCGGCGTGGCCGGCGGCCAGCGTGCCCCGGCCCGCCCGGACGCAGGAAGCACGTACCGCCTGAGCGGGCGCGCGCTACAGCCTCATACCCCCCGAGCCGAGACCTTTAGGTGCGAGGTCCCTCGATGATCTTCCCACTTTTGCTCGTCCTGCTCCTCTTGCCCATGGCGCTCCAGGCCCAGGATCTGACGGAACTGGATGTCCTGCGGCAGACTGCGGCAGCCAATCCGAACGACCATGCGGCGCGGCTCGGGATTGCCCGCCTGCACGATCGCATGGGTCACCCGGATCTGGCCGGACCCGTCTACGAGAGCGTGCTGCTCGAAGACCCCTCGAATCTCGAGGCACGGCTTGGCCTGGCGGCGACGCTGCTGGCCACCGACGACAGCGATCGTGCCCTTGAGATCCTGGAGCCGGTCGAAGAGCGCGAATCGCAAAACCCGGCCGTCCTGAGTCTGCTTGCGCGTGGCCATCGACTGGAAGGGCGCGAACGGGTCTCGCTCCAGTACTACGAGCGGGCTGCGGCCGCCGATCCGGTTGATTCGCGGCGCATGACGCTCGAAGCGGCGCGAGCCCGGTACCGGCACCGGATTGACACACGCGGTTTCAGCGAGCAGTACGACGGCGGCACGCCCGACAGCCGCAGCGGCGACGTCACTCTCGATTACCGGCTGGGTGAGCGCTGGCGCATCGTGGGCCGCGGGCAGGTTCAGCGAAAGCTCGGCGTCTCCGAGCATCGCGGGGGCGGCGGCGTGGCCTGGGCGTGGAAGCCGGGGCTGACGCTGCGCGGACACGCCCTCCTCGGGCCCGACAACGTCGTGATGCCGGAAGGTGATTATCTGGGTGCGATCGCCTACGAGCACCGCGCCACGACATGGCTCCTCGATGTCCGGCATTTCGACTTTACCGGCGCGCGTACGTTCGTGATGTCCCCCGCGGTGTCGTGGAGGGTGTCCGACCGGATTGGCCTCACGCTGCGGTACGCCGGCTCACATTCGGCCTGGAACACATTGGCATCGGCGGCGGAGAACGGCCACAGCGCCCATGTTCGCGGCGAGTACCGCCTGCGCAACCGCGTCTGGCTGCACGCCGGATATGCGGCCGGTGTCGAGGATTTCGAGAATTTTTCGATCGACCGGATCGGCGACTTTCGCGCCAACGCCGCGTCGGGCGGCGTGCGCGTCGATCTGTCCACCCTGACGACGATCCGTGCCGGATACGAGCATCAGTGGCGCCGTGGCAACGTCAACATGGGGCGCGTCACCCTCTCCCTGGTTCAGGCCTTCTAACTTTCCGTGGCGAAACCGGATCGCCGGGCTCGAATCCTCGAGCGCATCGAACGCGAGAAAGTCAAGTTCATGCGCCTGCAGTTCACCGACATTCTCGGCGCGACGAAGAACGTCGAAGTCCCAGACCGTCAGTTCGCCGACGCGCTGAACGGCGCGATCATGTTCGACGGATCGTCCATCGAGGGATTCGTGCGGATCGAAGAATCCGACATGTACCTCAAGCCGGATCTCGACACCTTCCAGGTGTTTCCGTGGACCTACGCGGGGTCGGAGCGGGTCGGCCGGATCATCTGCGACATCGCCAACCCTGACGGGACGCCGTTTGCCGGCTGCCCGCGCACCGCCCTCCGGCGCGCGGTCGCCCTCGCCGCGCAAAAGGGTTTCGAGATGCGCGCCGGCCCCGAGGCGGAGTTCTTCCTGTTCCAGCGGCGGGCCGACGGAGGGCCGACGACCGAGACGCATGATGCCGGCGGCTACTTCGACCTGACGCCAGTCGATCTAGGCGAAGACGTGCGGCGCGAGATCGTGCTGGCGCTGGAACAGATGGGCTTTCACGTCGAGGCGGCGCACCACGAAGTCGCGCCCGGGCAGCACGAAATTGATTTCCGGTCCGACACGGCGCTCGCGACAGCGGACAACATCAGCACCTTCCGCTTCGTCGTCAAGAACGTGGCGAGCCGGAACGGGCTCCACGCCACGTTCATGCCGAAGCCGATTTTCGGAATCAACGGCAGCGGCATGCACACGCATCAGGCGCTGTTCACCGGCAGCCGGAATCTGTTCTTCGACGCCAGGGGCGACGGGCAGCTGAGCCGCATGTGCCTGCACTACATCGGGGGCCTCCTCCGGCACGCCAAGGCGTGCTGCGCGGTGACCAACCCGCTGGTGAATTCCTACAAGCGCCTCGTCCCCGGCTTTGAGGCGCCGACCGCCATTGCCTGGTCCGAGAGAAATCGAAGCCCGCTCGTCCGCGTTCCCGCCACGCGCGGGGCCGACACGCGCATCGAAATGCGCATGCCCGACCCGTCCTGCAATCCGTATCTGGCTGTCGCCGTCATGCTGCGCGCGGGACTTGACGGGATCGAACACCAGATCGACCCCGGGCCGCCCGTCAACAAGAACATCTACACGATGAGCCGGCGCGAGCGCAGGCACCTGCGCATCGACGACCTTCCGGCCAGCCTCAGCGAGGCGCTCGACGAAATGGAAAAGAGCGACCTTGTGCGGGACACGCTCGGCGAGCACATCTTCGACCACTTCGTCGCCGCGAAGCGCTCCGAGTGGGACAGCTACCTGCGTCACGTGTCCCCCTGGGAAGTCGAGCGATACCTCAGCGCGTACTAGCGCGGCCCGCTCGATCGGCAGGCACTTGCAGGAAGACGGCCGACCGATCAGGTCGTAATCTTCACGGCGACCGCCGTCATGTCGTCCGGCTGGGGGGCGTGGCCGCGGAACAGGGAGACTTCGGCAAATATCGCGTCCACGATCTCGCGCGCGGACGATCGCCGGTGCGCGCGGACAATCTCGCACACCCGCTCCGACCCGAAATCGACGCCGTCCTCGCTGACGGTGTCGTAGATGCCGTCGGTGCAGAACACGAACACATCGCCGGCCTGCAGCGGCATCGTGATCTCGTCGTAGGTGGCGCCGGCGAACGAGCCCAGGGGGAGCCCCGGCAGCTCGATCAGCGCGCAGCCCGCATCCGAGCAGCGAATGGGATACGGCAATCCGGAGTTGGAGAGCGTCAGCTCGCGGCCCTTGAAATCAAAGAAGGCATAGCAGAGGGTGCAGTAGTACTCCTCCAGCTGGAGGTCGTGCAGGATCGTGTTCATCGTCTGCAGGACGCCCGACACGCTGAACTTATCTGGCACGTAGCGCCGGCGCAGCGTTCGCGATCGGACGAGCTCCGCCGCGAAGGCGCCGTAGAGGGCCGCAGGCGCACCTTTCCCCGAGACGTCGCCAACAGCGACGACGAGCGTGTCCACCTCCGGCGACAGGAAGTCATGCAGGTCGCCTCCGAGTTCGTGCGCCGGCTCAAAACGTCCGGCGACGTCGGCGTCGCGCAGGCCCGACGGCGGCTCGGTCGTCAGCAGCGCCCTCTGCACGCGCTGCGCGAACCGCAGCTCCTTTTCAATCCGATCCTCGTTGCGCCGGACTTCCTCGTAGAGCCGCGCGTTCTCGATCGCGATAGCCGCCTGACTGGCCAGAAGTGTCAGCAGCTCCTGATGCTCCTTGGTGAAGGCGTCGAGCTCGGGGCTTTCGAGATCGAAGACGCCGATGCAGCGGTCCTTGATCAGCATGGGAATGACGAGCTCGGACCGCGCGTCGGGCACCAGGTTGATGTACCGCGGATCCTTCGACACGTCCGGCACGAGGAGCGGCTGCTTGTGGAGCGCCGACCAGCCGACGAGCCCCTCCCCCAGGCGCACGCTCTTCGACGTCTTCTCGTCGCCATACCGCACGGCGTGCTTCAGGTCGAGCTGTTTGGTCGTCTCGTCGAGCAGCAGGATGCCGAACGTGCGGTAGTCAATCAGCCGCTTGGTCAGGCTGGCGATTCTGGTGAGCAGCACGTCGAGGTCGAGGATCGACGCCATCTCGCGGCCGATTTCGGCCAGCGTTTCGAGGGTGTCGACATACTGCCGCTCCGCCTTGAACAGGCGGGCGTTCTCGATCGCGACCGCCACGTGCGCGGCGAACTGCCGCAGCAGCGCTTCGTCCTGGCTGGTGAAGGCATCGGTGGTCTCGGCGAGGAGGTTCAACGCGCCGATGACCCTGCCCTTCCGGCGCATCGGCACCGCCAGCTGCGACAGCATGTTGCGCAGCGGACCCAGATACCGGGGCTCCCGCCGGATATCGTTGACGAGGATCGGGCGCCCCTCCTGCACGGCCGCACCGACGACGCCCTGCCCGACACTGAGGCGCTGGCTCTCGAGCGCCCCGTCCGGGTATCCGACGGCGTAGGCGATCCGCAGCTCCTGCTGCCCCTCGTCGAGCAGGTACACCGAGAAGGCATTGAATCGTGTCAGCCGCGCGATCAGCTGCGGCGTCTTGGCCAGCAGTTCCTCGAGATCGAGCACCGACATGACCTCGCGCCCGAGATCGAAGAGCGTCGAGAGCAGCTCGGTATCGCTGGGAGACCGGACGGGGGGCGGCACGCTCATGAAATCGTTCGGATTATACTGAACGCTTCGTGTCTGAATCCCTCGTCCTGCCGCTCGACTACACCGCCATCGAGCGGATCCTGCCCCACCGCTACCCGTTTCTCCTCGTCGATCGCATCACGGCGCTCGAACCGGACAAGCGGATCGTCGGCATCAAGAACGTGTCGCTCAACGAGCGGTACCTCGCGCGACAGCCCGGCGAGTCGCCGGTCCTGCCCCCGACGATCCTCACCGAGGCGGTCGCCCAGGTCGGCGCGATCCTCATTTTGTCGAAGCCCGAGAACCGGGAGAAGCTGATCTTCTTCATGGGCATCGAGCGCGTCCGCTATCGCCAGGCGGTGCGGCCGGGCGACGTGGTCGAGATCGAAGCGCGTGTGAAGCGGCTGAGAAGCCGTATGGGGCAGCTCGACGGCTGCGCCCGCGTCGACGGCAAGATCGTCATCAGCGGGACCATGACGTTCGCGCTCGGCCCGAGCGCGGTCTCCGAAGAGCCGCCCCGGGCTGTTACGCGCTGACCTGCCGGCGTTCGGCCAGGCAGACCTGGTTGCGTCCCGCTGCCTTGGCCCGGTACAGCGCGGCATCCGCCCGCGCGATGATCGCGGTGGCGTCGGTCTCGCCCGGCACAATCAACGTCAACCCGAAGCTCGCCGTGACGGCAACGTCCGCGACATGAATGTCCGCGACGTGCCACGTGACCGGATGTTCTTCCAGATCGCGGCGAAGGATTTCCGCGACGCGCTCGGCGCCCGGCGCGTCCGTGTCCGGGAGGAGCACCAGAAACTCCTCGCCACCCCATCGGCCCTTCAGGTCGCTGCCGCGTAACACTGTCTTCATGCGGCGACCGACGGCGGACAGCACTTCGTCGCCGCAGAGGTGCCCGTGGCGATCGTTGACTTCCTTGAAATGGTCGAGGTCGAACATGATCAGGGCGAGCGGCAGCCGGGAGCGCCGCGCGCGGCGCAGCTCGGCATCGATGACTTCGAGGACGTACTGGCGGTTGAAGCAGCCGGTCAGGGCATCGCGAACGCTGTTGTCATGCACGACCTCGAACAGCTCGGCGTTCTTCAGGGCGCCGCCCAGGAGCGCCGCAGCCGCTGCCAGCACAATGCGTTCGTGTTCCGTCACGGGCGGTTCGGATTCGACGCCAATCACGCCGACAGGCTGTCCGCCGACGACCATGGGGAAGCACACGTCGTTCGGGACCGCGGCGCCGGCGACGTGGTCCCCCAGTGCGTGGCGGGCCGCGATCTCACATTCGGCAACGGACCGATCGGCCACGACCGCCATCGGCCGCCACGTCGTCCCGCTCAGACCGAACGCCCACGCACCGCGCCCCTCGGCCAGCGTCGGAAGGTGCTCGGCGGCTACGGTGCCGATCGACGTATGGTCGAGCGATTCGCCGAGCGCCCGCCCGAAGTTGACGAGGCGCTCCATCTCGATCGCGCGCGCGGTCGCCTGGCGCGCCTCGGCCGCCGCCGTCAGCGCGAGCGCGCGGCTCTCCGCCCGCTTACGGGTCTGGTAGAACAGGAAGACCGACGCCAGGATGACGAGGCCGGGGAGTAGCTCGAGATCCCAGTCCTGCCCGATGGCACGCGCGTAGTCGAGGATGTCGCCGAGGGGGCGCAGGACAAACGCGAACAGGGCGACCGTCAGTCCGCCGAGGAGAAAGAGGTCATTGCGGCTGCCCGGGCGCATGAAGCTCGCCGCATGGTACGACGAATCCGCGGTCCGGACCTATAATCGCTTCGCGTGAGCGCCAGAGCGAATTCACCGCCGGCGCGGCAGCGTGCCACGGCATTCGCCCACCTCTTCGACGCGGTTCGCGAGGGGGCGTTCATCGGGACGCTCGACCCCGAGGGCCGCGCCGGCACGACGCTCGCCGCCAACCCCTACCTGAAATCGATCTTCGGATACCCGGCCGACACCGCCGAACATCGCGTCGACCCGTTCGGGCCGGATCGGTTCGCGGATCCTTCCGCGCGGACGGCGTTCCTCGACTGTCTGCGCGCGGAAGGGGCGGCGACCGACTATCTGCTGCGCATGCGGCGCGTCGACGGGACGGCCGTGTGGGTGGAAGTGACCGCCCGATCCGAGCCCCAGGGGCCGTCCCTCCTCCGCGTGGAAGCGTTGATGCGCGACGTCAGCGAGCGCAAGCGCCGCGACGACCAGTCCCGTGACCTCTATCAGCAGCTGCTGCAGGCCGAAAAGATGGCGGCACTCGGACAAACGATCTCCGGCGTCGCCCACGAACTGAACAACCCGCTCGCAACGATCCTGAGCTGGGCCGAGCGCCTTTCGGAGAAGGGCCTGGACGAGGCGACGCGGCGCGGCGTCGACGTCATTCTGGGAGAAGCGGATCGCGCGGCCCGGATCGTCCGGAACCTGCTGACGTTCGCGCGCAAGCGGCAGTCGACGCGCGCCATGATCGATCTGAACCAGGTCGTGTCGGAAACGCTGGCGCTCCGGGCCTACGAGCACACCCTCACGAACATCAGCGTCGTCACCGCCCTCGCGTCGGGGCTCCCGCAGGTGTTCGCCGACGCCCACCAGATTCAGCAGGTGCTCCTGAACCTTGTGATCAACGCGGAGCAGGCCATGCTGTCGGCGCACGGCAGCGGATCGCTCGTGATCCGGACGTGGCACAACGTGGAGGACGAGGCGGTCGCGCTGGAGGTCGGCGACGACGGCCCCGGCGTGCCCGTCGACATGCGGACCAAGATCTTCGACCCGTTCTTCACGACCAAGGAGGTCGGCAAGGGGACGGGGCTCGGGCTGACGGTCGCCTACGCGATCGTCCAGGAACATGGCGGACACATCCGCGTCGAATCGCTCCCGGGCCGCGGCGCGTCGTTCGTGGTGGAACTGCCAGTCAGCGGGGCGGGGACGCCGTCGAAGGCGCTGCGCCCGCCCGCGCCCTCGATGGAAGCCGTGCGCGGCGCATCGGTGCTCCTGGTCGAGGACGAGCGGGCACTCGCCGCGGCCGTGACTGACGCGCTGCGCGACGCGGGACTGCTCGTGGACTACGCCGCGGACGGCGAAGAGGCGCTGTCGTACGTCCGCCAGAAGACGTACGACGCGATCGTCTGCGACCTGAAAATGCCGCGCGTCGATGGCATGACGCTTTACCGCGCGATCGCGGCCGCGACGCCGGCGCTCGCGCGCCGCATCATCTTCGTCACAGGCGACGTCGCCGGCACCGACGCGGAGCGCTTCCTCGAGGACAGCGGCTGCCGCTGGCTCGCCAAGCCGTTCCGGCTGGCCGACTTGCTGCGCGCGGTCCGCGAAACACTCGCGTAAGGCACCACGACCGCCTGGATCGGCCTCGTGCGGCCGCCGCTGGCCGTCCAGCCGCGGCTTTCGATCGACGCCTTTGCCATCTTCGGCTTCTGCTGGAAGGCGAGAATCGCGTTGCGCATGACGGCCGCAGCTTCGGCCGGCGGCACCACGGTGCCGAGGGCATCCTTCAACCGGCGGATGGCTCGCGCGTGGAGTTGTGAGACGCGCGACTCGTTCACGCCAATCTCCGCCCCGATCTGCTTCATCGTCGCTTCGCCGTAGTAGTAGAGGCCGATGACATTCTGCTCACGCGGCGGCAGCGACGCGATGGCCGCGCGCACCCGTGCCTTGGTTTCTTCCCGCTCGTACACGTAGTCCGGGCGCTCCGGTTCCGCAGGGACGAGTGATTCGGGCAGCGAGGAATCGTGGCTGTGATCGCCGGTGGCCAGAGGCGAGGTCGATTCGATCGTGTTGATGCGCACGATCGTACGTCCCAGTCGCTTCTCGTCGGACCCGACCCTGGCGGCCAGATCGGCCAGCGAGGGTTCGCATCCCAGCTCGCGGCGCAGCTGCTCGCGGGCGGCTTCGAGTTCGCGGCGCTGGCGGCGAACGCCGCGCGGCCACGCGTCCTTGCGAAGCGCGTCAATCATCGCGCCGCGGACCCGGCGCTCGGCAAAGGTCTCAAACTTGATTCCTCGAGCTTCGTCGAAGCGGTGCGCGGCATCGATAAGGCCGATGACGCCGTCCTGCACGAGATCGCCAATGTCAATCGACTGCGGCATCGTGGAAGCGACGCGCCGGGCGAGCCGCTCGACGAAGGGAATCGCCGCGATGACGCGTTTGTCGGCCTTGCCGTTAAGGGGACGCATGTAGAACCTCCGGGCGCGGTGTATGGCAACGGAGGTACCAGCGGTTGAGGCTGCCAAGCCGTCCGCTCCGGGGCCGCAGCGCCTCAAACCGCAAGTTGTTCTTATTTCTGCATGTTATGGAGATTCTGCCGGAAGGAGCAGGGGCGTGGGACTGCCTGAGGCACTGCCCAAATCGTCAATTAATTGGCGGAACATGGGCGGCCTTCGCCAACTAATTGGCGGATCCAATTACAAATATGCGCTTTGTCTTGAGCTTGTACAGGCCCAGCTGGGTGTGTGCCGATTCGTGACGGCCAGAAGCCTAGGCTGCCGGATCCGTCTGGCGGCGAATCCTGCGCACCGTATTCATCGCTTCGAGTGTGCTCGACACCACCTGCGTGAGGCGCGCGCGCGTCACGTCGTCGGCCGCTTTCGCCTCGAGCAGTTCCGCGTGCGCCAGGACGATCCCCAGCTGGTTATTCAGCTGGTGGAACAGCAGGCGCAGGTCGGAGTCCCCCGCCGGATCGTCCCGGAGGTCCTGAAGGCCCGCCGCCAGGTTCACGCGTGACGTCCGGTCGTCGAGACTGCGGCGCCAACGGTCGACATCGCCCGCGGCTGCGCGGCATCGCGCCACAGCGTGTCGGCGAAGATGCGAATGGACCCACCGGCTGTCCGGACGTACTCGACCTTGCCCGCGGAAATCCAGTTGTAGATGGTGCGGCGGCTGACGCCGACCGCCTCGCACGCCTTCATGATCGACAGTGTTTGACGTTCCATAAGCAGTCCGTGGTTACAAAACGTGTATCGGCCTTTTGCACAAAAGCCTTAGGTCAGGGGTGTGTCAATATATTGGCACCAGCCATGGCCGGTCCCTCCCCTCACCTCCTCTTCGTAGACGACGAGGCGCCGCTCCGCACGCTGATGGCGGAACGGCTCCGCGATCGCGGCTTCGAGGTGGCGGAGGCCGAGTCTGGCGAGAAGGCGGTCGATCTGCTGGAGCAGTTCGCGTTCGACATCGTCATCACCGATCTGCGCATGCCCGGAATCGGCGGGGGACGGGTCATTGAGGCGGCCCTGAGCCGGTACCCCGGCATCATCGCCATTGTCATCACCGGCTACGGCACGGTCCGCGACGCGGTGGACGCGATGAAAAGCGGCGCGTCGGATTTCATCGCGAAGCCGTTTCAGTTCGACGAGCTGATGCACGTGCTGCAGAAGGCGCTCGAGCAGCGCCGGCTCACATCCGAAAACGCCTACCTGCGATCGCAGCTCGAAGAGCGCTACCAGTTCGGCGGCATTCTCGGGCGCAGCCGTCCGATGCAGGCGCTGTTTCAGATGCTCGAAACGGTGGCGCGATCCGCGAGCACGATCCTCGTGGGCGGCGAGACCGGCACCGGCAAGGAAGTTGTGGCGCGCGCGATTCATCACAACAGTCCGCGGCGTGCGCACCGGTTCGTGGCGCTGAACTGCAGCGCGATTCCCGAGACCCTTCTCGAAGCGGAGCTGTTCGGCCACGTCCGCGGCGCGTTCACGGGCGCCGTTGGCACGCGGCAGGGCCGCTTCGAGCAGGCGCACAAGGGGACGCTGTTCCTGGACGAAGTGGGCGCGATGAGCCCGGGCCTGCAGGTCAAGCTGCTGCGCGCGCTGCAGGAGCGCGAATTCGAGCGCGTCGGCGACAATCAGACGATCAAGGTGGACGTGCGCGTCATCGCGGCCACGAATTCGGACCTGACGCGGATGGTGGCCGAGGGCACCTTCCGTGAAGACCTGTTCTATCGCCTGAACGTCATTCCGATTCTGCTGCCGCCGCTGCGCGATCGCCGGGACGACATCCCGCTCCTCGCCAAGCACTTCATCGAGAAGTTCGCGCCCGGATCGTCGATTCACCTTTCGCAGGGCGGGATGCGCGCCTTGATGGCGTACAGCTGGCCGGGCAACGTGCGACAGCTGGAAAATGCGATTGAGCGCGCGATCGCGCTGAGCGCCGGGCGGGAGGAGATCGACGCTGCGGACCTCCCGCCGGAAGTACGTCAGGCGCCGCAGATGGCCTCCGCGCCGTTCGTCGAGTTTCCCGACGACGGCCTCGACCTTCCGCGCTATCTCTCATCGATCGAGCGGGATCTGATCGAGCGTGCGCTGGATCGCACGCAGGGAAACCGCAAAAAGGCCGCTGATTTGCTTCGAATCAAGCGCACGACCCTGGTCGAGAAGCTCAAACGGATCGGAGTTGATCGCTGATGCCACCTCGCTATGTCTACTGGACGATCATTGCCGGCGGCCTGCCGACCGCGTTTCGCGCGGCCGAGCGGGAAGACATACTGCCAACGTTCAAGCGCATTCTGGAAAAGCATCCGGACGCGGAGCTGAAGTACTTCGCGCGCGGCAGGCTCTGGGAGTCGCAGGACGAGGCGAAGCGGGCCGCCAAGGAGCGCCGTGAGGGACGCACCAGCCAGCCCCCGCGCGGGCGCGACTGGCGGCCTGGTGGGAGCCATCAGGACCCGCGGCAGCCGTTCAAGGACGCGAAGAAGGCGCGGAACGTACGCTGGCGAAAAGAAAAGTTCGAGCGACGCACGGAAGGCCAGAAGCCAGGCGACCGGCGCGAGCGGGAAGAGCGCCGGCCGCCCGGTCAGGACAAGCGCCCGCTCCCGCCGCGTTTCGACAGCCGTCCGCCGCGTCAGGACAGCCGTCCACCACGTCAGGACAGCCGTCCACCGCGGCAGGACACGCGTCCGCCGCGGCAGGGCAATCGACCACCCTGGCGCGACAGTCATCCGCCGCGTGAGCGGGAGCAATTCGGGCGCGACCGCCGGCCGCCGCGCGAGAATCAGCGGTTCGGGAAAGAGGAGCGGCCTCTTCCTGGCAAGGCGCGGTTCGACGGCGACCGCCGGCCGCCGCGCGAGAATCAGCGATTCGGGAAAGAGGAGCGGCCTCTTCCTGGCAAGCCGCGGTTTGACGGCGACCGCCGGCCGCCGGGCAAGGACCAGCGCTTCGATCGTGACCGTCGGCCGCCGGGCACAGATCAACGGTTCGGGCGCGACCGTCGACCGCCAGGTAAGAATCCGCGTTTCGGCAGCGACGCGCGCCCGCCGCGCGATGACCGTCCG
>CAXNKG010000038.1:0-32662 GCA_964202965.1 Vicinamibacterales bacterium
CCATCCTGCGCACGGCCCGCTGCCGGTCCATCGAGACGCTCTGGCCGCTGCTGGGGCAATGCCTGCCGCGCTTCAGCGCCGATGAATGCCGGAACTATTTCCGCCATTGCGGCTACACCGGTGCCGAACGTTTATGAAAACTGCTTTAGAGTACCTCCCCAACCAGCGCATCGATCCGGTCGGCGATCGCCAGGCACGCCGTGAGTCCTGGCGACTCGATGCCGGCCGCGTGAATCAATCGCGGGCACGCGGGATCGCGCTCAATCAGAAAATCCGCGAACGTCTGATCGGGAGGGTGTAGCTTCGGCCGGATGCCGGTCGCACCCAGCCGGAGGTCGTCCATCTCGAGATCCGGCAGCAGCTCACGTGCCGGCTCGAGGAACGACTCCAGCGGAATCCGGTTCGACTCGTAATCCTCCTTGCTGGCCTGGTACGCGGCCGTCGGCCCCAACGTCACATTTCCGCGCGTCGTCTTCGTCAGGTGCACGCCGAGGCCATGGGTATGCGGCAGCGGATACACGGGGCCATTGATCAGCCCGCGCTTCGACGGCACCAACTCCGCGTACTCACCGCGGCACGGATAGATGCGATAGGGCGCTCCGCCCAGCAGCCGGGAGACATCGTCAGCGTAGAGCCCGGCGGCGTTGACGACGGCGCCGGCGACCAGTGTTTCCGCCGGCGTTCGCAACGCGATGCCGTCCGCCTGCGGGTGTGCCTCGATCACGCGGGTCCCCGCGAGTAGCGCGACGTCCGCGTCGACGCACAGACGGGCCAGCGTCCTGATGAATTCCTCGACTTCCAGGATGCCAGTGCCAGGGGAGTACAGGGCGGCCGCTGCACGGACATGTGGTTCCCGGCTGCGGATAAAGGCCTGGTCCACGATTCGCAGGCCGACGGCGCCATTGGCTTCACCGCGCGCCCGGAGCGCCTCGAGCGCATCGAACTCGCTGTCGTCCTGGATGACGATCAACTTGCCGCATCGCTGGTGGGGCACACCGTACGTGTCACAGAACTCGTACAGGAGGCGTGCACCGTCTACGCACAGGCGGGCCTTCAATGAACCGGGGGGGTAGTAGATGCCGGCATGAATCACCTGGCTGTTGTGGGTGCTGGTGCCCATGCCTGGTTTCGGTTCGCGCTCCAGCACGCAGACGGTGCGGCCGCGTCGCGCGAGCCGGTTCGCGGCTGCGAGGCCGATGACGCCCGCGCCGATGACCGCGACGTCTATGCGGGATGTCTCCATGTCCTCAGATGAAAGTGGTACGATCGAACGTCGTGAACATCCAGTATAGGCTGCGGTGAACGATCGGGTCCTCGTGACAGGCGCTGCCGGCCGTCTCGGCGCCGCCATCGTGGACGCGTTCAGCGGGCGACATGTGATTCCGCACACGCGACAGTCGCTCGACATCACGGATCACGCCGCGGTCCGGCGCGCCGTCCGCGACGCCAGGCCGGGCGTCGTCATCAACTGCGCGGCCTTCAACTTCGTCGACGCGGCGCAGCAGCGCGTGGCGGAAGCGCTGGCGGTCAACGCGCTCGCGGTACGGGCGCTTGCGCGCGCGGCCGACGAGGCGGGTGCGACGTTTGTGCATTACGGTTCCGATTTCGTGTTCGACGGTACGGCCCGGGAGCCGTACACGGAGGAGGTGCCGCCCGCGCCGAGAAGCGCCTACGGAGGATCGAAGCTGCTGGGCGAGTGGCTCGCCCTCGACGCCGAGCGGGGCTTCGTGCTGCGGGTGGAAAGCCTGTTCGGCGCGCCGCGAGGGTGGTCCGGACGGCCCGGGTCGCTCGACCAGATCATCGACGCGCTCGAGCAGCAGCGTCCGGTGCGTGTCTTCACCGATCGCGTGGTGTCGCCGAGTTACGTGCCTGACGTGGCGCAGGCGACGCGGCACCTCGTCGACTCGGCTGCGGCGCCGGGCCTGTATCACTGTGTCAACGCCGGACAGGCGACCTGGCTCGCCCTGGCAGAGGAAGCGGCGCGGTTGCTTGGCGTCGCGCCACGGCTCGAACCGGTCACCATGGACGCGCAGGCGCTGTCGGCGCCGCGTCCGAAATTCTGCGCGCTGGCCACCGACAAACTGTCAGCGGCTGGATTTCGGATGCCGGCCTGGAACGACGCGCTGGCGCGCTGGCTCGGCCGCCGCGCCCCTGGAGGCACGATACAATAGTTGGGTTTCATGGCCAAAAAACGCGCGATCATCACGGGAATTACCGGGCAGGACGGCTCGTATCTTGCTGAGCTGTTGCTGGACCAGGGCTACGAGGTCACGGGAGTCGTCCGGCGCCTGAGTGCGTCGAACAGCTGGCGGATCGAGCATCTGCTCGATCGGATTACGCTGCGCCCGGCGGACCTGCTCGACCAGCTGTCGCTCGTCCGCGTCATTCAGGACGTGCGGCCGCAGGAATTTTATAACCTCGCCGCGATGTCCTTCGTCCCGGCTTCGTGGGACCAGCCGATGCTCACGGGCGAGTACAACGCCCAGGGGGTGACACGGGTACTGGAGGCGATTCGCCAGGTCGACACCTCGATCCGGTTATATCAGGCGTCGTCCAGTGAAATGTATGGCCGCGTGCGGGAAGTGCCGCAGACCGAGTCGACGCCGTTCTACCCGCGGAGCCCGTACGGCGTGTCGAAGGTGTTCGGGCATTACATCACCGTGAACTATCGTGAGAGTTACGGCATCTTTGCGGTCTCGGGCATCCTGTTCAATCACGAGTCTCCCCGCCGCGGGATTGAGTTCGTGACGCGGAAGGTATCGGACGGTGTCGCCCGCATCAAGCTCGGACTGGCCGATCATCTTGGCCTCGGTAATCTCGAGGCCTGCCGCGACTGGGGCTTTGCGGGCGATTACGTCCGCGCCATGTGGCTGATGCTGCAGCAGGAGAAGGCTGACGACTACGTGATTGCCACCGGCGTTTCGCACTCGGTGCAGCAGCTGGTGGACACGGCGTTCAGTGTTGCCGGTCTGGATTGGAAGAAGTACGTCCGTGTTGACTCTGCCTTCCTGCGCCCGGCCGAGGTCGACCACCTCATTGGCGACGCGTCGAAGGCACGCCGTGTGCTTGGATGGGAACCGCAAGTGGGATTCGAGCAGCTCGTGAGGATGATGGTCGACGCGGACATGGCCCGCCTGTCAGCAAAGCCCACCCACATCGCTGCCGCGCGATAGGACGGCACGAAGACACATGCCGCAGCTGAAAGACAGGATTCGGAACCGGACCGCCCGGGTCGGCATCATCGGCCTCGGATACGTGGGCCTGCCCCTGGCCGTGGAATTCGCCAGGAACGGCTTCGACGTCACCGGATTTGACGTCGATACTTCGAAAGTCAGCGACATCAACGCCGGCCGGAGCTACATCCTCGATGTGAAGACCGAGGACGTCGCGGCCGCGGTCAAAGCAGGGAAGTTCCGCGCCACCACCGACATGTCGTCGCTGGAAGACATGGACGCGATTGACATCTGTGTCCCCACACCCCTGCGCAAGACCAAGGATCCCGACCTGTCCTACGTCGTGCAGGCCGTGGACGCAGTCAAGGCGCACATCAAGCCGGGTCAACTGGTGATTCTCGAGTCGACCACCTATCCGGGCACGACAGATGAAGTCGTGCGCCCGGCGCTCGAGGAGAATGGCCTCCGGGCGGGTGTCGACTTCTACCTGGCGTTTTCGCCCGAGCGCGTTGACCCCGGCAACGAATCATTCGGCACGCGGTCGATTCCGAAGGTCGTCGGCGGGTGCAACCGCGAGAGCACCGAACTGGCGGCCGCCCTGTACGGCTCGATCATTGACACCGTCGTCCCGGTGAGCTCGACGCAGGTCGCCGAGATGGTCAAGCTGCTCGAGAACACCTTCCGGGCGGTGAACATCGGACTCGTGAACGAGATGGCGCTGATGTCGCATCGGATGAACCTCGACGTGTGGGAAGTCATCGACGCCGCGAGCACCAAGCCGTTCGGGTTCATGCCGTTCTATCCGGGCCCCGGTCTCGGCGGTCACTGCATCCCCATCGACCCGTTCTATCTCTCATGGAAGGCGCGGCAGAACGGGTTCGAATGCCGGTTCATCGAGCTGGCTGGGCATGTCAACAGCTCCATGCCCGAATACGTCGTCGAGCGGGTGGCTGAGGCGCTCAATACGCAGAAGAAGGCGATCAACGGGTCGAACATTCACGTCTTCGGCGTCGCCTATAAGAAGGACGTGAGCGACGTGCGCGAGTCACCGGCACTCGATGTCCTCGAATTGCTCAGTCGGCGCGGGGCGTCGATCGGCTACACGGATCCGTACGTACCGACGCTCAAACACCTGGATCAGAACCTCCGCTCCATTGCGGAGGACGCGGTGGACGGCGTCGACTGCGTCATCATCTGCACGAATCACAAGGTGTTCGATTACGATCGCATGGCGAAGCGTTTCCCGCTGGTGGTCGATACCCGCAACGCGTTGAAGGGCGTGGCGGGAGACCACATCTTCCGACTCTAGCGGCCAGCCTCCGACAGCGGAATCCAGCGGGCGTCGGCGACCATCGCGGCGATAGGCCGCATGGCCCGCCGCCGGCCGAGGCGCACTTCCTGTTCCCACCACTGGTTCACGCGAAAATCCACCCGCTGGAACGGGACTGACGCGGCCTGCCTGACCGGGATGTCGTAGGTGAACCAGCGGTCCGAGGGCACCTCGCGGCGGTCGACCACACGGCCTGCCACGGACGTTTCCAGCACCAGCGGCCGACCGGCCTGACGCTCCTGCGGCGCCCGCACCTGGAGATGCAGAAACCCCGTCTCATTGGGCACATACGTGACCGCGTGGCGGACCATCGGCCGGTACGTCGTGCCGTCGTCCGTCACCGGCTGGTGGAATCCGTACTCACGCGGCGGTTCTGACGGACCGCGCGCGTACGCGGCGGCGGCCGAGATGACTCCCGCCGCGACGGCCGCCGCGGCGATCCAGGCAGGCAGGCGATGTCTACCCGCCACGGGGCCGACGCCAGCCCCCGCCACCGTACCGGCCGCGATCCAGAAGGGAAGCGCCGCCTCGGGGACCAGCAGCGGGTGGCCGGTCACGCAGGTCGTCAGGTATCCAACGACTCCCGCGTACAGCCCGAGGTGCTCCGGGCCGGATTGGCGCGCCGCCTTCCAGCCGCGGCGCACGACGATGACGACCAGCCAGACGAACAGCGCTCCACCGGCGACGCCAAGTTCCGCGAACTGCTGCACGAAATAGTTGTGGGCGTTCTCGTTGCCGTAGAGCGTTCGCAGCTCCTCGGACATGAACTCCGGCGACCGGTCGAAGTAGCGCCCGACGCCGACGCCAGAGAGGGGCGCGGACGCGAACATGCGGGCGCTCGTCGCGAGGAACTGTGAGCGGAGCTGCGCCGACCTCGCGGTGCTGCCCTTGTCGCCCCCGCGCCAGTCACTGGCAATCGTGCCCGCCAGGAGGACGGCGGCGAGAAGTCCGACGACGGCGGCGACCTGCTTCGGCGTCGGTGGCCATCGCCGCTGGCCGATCGCCATGACGAGCGCTCCGACCGTGACGGCGAGGTATGCCGATCTCGAGCCGGTGAACCAGATGGCAATGCCGATGACCGCCAGGGAGGCGATGGCCGTCACGCGGTGGGCGGTCGACAGGATCGCGATCCCCGTCGCGGTGATCGCGACGAGGGCGTACCAGGAACCGGCGGCATTCAGATCCGCGATGTGCAGCGCGAAGCGTTCGCCTGTCGCGTAGCGCGCCAGGAACGCCGTCGCGTAGCCGGCGGCGGCCCACTCCCGCGCGATGGCGATGAGGGTGGCGACCGCGAGTCCCGCGGCCGCCGCGACGCAGGTCCACGCGAGCCGGCGGACGAGACCAGGGTCGTCTCTCGTCAGGCCGGCGGCGGCGAGGAACAGGCCGATCCCCGTTGTCGCCTGCAGCAGTACCCAGGTTTCCGGTTCAGGGCTCGAGAAGACCAGGTGATCCGATGGAATCGCGTGAAACAGAAACGGCACGAGGGCCGTCGCCGGGACGCCTGCCGCCGACGACACGACGAGGCCGACCCACGATCCCGCGATCGCCATGGCGTAGAGCGCGGCCGGAATGACGAGCGTCCGCGGCCACGGCTGCCGGGAGAGCGGGTGCCAGAGCGAGAGCAGCCAGACAGCGCCGAAGGCTGCGGCGAACAGTTCGGCGCCTCGCGCCGGCGCCGGGGCAAGTAGCGCTCCTGCGGGTGTCACTGCGATGGTCGCGACAAGACCGAGTGAGGGCCGCCACACGGTGAGGGCCGCAATGACACCAGCCGCCGCCAGCGCCGTGAACGGGACTTCCGGGGCTTGTGCCGCGACCGCCACCCACCAGGCCAGCGCCGTGCCCGCCAGGACGCGGAGTGCCATCGCGGCGACGGTCACGCCCGTCGTCCGACTGCCGCGTAATCCAACCAGGTGAAGAGCAGATTGTTGAGCCGCTCGACGTTCGCGTTCAGCGTATTGATGGATTCGCCGAGCGACGGCGTCGGTGGCATGGGCTGGAGCTTGTCGCTGTCGGGGTACGGGGCGCTGTAGGTGATCTCCACGCGCTGGAAACCGGACGCAACGAGCAGGTACTGGAGCGTGTCGGGGTGGATAGGACGGACGTGCGTGATGTCCCGGATATAGCTCTCGAAGAACGCGAACCAGCATGCCGGGTTGATGGTCTCGAGCACGATCGGTGCCCCCGGGCGCAACTTGTCGAACGCCACGTCCAGGAGCGCCATCAGATATCGCGGTTCGAGGTGCTCGACGACCTGTGCCGCGAACAGGCCGCCGAGCGAACCGTCGGGCTGGGCTCGCAGGTACGTCAGCGCGTCGGCCTCCCGTACATCGAGGCCGTGACCGCGGCAGACCTCCACCATGGCCGCGTTGATATCGATGCCCCGCGCGGCGACGCCCTGATCCCGGAGGAGGCGCAGGAACTCGCCACGTCCGCACCCGATGTCGAGTACGTCCCTGGCCCCGGCAAAGACGGGCAGGTACTCAGACACGCGGCGGCGGATGTCTTCGGGCGCGCCGCGAAAGCGATCTTCGAAACCGACGTACTTGTGACTGTCGAGCGCGTCCATAGCGGGCAGCGGACCACGCTGGGGCTGCGCGAGCGCCGCCGGCTCTGTCCCTGCGGCAGCGAGCCGGCTGACCTCGCGCTTCAGGTTCTGGGCCGCCATCTGGAGGACGCTGAGCGACGTGCGGATCTCATCATGCGACGCGGCCACGGACTGGACAGTCGTCGTCATCCGTTGCTGCCACGCCGTCAGCGCGTCACGCTGCCGCGCGAGGTCCGCAGCGAGGTCCTCACGTTGCTGCCGCGCCTCCTCACGTTGCCGCCGCACGTCCTCGACGGCTGACTCCACCATCCTGCGGGACCAGTCGTTGGCTTCGGCGTTGGCGTGATGCGCCTGCACATCGACCAGTGCGTTTCGATTCAGGTGTTCGACGACGGCCGCATTGAACTCCTGCTGGCGGAACAGCAGGCGCACAAGCATGCCCCGAACCCGCTCGGCCACGACGCCGCGCCAGCCGTTCCGCGGTCCTGGCGCCGTCAGGTCGTACAGGCTGTTGAGACGTTCGAGCTGCTGGCGATCGGGCGGGGGCGCCGGTCGCGGAGGCGGCGGGTTGTCGCTCATGGCCTCAGCGGGTGACGACGCCGTCGACGGGACTGCTCGCCGTCGCGTACATCTTCTGCGGGATACGGCCCGCCAGATACGCCATGCGGCCCGCGATCACCGCGTGCTTCATGGCCTCGGCCATCACCGCGGGCTCCCGGGCTCCGGCTATCGCCGTGTTCATCAGTACGCCGTCCGCGCCAAGCTCCATTGCCACCGCGGCGTCCGACGCGGTGCCGACGCCGGCATCGACGATGAGCGGTACTCGGATGAACTCGCGGATGATACGGATGTTGTTCGGATTCTGGATGCCCAGGCCGGACCCGATCGGTGCGCCCAGCGGCATGACGGCGGCGGCGCCCGCCTCTTCGAGCTTCCGGCAGACGATAGGATCGTCGTTGGTGTACGGCAGGACGACGAAGCCGTCGCGCACGAGGACCCGCGTCGCCTCCAGGAGTGCCTCGCTGTCGGGGAAGAGCGTGCGCTCGTCGCCGATCACTTCGAGCTTGACCCAGTTCGAGAGCCCTGCCTCGCGGGCGAGATGCGCCGTCCTGATCGCATCATCGGCCGTGTAACACCCCGCGGTGTTCGGCAGAATGAAGATCGTCTTCGTGTCGATGTAATCGAGCAGCGATTCACGCGACCGGTCGGTGATGTTGACGCGACGCACCGCCACCGTCACCATCTCGGTGCCCGATGCGGCATGCGCCTGCGCCATCACGGCATGCGATGGATACTTCCCGGTTCCGACGATCAAACGGGAGGTGAACCGGCGGCCGGCGATGACGAGAGCAGTGTCGTTCATGACCTATACCCGGGCGTTGACCCGCCGCCGACGAAGTTCACGATCTCAATCCGATCGCCATCGTGGACCGTGACGTCGGCAAACAGGTGCCGCCTGATGATGGCGTAATTGTGTTCCACGGCGACGCGGCGCGGATCGAGGGACAGCTTCGTCAGCAGGTCGGCGATCGAGAGTGGCCCGTCGAGTTCGTGCGGTTCGCCGTTGAGCGTGATGAACAAGGACGCGGCCTGCGAGGATGAATCAGCGTACCGCGCGCGCTCGCGGCAAGTCAAGGTAAGCTCTTTCCGGTGAAGCTGTTGCGGCCGATCCCGCGCTCCGTGTCGCGGCCGGTATCGGCGCTGATTCTCCTCGCCTGGGCCGGCTGTATGGCGCTGCTGGTCCACCGGACGTACGTCCAGGCCTCGCCGGGAAATCTCGCAACGGACCTCGCGCGCTACGGACCGACCGCCACCTGGCGGGGCGTCTATTATCGCGGCGACAAGGTCGGGTTCACCGTCAGCCAGACGATTCGCACCGATACCGGATTCGAGCTTCAGGAGGATGCGCGCCTCGAGCTCGTGCTCCTCGGCTCCACGTCCGCAACGGCGCTTCGGACGACCGCAACGGTGGACGAGAACTTCGCGCTCGAGTCGTTCGCGTTTTCTCTCGACCCCGGGACCGGCGCGATCGAGGTGACCGGAGAAGTGGTCCCGGCGACTGCGGCCGATTCGGGGCGCCATCGGCTGATCCTCACCATCACCTCCGGCGGTCGCGCGCGCACCGAGACCCGGCAGCTCGAGGATCTGCCGGTCCTGACCCTCAACTTCTCCCGCATCCTGGCGAGCCGCGGCATCGAAGCCGGCACGACGCAGCGGTGGACCATGTTCGATCCGGCCACGCTTCGCAACGCACCCGTCGAGCTCCGCATCGGGGAGCGCGAGGTCGTGCGGACCCGCGACGGATTCATCCCGGCATTCCGCGTGGAGATGGCGTACGAGGGCCTGACGACGACCTCGTGGGTGACGGACACCGGGGATGTCGTGCGCGAAGAGAGTCCGCTCGGGCTGATGACGTTGCGCGAGTCGCCGGAGGATGCCAGAGGGCTGGCCGTTCCGGGCCGCGTGCAGCAGGACCTGCTTCGGATGTCGGCGGTCGTGCCGGTGATGCGCCAGCGCATCGACGAACCGCGCGATGTCCGGCGGCTCCGACTGCGGCTGGAAGGGTTCGACCGACGCGGGGCCGACATGGACGGCGTGGGGCAGACCGTCGACGGCGACATCGTGGAGATTCAGGATCCGCGCACGCTGCAGCCCGGGCCGGCCGATCCGTCCAGCAGCGGCTATCTCGCGCCGGAGCCGCTGATTGAAAGCGATGCGCCCGAGATCATCGCCGAGGCGACGCGCGCAGTGGAGGGCGTTGCAGGTCCGCGCGCGCGCGCGGAGCGCCTGACGCGCTACGTCAACGCGCTGCTCGAGAAGAAACCGACCATCAGCATTCCATCTGCGCTGGAGGTCCTGCGCACGAAGATCGGCGATTGCAACGAGCACACCGCGCTGTACGTGGCGATGGCTCGTGCCGCCGGGATTCCCGCGCGTATCGCCGTCGGCCTTGTCTATGTCCGCGCGGCGCAGGGTGCGTTTTACTACCACGCGTGGCCCGAGGTGTATCTCGACGAGGGTGGGGGGCGGGGGCTCTGGCTGCCGGTTGATCCGACGCTCAACCAGTTCCCCGCGGACGGTACGCACCTGCGGCTTGTGCGCGGCGGTCTCGAGCAGCAGGCGGCGATCGTGCCGTTGGTCGGCCGTCTCCGTATTACGGTCCTCGAACTGGATCTTGACCCGCAGTCCACGCCGATTCTGGTGGGCCGCGACAGGCCCGCCCTGCCGGCGCTGGCCGTGCCGGCTCCGGTCGCCGCGGGCGCGTGTGAGTGTGACCGCCCGTGATCGCCCTCCAGAACCTCGTGAAGCGCTACGGCGACTTCACCGCCGTGGATGACGTGACGCTCGAGGTTCAGCAGGGTGAGATCCACGGCTTTCTCGGCCCCAACGGCGCGGGAAAGACGACGACCCTGCGGATGATTGCCGGCCTGCTGGAGCCGACGTCGGGCAGGATTCTCGTCAACGGGCACGATCTCGCGACCCATCCGGTGGAGGCCAAGACGTCACTCGGCTTCATTCCGGATCGGCCGTATCTCTACGAGAAGCTCACGGCGGGCGAATTCCTGCGGTTTCACGGCGGCCTGTACGGCATCGACGGCAACGCCGTCACGGAGCGCATTCACGAGATGCTCGACTTGTTCGAGCTTCGCCGGTGGGAGAACGAGCTCGTCGAAAGCTTCTCGCACGGCATGAAGCAGCGGCTCGTCATGAGCGCGGCGTTTCTCCATCGACCGCGAGCGGTCGTGGTGGACGAGCCGATGGTCGGACTCGATCCGCGGGGCGCCCGTCTCATCAAAGACGTGTTCCGGAAAATGAGCGAGCGCGGAGTGGCGATTCTCATGAGCACGCACACGCTCGAAGTCGCCCAGGAGCTGAGCGACCGCATCACGATCATCAACAAGAGCCGGATTGTGGCGCAGGGCACCGTCGACGAAGTGCTGCGGCTCTCCGGCGCTCAGGACGAACAGCTCACCTCGGTCTTTCTCAGGCTCACTGGCGGCAGCGGCCTGCAGGAGATCGACGAACTCCTCTGATGCAGACGCCATTCACGTTCCTGCTGCTGCCGCACGCCTGGGCGATGCGGACCCGCGCGCGGCGGCGCGAGCGCGGCGACCTCACGCGGGCCGCGTTCTTCGGGACCATCGGTGCCGTGGTCTGCGCCGCATTGTTTTCCGGCGCGTACTGGCTGGCCCTGCGGCTGGCGGAGTTCCAGGAGTTTGGCGACTACCTGCTCCGGCTGGGCCTGTCCTGGCTCTTTCTCACCTTCCTGGCGTTCCTGGCGTTCAGCGGCGTCGTGACGTCGCTGTCGACGTTCTTTCTTGCCGACGATCTCCGGTTGCTGCTCGCCGCGCCCATCCCGTCGGGACGTCTGTTTCTTGCCCGCTTTGCCCGCACCGTGGCCCAGGCCTCATGGATGGTCGTCATGTTCCTGACGCCCGTGCTGCTCGGTATCGGCGCGGCGCGCTGCGCGTCGCCGACGTTCTATGCAGCCGCGGTGCTGACGGTCGTCCCATTCGCGGCCATCCCGGTTGCGGCAGGTGCGGCGATGACGTTGTTCCTCGTGAACGTCCTGCCGGCGCGCCGCACGCGTGACGTCCTGATGCTCGTGAGCCTGCTGTTTGCGGCGGCCCTGGTGCTGATGCTGCGTGTCATGGAGCCGGAGCGGCTGCTGCGAGTCGAGTCGCTGCCCGACATCGCCGGCTTCTTCGCGACCCTCCAGTCGCCGCTCACCCCGCTCCTGCCGTCGTTCTGGGCAGGCGAGTCGCTCTTTGCCGAGCTTCAGGGAGGCCGGGACCTGCTGCACGGCGCCGCGCTCTGGACGACGGCGCTGGCGTGCATCGTGATGCTGGGCGGCGCGCAGCGGCGGTGGCACTTCTCGGGGTACAGCCGCTCGCAGGAAGCGCCCAAAGCGCGGGCCAGCCAGCTGCGCATCGTCGAAACGCTCGCGCACGCACTGCCGCTCTCACCGGTCCGGCGCCAGTTGCTCGTCAAAGACGCGAAAGTCTTTCTGCGGGACGTCAGCCAGTGGCTGCAGCTCCTGCCGCTGCTCGCACTGGTCCTGCTGTATCTCTACAACTTCCGCGCGCTGGATCTCGATCGCATCCCGTATATGAGCGGCTTCGTGAAGAACGTCTACGCCCTCGTCAATCTGGCGATGGCCGGCTTTGTCCTGGCGACGGTCGCCGTGCGGTTCGTGTTTCCAGCCGTCTCGATCGAGGGCGCCGCGTTCTGGATCGTGCGGGCGTCGCCGGTGTCGATGCGCGATTTTCTGTGGTCGAAGTTCTGGACGGGTCTCGTCCCGCTCCTGTTGTTCATCGAAGGGCTGACCATTGCCGCCAATGAATTGATGGCCATCGATCCATTCCTGAAAGTCGTCGCGATCGTGGCCGTCGGCCTGATGACATTTGCCCTCGTCGGACTGGCGACCGGGCTGGGCGCGCGCTATCCGCGGTTCGGCGCGGATGCGACGCAGGCGGCCGGTTCGTACGGCGGCGTCGCGTTCATGGTGCTCGCCGTCCTCTACATCATCGTCATGATCGTGCTGCTCGGCTGGCCGTCGGCGACGTGGTTGTTCAGCCGGCTGCGGGGCATCCGGCTGTCAACACTGCGGGAAGCGCTGATGGTCGCGAGCTTTGCCGGTGCCGTCGTCTTGAGTGGGGCGACGTGGCTGATCGGGATGCGCTCTGGCGTGGCGGCCCTGGAAAAGATGAACCGCTAAGAAGTCCCGCCAAATAAATGGGGTCAGACCCCATTTTTACGATTCCAGTAATTCCTGGGCTCGCACCGCCGCGCCAATCAGCCCAGCGGCGGGATTGACGATCACGCGGACCGGCATGGCCTCGAGGAGTGCCGCCATCGCCCCCTTGGCCCTGAACGCGTCGAGGAAGCGGCCGTCCTGGAGGGCGGGCAGAATCCTCGGCGCGATTCCCCCTCCCACATAGACGCCCGCCGTTGCGACGCCTCGGAGCGCCAGGTTGCCGGCCTCGGCGCCGTAGACGCTCACGAAGATATCCAGCGCCTCGACGCATGCCGTGCAGTCGCCCGACAGGGCGGCGGTGGAGATTGCGGCGGGCCACGCATCGGAGGGAAGGGCCTGCACGGCCCGGCAGGGGTGCGAACCGTGCGTGAACCGATGGAGGTTGGCAAGGCCTGGACCGCAGAGGATGTCCTCGACTTCCGCGCGGCCACGCTCCGCGCGCAGCATCTTGAGCAGTTCGATCTCGCGCTCGGACCTGGGCGCGAAGTCGGCGTGGCCTCCTTCGGATGGCACCGGCCGCAACCGTCCATCGATGCGAGGGAGAGACGCCTGTCCCAGTCCGGTCCCCGCCGCGATGACGACCGCATTGCCGTCCGGATGAGCGATGCCCTGCTGCAGCGCGATCGAGTCCCCTGGCTCCAGCACGCCGACGCTGGCGGCCATCGCTTCAAGGTCGTTCATCAGAGCGATCCGGGTCGTACCGAGGTATGCCGACACGTCCCTGGCGTCGATGTCCCATGTGATGTTGGTGAGCTGCGCTCGTTGGCCGATGACCGGTCCCGCGGCCCCGATGGCGGCCGCGGCAATCGCCGCCGGATGGTGCACGTCGCGGGCGAACGCGCCCAGGATGCCGGAGAAGCTCGTGAACGCCGGCGTCGAGTACGCCTGGATGGCGATCGCGATCGGCCGCGGCGCCGCCTGTTCGAAGATCCCGAGGAGGGTCTTGGTGCCGCCGACGTCGCCGGCGAGCAACACGGCCGGCGAACCTCGTCGCGGCGCACCCATGGCGTAGATTATAGTGAACGCGCAGTGACGACCACGGGTTCCGCGTTCGCGTCGCGTCGGCAACTGCTCGACCGCTACGCACACCTCCGCGACGATCAGCTCCGCTACATGCAGAAGTGGGGGCTCATCCGCCCGGACCGCCGGACCAATGGCGAAGAGTTCTATTCGTTTGCGGACCTGGCGATGATTCGGCAGGCCGACGACGCGATCGCGGCGGGCGCACACTTCAGCGCCGTCCTGCGCAATCTGCTCGCGTCGCGCGCGGGCCAGCTCACCCTCGACTTCCGGATTGAAGCGCAGCCCGCCAAGGTCCTGCAGCTGCGCCGCCGCGAGCTGCCGCCCCTCGCCGCGCTCATGGAGCCTTTGCCGGCGCCGCCGGATTCCTCCGCGGAGCAGTATTTCGTGGCGGCATCGGTCGCCGATACCGGCGACCCGGCCGGTTTTGACGCCGCGGCCTCAGCGTATCGCCGCGCGCTCGAAATCGATCCGTACCTGGTACCGGCGCTGATCAACCTCGCCAACATCCATTACGCGCGCGACGAGATCGCCGAGGCGCAGGCGCTCTACGAGCGGGCGATTGCGATCGAGCCGGACGTCTTCGAGGCGCATTTCAACCTCGGGAACATCTTTCACGATCTGGGACGATACCCGCCGGCGCAGACGTGCTACCGCGACGCCCTGAAGCTGAATCCCGGGTATGCCGACGCGCACTTCTACCTGGCCGTGACGCTGGAGAAGAGCGGGCAGTCCAAGGAGGCGCGGGCGCACTGGCGGGCCTACCAGCAGCTGGCGCCGAAGGGGGAGTGGGTGGACCTGGCGAAGGAATTTTCGGATTAGGTCGGCGGGTCAGGTCAGTACGAGTAGTTGTCGTCCGATCGTTTCCGCGGCGCCCGCCGCAGTTTGTAGTACTGGCATTCGGGGCACCACGCGTCCGGATCGAATCCCTGCATCCCGGCGTACGGCTTGACCTCGCGATGCGTGCAGAACGCCTGGTTGCCGCTCTCCTCCTTCTGCATCCACCGGCACGAACGGAACCGGACGCCCGCGGCGGATTCCGGGTTGTCGGATGTCACCGGTGTTACCGGGAACGGGGATCCGGGATCGGGGATCAGGGATCCGGAATCCGGGGTCCGCGGTCCAGAATCAGGGCCGGGCGAGGTCTGGGCTGGGTCACCTGGTCCCGCATCCCGGATCCCGGATCCCGTGATGAAGGAGTTATTGAAGTTGTACGCCAACGGCTTTCTCCAGCGCGCGGAGCGCGCGTAGTTCCTCGGGCGCGACCAGCGTCAGCGCGCGGCCGGTTGTTTCGGACCGACCCGTCCGGCCCACACGGTGCACGTAGGCCTCGGGCGTGTCGGGCACCTCGAAGTTCACGACGTGCGCGATACCGTCAATGTCGAGCCCGCGCGCCGCGACATCAGTGGCGATGAGCACGGGATACGTGCCTGAGCGGAAGCCCTCGACGGCTGACATCCGCTGCTGCTGCGAACGGTCCGCATGCACGACCGCGGCGCGAATGCCCATCCCGCTTAGCCTCGAGGCGACGCGGTCGGCGCCGATCTTCGTGCGGCAGAACACGAGCACGGGCCCCTCGGCCTCGTTGCGCAGCCACCGCGCCAGCCATTCGATCTTTTCGCCTTTCGACACCGTCTGCACCGAATGGGAGATGGTCCGCGCCGGCGCGCCGAGACCGCCCGACTGCACGTACTTCGCGTTCCGCATGAACTCGCGCGTCAGTTGCATCACTTCGTGCGGCATCGTCGCCGAGAAGAGCAGCGTCTGCCGGGTCGGGGGCAGCGCCGAGAGGATGCGCTGCACGTCGGGCCAGAACCCCATGTCGAGCATCCGGTCGGCTTCGTCGAGCACCAGAATCTCGAGACCCGAAAAATTCGTCGAATCGTGGCGCATGTGGTCCATCAGGCGCCCGGGCGTCGCGACGATCATGTCGACGCCCGCCTTGAGGGCCCGCTCCTGCGGATCCATCGGCACGCCGCCGTACACCGCCACGCTTGAGAGCCCGGTGTGGTACGTCAGCCCCTGCACCTGATCCTCGATCTGGACCGCCAGCTCGCGCGTCGGCGCGAGGATGAGTGCCTTCGTCGCGGACGGTCCCGGGCGGACGGTCGTCAGAAAGTTCTGGAGAATCGGGATGAGAAACGCGGCGGTCTTGCCGGTCCCCGTTTCAGCCGACGCAATGACGTCGGCGCCCGACAGCGCAATCGGAATGACGCCGCTCTGCACCGGGCGCGTGGCCGTCCACCCCAGGTCGTGGATGCCGCTCAACAGCCGGGAGTCGAGACCGAGCGCGTTGAAGGGAATCGGGGCAGGGTCGAAGACCACCGAGTCGTAGGTCGGCGCGACCGGCTCGCCGCTCGGGAGAGCCGCCGCCTGCGGCGGACGGCCGGACGGCCGTCGGCCCCGGCTACGCGATGATCCGCGGCCGCCGTCCTGCCTCGGCCTGGAATGTGTGGAACTGGTTTTCAAGAGGTTCAACGGGCCCGGAACGTGACGATGCCGCGGACGGGATCGTAGGGTGAGACGCCGACAGTGACGCGATCGCCGGGGACGACCTTGATGCGGAAGCGGCGCATGCGGCCGCTCAACTGGGCGAGAACTTCGTGACCCGCGTCGCACTGGACGCGATACAGGCCGCCCGAATGGACGGCAACAACAGTGCCCTGCATATCGATTAGATCGTCTTTGCTCAATCAGCTCATCCTTTCAACTTTCTCGAAGCAATGAGTGTGCCACACGGAGGGGCGCGGCGCAACTTCAACGGATCGTGTTGTTTGGAGCGAGCGCTCGCACCTGATCTTCCACTTGTGCGGCAAGTGCGGCGTAGTCGTCACCATGAAGACGCAGCGGAGCGCCAAAGGCCACTCGCACGCGGCCCGGCCGAACCATCATCTGGTTGGGTTGGAGCAGCCGGTCGACGCCGTCGAGGCGCACCGGCATGACGGGCACATTCAATCGCGACGCGATCATCCCCACGCCGCCCCGGAACGGCTTAATCGCCCCCGTTTCCGCGCGCACGCCTTCGGGAAAGATCAGGATCGACCAGCCGCCGTTCAGGAGGTCGCCCATGTATCGCAGCGTGTGCCTCGTGCCCGCCTCGCGCTGCGGGATCGGGAAGCCATTGAAGTAGAAGCACGCGAGGTAATAGTTCAGCGAGCTGGTGACGCGCTGCCGCCACGTGTGCCCGTCGGGATGGAAATGCGCGGTAAAGAACTCCTTCAGCATCGCCGGCGCGACTCGCGCGCGGACGTGGCCGGGCAGCGCGGCGAGAATGATCGGGACGTCCAGGTGGCTCTGGTGATTCGACGCGAAGACGACCGGGCCTGTGAGATCGCGGACGTGCTCGAGGCCGTCCACCTGGATCCGCGCGAAGAGACGGCCGAGCGGGAGAATCCAGGTGGCCAGTGACAGCCGCCGGACGAGTCGCACGGGCCAGCGGCGGTTCCACGCCGGGAAGACGATCGGCTCCTCGGATTCCGCGGCGGCCGCCGGTTGCTGCACCAGCCGCTTCAGGTCTTCGACGCTCGCGGCTTCGGCGAATCGGCCTTCGTCGACCGTCGTCTGAAAGCGGTCCTCCAGCGCCACCATGAGCTCGACGCGATCGAGCGAACTCAGTCCCAGCTCCTCGAGCGTCGTGGCGTCTGAGACGACGCGGCCGCCGGCAAATCGCGCGATGAGCGACTCGAGCGTGTCCGAGCCGCCCGTGTCCATGGGCGTCCTGCCCGATAGCGCCCATTCCCGGATTACCGCGCGTTTCAGCTTGCGCGTGCCCTCGGTGCGGGGCAGCTCGGGACCCGGCCACGCGGACGCGCCACGGATGCGCTGGTGGTCCTGCAGCCGGGCGTTCGCGGCGCGAACGACCTGGTCGATGTCGGTGGGGGGCTCGAGGACGAGCACCGCGTGCACGCGCTCCTCGCCGTCCCGGGCCATCCCGACGACCGCTGCCTCACGCACGCCCGGCAGTTCCAGCAGCGTGCGCTCCACGTCCTCCGGAAAGACGTTCAGCCCTTCCGGCGTCACGATCATTTCCTTCTTGCGTCCCTTGATATACAGGCGCCCCTCGGCGTCCCGTTCGCCGATGTCGCCGGTATGCAGCCAGCCGTCAGCGTCAACAGGGCTTTGGGCTTGGGGCTGTGGGCTCTGGCCTCTGTTCGTGTCCTCGCCGTAGTACCCGCTCGTCACGTTCTCCCCGCGCACGAGAATCTCACCGTCCTCCGCGATGCGCACGTCGACGCCGGCGATCGGCGTGCCGACCGATCCCTCGCGCGACTTCTTGAACGGATGGTTCAACGTGACGATGGGCGCAGTCTCGGTGAGGCCGTATCCCTGGATCACGGCAAATCCCATGCGCCGCCAGAATTCCTCGAGCTGGGGTGACAGCGGCGCCGCGCCGACGACGAACGACCAGAACTTCATGCCGAAGGCCGAATGCACGCGCCGGTACTTCCACCAGCGGCCGGGAATCGATGTACCAGGGGGCGGCGGCTGGCCGGATTCGGGAAAGGCGCGGATGACGTGCTCGCGGAGCACGTCGAGGATCTTCGGGACGCACACGAGCACCGAGACACGCCGGTCGCGAATCAACCGGAGCACGTCGTGCGGATTGAAGCTCCGCGTGAAAATCACGGTGCCGCGCACCATCGGCGGGATGTTCGTCGCCAGGGACTGCCCGAACATGTGGCTGAGCGGCAGCAGGTTCAGGAACCTGAGCGGGTGCACCGGCCGCACGTAGCGCCGATATTTCGCGATTTCCCGCTCGACCGGGACGATGTTCGCCAGGATATTCCGGTGGCGGATCACGACGCCCTTCGGCTCGGCGGTCGCCCCGGACGTGAAGATGATCTGACTGACGTCATCGCGCGTGATGGCCACCGCCGGCATCGGTCCGTCGGCGTGCCAGTCGACATCCGCGAATCGCCAGACCGTGCCCGCCATGGTCCCGGCGTCGACGTCGTCACCCGCAACGATCAACCGTGCGTCGACGAGTCCGTGCACGCGCGCCACGAATTCTGGCGACGATCGGTAATCGATCGGCACGACGATGACGCCGGAGATGACGCAGCCCCAGTAGCAGGCGATCCATTCAGGACGGTTCTCGCCCCACAGGATCACCTTGTCGCCGCGCACAATGCCTGCGGCGGCAAGCGCGGCGGCGAATCCACGCGACGCGCGCGCGACGTCCGCGTAGGTATAGCCCCGCCGTCGGAAGCCGTCGTCATGGACGAGGAACTCAGCACGGATTGTTCCGAGATCCTGAAAGAATCCGATGAGCGTGTCGCGAGGCACGGGGGAATTATGATCCGTATTTCACCGGTTGGGCATTTCACCGATTCAAGAATCGTTGTGTTGGGTGGCTCAACGACTACAATGTGGCTCCCCCATGCGCATCTTCCTGACAGGGGCGACCGGATACGTCGGATCCGCCGTCCTCGACGCGCTTCTTCGCGGCGGTCACGACGTGGCCGCGCTCGTTCGCGATCCGGAACGCGCGGAGCGCCTGACCGTGCGCGGCGTGCAGTGCGTGGTGGGCGAACTGTCGGTCCCGAAGTCCTACACGTCGATCGCGGAGAGCTGCGACGCGATCGTTCACACCGCGTTCGAGCAGTCGAAGCGCGCCGCGGCCGTCGATCGGCAGGCGGTTGAAGCCCTGCTCGGGTCGGCGATCCGCCGCGCAGCCAAGGGTCACCCCGTCGGCTTCGTCTATACGTCCGACCTGTGGATTCTGGGCAACACCGCTGGCGCCGCGGGCGAGGACGCGCCGCTCCGGCCCACGGCACTGGTGGACTGGCGGCCGGAGCACGAAAAGCTGGTCCTGGACGCTGGCCGGGGCCGCGTGCTCCGGACGGTCGTGGTCCGCCCGGGAGTCGTGTACGGCGGCGCGCGCGGAATTATTGGGGATCTTCTCAAAGATGCGGCCAATGGCCTCATACGGATCGTCGGGGATGGGGGTAACCACTGGGCGTGCGTGTACGACCGCGACCTTGCCGACCTATATGTACGTGCGGCAACCCAGCCGGAGGCCGCGGGTATTTACCACGTCAATGACGAGGCGGATGAGCGGGTAAGCGACATTGTCGAGGCTGTCGCGAAGCACGCGAAGATGGAACCCGACATCCGCCACATGCCGCTCGATGAGGCCCGGCTGAAGCTCGGCCCCTATGCCGACGCGCTGGCCCTGAACCAGATCGTTCGGGGCCCGCGCGCCAGGGCACTCGGCTGGACGCCCACGCTGCATTCGGTCGCCGGCAGCGTGCCGCGGCTGTTCGAAGAATTCCGGACCGCCCGCGTCGCCGCGTAGGTCCGGCATTCCCGCCTCACGCATCCCCGATCAGAACGCCAGCCGGAACCCGAGCTGCAGCATCCTCGGCGCGTACGCGATGTTGTTGTTGAACGAGGGCCGCCCGAAGCTGGCGTTGCTCTCCCGGGTCGTGTACGAGCCGTAGTTCACGTTGTCGAACAGGTTGAACGCTTCCAGCATGCCGTCGATGTTCGAGATGGTCATCCAAAGCTCTCCCTCTGACAAGGAGCGGTTGTGCAAGAAGATACGGGCGAGAAGGGGTGCCGAGCGTCCCTGTACACCCTACCCAGACCCTGTCAAGCACGACGGCAATCCCGTATTGACACGCCCTGACCGGAGGCAGATTATCTGGGCAACGGCGGGGCGACCGCCGTTTCTCCCTCGTCGGGCCCTGCCGGCTTCATCAACGGAAAACGCGAGGTCTCTCATGAGAATGGCGCTCCGGACCCTCATCGCAGCGACGCTCGTCGTGCTGCCGCTCGCCGCCTCTGCACAGGAAGCGACGCTCAGCGGCACCGTGTCCGACTCCACCGGCGGCGTGCTGCCGGGCGTGGTGATCCGCGCCGTGCACGAGGCCACCGGCAACAGCTTTGAAGCCGTGACCGACGGCACCGGCGCGTTCCGTCTCCCCGTGCGCATCGGCACCTACCGGATATCCGCGGAACTGCCGGGCTTCTCGCCCGTGACTCGCACGGGCGTGCAACTCCTCGTGGGACAGCAGGTTGCCGTGAACCTGCAGATGGCGCCCGCAACGCTGCAGGAGTCGGTGACCGTCACTGGCGAGGCGCCGCTCATCGAGACCTCGAGTTCGACGGTCGCCAGCAACATCGACCCGCGGCAGATGCAGGAGCTACCCGTCAACGGCCGCAACTGGATGGACCTGACGATGCTGGCGGCGGGCAGCCGCTCGAACCAGTCGAGCGAGGCGCCCGGCGACCGGCAGGGCTACTGGCAGATCAACGTCGACGGCCAGCAGATGTCGCAGCTGATGTCGGGCGGCACGGGCCAGCAGACGCGCTACAGCCGCGACGCGATCGCGGAATTCGAGCTGATCACGAATCGATTTGACGCCACCATGGGCCGCTCGTCCGGCGCCATCGTGAACGCGGTCACCAAGTCGGGCACCAACACGCCCTCCGGCACTGTCTCGGCGTACTTCCGCGACGATCGGTTCAACGCCGAGGACTTCATCCAGAACCGCGTGCTCCCCTATTCGAACCAGCAGGTCAGCACGACGTTCGGTGGACCAATCCGGCAGGACCGCGTGCATTTCTTTGGGTCATACGAGTACGAGCACGAGCCGAGCACGGTGGCGTACTCGAGCCCGTATCCGAGCTTCAACGTCGACCAGCTGAACAACCGCACGCAGCACATGGTGCTGGGCCGCGGCGATATCCAGTTTTCGCCGCAGATGCGGTTGGCGGTGACAACGCAGCGCTACTACCAGGACATTCCGTTCGCCGGCGGTGGCGGCGCCGCCTCGCATCCGTCGACGTCCAACCGCGGCCGCCGCTGGACAACCCAGTATCAGGGGACGCTCACACAGGTGATTGGGAACAACTCGGTGAACGCGATCAAAGCCGGGTACGTCCACAACAACCGTGCGAACGATCCGAACATCGCGTGGCCGGGAGGCCCGGCACCGTTCGTGCGGTCGAGCCGCGCGCCCACGATTACCCTGCGCGGATACTCCATCGGCGCGAACCCACAGGAAGTGGGGCAGGCGCTGACGTCGGTCCGAGACGACTACACGCTGTCGTTCAACGCGCGGGGCCGTCACGACGTGAAGACCGGGGGCGAGTACCTGTACACGGTCGGCAACCTCGACTGGTGCTCGAACTGCAACGGCAACATCGATGCGCGCGGCGGCCCCGTGCCGGCGAACATCGAAGCCCTCTTTCCTGTCTGGAATGACGCTTCGACCTGGAATCTCGCCGCGCTGTCACCGATCACCGTGCGCACACGGTTCTCGGTCGGGGACTACGTCTTCGAGACGCCCCGCCACATGGCGGCCGCGTGGCTGCAGGATGACTGGGCGGCCACGTCACGGCTGACGCTGAACCTGGGTGTTCGCTACGACGTCGACATCAACGGCAACGGTGAGAACGTGGAGTTGCTGCCCTGGATGTCGGGGGAGCGGCCCTCCGACCTCAATAACGTCGCGCCCCGCTTCGGATTTGCCTATCGCGTCGACGACAACGCCGTCATCCGCGGCGGATACGGCATGTTCTACACGCAGCTCTCCAACGATCCACAGCACAACGCCAACATCGAGTCGCGCACCATCATTCCGGAGATCACGAATGACGGCCGTCCCGACTTTGCCGCCAATCCGTGGAACGGGCCTGTGCCGAGCTATGCGCAGGTCGCGGCACGCGCCTGCAACGTCTCCCCCGTCGCGGGCTGCCTGCGGCGCGAGATCACGCGCGAGATTCCGACGCCGGATGCGCGCGTGCAGTACGCGCACCAGACGTCGATTGGCATGCAGCGTCAAATCGGCACGACGATTGCCGCGGAAGCGAACTTCGTCTACACCGCCGGGCGCCTCGAGGAACGCGACCACAACATGAATCTGGCCTACAACCCCGCCACGGGCGTGAACTATCCGTTCGCCGACATCGCCCGGCGGCCGCATCCGCAGTGGGGCCTCCTCCTCGGGGAATTCATGAACGGGGAATCGTCGTACAAGGCACTCGAGACCAGCTTCACCAAACGCTTCAGCAATAGCTGGCAGGCGTCGCTGACCTACACGCTCGGCGCGTTCAACGACTCGAACTCGGACCCGCGGGACATCCGCTTCGTGAGCGGCGAGGTGGATCCCGTCGAAGCGCCCCTCGGCTTCGCGGTGGCGCCCGACCTCGGGCGCGAATGGACGCTCGCGGCCACCGATCAGCGGCACCGCGCCGTCTTCAACGGGATCTGGGAGATCGGCTACGGTGTCGAGGTGAGCGGCGTCTACTTCTTCGGGTCGGGGCAGCGGTTCTCGACGAACGTGGGTGTCGACCGCCGGGATCTCGGCACGAACGGCGCCAACCGGCTGCGGGCCAACGGGACGATTGCGCCGCGCAATGCGCTGGTGGGCCAGGCCATCCACCGGACCGATCTGCGCGTCAAGCGCCGTTTCCCGCTGTTCGGGCGCATGTCGATTGACGGTATCGCGGAGGTGTTCAACGTGTTCAATCACGAGAACATCGGGTCGTACGTCACCAACGAGAGCAACGCGGCCTATGGCCAGCCCAACTTCAACAACAACATCGCGTATCAGCCGCGCGTGCTCCAGTTGGGATTCCGATTCGCGTTCTGATTCCGTGTGGGGAACCGCTTGACCGCCCGTCGCGTTTGCGGTACGGTTCGCGCTGAAGTCTTAGGATTTTTCTGCCGAAAAGGGAGAATCACATGAGGATGATCCTCGCATTCTGCATTGCCGTTCTCGTAGCGATGGCGGGTGCACCGCTGGTGGCCCAGGCTCCGGCGGGTGGTGACGTGCCGCGCCGGAATGGTGTCCCCGACTTCACCGGCATCTGGGTGAACACGCCGAAGCGCGGTGTGGTACCGGGCGCACTGGACCCGGCCACCGGTAATTTCCGCACGACCTCCAACGCGCGGAACGGCAACAAGAATTCGGTGGACTTCGAGCGCGACGCCGGCGTGCGGCAGCGCATCTTCCCGCGCGAGCGGCGGCCCTGGTACAAGCCGCAGTACTGGGAGCAGGTGCAGTTCAACGACGTCCACGGCCATTCGCTGCTGGCGCCGGACCCCGACTTTCTCTGCATGCCCGACGGCGTCCCGCGGATCGGCGCGCCGCAGGAGATCATCCAGACCGATCGGCACATGGTCTTCATCTACCCGCTGCACATCCGCCGCGTCTATATCGACGGCCGGGCGCAGCCAGCGGAAGAGCACTGGCTCGGTACGTGGCTGGGGCATTCCGTGGGCAAGTGGGACGGGGACACGCTGGTGATCTCGACGGTCGACTTCAACGGCCTCGAGTGGCTCGGGTGGCCCGGCTGGTTCACATCACCGGACAAGCGCGTGACCGAGCGCATCCGCCGCGTCGGCAACACGTTGACCTGGGAAGCCGAGGTCACAGACCCGCTCCTGATGCAGCCCTGGAAACCGGCGCCGCAGATGCGGACGCTGAACGCCGATCCGCAGGCAGAGTTTGAAGAGCCGCTGCCGTGCGTGGAGCGCGACCTGCAGCACATGGTGACCAGGGAGCGCGGCTAGAACCCAGGACGGTCGAAGGCTCAGTGCCCAATGCTCAATGCCACAGGGATGAGGCGTTGAGCATTGGGCATTTTGCATTTTGTCTTGAGCATTCTTGGTAGCACGACAGGGAGGACGAGATGAAAACGATGTTGGCGCTCAGTCTTGCGGCGGCCGTGGCGTTGAGCGCTCTCCCGGCGTCCGCGCAGACTGCTGCAGGCGCGGTGGACGTACGCACCCTCTCCACGCGGCCCGACACCGTGAGCGGAGGGGACGTCCTCGTGCAGGTCACTGTTCCGCGCGCCGTCGCCGCCGATCGCGTCACGGTCACGCTGAATGGGCGCGACGTTCGCGCCACGTTCCGCGTTGGTGCACAGCCGCAGACGCTCGTCGGCCTCGTGACCGGATTGGGCTCCGGCTCCAATGCCCTTGAAGCCGGTGCGCCGGGGCAGCGCGCCGCGCGGCTCGCACTCGTGAACCATCCGTCCGCGGGCCCCGTGATCGCGGGTCCGCACCAGACGCCGTTTGTCTGCGAAACGGAGTCGTTCGGGCTTGGCCCCTCGCTCGACGCGAACTGCACGGCGAAGACGCGCGTCGACTACTACTACCGCGTCCGCACGCCGGCGACCGCCATGCTCGAGCGCCCAGCCGGAGCGCAGTTGGTCGCGGCCGGACAGGCCGCCGGAAACGCCGGTGCGAACAGCGCCGCCGCGCTCGCGGCCGTTGATCAGGCGGCCCCCGCGAGCGGCGGAGGCGGGAACAACGCGGCACCGAACCCCTTTAAGCCGTTCGATCCGAACGCGCCGCGCCCGGCGGATCTCGCCACGACGACGACGACGGACGGGCGCACGGTGCCGTACATCGTCCGCCGCGAGATGGGCACCATCAACCGCGCGGTCTACGTGATTGCGTTCCTGCACGAGCCCGGCACTCCGCTGCCGGATCCGTGGACGGCCGGCACCTGGAACGGCCGGCTGGTGTACAGCTTCGGCGGCGGGTGCCGCGCCGGCTACCATCAGGGCCGATCAATTGGCGGTCTCAGCGCGAACCGCTTCTATCTCGAGGAGTCGCAGGTCGGTGATTACGCCGTGGCGCGCGGATACGCGATCGCCGGCGGCTCGCTCAATGTGTTTGGAACCAACTGCGCGGACCTGATCTCGGCCGAGACCATGATGATGGTCAAGGAGCACTTCGTCGAACGCTTTGGCGTGCCGCGCTACACCATCGGCAGCGGCCGCTCCGGCGGGTCGATGCAGCAGCATCAGATTGGCAACAACTACCCGGGCCTGCTCGACGGCATTATTCCGACGGCGAGCTATGCCGACAATCTGACATTCCTCGAGCCGCTCTTCGACTGTGAAGTGCTGAACCAGGCCTTCAACAGCTCATCGCTGGCCTGGACGCCTGAGCAGAAGGCGGCGGTCGCCGGACAGGCGACGTGGGCGTACTGCAACCGCAATGGCACCGGCTATCCGAATCTTCGCGCCACCAACTGCGATCCGGACGCGCTGTCGAAGGACACGATCTACAACCCGCAGACCAACCGCACGGGCGCACGATGCACCTACCAGGACAACATGGTCAACGTGTACGGCCGCGACCCGCGTACCGGGTTCGCGCGGCGCCCGTTCGACAACGTCGGCATCCAGTACGGTCTGCGTGCGCTGAACGAGGGCACAATCTCGCTCGAGCAGTTCCTCGACGTGAACCGGCGCGCCGGCGGTCATGACATCGATGGAAATCTGGCCCCGCAGCGGACCGTCGGCGATCCGGACGCGATTCGCATCGCGTACGAGACCGGACGGTTGAACGACACGAGCCGCGGCCTCAGCATGATTCCGATCATCGACGTGCGTCCGTACACCGACGGCGACGATGACGTGCATGACATCGTGGCGAACCACATTACCCGCGCGCGCCTGACGGCAGTGAACGGCCACGCGAACAACCAGGTGTTCCGGACGTACGCGCCGGGAACCCCGATCCAGCCGGCGCAGCGATACGTGCTCGACGCGATGGACGAGTGGCTGAACAACATCAGCCGCGATACCGGGTCCGCGCGCAGCCCGCTGGAGAAGGTCGTGCGGAACAGGCCAAGCAACCTGGTCGACACCTGCTATCTGTCGACCCTGGAGCCGGTCACCGACCCGGCGCGCTGCCGTGCACTGTTCCCGGTCCATGCCAATCCGCGGCTGGTGGCGGGTGAGCCCATGACCCACGATCGTCTGAAGTGCGAGCTGAAGCCGATCGATCGAACAGGTTACAAAGTAGCGCTGAGCGACGCCCACTTCGCGACGCTGCGGGAAATATTCCCCAACGGTGTGTGCGACTACGGCCGTCCAGGGGTAGGCCAGCGCGCGCCGCAGACGTGGTTAATCTATCCGTGGCCCGGCAACGCGCAGCAACTCGCCGGCCGCTGACGCGTTGCGCGGTGTATACTTCCTCCGTTTTTTATCGCATCACGAGGGGAGTGAGCATGCAGGTGGGAGTGCGGCGCGTGATTCTTGGGGCGGCGGTGGCATTTGTGGCGTGCGTGACCGGTGTGGTCGTGCAGGGTCAGGCCGCGCCCGCGCAGGCGACAGGCGGTCAGGCGCCGCAGATGGCCGAGCAGGTATTCAAGGACATTCAGGTACTCAAGGGCCTGACGGTCGATGAATTCATGGACACGATGGGCATGTTTGCCGCGGCGACGACGAAGGACTGCACCGGCTGCCACGCGCCGGGAGTACTCACCGCGAGCCGAGACGCGTTTGCGATCTCGACGCCGATGATCCAGCGCGCTCGCCAGATGACGGTGATGATGAACACCATCAACCGGAACTTCTTCGGCAACCAGAAGCGCGTCACCTGCTACACCTGCCACAGCGCCGACAACTTCCCGCAGCGTGTGCCGAACCTCTCGATCCAGTACGGTGAGCCGCCGGCCGAGAACCCGAATCGCCTGGAATTCTTTGTCCAGAAGGAGCGCGCGGGGGAAGTCGACGGCGTGTTTGCCAGGTACCTCAAGGCCGTGGGCGGCGCCGAGGCCTGGGGCGCCGTGAAGAGCTTCACGATGGCGGGCACCTACGCGGGCTGGGATACGTCGCACGTCGAAGTGCCGGTGGATTTCTACGCGCAGGCGCCCAATCGCTTCACGACGATCGTGCACCGCAAGGAAGGGAACAACATCTTCGTGTTCAACGGGACCAACGCGTGGTTCGCGGGGGTCGACGCCGCGGTGCCAAACTTTACAATGAACTACACGGGGGGCAATCTCACGGGCGCCCGTATCGACGCACTGGTGCAGGCGGCGCCCCAGATGATCCAGAAGGCCTACCAGACGTGGGACGTCAGCGAGGACGCGATTGGTGACGATGTCGTCACCGTCCTGCGCGGGACGAACAAGGGCGAAACCCCGGTGCATCTCTATTTCAACGAGGAAGGGCTCCTGCTCCGGCTGGTACGGTGGAATGACACGGCCGTCGGCCCCGTCCCGACGCAGTTCGACTTCTCGGATTACCGGCAGGTAGGGGGGGTCCGGAAGCCGCACAACTGGGTGCGCGCCTGGACCAATAACCGGGTCGTCTACCGGCTCAAGGACGTGCGGCTGAACGTCCCCGTCGAGGCGTCGCGCTTCGAGCGGCCGGCGCCCGTATCCCTGCAATAGCCCTTGTAGCCGGGTCGACTCGGGGGTACCTTGGACAGTAGTTTCTTGCGCGTAATCGGTCGGCCGTTTTCCAGGAGGCATTGGTGATGAAGTACTTGTTTGGTGGAGCACTTGTCCTGAGCGGTCTGCTGCTGTGGACCGGTTCGGTTTCAGCGCATCACGCGCTGCAGGCGCAGTTTGACACCGAGAAACAGATGACGCTGAAGGGCAACCTGGCCCGCACGGAGTGGATTAACCCCCACGCCTATTTCTGGTTCAACGTGAAGGACGAGAAGGGCGAAGTCAAGCAGTGGGGCGCCGAGACGGTCGGTCCTGCCGCGCTGCGCCAGGCCGGCTTTCTACGCGGACCCGCATCGCTGCGGATCGGCGAGCTGTACACGTTTGAGGGCTTTGCGGCCCGTGACGGCGGTGAGCGCATCTTCACGACCGCCATCCACTTCCCCGACGGCCGCAAGATCCAGCTGTGGTTCGGGGACGCGGCCGGCAACAAGTAGCACAGCGTCAGGAGCGTCATCGTGAATCGTTTTCTCATTGGCGGTATCGGTGTGTTCCTTGTGGCGGCGTGCGTGGGGTCCACGGACGTCGCCGCGCAGTTTGGCGGTGGCGGTGGGATGACGCCTGCTGCCATCAAGGAAGCGGAGTCGAAGCCGACGCCGAAGCGGGCGAACGGGGTGACTGACTTGTCGGGGCTGTGGGTCGGTACGGTCCCGCGTGGGAAGAACGTGCCTGCGGCGTTCGACCGTGCGACCGGCAGCTTTGACAATGTCCTTCGGAGCCGTACCGGCGCCGCCGTCGACTTCGAGCGCGACGCCGGTGTCCGGCAGCGGGTGTTCCCGCGTGAAAGCCGACCTTGGTACAAGCCGGAGCACTGGGAGCGGGTGCAGTTCAACGACGTGAACGGCCATTCGCTTCTCGCGCCTGACCCGGACTTCCTGTGCATGCCCGCTGGCGTGCCTCGGATCGGGCTGCCGCAGGAGATCATCCAGACCGATCGGCACATGGTCTTCATCTACCCGCTGCACATCCGTCGGATCTACATAGATGGCCGTGCGCATCCGCCTGAGGAACACTGGCTCGGCACCTGGTTCGGACATTCGGTCGGCACGTTTGAGGGCGACACGCTCGTGATCTCGTCGGTCGACTTCAACGGCCTCGAATGGCTCGGGTGGCCGGGATGGTTTTCGTCGCCGGACAAGCGCGTGACCGAGCGGATTCGCCGCGTCGGCAACACGCTGACCTGGGAAGCTGAAGTCACCGACTCCGTGCTCATGCAGCCGTGGAAGACAGGACCGCAGCGGCGGCTGTTGAACACCGACCCGGGCGGGGAACTCGAAGAACCGCTGCCGTGCGTCGAGCGCGACCTGCAGCACATGGTCACCAAGGAACGCGGTTAGGTACTCAGGAGGGTCGGATGCGAAGGTACGCAGCAGCCATCGGCCTGGCGATTCTGATCGGATCGCCGGCTCTCATCGCGCAACAGCAGCAGGTCACAGACCTGAAGGGCGTCCTGTACCGGATGGGCGGCGGAGGCGGCGGGTTCAAGAACCCTGTCGGCCTTGGTCTGCACCGCGGCGTGCAGGACGAAGACTCGGTGCTGACGGTTGAGTACTGGGGCACCGGCACGATGCGCGCGATCGGTCCCAAGATTGGCCCCGTGGTGCAGCTCAAGAGCATGTACGTGCAGTTCGCGTACGACTTTCCGGGCATGCGCGTGGACATGACGCGCGCCGACGGCACCCGCGAGATTCAGGTCGTCAGCGGGACCTACGCGTGGAACGAGATCGACAAGATCGGCGGCGGCCTCGAGCCCGGATGGGGCAGTGCGGTTCCCGCGATGGACGCCGTCCCCGAGCGCCTCCTCCGCATGTGGACGAGCCCGATGGGCGTCTATAAGGCGGCATTCGCGGCACAGGCCAACGCCAAGACCGCGGTCGAGAACGGCGCGGTCACGCTGACCTTCCCGCTCTCGAACGGCAAGCCTGGCAACACCTCGAACCTGGTGGTCGGCGCCCTGGAAGGCATACCCGTCAAGGTGACGCTCAATGCGCGCTATCAGCCGGCGCGAGTCGAGGTGCGCTACAACAACCGGCTGTATGTGAGTACCTACACCGAATACGGCGATTTGAACGACGCTGACTACCAATCCGACATCTTCACGCCGAGGCGAGTCGTGCGGACCGTCGATGGGGAGACGGTGCTGGACCTGACGATTCAGCGGACCAACACATACAACCCCTACGTGCTCATGCCGGTGCCGGAGAGCGTGCGGAAGGCGGCTGGACGGTAACGATTCACGTCACGCCGCTGCGCGCGGCGGTCGGATGGCTTGGAGGCGCCCCGGCACACTGCTGCGGGGCGCCTTTTTTGTCGGAGGCGAGATGCAACGGACGATGACCGGAGTGGGAATCATGCTGCTGGCGGGACTGGCCCTCGCCGCGCCGGTGCAGGCGCAGGAGACCGACCGCCAGAAGGTCCTGTACAGCATGGCGAACAGCCTGGGCATGCTCCGCACGGTCAACGAGGTCGACACGTTCATGACGGTGGAGATCTGGGGCCACGGCACTTTGCGCGACGTCACGGCGACCGGCGTTGGGCCTGCCGTGCCGCTCAAGAGCTATTACGCCCAGATCGCCTACGACCATCCCGGGATGCGCGTCGAGACCGTCCGCGGCGACGGCCGCCGCGATATTCAGGTCGTCAGCGGGACGTTCGCGTGGAACGAAACCGACAAGCTGGGGGGTGGGCTCGCGCCCGGTTGGGGCAGTGCGACGCCGGCGATGGATACCGTCGCCGATCGGCTGCTCCGTCTCTGGATGACGCCGGCCGGTGCGGTGAAGGCCGCTCGCGCCGCTGGTGAGCAGGCGAAGGTCACTGTGGAAAACGGCCGCACGGTGGTGACGTTCCCGCTCGTGAACGGCAAGCCGGAGAACACGACGACGGTGACGGTCGGCGAACTGAATGGCACGCCCATGCAAGTCAGCCTCGACGCCATGTATCGGCCGGCGCAGGTCGAAGTGACCTTCCGCGGCCGGAAGTACGCGAACACATTTTCCGGCTATGCCGACCTGAACGAATCAGACTACAAGGCCGATATCTTCATGCCGGCAAAGGTCGTGCGGACCGTCGATGGCCAGGCCGTTCTCGAGCTCACGATCGACAAGACGAACACCTATAACCCCTACGTCATCATGCCCGTGCCACCGGCGGTGCAAAAGGCAGGGGCACGCTGACTGTATTGACGGCCAGGGGCAAGGGTCCCTAGAATACGTCACCCTTGTTCGCGCTACTGATCGGCGTCGTCATTCGTTGTTCGACGGATCACCCACGGGTTCAGATGGAGGAAGTATGAGAAGGTCGAGGTTTGCCGGCTGGTTGCTCGCAATCGCGCTGATTGCCGGGTTGCCCGCCGTGTCCCACGCGCAGGAAGCGGTGCTGCAGGGCACCGTCACCGATACGACGGGCGGCGTGCTGCCCGGCGTGACCGTTACCGCGGTGCATGAGGCGACGGGCAATACGTTTGAAGCCGTCACCGAAGGCACCGGAGCGTTTCGGATCTCGGTTCGTGTCGGCACGTTTCGTGTGACGGCGCAGCTTCAGGGCTTCCAGACGGTCACTCGTACGGGCGTGCAGCTACTCCTCGGCCAGCAGCAGAACATCGCCATCGAGCTCGCGCCGGCGACGCTTCAGGAAACGGTCACGGTGACCGGCGAGGCCCCGCTCATCGAGACGACCGACGCCACGGTCGGCGCGAACATCGACCCGCGGCAGATGGAAGATCTGCCGATCAATGGCCGCAACTGGATGGACCTGGCGCTGCTGACGCCGGGCGCCCGCCGCAACGAGTCTGGCGGCTTCGTCCAGAACCGCCAGGGCTATTCGCAGACCAACGTCGACGGCCAGCAGGTCACGACGATTTATCACTCCGGCGGCGACAACGAGCAGCCGCAGTGGAGTCGCGATTCGATCGGCGAGTTCCAGGTGGTGGCGAACCGGTTTGACGCTACCCAGGGGCGCTCGACGGGCATGGTGGTGAACGCCATCACCAAGTCGGGCACCAACACCTTCTCGGGCACCGTCGGCGGCTATTTCCGCAACGACAAGTTCAACTCGGAGGACTTCGTCGCCAGGCGCGTGCTGCCGTATTCGAACCAGCAGACGAGCGGCACCTTCGGCGGCCCGATCCTCCGGGACCGGCTGCACTTCTTCGGCACCTACGAGTACGAGCGGGAGCCGAAGACCTTCGTGTATGCGGGCCCGTACCCGGCGTTCAACATGGACCTGGAGTTCCAGAACACGGCGCACAAGCCGCTCGGCCGGGTGGACTGGCAGATCACGCCGCAGACGCGGCTCTCCTCACGCGTGTCGTTCTACAACGCGACGTTCTTCGAAGGGGGCGGCGCGACGGCGCACCCGTCGGCCATGGGGAAGCGCGGGCGGATCACCAGCCAGTACACCGGCAGCCTGACGCGGGTCATCGGCAACAGCGCGGTCAACGAGATCAAGGGCGGGGCCACCTTCTACGAGCGGCAGGACCAGTCCGCGACGATCACGTGGAAGGGCCAGCGGCCGCTGCCGTACCACCCCGTGCTGGACGGCGGCACCGTGACGGCGACGCTGCGCGGCTACAGCGTCGGCACGACCCCGCTCAATATCATCCAGAACACGATGAACCTCCGCGACGACTTC
>CAXNKG010000039.1:0-29354 GCA_964202965.1 Vicinamibacterales bacterium
CTTGGCTGGGTGGATTGGTTCAATCATCGCCGGCTGCTCGAGCCGATCGGCTACGTACCGCCCGCGGAGTACGAAGAGGCGTACTATGCTCAGGCCGCGGTGGCCTGACTCACACTAACCGCCCTCCCAGATGCCCGGTACGATTCATCCGGAGCGGTTAGTCTAGTATATTGCTGCCGCTTTAGCCGGACCCGGCGTCGTGGGGGCGGGCCTAATCGGGTCCGCCCTTTTTTCGTACCGCAGCTGACTTCGCCTGCGTCGGCGGGCATCTCGACTCCGCTCCGCGGCTGCCGCCTCCGCTGCGCTTCGGGGCCAGGCGGCTCACGCGCAGGGAAGCGAGACGTCCGGGCCTCTGTTGTGGGAATCGCTCCCCCGGGACCGGGTGAGCTGCCACACGTTCCGGCATTCATTTGCGACGCACTTGCTCGAGAGCGGGCATGACATTCGGACGGTGCAGGAGCTGTTGGGCACGCGGATGTGAGCGCGACCATGGTGTACACCCACGTGCGGCCCTGGCGCTCCCTGTTAGCTGCGAGGCCACGCAGATAACGCCGGCCGCTGCAGCCATACACGGCGATGGGGCCTAAATATTCAGCGTGTTAACATCCCGCCTGTCAGAGATGTGGGTACGATCTGCGCTTGAGCAAGCGACGGCGTCAGCTGCAGGCTGGCGTCGCGGTCTACTCCAAGAATAGTTAGGCGTCTGGTAGGTACAAACCAAGTTGATGGCTAACAGGCATTGCACCCGCCGCCGCGCAGCTCTGACGATGGCTTTCGCTGCCTGCATGACGGGCGTCGCAGCGCCTCTGCATGCCGAAGTGCGCGACCTGACGAAGACTGTGGCGGGTACGGCCGTTCGCTACAAGGTCGTCCTGCCCTACATGTACGATCCCGCGAAGCCGTATCCGGCCGTGCTCGTCTTCGGCGGCGGGCCGCAGACGATGGATACGGTCGACGGGACGCTGGCGCGCAATTTCCGTACTGAGGCCGAAAGACGCGGATACATCGTCGTGGCTCCGGCCGCACCGAGCCGCGAGCTCTTCTTCGACACCGGTGCTCGCATCTTCCCCGAATTCCTGACGATGATCCTGGCGGACTACAAGGTCGAAGGCGGGAAGTTCCACATCGCCGGACCCTCCAACGGCGGCATCGCGGCCTTCCATGTCGCGGCCCTGCATCCACGGTATTTCGCGTCGGTGACCGCGTTTCCCGGATACATGTGGCAGACCACGGACGCCAAGCTCATGGCAATCTCGAAGATGTGCGTATTCATGTACGTCGGCGAATTCGATGAGTACATGTGGCACGACGAAATGAACCGGGAGGCGGAGTTCCTCCGCTCCAGGGGAGCCGTCGCGAGATACACCGTCGAGCAGGGACAGCCGCACCGCATCGACACGCTGGCTGGCCCCCGCGCCCGCCGGCTGTTCGACGGGTTCGACACCGCCCGCAAAGGGTGCAGCCAGCCCTGACGAGTCTCCGCCGGTTCAGGTCGAGCGTTGTCGGCTAAGATAGCCGGCGATGTGGCCACAGACCTACGATCCGCTCGGTAACGCCGTCCTTTCCACGCTCCTGGCCGCGCTTCCCGTCGTCGTCCTGCTCGGCACCCTCGGCGTGCTCCGCTGGTCGGCGCACGTCGCCGCGCTCGTCGGTCTGGCGACCTCGCTCGTCGTGGCGGTCGTCGTCTTTGGCATGCCGGCGCCGATGGCGCTGGCCACCGCGGGGTTCGGCGGCGCCTACGGCCTCTTCCCGATTGGCTGGATCGTCCTCAACGTCATCTTTCTCTACCAGCTGACGTCGGAACGCGGGCTGTTCACGATTCTCCGCGAAAGCATCACCCACATCACCCGCGACCGACGGCTGCAGCTGCTCCTCGTCGCGTTCTGTTTCGGCGCGTTCTTCGAAGGGGCGGCCGGGTTCGGCACGCCGGTGGCCGTGACGGCGGCAATCCTGATCGGCCTCGGGTTTTCACCACTGGCCGCCTCGGGGCTCTCGCTCATCGCGAACACCGCGCCGGTCGCTTTTGGTGCGCTCGGCACGCCCATCATCGCCCTGCAGAGCGTCACAGAGCTCGATCTGATGGACCTGAGCGCTATGGTCGGCCGCCAGCTGCCGGTGTTCTCGATTCTGGTGCCGTTCTGGCTGATCTGGGCGTTTGCCGGGTTCCGCGGCATGGTGCAGATCTGGCCGGCGGTGCTCGTCGCGGGCGTCGCGTTCGCGGTGCCGCAGTTCCTTGTGTCGAATTACCACGGCCCCTGGCTCGTGGACGTCGTGGCATCCGTGGCGTCGATGGGAGCGGTCGCACTGTTCCTCAGGATGTGGCAGCCCTCCCAGCTCTGGCTTTCCACGGGGAATGAGAGCAACGCGCCGGCGTCAGCCGAGGCGCCCCGCGTGTACTCAGCACGCGAAGTGCGTCAGGCGTGGATGCCCTGGATCATCCTCAGCGTGATCGTCTTCGCCTGGGGGTTGCCGCAGATGAAGGCCTTCCTCGACGGCATTTCGATCCTTCGCTTCCCCGTGCCAGAGCTGCACAACCTCGTGATGCGCACGCCGCCCGTCGTCGCCGAGGCCCGTCCCGAAGCCGCCGTCTTTGCGCTCAACTGGCTGTCGGCAACCGGAAGCGGCATCTTCGTCGCGTCCCTTGTTGCCGGCCTCGTGATGGGTTTCTCGTTCCGGGAGCTGATGAAACAGTACTGGCGGACGCTCATCCTCGTCCGCTACTCGCTGCTCACTATCTCCGCGATGATGGCGATTGGGTACACGACACGATATTCAGGCCTCGACGCGACGATGGGGCTGGCGTTCGCGCAGACGGGCTACTTCTATCCCATCTTCGGCACGATGCTCGGGTGGCTCGGTGTGGCGCTGACCGGATCCGACACATCCTCGAACGTCCTGTTCGGGAGCCTGCAGCGGATCACCGCCGAGCAGCTCGATCTCAGTCCGACGCTGATGGCGGCGGCCAACAGTTCCGGCGGCGTGATGGGCAAGATGATTGACGCCCAGTCGATTGTGGTCGCCAGCACGGCCACGCGGTGGTTCGGGCACGAAGGCGACATTCTCCGCTACGTGTTCTTCCACAGCCTGGTGCTCGCGTTCCTTGTGGGACTGCTCGTGTTCCTGCAGGCGTACGTGCCGCCGTTCACCTGGATGGTCGTTCAATAGCCGAGTAACGGTACCAAAGGAGTGACGACATGACACCGAACATCACCACGCGACTCGGATGGACGACGACACTGCTGATGGCGGCCGCCGTTGCCGCGCTGGTTGCGCAGGAGCGCGATTACGCGCCGACCTGCACCATGTGCCCGGGCACGTACATTTCAAATGCCGAAATCCAGGCCTACGTGAAGCGCGGGTTTGCCAACCAGCTGACCGATCAGCAGGTCCGGCAGGTCGACATCGGCAAGGCGAACGTCGGCGTCGCGGTCGTGACGCGGGGACGAATCAACAACCCCAACGCGAACGTGGCCGAGCACGACCTGGTCAGCGAGGTGTACCACGTGATCGACGGATCCGCGACGCTCGTCCTCGGGCCTGACCTGGTGGAGAAAGTCCGCCGCCCTGCCGGCGAGACGACCGTGCGGCTCCTGAATGGACCGGGCAACAATGCGAAGGCAATTCGCAACGGCACGATGCACGAGTTGAAGGCGGGCGACGTTGTGGTAATTCCGGCGGGCACCGGCCACCAGTTCACGCGGATCGACGATCACGTCACCTATCTGATGATCCGTGTCGACGCCGACAAGGTGACACCGCCCAAGACGGAGGCGGATTCGAGGGCCGATCTGCAGACGAATGGGCGCGCGAATGCCGGCGGCGGCGCCGGAGCGGTCTCCTCGCCGGACCGGTTCGGACGATAGGGATTGCGAACCGGCGCTAAGCCGGTTTGCCAGACTCAGTGCGTGTGCGCGTAGATGACGGCGTTGATCCCGAACGCGTAGCCCCGTGGACTGAACGCATAGAAGTAGGAGGGGTCGTCGCCCTCGCGCTCCCATGAGTCCGCGATATCGGTGTTGTGCGTCATCAACACCATGAGCCGGCCGCCAGCGTCGGCAATTCCCTTTACCTGCGCCACGGCGCTGTCGGCGCCCTGCTCTGACGTGCCGCCGCCGCTTCTCAGGAAGAACCCGATGTTGGGGATCTGCGGGATTTCCGTCACCTCGAACTGCGTCCGATAGAGGGTGTGCTCGAGCGGCACGTCGAACATCGGGTATGCCGCCGGCGGGAGCACCTTCTGGATCTGGCCGACCCAGTGCGCCCACTGGTAGGAGCCCCACGAGTCGTCGGTCCACAGTATCCCGCCCTTGAGCAGATACTCGCGCAGGTTCGCGGTCTCGGTCTCGTCGAAGACCGCGCTGCCAGGCGCCGACATGATGACGAGCGGGCACTGGAACAGCTCATCGCCGCCTGGCCGTACCAGCAGGATATTGGGTGCTGATCCGGTCTTGCTGACCGAAATCTTCGTGAGCTCCGAGAGACGCACCGACAGGTTGATGTCGGCGTTTGGATAGTCGGTGCGCCAGCTCCCGCCGTACCCGTTCATCGCTGGACGGTAGAGCATCCGGCAGTAGTGGAACCGGCCGTCGAAATCGGCGTCTGTCGCGACGCGCCCGCCCCGAAAGCCGCGCCCGAATTGCGCATGCGCAGCCGACGCCAGGCTGAGGGCGACGAGGACGGCCAGACCGGCCCGGAACATGGCCATAGTCTAGTACCATTGGCCCTCGTTTGGCGATCTCATCCACGGCACAGGCTCTTTCCCCCGAAGCACGATCAGGACTCGACCCGTGGACGCCGGCGGATCTCCCGGTTCCCCCGACCCCTCATGGTCTCGGATGGCTCCAGGCGGTCGGTCCCGGTGTCATCGTCCTCGGTGTCTCCATCGGGAGCGGCGAGTTCCTGCTGGGACCGGCCACCTTCGTCCGGCACGGCCTGTCGCTTCTCTGGGTGGTCGGCATCGCCGTCTACCTCCAGACGATTTTCAATACGGAATTGATGCGGTACACGCTCGCCACCGGCGAGCCGGTGTTCACCGGCTTCATGCGGACGCGCCCGTCATCGACGCTCTGGGCGTGGGTGTATGCGGTCCTGTACTTCCTCCAGGTCGGCTGGCCGGCGTGGGCCGGGACGGCTGCGGGCGCCATCTTCTTTTTGTTCACCAAGCAACTCGCGGGTGCGCCGGACAGCAACACGATCTACATGATCGGGGTCGGCACGTTTCTCGTCTGCGTCGTGATTCTGTCCGTGGGCCGGCGCATCGAACGGACGCTCGAGCTCCTGAACTGGATCCTGATCGCCGCCATCCTGAGCAGCTTCCTGATTCTCGCGCTCATGTTCGTACCCGCGCAGACATGGCTCGCCGGTGTTGTCGGCCTGACCGGCTTTGACCTGGTGGCGGGGCAGTTTGACTACTTTCCCCTGGGCACGGACCTGTTCCTGCTTGGGGCGCTCGTCGCCTACTCAGGGGCCGGCGGCGTTACCAACATCGTGCTGGCGAACTGGGCGAGGGATCGTGGATACGGCATGGGGGAGCGCTCCGGGTACATTCCGTGCGCGATCGGCGGCCAGAAGGTGACGCTCGCCCACAACGGGTTCATGTTCGCGAACACCGCCGAGGGGATGAAGCGATGGCGTGGGTGGTGGCGCATCATCAGCGCGGACCAGTGGGGCGTCTTCTTCGCAGGCGCGATCCTCGGCATGATTCTACCGGCCATCATTTACGTCACCTTCCTGCCACGTGGCGCGAACATCCAGGGCCTCGGAATCAGCGCTGCCCTGGCAGAGGCGATCAGCGGGAGGTCGGGCGCGCTGCTTGGCGCGGGCATCGCGTTTCTGGGAGCCTGGGTGCTGTTCAAGACGCAGCTCGATCAGCTGGAGGGGATGACGCGCGCGATTACCGACATTCTGTGGACCGGCAGCAGCCGGGTCCGCACGTGGCGCGGCGGCGACGTCCGCGCCGTCTACTACGGCGTTCTTGCCGTGGTTGTGCTCTGGGGCATCGTGGCCCTGGCGCTGGCGCAGCCATTTGTCCTGCTCCAGATTAGCGCCAACATGGCCGGCCTGGTTCTCGTGATTGGGTCCCTCCACCTCCTCTACATCAACACGCGCCTGCTGCCGGAGCACGTGCGTCCGCCGATGTGGCGCCGCGCCGCGCTGGTGTTCATGTCGCTCTTCTACGGCTTCTTCGTCATTCGTTCATTCGCGACCTTCCTGACCTAGCGGTACACCGTGGCGTATGTGCTGGCCCTCGCGTCGGCGGCGCTGTACGGCTCGGCTGACTTTCTCGGCGGCCTGGCGTCGCGTACGGTCAACACCATTGCCACCGTCGTCCTGTCCCAGGCGGCGGGATTGCTGCTCCTCCTCGCCTTCCTTCCGTTCCTGTCTGCGGCACCGGCGCACAACGACCTGCTGTGGGGTGGCGCCGCCGGGCTTGCCGGCGGGATCGGCGTCGGGCTCCTGTACCGGGCGCTGGCGATCGGCACCATGGCGATCGTGGCGCCGACGACGGCCGTGTGCGCCGTGCTGATTCCGGTGGCGGCGGAAGCGATCGCGGGCGAACAACTGGCTGCGCGCACGGTGGCCGGCATCGTGCTCGCGCTCGTGGCGATCGTGCTCGTCAGCCAGTCATCGGCCGGTGACCGGGGCGCGTCAGGCCGCAAAGGGCTCGGTCTGGCGATCATGTCCGGCGTGGCCATCGGCTTCTTCTATCTCGCGCTCGCCCGTACCGGTGCCGCTGCGGGACTCTGGCCGCTTGTGGCCGCCAGGGCCGTCTCCGTGTCGCTCTTTCTCGGGCTGGCCGTGGCAGGCCGTCAGCCGCTGCGCATGCCTGCGCGTCCGCTGACCATCGTGCTCGGGTGCGGCGTCCTGGATATGGCGGCGAACGCGCTCTATATGCTGGCGACGAGGCGAGGCGCCCTGAGCGCCGTCGTGACGCTGGCCTCGCTCTATCCGGCCAGCACCGTGCTGCTGGCACGCGTGGTGCTCGGCGATCGTCTCAGCGGGCGTCAGGTCGTGGGGATTGTCTCGGCCTTCGTCGCCGTCGTGCTGATCGTCAGCACGTAGTAGGCGGCGAAGCTCAGCCCGAACGTCACGAACCAGGCGTAGGTATACAGCACATCCAGGACAGTCGGGACCGCCACCTGGCCGCCCGGCGTGGCCGCCGCCCGGAGGAACCCCGGAATGACCGGGAGGATGGCCATCACGAGCGCCGCCATGGCCCGATAGTTCACACCGCCGCTGTATGTGTACCTGCCATCGACTTTGAAGAGGTCGGCGGCAGACAGCTCGCAACGGCGGAGTATCCAGTAGTCGGCAATCAGCACGCCGCCGATTGCGCCCATCAGGCTCGAGTACCCGATCAGCCACGTGAAGATGTAGGCGGAGGCATCGGCATAGAGCTTCCACGGCATCATGACGATCCCGATGACGGCCGTGATCAGGCCACCCGTCACGTAGCTGATTCGGCGGGGCGCCAGGCTCGAGAAATCGTTGGCGGGGGAGACGACGTTCGCGGCCATGTTCGTCGTCAGCTGCGCCACGAGGACGATAAGCGCGCCGAGGATGATCACGGGCGGGTTGCCGACCCGCGCAATAAGGACGACCGGGTCCCAGATCGCTTCGCCGAACACCACAATCGTCGCGCTCGTCACGGCAACGCCGATGAAGGCGAATGCGGCCATCGTCAGCGGCAGGCCGAGCGCCTGCCCGAGCGCCTGGGAGCGCTGGCTCTTCGCGTAGCGTGTGAAGTCAGGAATGTTGAGGCTGAGCGTCGCCCAGTAGCCGACGTTGGCTGTCAGCGCGGCAGGGAAGAGTGTCCAGAACGGTGTTTGCCCCGTTTCGAGGCGTGAGGACTCTGCGAGGACTCGCCCAAGCCCGCCGCCCTGGTCGATGGCCCACCACAGGAGGAGGACGCCGCCGCCGAGCAGCAGCGGCGCCGACCAGCTCTCGAGCATCTTGATGCCCTCGAGGCCGCGCAGGATGATCGCGACCTGGACGAGCCAGAACATCGCGAACGCCAGCCAGATGTTCCCCGACAGGCCCGCCCATGCTGGCACCGCCGCCGACAGGAGGGTGTTCAGGGCCAACCCGCCAATCCATGTCTGGATGCCGAACCAGCCGCAGGCGACGAGCGCGCGCAGCACCGCCGGCACGTTGGCGCCCTTGACGCCGAAGCTCGCGCGGCACAGCACGGGAAAGGAGACGCCGTACTTCGTGCCGGCGTGCGCGTTGAGAATCATCGGCACGAGCACGATGGTGTTGCCGAGGAGGATCGTCAGCAGCGCCTGCCACCAGGTCATGCCCTGCTGCATCAGCCCGGACGCAAGCGTATACGTCGTGATCACGACGCTCATGCCGATCCAGAGCGCCGCAATGTTGTAGGTGGTCCAGGTCCGCCGGCCGAGCGGCGTGGGCGCGAGGTCCGCGTTCCACAGCGGGCTTCCGGAGACGTCCTCGGTCAGTTCGACGAAGTCCTGACTCGGCATCGCCATGTCAGCGATCTGACGTGGCGTAGCCTTCGGATTCGTACCCGCCGTGGTAGGCCTTTGCGTCCGGACGGCGAATTTTCGAGTGCGTAACGACCCGGTCGCGCCGAATGCCGCGGAAGTCGTCGAGCGAGCTCCAGCCGTGGCGGTCCATCGTGGCGCGCATGCCCTCGGTCAGCTGCGCGATGACATTCGGCCCGATGGCGTGGTCGAGCATCGCGGCGGTACAGACCTGGACGGTACCGCAGCCGAGCAGGAAGTAGTTCAGCGCATGCGCGAACTCGGCGACGCCGCCGATGCCCGAGAACGCCTTGTCGGGAAACGCCTGCGTGAGCTGCGCCATCTTGGCCATCGACAGAGGCAGGATCGCCGGGCCGCCGAGTCCGCCGCTCGACACGAGGCCGTCCACGTTCATTTCGAACTCGAGCGTGGCGGGATCGATCAGCGGCAGCGACGGAAACGTGTTCGAGGAACTGACGGCCGACGCGCCGCCGAGAAACGCGCCGCCGGCTTCGAGCACGATATCGGTTGTGGAGGGCGTCAGCTTCGCCCAGATCGGCACGCGCGCGGCCTCGGCGACCACCTGGGTGACGATCGAGATCAGGCCCTGATCCTTGCCGATGTTCGACCCCATGTCCTTGCGGTCCATATGGGGGCAGGACAGATTGAGCTCGAGGGCGTCAGCGCCCTCGTCCTGACACGCCTTCGCCAGCGTCTGCCAGTTGCGCAGCTCTTCGTCGGTCCCTGACCCTGCCATGATCGAGGCGACGAGAATGCGCGCCGGGTGCGCCTTCTTGATCCGCGCGATGCGCGGCACCCACCAGTCGAGCGCCTTGTCCGAGATGAGTTCCCAGTTCCACGACGAGTGCAGGGCCGAGCCGGGCCGCTTCTGCATGGAGAGGTAGGCGGCTTCCGGAGTCGCGCGCAGGAACTTGGTTTTCGGTCCGGCGACGTTGACGACCGGGTGGAGGCCAATCGTCTTCGTGACGACGCCCCCCCAGCCCGCGTCGAACGCCCGCAGGATGTTGTTGTCGGATTCCGTGGGAGGCGCGGACGCGAGAAGGAACGGATTCTCGAACCGCAGGCCGGTAAAGGTGGTGGCGAGGTGTGCAGCCATACGCGTCCTCTCGGAAAGCGCTGACTATAGCACCGCACCGTCCGGGCTATTCGTTGAGACGCGCCGATTCGATCATTTGCTCGAAGATGCCGCGGTAGGTCGCCGACTCCATCTGCGGCGCCACGCCGAGGAAGTACAGGAACCCGCCCTCATCAGGCAGATCCACCGCAGCTACGGTCACCGTCTCGAAGTCGCCGGTGACCGGCGACACGTGGCTCATGGTCGTCCTGTAGCCGTCGCGTCCCGCGATGCCAATCCGCTGGAAGGCCGGGGTCCAGGTGAGCCTCGGATTGGCCCGGGCCAGTCGGCTCAGCAGCGCCGGAAGATCGCTGTTGACGTCCCCCGTGATGCTGCGCGCCAGGCCCACTTGAATACCGTGAGTGATGCCGGCAGGGCCCTGGTGCATGGCGACGTATGCGCCCTCGGGCGCCAGGACAAGGGTGTTACCGGCGAGCAGGCGGCTCCAGTTCGTCGGCACCGCGAGCTGCAGCTGATCGCCAGCCACCACACTCCGATAGGTACCCTCCGGCGCAGGCACGTGCGCGCCGGTCGTCCCAACAGCGGAGTCGGCCGTGTGCATGTTCGCGACGCTTTGCCGAGGGCGCGGAATCGCGCCGACCCGCTCCTGGATGGTCCAGAACCGCTTCGAGGGCCCTGTCTTGCTGCCATCGATGTCGTCGTCACGTTGATTCGGATGGCGTCCGAGCCATTCGAGCCCGCCTTCAGCCGCGCCGACGGTCTTCAACTCGCGGAACATGTCATGTATACCGGCCGGATCGTAGCCGGCGGCGGCCGCCAGGCGCGCCCCGAGCTCGTCCGCTTCCGCCTCGTACTCGGTGGCGAATCGAAGGAAGTAGCTTTCGATGCTGTAGGTCGCTCCGCGCTCCAATATGCCGGGCAGGGGCGCCGCGACGGCCAGTCCCAGCTGCCGGCCGGTGATCTCGCCGATCTGGAAGCGCTCGCCCGCTGTGAGCTGCAGCGTGGCGTGGCGCAGCACGATGTGGGCGAGTTCGTGCGCGAGGAGGCCCGCAAGCACATCTTCGGTGTCCGCGAGTTCGATCATCCGCGCGCTGATGAAGACCTGGCCGCCCGGGAAGGCGAAGCTCGTGACGTCGCGGACGTGCAGCACGGTGAACCGGTACTGAAACGACGCGTGCCGGAATTTCGCAGGGATGACATCGGTCAGGCGCAGGCCGATGCTTGTGACATATCGCTCGACTTCGGCGTCCTTGAGCGGCTGCAGCCGACTGAGGACCGCCTTCGCGGCCTCGCGCCCAAGCCGGACCTCGTCCGCGGCGGTGTACACGTTTCTCGTCACCGGGCGCGAAATCTGCAGCTGGGCGCTGGCAGTCGTTGCCGCCAGGAAGAGGGAGACCGCGATGCCACAGCGTACTGCGGTGAGGACGGGGGTCATGGCGCTCAACAAACATGCAAGGAGTTCTCCACCGGGTGAATGCGGCGCTCGCGGCGGAAGTCCAATAGCTGTGCGGGAATAGCGCGGTCTGGTATCCTCGTGAACTCACGGCGGGGAGCCGTAGGTTGCGAAATATTCCGCAGCCGTTCCCCACTGCCGTGCTCGTATACACTCCGCGCCGGAGACCTCATGCCCAGACGCGTCCTTGGCGGCCTCATTCAGGCCGCGACTCCGTTGACCGATCAGTCGCTGCCCGTTGAGAAAATCCGGCAGGCGGCCATCGATATTCACATTCCACTGATCGAGGAAGCCGGCCGACGCGGCGTCCAGATTCTCGGCCTGCAGGAGATCTTCAACGGGCCGTACTTCTGTCCGTCCCAGGATCCGCACTGGTACGACCTCGCGGAGCCTGTGCCCGGGCCGACGACGCAGCTGATGGCAGAGTACGCAAAGAAATATCAGATGGCGATGGTCGTCCCGGTCTACGAGCGGGAGCAGGCGGGCGTGTACTACAACACGGCAGCGGTCTACGACGCCGACGGCAGCTACCTCGGCAAGTACCGCAAGAATCACATTCCGCATACGTCCGGATTCTGGGAGAAGTATTTCTTCAAGCCGGGCAATCTCGGGTACCCGGTGTTCCAGACGCGTTTCGCCAAGGTCGGTGTCTACATCTGCTACGACCGCCACTTTCCCGAAGGGGCGCGCATCCTGGGCCTCAATGGCGCGGAGATCGTCTTCAACCCATCCGCGACCGTCGCCGGCCTGTCGCAATATCTGTGGAAGCTCGAACAGCCGGCGCACGCCGTCGCGAACGGCTATTTCATGGCGTGCAGCAACCGCGTCGGGGAAGAAGCGCCCTGGAAGATCGGACGCTTTTACGGATCGTCGTACTTCGTCGATCCGCGCGGGAGCTTCCTGGCCACGGGGTCGGAGGACAAGACCGAGCTCGTCGTGGCGGAGATGGACCTCGACATGATTGAGGAGGTGCGCCGCGTGTGGCAGTTCTATCGCGACCGGCGTCCTGACAGCTACGGTCCGCTGGCGGAGCCGTTGTGACGCTGCTCATCACAGGCGGCACCATCGTGACCGCCACCGATCAGTACCGCGGTGACGTGTTTGTCGACGGGGAGAAGATCACCGCGATTGGGTCGGCGCTGACGTTCCCGGCGGACCGCGTCATTGATGCGTCTGGGAAATATGTGCTCCCGGGCGGCATCGACGTCCATACGCATCTCGACATGCCGTTCGGAGGCTCGACGTCGGTGGATGACTTCGAGTCCGGCACGATTGCGGCCGCCCACGGCGGCACCACGACGATCGTCGACTTCGCTATTCAGTACAGGGGGCAGACGCTTCATCACGCCCTGGACACCTGGATGAAGAAGGCGGAGGGGAAAGCCGCGATCGACTACGGCTTCCACATGATCGTCACCGAGCTGAACGACCAGGTCGAACTGGAAATGGATGCCCTCGTGCGGCAGGGCGTGACGTCCTTCAAGCTGTTCATGGCCTACCCGGGCGTCTTCATGCTGGACGATGCCAGCATCTTCAAGGCGCTGTTGCGGACCGGGAAGAACGGCGGCACGATCTGCATGCATGCCGAAAACGGGGGCGTCATCGACGTCCTCGTGCAGAAAGCGCTGCGGGAAGGGAAGACCGCGCCGAAGTACCACGCGCTGACGCGGCCGGCGCGCGCCGAGGCGGAGGCGACGCATCGGGCCATCGCCCTGGCGGAAATCGCCGACGTGCCGATCTACATCGTCCACCTGTCGGCCGCCGAGGCGCTGGAGATGGTCACCGAGGCGCGTGACCGCGGGCTGCCGGCGTACGCGGAGACGTGCCCGCAGTACCTCTTCCTGTCGTACGACAACTACGAAGAGCCGGGATTCGACGGCGCGAAGTACGTGATGAGCCCGCCGCTCCGGGCGAAGGAGACACAGGACCAGCTGTGGCGCGGCCTGGCGTTCAACGATCTGCAGGCCATCTCCACCGACCATTGCCCGTTCTGCATGAAAGAGCAGAAGATACTCGGCAGGGATGATTTCTCGAAGATTCCGAACGGCGCGCCCGGCATCGAGACGCGGATGAGCCTCGTGTACGACGGCGGTGTGCGCACCGGGCGCATCTCACTCAATCGGTTCGTCGAGCTCACGTCGACGTCGCCCGCGAAGATTTTCGGGCTCTTCCCGCGCAAGGGCACCATCGCCCCAGGCTCGGATGCGGACATCGTCATTTTCGATCCGGAGAAACGCATGACGCTTGGCGTGAAGACGCTGCACATGAAGGTCGACTACAACCCGTACGAAGGACGCGAAGTCATGGGTGTCACTGATACGGTCATTTCGCGCGGCCAGGTCGTCATCGACGGCGGCAGGTTTACGGGACGGGCCGGCGCCGGATCGTTCCTGCGGCGGAGCGCGCGATGACGATGACCGGCGACGAGATCGTCGCGCTGTCGAAGAAGCACACGATTTTCGAGTGGGCCGCCCAGGGCGGGGTGGATCCGATTCCCGTGGCGCGCGCGGAGGGCATCTATTTCTGGACGCCCGAAGGGAAGCGGTTCATCGATTTCAACAGCCAGTTGATGTGCGTCAACATCGGTCATGGCGACGCCCGTGTGCTGAGCGCGATACGGCGTCAGGCCGAAGCGGTCTGCTACGTGACGCCGGGCGGCATGACGACGGAGCCGCGGGCGCGGCTGGGCGCGAAGCTGGCCGAGCTGACGCCGGGCGACATCAACGTCTTCTTCTTCACCAACGGCGGCTCGGAAGCCAATGAGAACGCGTTCAAGATTGCGCGGGCATATACCGGCCGGCCGAAGATTCTGGCGCGCTACCGCTCGTACCACGGTGGCACGTCCGCCGCGATCGCGGCCACGGGCGATCCTCGCCGATGGAGCCAGCCGCCGATGCCAGGCTTCGTCCACGTGCTCGACCCGTACCACGGCGTGCAGCACGGATGGGACACGGTCGACGAGGCGCTGAGCCGCATCGACGAGGTCATCCAGCTCGAGGGCCCGCAGACGATCGCCGCTTTCATCCTCGAATCGGTGACGGGCACGAATGGCATCCTCGTGCCGCCTGACGGATACATGCAGGGCGTGCGCGCGATCTGCGACAAGTACGGAATCCTGATGATTGCCGACGAGGTGATGAGCGGATTCGGGCGCACCGGCAAATGGTTTGCGATCGAGCACTGGGGCGTCGTCCCGGATCTCATCACCATGGCCAAGGGGATCACGAGCGCGTACGTGCAGCTGGGGGCGGTGGGCATGCGGCAGGCGATCGCCGACGGCTTTCGCGATAAGCCGTTTCCGGGGGGGCTCACCTACAGCAGCCACCCGGTGGCCTGCGCCGCGGCGCTTGCCACCATTGGGGTCATGGAGGAGGACCGCCTGGTCGAGCGTGCGTCGGCGACCGGGCGCCTGATGCACGAGCTGCTGGCCGACCTCGCTGCGCGGCATCCATCGGTCGGCGCCGTCCGGTCGATCGGGTTGTTCGGGATTGTCGAGCTCATTCGGAACCGGGCGACGCGCGAGCCGATGGCCCCCTACAACGGCACCTCGCCGGAGATGGCGGCCCTGGCCAGGTTCTTCCGGCAGGAGGGGCTCTTCACGTTCGTCCGGTGGAACTACTTCTTCACGAACCCGCCGCTCTGTATTACGGAGGCCCAGCTGCGGGAGGCCTTCGGCATCCTCGACCGCGGCCTGGCCATCGCCGACCAGGCGGTGACCTAGGTGCTCGAACTCGCCCTGCTAGCGGCCGTGGTGCTGTCAGGTCAGTTCGACGCGGCCGACACAGGGGTGGGGGGGCGTCTCGCGTGGCGACCGAACGCGGTCCTCGGTGTCGAGGCGGAGATGACGGTCTACCCGGGTGATTTCCCCGGGAGCAGGCCATTCAGCCGCGGGCGGGTCGAGGGACTTTTCGGCGTGACCGCCGGTCCGGCGCTGGGCCGCATTCGGCCATTCGCGAAATTTCGCCCGGGATTTGTCACGATCCGCGACGCTCCTGCCCCTTTCCCCTGCATCCTGATCTACCCGCCCCCCATCGCCTGCACGCTGGCGGCGGGTCGTGCGCTCGTGGCGATCGATGCCGGAGGAGGGGTCCAGGTGATGGTTTCGCCGCGCACTTTCGTCCGGGCCGACGCCGGCGACCGGATGCTTCGGTATCCGGGACCGGCGTTCGAGATGGCGCCCCGCAGGGTCCGGGAAAGATCATTTTTCGATCACGACGTCAGATTTTCATTGAGCGCCGGTGTTCAGTTCGAGTGAATCGGGTTTACTATGTGACCGACCGTTCCTCTCTCGTCTCGAAAGGACAGACATGGCAAAGAAGGCGACGAAAGCCCGCAAACCAAATGCAGCGTTCATGAAGCCGGTGACGCCGAGCGCCGCCCTGGCGGAAGTGGTCGGATCGAAGCCGATCCCCCGCACCGAGGTGACCAAGAAGTTGTGGGCGTACATCAAGAAGAACAAGCTGCAGGACGCCAAGAACAAGCGCATGATCAAGGCCGACGCGGCGCTGAAGCCGATTTTCGGCGGCAAGGCGACCGTCAACATGTTCGAGATGACGAAGCTGGTGAGCAAGCACCTGAAGTAAGGTCAGCCCTTGTGTAGGGCGGGCCACCGCGCCCGCCCTGCCGATTTCCCCCTCCACGCGCCTTGCCTCTCCTGCTGCGCGCGATCTCTTTCGAGGTCGTGCGGATCTGGCACAGGCTCGGGGCCGGCGACGCACGAAACCGTAACTCTCGAACAATTCTCAACAGAAATAGCTTGAGCTGCGTCGCAGCAGCGCCATATAGTCATGTCGGACATACGGTCACGGCATGACCTTACGTGACTGTAATGACAAGGAGCTCTTGATGACGCGGCTCGTTCCCTCCCTGCGGTGGTTCGTTGCTCTCGTGGCGTTTCTGGGATTGGTAATTCCGTCGGCAGCCGACGCGCAGTCACCGACGACGTTCAGCCAGACGACGATCCCGGTAAGCGGGGCGTTCACGGTGGCGATGAAGGCGCCGGTCACCACCACGACGCCGCTCGTCGCCGGCGGTCCGGGTGGGGTGAGCGTGCTCACCAACAACGGCGCCGGCAGCTTCTTGCCGAGCCTGAGTTTTCCTGGCGCGTCGGCGCCCAGTCTCCCGGCTGTCGCGATCGGCGACGTCAACGGAGACACTTACGACGACATCGTCACGTTGACCACGATTCTCTTCGGTCAGGCGGGCGGCACCTACATCCAGCAGAGCGTGGGCGCGCCTTCCGGGGCCGGGTCCGTCGATGTCGGCAACGTGAACGGCGACGCGTATGCCGATATGGTGTTCTCGGCATGGGGCTCGAACTCAGCGATACTTCGACTCGGCAAGCCTGGTACGCCTGGCTCGTGGTCGCCAGGGGCGACCGTGTCGGTGCCCGTCGGCGCGAACCCGTTCAGCGCGAGAATCGGCAAGCTGAACGGCGATGCCTACGGTGATGTGGTCGTCGCGAACGGCAGCAATAATTCGATCACTGTCTACCTCGGTGGCCCTGGTTTCCCGTACTTAACCAATCGGGCGGACTACCAACCGGCGGCGCCTGTTGCCCGAATCCGGATGAGCTCGCGCTCGCCGACGTCGACAACGATTTGGACATTGATGTGCTCGCCGTCGGCCGCTGGCCGGGCCAGGTGTCCGTCTTCCTGAACGACGGCTCCGGAGGGCTCGGCCCCGTGTTCCCCTCGACCGGCGCCGCGATCGTTTCGCCCGTCGGTCCAGGCAACTGGGATTCGCGCGCTGTCGGCGTCGGCGATTTCAACAACGACGGCCGTCCGGACATCGTTGTCCCGATCCAGTGGGACGCGAGTTACGACAAACCCAGCAACAAGGTCGCCCTCCTCTTTGGCGACGGTGCCGGTCGATTCGGTGCCGAGCAAGACTACACGGTCGGCCTGCAGCCGGCGAGCGTTGTCACCGGTGACTTCAACGGCGACGGCTGGGCCGACTTTGCGGTCGGCAACGCGGGCAACAACACCGTCACGGTCATGCTCAACATGCCGCCGCTGCCGCCCCCGCCGCCGCCGCCGCCGCCGCCGCCTCCGCCTCCGCCGCCTCCGCCGGACGCGGATCACGACGGCGTGCCGGACGTGGACGACAACTGTCCGGACCGGCCCAACTCCGCGCAGGTTGACACCGATGGCGACGAGACGGGGGATGTGTGCGACCCGACCCCGGAAGGCGAGCCCGTCGCCCCGTTGTTCAGCCAGCCGTTCCCAACGCCAGACGGTGCGTGCCTCTGCACGCCGGTGCTGATGAACCTGAGCTCGACGGGTACGCAGCACTGGTGGGTAAAGGCCGATTCGACCGGCACGGGCGTCGTGGGCATGCGGACGTTTGCGGTGTCGGTCAACAACATCGACCCGGAAACCGTCGAAGTGCGCGTCTACGACGCTAGCGGAACGGAAGTGGCGGGATCGCCCGTGAGCACCAGCTACCCGGGCGGCACGGCGCCTGGCACCGAAACGTTCACGGACCTGGGATTCAGCGGCGCGGCCGGCGACATCTATCGCATCGACGTGACCACACCGGGCACCCGGTCGACGCAGCCGCACTACCGCTTCGAGTTCAAGGGGGCCGAGGCGATTGGTACGACGACCGCGACCTCCCCGAGCTTCGAAGAGGCGCATCGGACCCGGTGGTACTTCAACACCGGCGCCGGCGAGGCCCTCGACGTGCGGATGTTCGTCACCGGGACGCTCTCAAGCGAAACCATCGTCGATTACACCCTGACCGACCCGATGGGCGCGGTGACGACCGGAACGGCGACCGCGACGCTGACCTCCGCCGCCACATTCCCGGCGTACGCGGTTGGGGCGGCCGGGACCTGGTCGCTGCTTCTCGAGGATAAGTCCACGAACGTGAACCCCGCAAACGGCCACTATGGCCTGACCAAGGCGAGTGGCGCCGACACGGGCGCGTACCTCGGCTGGGAGTCCTCCGGCGAGGCGCACGTGACGATGGACATCCCGGCGGCAGGCGTGCCGGCCGAAGTGACGTTCACGAACACCGTCACCGGCGAGACAGTCGTGTTCTCCGGCGTGAGAGACGGCGACGTGCTGGACGTGCCCGTCGGGTCCTATGACGTGAGCGCCACGGGTCCGTCGGGGCACAGGTTGGAAGTGTCGCCCTCGACGATCGATCTCTGGTGCACCCTGGAAACCGAACTGTCGGTGACCGTATTGAATCGCTCGCCGAGGTTCATCTTCTCGCTCCCGGCTGCGCTTCAGAAGAACGAAGGCCCGGACGCCCTGGAACTGCAGGTGGCCGCGGTCGACGACGATGGCGATCTGCTTGAGTACTTGTGGACCGTCACCGGCCCAGGAACGGTGGTCGCGCACAGCCCAACCGCGACGTTCACGACCAGCGCCGACGGTCCGTCCGTCGTCGTGGTGAGCGTGACTGCCTTTGATGCATACGGCGGCACGGCGACGTCGCAGACGACGATCCAGATCCTGAACGTCGCACCGGTCCTCGGCCAGATCGCCGGACCGACGACGCCGCAGCTCATTGGGACCTCCGTGAATGTCTCAGCCAGCTTCACGGATCCAGGCATCGCAGATACTCACACGTGCCTTGTGGCATGGGGCAACGGCAACACCTCGGCGGGGACGGTCGCGGAGACCGGCGGGAGCGGCAGCTGCAATGCGAGCCACGCCTACGCCGTCGCAGGTGTCTACACGGTGACCATGACCGTGACGGATGACGACAACGGGAGCGACACGGAGACGTTCCAGTACCTCGTCGTCTACAGCGGCAGCGGGTTCGTCACGGCCGGCGGCTGGCTCAATTCACCGGCCGGCGGCTATGTCCCGGATTCCTCGCTGGCGGGACGCGCGAACTTCGGCTTGAACGCGCGGAACCGCGCGGACGGAACAACAACGGGAGAGTCGCACTTCCAGTTCCACCGCGACGCACGGATGAAGTTCGACAGTTCCTCGTATGACTGGCTGGTGGTCTCTGGCGCGTGGGCGCTGTATGCGGGTTCGGGGACGATAAACGGGGAAGGCGACTACGGCTTCGTCGTCAGCGTCGTTGACGGCCGCCGGGCCGGTGACCGTGTCCACCGGTTCCGGATCAAGATCTGGGACAAGGCGACGACCGAGGTCATCTACGACAATAACCCGACCGCGGGCGACGACTACGCGGTGGCGACACAGCCGACCAACAGCGGAAGTGTCGTGATCCACTAGACGTGTAAGCCGAAGGCGCAATGACAAAGCCGGGGGCGGTGACGCCCCCGGCTTTTCGCTGTACGGGCGCTGCTATACTTTCGCGATGCAAGGAGGACACATGCGCGCATTTTGGTCTGTCGCCGCCATGGCCGTTGTGTGGACGGTCGCCGGCTCCGCCCAGGGGCCCTATCCGTTCGTCACTCCGCTTCCGGCGCCGGAGGCTCCGCGCGAGTTCCAGACGATCGCGCAGCCGATCCGCGTCGTGCCCTACGTGAAGGGGCTGGCCGCCCCCTGGAGCATGGCGTTTCTGCCGAACGGCGACATGCTCGTGACCGAGAAGGTCGGGCGCCTGCGTATCGTTCGCAACGGGACGCTCGATCCCCAGGCCATTCCCGGCACGCCGCAGGTCGTCGCGATGCAGCAGGGTGGTCTTCTCGAAGTCGCGTTGCATCCGCGGTTTGCCGAAAATCGCTTCGTCTACCTGACGTATTCGAAAGCCGGCGAGCAGGGCAACACGACCGCTCTTGCGCGCGGCACGTTCGACGGCAAGGCCCTGACCGGCGTCAAGGACCTGTTCGTGGCGGACGCCTGGAGCAAGGGCGGCCTGCACTTTGGCGGGAAGCTCGCGTTCGGGACCGACGGGATGCTCTATATGACCGTCGGCGAGCGGAACGACCGGACGCGTGCGCAGGACACGACCCATCACGCTGGAAAGATCCTGCGGCTTCGCGACGACGGCACGGTGCCGATGGACAACCCGTTTGTCGGACGCGCCGGGTTCCGCCCGGAGATCTACAGCTACGGCCACCGCAACCTCCAGGGCCTGACCGTTCACCCCACGACCGGACAGCTGTGGGAAACGGAGCACGGGCCGCAGGGCGGCGACGAGCTGAATCTCGTGCAGGCGGGGAAGAACTACGGCTGGCCTGTCGTGACGCTCGGCCGCGAGTATGCCGGCGAGCCGATCACGCAGGTCTGGTATCGCGAAGGGATGGAGCAGCCCGTAACCGTCTGGGTGCCGTCGATCGCGCTGTCGGGCATGGTCTTCTACACGGGCGACCGGCTGCCCGGCTGGAAGGGTGATCTGTTCGTCGGCGGCCTCTCGGGCCTTCAATTGCACCGCGTCGTGTTTGCACCGGGAGGCCCGCGGGGCCGCGAGGTGCTCCTCGGTGACCTGAAGCAGCGGATTCGCGACGTCCGGCAGGGTCCCGACGGGTACCTCTACCTGGCGACGGACGCCAATCCGAACGGGGTGATCCTCCGCATCGAGCCGGGGGCGCCACGGTCGCCGGCCAGCGCGCAGCAGTAGGACGTGCTGACGGCATGGACGATGGCCGCGGCCATCGTCCTTTCCGCCCCATTCGCGCAGCAGGCGTTCAGCGCCATCGACACCCGATGGCCGAGCTATTCCGAAAGCATCATCCTGGCGGCGACGGTCGTCCCCGCGTCACTCGCGCTGGTGGCCGCCGCCTGGCGAATCCGGGAGAACCGGCCGTCGCGGTACGCACTCCTTATGCTCGGTCTGGGCATCGGCGTCGTCTACTACCGCACGATGCAGCCGATCTTCACCGAGACGTTCCACTTTATCGAGTACGGCGTGCTGGCCGTGCTGTTCTATCGTGCGTGGCATCGCGTTGGCGACTGGTCGGTGCTTGCCCTCCCGCTGCTGGCCGCGTCGATCGTGGGGTCGGTTGACGAGTGGTACCAGTGGTTTATTCCCATTCGCGCGGGCGATGTCCTCGACGTCGGAATCAACTGTCTCGCGGCCGTGGGCGGGCTGCTGTTTGCGGCGGGTGTATGGCCGCCCTTGCTGGCGTCGCTTCGCACTGGCTCGCCTGCGCGGCTGGGGCGATGGGCCGTCGCCGCGCTGGTGGCGTTTGCGGTCTTCTTTCACACGATCCACATGGGGCACGACGTGGTCGATGCTGAGATCGGGTCGTTTCGCTCGCGATTCACGCGGGCGGAGCTGGCCGGTGCCTCACGCGATCGGGCTGCCCGGTGGCGGACCAGCCCGCCGCTCGAGCAACGCCGTGTCTCGCGGGAAGACCAGTACCTCACTGAGGGTCTCTGGCATGTTGCGCGTCGCGACGAGTTGTGGGAGACGGGAGATATTGCGCGTGCGTGGCGCGAGAGCCGCATCCTCGAGAAGTTCTACGCGCCCGTGCTTGAATCACCAACCCATGCCGATCCGCGCGGTCATCGCTGGCCTGAGGCGCAACGCGAAGACGCGGCGGCGCGGCTTGTCACCACTCCGCCCGAGCCTGTCGTGAGTGCGGAGTTCGCCTATCCGCTGTACACCTGGGCGGACTTCTTCTAGTTCATGCTCCTCCTGTTGAAGCTGCTGGTGGCCCCGGCGCTGGTCGGGGCGGTGACGCTGGCGGTGCGCCGCTGGGGCCCGGCCGTGGGCGGATGGCTGTCCGGCATGCCGGTCGTCGCCGGGCCGGTGCTCATCTTCATGGCGATGGAACAGGGGACGACGTTCGGGGCCGAAGCCGCGCACGCGACGCTCACGGGCCTGATCGGAACCGTGGCGTTCGCGCTCACCTACGCCCGTCTGTCGGTGCGCGCGCCGTGGTACGCGTGCCTACTGCTCGGATGGGTGGCGTTCGGCCTGGCAACCTTCGCGCTCTACCTTCTTGATCCTCCGCTCCCGCTGAGTCTTGCCGGCCTGGTGGCGACGACCATCGTCGGGCCGCGATTCCTGCCGGCGGCCCAAGGCGCCGCCGCACCGGGTGGCAGCCCGCGCGGCGACCTCGCGCTGCGCCTGATCGCGACGGCCACGCTCGTCCTGGTGCTGACGGCGGTTGCCGACGAGCTCGGCCCGACGGTCAGCGGGCTGCTCAATGCCTTCCCGGTGCTTTCCACGATCATCACGGCCTTCACGCACGCCCATCATGGCAGCAGGCCGACTATCGCCTTCGTCCGCGGTTTCACCCGCTCGATCATCGGGTTCGGGTCGTTCGCGTGTGTCCTGGCGCTCACCATGGTGCCGCTGGGCCTCGGCTGGGCGCTGGCGCTGGCGATGGCCGCGCAGGTTATCGTGAGCGGCACCACGCTCCGCCGGTCGCGCGGGGCGTAGACTGTGAGGACACCCATGCGCGCCGCGCCCTTCATCGTCCTCGCCGCTGCCGTGGCCGGCATCGCGGCGTTCTCGCAGGGGCTGCGCCTCATCGACACCGTCGTGGTGCTCGCGTCTGGCGTGGCCGCCGGCACCGCGCTCGCATCGCTCGCGGCGCGCCGGCTGCGGTAGTATTCTCCGCGTGAATCGACGCGTTGTGTTCGTTGCGGTCGCGGCCTGCGGCGTTGCCGCCGCCGCGATCATCGCCCTCATCATTTTCCGATCGCCCGAGCCGCCCACTGAAGACGAGACGATCGAACGGCCGGTGGCATCCTCTCGTGCCGCTCCACGAGCAGCCACCACGCCGCAGCCGGCGGTCGCGGACGACCCGAGTCCGCGCGCCGAAGCCCCAGTGGCCGTTGAGACCGGCGAACCAGCGCCTTCTGCCGCCCCCGCGCCGCCGCCATCGGCGGAATTGGGTACGCTTCGCATCGAATCCGACGTTCCCGGCGCCCAGGTCTTTATCGACCGCCGGTTTGTGGGTGCCGCCCCCGTCACGGCCGACAACATCACGCCTGGAACGCATCAGTTGAACGTGTCGGCGGAAGGATTTGAGAGCGTGGCCATGCCAGTCGACGTGACGGCGGGACCGCGCGAAATCCTGATCCGCTTTCGCGAGGTCAGGCTCGATCTAGCGATTGACGTGGTGCATCGGCACGGCGTCGGATCGTGCCGCGGAAAGCTGATCGCGACGCCCGCGGGGATCCGGTACGAGACGACCAACAAAGGCGACGCCTTCGCCACGCCGCTCCTGACGCTTGAAACGTTCCAGGTGGACTACCTGGAGAAGAATCTGCGCGTGAAGCTGCCGAAGGGACGGCAGTTCAACTTCACCGATCCGGACGGCAACGCCGACCGCCTCTTCGTCTTCCAGCGCGATGTCGAAAAGGCGCGCGAGCGGATAAGAAGAGGCGACCCGCCGGCCCCGAACTGAACCCGTCGCGCGCAGGCTTCAGCCTGTACGGCGGTTCGTCGTCGCATGGGGCCGCTTACGCGAGTTCTTTGAACGGGTTGAACACGTTCAGCCCGGGGCGCCTGAAGTCCTGGTCGTTCCCGGTGGCGATCGTGAGCCCGTGGCGCCGGGCCGTCGCGGCGATGTAGCTGTCTTCGACGGGCATGCGCTGGCCGGCTTTGCTGAGGAGCCGCTCCTGCTCCGCCCACACATGGGCGACCGAGACGTTGAACCCGTGAATCCGCCCCTGCATGGCGTCCACCAGGCGTGTCAGCCACGCCTGGAGCGCCTGGCGTTGCCGCCCGTCCTTGGTGCGCACCCAGTACGCCAGTTGGGCGATGACGACGGCGCTCGTGTAGCACCGATCCCGCTCCTGTTCGATCCAGGCCGTGACTCGAGCGTCACCACGCCGCTTGGCCGGCTGGCAGATGACGTCGGTGTCGAGCAGCCAGTTCATAACCTGCGGCGGCGGGCCGGCTCGCGGCGGCGAGGAGGCAGGTCGTCCGGGCTGACGGGGCACGCTTTGAGCACCGCGAGCCAGTCCTCCTTGCCCGCGAGTCGCCGGAACACGAGGGCATCTTCCTCGACGTCGAAGCGTGCGTCGAAATAGTCCCCAGGCGACGCGGGGGCAAGGGCCGCCGGCACGGTCAGCCGGCGTTTGGCATCAAGAGTGATGATCATGGTGGGATTATCCCACCCACGTCATGTGCCGTCAAACCTGGCGACGGCATGACGTGCAGGCCTTCAACGCAGCGCTGCCGCGACCACCTCCACGTGGCCGTCGACCTTGACGTTGTCCCAGCGCTGCGCCACTTTCCCACCGGGGCCGATCAGGTACGTCGTGCGCACGATCCCCATGTACGAACGTCCGTAGCGCATCTTCTTCTGCCAGACGCCGTATTTCTCCGCGACCTCGTGCTCGGCATCGGCCAGGAGCGGGAAGGTGAGCCCGTGCTTGCCCGCGAACTTCGCCTTGCTCTTTTCGTCCAGGATGCTTGCGCCCAGCACAACCGCGTCGCGCCGCTTCACCTTCGGCAGCGCGGCCTGGAACTCGCACGATTCCTGCGTGCAGCCTGGTGTATCGTCCTTGGGATAGAAGTACAGGATGACGGAGCGGCCGGCGTAGTCCGAGAGCCGGTGCGTCTCTCCGTGCTGATCCTTCAACGCGAATGCGGGCGCTTTCGTGCCCGGATCAATGAGTGGCATAGCTGGCTAGTATGAACCAGGACCGCGTGGCGGTGGTGACGCCGGAGGGGACGCACACGTACGCGGAACTGGATCGCGCGTCGCGCGCGGTGGCGGGAGCGCTGCTGGGGTCCGCCGCCGATCTGAACGAGGCGCGGATCGCCTTTTTCGTTCCGCCAGGATTTGAGTACACGGCCGTGCAGCGGGGGATCTGGCGCGCCGGCGGGGTCGCCGTGCCGCTGGCGCTGTCACACCCGGCGCCGGAGCTCGAGTACGTGCTGCGCGATGCTGGAGCGGCAGTGGTCATCGGCACACCCGCGTCGCGCGATCTCCTGGCGCCCGTTGCGGCGAAGGCCGGCACCCGCGTCCTGACATCCGCCGACGTTCTCGCGCACCCCACGCGTGAGGAACTGCCGCACGTGGGGGCGCCGCGGCGCGCGATGATCGTCTACACCAGCGGCACGACCGGCCGGCCGAAAGGCGTCGTCACGACTCACGCGATCCTCGGGGCGGAGATCGGCGCCATGGTCGAGGCCTGGGAATGGCGTCCGGGCGATCGCATGCTGCTGACGCTGCCGCTGCATCACGCCCACGGCATCATGAACGGCCTGCTCGCGCCGCTCGCGGTTCATGCCACGTGCGAGATCCTGCCGGCCTTCGACGCCGTGACGGTGTGGGAGCGATTCGCCTCGGGCGCGATCACGGTGTTCACGGCCGTCCCGACCATCTATCACCGGCTCATCGCCGCGTGGGAGCAGGCGCCGGCGGACAGGCAGCAGGCGTGGTCGGCGGGGGCGCGCCAGGCCCGGCTGATGATGTGCGGATCGGCCGCGCTGCCCGTTCAGACGCTCGCGCGGTGGCGCGAGATCTCCGGCCAGACGCTGCTCGAGCGCTACGGGATGACCGAAACCGGCATGATCCTGTCCAATCCGCTTCATGGCGACCGGCGTCCCGGGTTCGTGGGCACGCCCATGCCCGGCGTCGAGGTTCGCGTTGTGGACGAATCGGGCGGCGTGGCGCCCGACGGTACCGCGGGCGAGGTGGAAACCCGCGGACCGCTCGTCTTCCTCGAATACTGGGGACGGCCGGAGGAGACGAAGGCCGCGTTCCGGGACGGATGGTTCCGGACCGGCGACACGGCGGTCAAAGAAGACGGTTCGTTCCGGCTGCTCGGGCGCAGCTCGGTGGACATCATCAAGACCGGCGGGTTCAAGGTGTCGGCGCTCGAAATCGAGGAGGTCCTGCGGACGCATCCGGCCATCGCCGAGTGCGCGGTCGTGGGTGTCGCCGACGAGGAGTGGGGTGAGCGGGTCGCGGCCGCGATTGAACTGCGGCCTGCCGCGACACTGGAGCTCACGGAACTCCAGCAGTGGGCCAAGGACCGGCTGGCCCCCTACAAGGTGCCCCGGCTGCTGCGGACGCTCGATGCGCTGCCGCGGAACGCCGTCGGGAAGGTCGTCAAGCCGGAGGTCGCCGCGCTGTTTGCGACGTAGCGGGCCGGCGCCAGCCCGCGCTACAAGACTCCCGCCGCCCGCAATTCCGCCACTCTGGCGGTGGATACCCCGAGATCCCGCGTCAGCACGTGCTCCGTGTGCTCGCCCAGCGCCGGCGGAGCCGTGCGAACGGAGCCTTCCGTGTCCGACAATTTGACCGGCACGCCAAGGACCTGGACCTGCCCGGCCACGGAATGCTTCAGGGTGTGCACCATGTCGCGGGCGAGCAGCTGCTCGTCGGTCAGCACTTCGCGCAGGTCGCGCACCGGTCCGGCCGGAATCCCCGCGTCATTGAGCAGGGTGAGCCACTCCTCCCGCGTCTTCGTGAGAAACGCGTCGGCGACGATGGGGCGCAGGGCTGCGTAATTGCGGACGCGTTCGCGATTGGTCGCAAACCGCGGGTCTGCCACATGGGCCTCGAGGCCCGCCACCTTGCAGAATTTCTTCCAGAGGGCGTCGTTGCCCGCCGCCAGGATGACGTCGCCATCCTTCGCCCGGAAGGTTTCGTACGGGGCCACCGTCGGATGGGCGTTGCCCGCGCGCGTGGGTGCCTCGCCGGTGGCGAAATAGATTCCCGCCTGATACGTGAGCAGCGCCGCAACCGAATCGAGCATCGCGACGTCGACGTGCTGGCCGACGCCGGTCTTCTCCCTGGCGTAGAGCGCGAGCAGCGTCCCTTGCGCGGCGAAGAGCCCGGACGCGATGTCGGCAATCGCCACGCCCACCTTGTAGCCGCTGCCCTCCGCCGGTCCGGTGATACTCATGATGCCGGCCTCGCCCTGCAGCACGGCGTCGTAGCCAGCCCGTTCGCGTGCCGGGCCCGTGTGCCCGAACCCCGAGATCGAGGTGTAGATCAGCTTTGGATGCTTTGCGTGGAGCGCTGCGTATCCGAGTCCCATGTCATCCAGCGTGCCCGGCCGGAAGTTTTCAACCAGGATGTCGGCGCGCGAGATGAGCTCGTCCAGCAGCTTCCGTCCTTCAGGGTGCTTGAAGTTGAGCGTGACGCTTTCCTTGTTCCGGTTGATGCTCAGGAAGTAGGCGCTCTCGCCGTGCACGAACGGGGGTCCCCACGCACGCGTGTCGTCCCCCGCGCCGGGACGCTCGATCTTGATGACGCGGGCGCCCATGTCGGCCAGCTGCATCGTGCAATAGGGGCCGGAGAGGACGCGGCTGAGATCGAGGACCGTGAGACCGGAGAGCGGGCCGGCGCCGTTCGATTGAGTCACGCCCCATTATTTGGCAGCCCGACCGCACAATCCAGCGATACACTCAAAACGTATGAAGCTGGCGCGCGCGGCGCTCGGCTTGGCGTGCGCCACGGCATTCGTCCTGGTTCTCGCCGGATTAGCGGTCTTTGCGCAGGGCCGATTTCGCGAGGGAAGTCTGGGGGCACGGTTCGCTCCACCACGGATGCCGGATGCCAGCTTCGTGGTGTGCCGCATTGCCTATCGCAGCGTTCGCGTGGAGCCAATGGGCATCGGCTGGCAGACCGACTATCCGTTCGCGGAAATCAATCTCACCACCCGCCTGTCCGAGCTGACGAAGACGCGCGTCAGCCGCCGCGACGGCGGCCAGCCGAACCACTTCGTCGTCCGTCTGACCGACGACGCCCTGTTCAATTGTCCGATCACGATGGCGTCCGACGTCGGGTCGCTCGGATTCAGCGCACAGGAGATCGATCGCCTGCGGCTGTATCTGCTCAAGGGCGGGTTTCTGTGGGTGGACGACTTCTGGGGCACGCCGGCCTGGCGTCAGTGGTCGGCGGAGATTGGCAAGGTGCTGTCGCCCTCGGAGTACCCGATCGAGGAAGTGGCGCACGACGATCCCGTGCTGCGAAGCATGTTCGACGTGGAGGCGGTGCCGCAGATCACGAACATCCAGTTCTGGCGGGGCGTCGGCGGCCAGAGCACGTCCGAGCGCGGCGACGACAGCGCCGAGGCGCACCTTCGCGTTATTCGCGACCATGCCGGCCGCATCATGGTGCTGATGACGCACAACACCGACGTGGCGGATTCGTGGGAGAGGGAGGGCGAGGATCCCGGCTTCTTCTTTCAGTTCTCGCCCAAGGGCTATGCCTTCGGCATCAACGTCCTGCTCCATGCGATGACGCACTGATCACCGTCGCGACAGGCATGTGGTTGACGGCAGGCCGGTTGCGCGAGCCATCCTGCGCGTGTCAAAATCTGATTACCGATGCAGTTGATGAGTGGTTTTATTGTGAGCGCCGTGATGCTTCTCGCATTCACGGCCTATGCCCAGACCCCCGGCGGCAACGCCGCAGCCCGAGCGGTCAAGAACCCGGTGGCGGCGACGCCCGCCTCGGTGACCGCGGGTGCGGCAGCCTATAAGAAGTACTGCGCGTTTTGCCATGGCGTGGACGCCAAGGGAAACGGACCGCTTGCGCCGAAGGATTCCAATCCGTCGAGCCTCGTGGACGCCGAATGGACCAACGGCTCGACCGATGGTGAAATTTTCCACTTGATTGCCGCCGGTACGCCGATAAAGACCGCGATGGTCGGCTTCAAGGGCAAGATGCCGGACACCGATCTGTGGAACATCGTCAACTACCTGCGTAGTCTCGGTCCGAAAACCGCAGCTCGCTGATCCGGGGACGATTCTCCTGACCGCCCACGGACGCTTCCTCGTCGTAATCGCCGTGTGCCTGACGGCGCTGGCGACCGGTGTGGCGTGTCAGTACGTACAGCCCACGGCCATTCCTGAATCGACCATCGGCAGCACCCTTCCCGTACTGCCGGGCCAGCAGACCGGCGTGTTCACGACGGCCCGGCCGACGCTGGCCGCGGCGCTGGACGACTTCCTGAACCGCCGGCCCGTCTACGAGCAGCCGCTCGACTTTCCGCACAACACCCACGTTGGGAAGGGTGTCGAGTGCGTGTTCTGCCACGAAGGGGTCGACAAAGGGCCGGTGGCGGGGATTCCGGGCCTGCGGACCTGCATGATCTGCCACGATGCCATTGCGACCGATCGGCCGCGCATTCAGGAGATGGCGGCGCTGCGCGACAAGGGCCTGGACCTGCCGTGGCAGCGCGTCTACGGGTTTTCAGCCGACGACCACGTCCGCTTCAATCACGCGCCGCACGTCCGGGCAAAAGTCGAATGCGCGACGTGCCATGGCGACGTCGCCGGGCAGACGGTCGCGCAGCGCGACGTTGAACACACGATGGGGTTCTGCGTGAACTGCCACAACGAGCGTCAGGCGTCGGTCGACTGTCTGATCTGCCACTTCTAATCCCGGAAAGTACTTGAGTGGCCGTACCCGGCATGGGCAAACCATTGACGACAGTGATGCGGACGGACGACGTAGCGGGCCGCGCGAGCGACTCGCCGCAGGGCGACCGCGGTCCGCGGCGCGTGGGTGCGAATGCGCTGC
>CAXNKG010000040.1:0-27431 GCA_964202965.1 Vicinamibacterales bacterium
GATGAGCGGCATCCAGCGCACGAGGGCGTTGCTCAAGGCGATCACGATGCGGGTCGGCAGCGGCAGATCCGCGCCCAGCCCCGCAAAGAGCGTCGCGAACGTCGGGATGACCTTCCAGAGAATCGCGGTGACGACGACCGTGGCAATGACGATGACGGCGGTGGGATAGATCATCGCCGACTTGACCTGCCCCTTCAGCTTCACGTTCTTCTCGATGTAGGTGGCCAGGCGCTTCAGAATCGCGTCCAGGATGCCGCCCGCCTCGCCGGCGGCGATCATGTTCGTGAAGAGGGAATCGAAGGCCTTCGGGTGCCTGGCCATCGCGTCGGCGAGCGACGCGCCAGCCTCGACGTCGGCGCGCGTCGCCAGAATGACCGCACCGAAATTCTGGTCTTCCGCCTGCGTCCCGAGAATTTCGAGACACTGGACGAGCGGCAGGCCGGCGCCAATCATCACCGAGAACTGCCGCGTGAACACGGCAAGATCCTTCGCGCTGACACCCTTCGACCGCACGCGCCCGGGTGCCTTGCCGGCCTTCTCCTTGACCGGTGTGATCTGCGTCACCAGGATCTGGTCACGCCGCAGCGCCTGCACCGCAGCGTCGACTGTGTCGGCCATGCACTCGCCGTTGACGGTCTGCCCGCCACGCGACCGGCCCGTGTACGCGAATGTCGCCATAAGTACCTGCCTACTGCCTACTGCCTACCGTCCGACCGCCGGTCGCGGCGGCATGCCTGGCCGCCCGAGGCCGGCGCCGGCAACGACGCCGACGCCTCGGCTGATCATCTCCTGCAGTTCGTCGCGGTTGGACGATTTTTCGAGCGCCGACTCGAGCGTGACCAGCTTCTTCTGGTACAAGGTCGCCAGCGACTGGTTCATCGTCTGCATCCCGAGTTTTTCCTGGCCGGTCTGCATCGCCGAATAGATCTGGTGCACCTTGTCGTCCCGAATCAGATTCCGGATCGCCGGATTCGGGATCAGGATCTCCAGCGCGACGGTCCGGCCGCCTCCGATCTTCGGCAACAGCGCCTGACAGACGATCCCCTCGAGCACCAGCGACAGCTGGGTGCGGATCTGGCTCTGCTGGTGCGCCGGGAAGATGTCGATGATGCGGTTGATCGTCTGCGACGCCGAGTTGGTGTGCAGCGTCCCGAACGTCAGGTGGCCCGTTTCCGCAATGCGCAGCGCGGCTTCCACCGTTTCGAGATCGCGCATCTCGCCGATGAGGACGATGTCGGGGTCTTCGCGCAGCGCGGCCCGGAGCGCGTTGCTGAAACTGCCGGTGTCCTGGTGCACTTCGCGCTGGTTCACCAGGCAGTTCTGGTGCTGGTGCACGAACTCAATCGGATCCTCGATGGTCAGGATATGGTCGTGCCGCTCCTTGTTGATCTTGTCGATCATCGCGGCGAGCGTCGTCGACTTGCCGCTGCCGGTCGGACCCGTCACGAGAATCAGCCCACGGGGCTTCTCCGCGAGCGTGGCAATGACCGGCGGCAGATTCAGCTCCTGGAACGTGCGGATCCGCTCGGGGATCAGCCGGTAGACCGCACCAACGGCGCCGCGCTGGTGGAACATGTTGCAGCGGTACCGCCCGACGCCCTGAATGCCGAACGAGAAGTCGAGCTCGAGGGTCTCCTCGAACCGTTTCTTCTGCGCGTCGCTCATGATGCTGTAGGTCAGCTGCTTGGTGTCCGACGGCGTGAGGTCCGGCCCCTCCAGCCGCTCGAGGTGGCCGTGCACGCGGATCTGCGGCGGCGTCTTCGTCGCGATGTGGAGGTCTGAGCCGTCGAGCTCGACGACCTTCTGGAGCAACTCGGGGAGAGTCATAAAAGTCTCAAGTCTCTAGTCGTTCGTGTTCTTGCCTGAAGCCCGAAGCCCAACGCCCTGAGCCTGTCCTACTTCACCGTCTCGCGCACGACTTCGTCGATTGTCGTCACGCCGTCCTTCACCTTGCGGAGTCCGCTCGCCCGCAGAGTGAGCATCCCCTCCTCGACCGCCTTGCGGCGCAGCTCGAGGGCCGACGCGCCGACCAGAATCAGCTCGCGGAGCTCGTCGGTCACTTCCATCACTTCGTAGAGGCCCACGCGGCCCTTGTAGCCGGTGTTGTTGCACTTGTCGCAGCCCCGCCCGCGCTGCGGGACGACGCTCTTCGAGTCATCCGGCGAGAACCCGGCGTGCGCGAGCGCCTGCGGCGGGGTCGGATTCGGCTCGACGCAATGCTTGCAGATCCGGCGGACCAGCCGCTGCGCGCAGATCAGGTTCAGCGAGCTCGCGACCAGAAAGGGCTCGATGCCCATGTTCATCAACCGGTTGACGGTGCTCGGCGCGTCGTTGGTGTGCAGCGTCGACAGCACCAGGTGACCCGTGAGTGCCGCCTTGATGGCAATCTCCGCCGTCTCGAAGTCCCGGATTTCGCCGACCAGAATGATGTTCGGGTCCTGGCGCAGGAAGCTGCGGAGCGCCGCGGCAAATGTGAGACCGATGTTCTCGCGAACCTGAACCTGGTTGACGCCCATCAGGTTGAACTCGACCGGATCTTCGGCCGTCATGATGTTGGTCTCGGTCGTATTGATCCGGGAGATCGACGAGTACAACGTGTTCGTCTTGCCCGATCCGGTCGGACCGGTCACCAGCACCATGCCCCAGGGCCGCTGAATCGCCGCCTCGAACCTGACGAGCGACTCGCTCTCGAAGCCGAGCTTCGTCATGTCGAGCATCAGCTTGTCCTTGTCGAGCAGACGCATGACGATCTTCTCGCCAAACAGCGTCGGCAGGCAGGACACGCGAAAATCGATGTCCTTGGGAGTGCCGTTGTCCTGAAAGCGGATCTTGATGCGCCCGTCCTGCGGCAGCCGCTTTTCCGAGATGTCGAGCTTTGCCATGATCTTGATGCGGGACGTGATCGCATCGCGGAACTTCATGGGCGGCGACATGATGTTGTAGAGCAGGCCGTCCACGCGGTACCGGACGCGGACTTCCTTCTCGTACGGCTCGACGTGGATGTCGCTCGCGCCCTTCTGGATGGCCGACATCAGCAGGACGTTCACGAGCTTGATGATCGGCGCCTCCTCGCCCTGCTTGGCGAGCATGTCGGCGCTGATCTCCTCGAGCTCCTCGAGCACCTCGACGTCGCCAGAGGCTTCCAGCACCCCAATCTGCTCGAGCGCCTTGCTGGCCACTTCGAGCGCGCTTGCCGACGCCGCGGGCGCGCCGCTGCCGCCCCTGCCGTAGTACCGCTCGATCGCGTCGAGGACCGCGATCTCCGACGCGACGACCGGCTCGACGTTGTAGCCGGTCATGAACCGGATGTCGTCCATCGCGAAGACGTTGGTCGGATCCGTCATCGCGATCGTCAGCGTGGCGCCGGCGCGCGCCAGCGGCACGATCTGGTACTTCTGCGCGGTTTCCGCCGGGACCAGCTTGACGACCGCCGGGTCGATGTCGAAGTCCGCGAGCGCCACCGACGGAACGCCGTACTGCTTGCTGAGGAGCGCCGTGATGTCAGCGTCCTTCACGAACCCGAGCTTGACCAGATTCAGGCCGAGCTTTCCCCCGTGCTGGCGCTGATGGTTCAGCGCCTCCTGCAGCTGCTCGACCGTGATGCGCTTCTCTTTGAGAAGCAGCTCGCCTATTCGAACCGCCATGGATTCATCAGAACGACACCCGCGCCGTGACGCTCCACCCGGCCTCCTGGGCGGAGCCCCGGCTCACATGGGCGTCCACAAACATTCCCGGGCGCAGCGCCACGCTGGCGCCCGCCGTCCCGACTCGCTCGCGCGCGCCGGTCCTGTTCACCCGGCCACCCCCGCGCAGACCCAGCCGCCTGGCGAACAGCCATTGCTCCGCGCCGGCCGCGACCATCCGCCGCGTGCCCGTGACGGCGTCGTACTCCGTCACATCGGCATCGAAGGCGACCGTCAGCGGCAGGCCGGTCACCGGCTCGGGATCGATGGCGATGCCGACCCGCGTCTGCCGCTGCATCCGGATGCCTTCCACGTCGGGCTCGCGCGCATTTCCCATCCGCGCGCCAATGCGCACGACGCCGGCCACCGCGAGCACGCCGAGATCGACGCCGAGGCCGCCGGACCTGGCGCCCGTGTCCAGCGCCTCTCCCCGATCGAGCAGTTCGCCAGGCGCCGCAAGATTGTCCTCACGCCCCGTGTGGGCCGCGCCGCGCACGTATTTCAATGTCGCGCCGGCATGGACTCCGGAAAGCAGCGTCTGGACCAGCGTCACCCCGAGCTGGCTTGCCGCCACCGAGCGGACCGGCACTCCAACCCGTCTATCTTCTCGGCCGCCGGGCACCTGTCCTGTAGTCGGGTCGAATGGCTGTATGTCTGTGATGCGAAAGCGGTAATAGCTCACGCCGATCGGTGGTGCTGAGGCCTAAAACCCGGAGATCCGGTCTCGCCACGCGGGCAGCGTCTCGGCAGCCTGGATCCGGCCCTGCGACAGGGCCATGTCGAAGAACGGCCCCGCCGCCAGGCCCGCCGGGTTCCACCAGACGGCGCTGCTGTCCGAGGCGACCGCCACGAATGCCCCGCCCATGCCAAGGGCGCGGCTCCCCACCGACTCCACCACCTGCGCACAGGCCGGCTGCGGGCGCCCGGTCACACAGAACCCTACGAGGACGAGCAAAATCAGTCGGTAAACGCGCATAGCGGGATATAACGGTATCAGGTGTTCGTGGAACCCCTCGACCCGCTGCCGGCCCGGATGGCTGGCGTCGTCCGCAGGCCACGCGCAATCCTGACCGCGCTCAAAGCCGTCCCCGGCTGGGCGGACGTCCTGGTCGTCACCTTTCTCGTCACCGCAGCGCTGTCGGCTGCCCTGCTGGAGACGGACGTCGGACAGCTCGCGCTGCTCGATCAGTGGGAGCGGACGGCGATTGCGTTCGGCCAGGACGTCTCGGAAGAACAGTACGAGGCGATGCAGGCCGCCAGTGACAACGGCGCGGCGTACGCCGTCGCCAGTTCGCTGGCCACGGGCCCAGCCATGGCGTTCGGCCTCGCCGCGTTGCTCCTCGCCGGTTTTCGCCTGACCGGCGCGCGCGGCGTGACCTACCAGCAGGTCCTCAGCGTCGTCGCGCATGCCGGCGTGATCCTGCTCCTGCGCCAGGTGATCGCCGCCCCGATCGTCTACGCACGCGAGACGCTCGCCAGCCCGGTGACGCTCAACCTGTTCTTCACCGTCATCGACGAAGCGTCGCCGCCCGCACGATTCCTCGCAGCGGTCGACCTCTTCGTCGTCTGGTGGATTATCGTGATCGCCATGGGCATGTCCGCGCTCTACGGCCGTCCTGCACGCCGCCTGGCCATCATCTTTGTCGGGTTGTATGCACTGCTTGCGGCGGTCGTGACGGCCGCCATGGCACTGACGGGAGGAACCGCGTGACCAGAACTCGAGTGCTGATCGCGGCCGCGGTGCTGGTCGCGGTCGCGGGCGCGGGGGCCGCGGTCTGGCTCCGCCGCCCCGACGTTCCGGCGGTCGTCGTCGAGGCGATCCGCAAGCGGGACCTGGAAGCGATCGTCTCCGCGTCGGGCAAGATCCAGCCACAGCGGCAGATTAACGTCTCCGCGAACACGATGGGGCGCGTCACGCGCCTGGCCGTGCAGGAGGGCCAGCGCGTCCGCGCCGGGCAGTTCCTGCTCGAGATCGATCCACGGTCGCTGGAAGGGCAGCTGCAGCGCGGTGACGCCAGCGTCGCCGCCGCCCAGTCCGCGCTGCAGCAGGCGCGCACCGCCGTCGAGCAGGCGCGCGTGACACTCGATCTCGCACGGCAGAACCTGCGGCGCCAGGACGAGCTCTGGAAGGGCGGACTGACGACCCGCGAAGCGCTCGGGCGCGCGCAGAACGAAGTCGAGGCCCGCGAAGCGGAGCTCAGGGCACGCGAGCAGGACATTCGCACCCGCGAGGAGCAGGTCAAGCAGGAGCAGGCGGGGCTGGCGACGACGCGCTATGCCCTGAGCCAGGTCATCATCTCCGCGCCGATGGACGGCATGGTCACGCGCCGCAACATCGAGGAGGGCGAGAACGTCGTCGTCGGCACCATGAACAACGCGGGGACCGTCCTCCTGACGATCGCCGACATGTCGATCATCGAGGCCGAAATCGACGTGGATGAAACGGACATTCCGGAGGTGAGACTCGGGCAGCTCGCGCGAATCACGATCGACGCGGTGCCCGACCGGACGTTCCGCGGCCGCGTCACCGAGATCGGCAACAGCCCGATTCAGGCCGCCGGGCAGACCACGGACAACGCGAGCGCGGCGCAGGCCACCAACTTCAAGGTGTCGATCACGATCGACGACGACGTGCCCGACGTCCGGCCCGGCTTCACCTGCACCGCGGAGATCACGACGTCGACACGGACGATGGCGCTGGCCGTGCCGATTCAGGCCCTGACCGTTCGCGAGCTGCTGTACGACGCCGCCGGCGGACTGGTGCGCGAGCCTCCTCCACCGCGCCCACGGCGCTTCGGCTTGTTCCGGGCCGCCGAACCGGCGACGCCACCGCCGCCGCCCGAAACGCCGCCGGGTCACACGCGGACGGAGACCGAAGGTGTCTTCGTCTTCCGTGAGAACCGCGCCGTCTTCGTCCCTGTCAAGGTCGGCATTGCGGGCGAGCGATATTTCGAAGTCCTGACTGGGGTTGCGGAGGGCGACCGCGTCATCACGGGACCCTTCACGTCCGTTCGCGAGTTCGCCGACGGGTCCGCGGTGCGCATCGAGGAGCCCGCCGCCAGACCGTAATGCACCAGATCCTTGAATCGATCGCGATTGCCCTCCGCACCATCTGGGCCAATAAGCTGCGGTCGTTCATGACGGTGCTCGGCAACATCGTCGCCGTCTCCTCCATCGTCACGGTCGTCTCGCTGATTCAGGGCGTGAACGCGATGGTGTCGAGCGCCATCGTCACCGACGTCGGGGCCGATGCCTTCACCATCCAGCGTCTTCCCCCCGTGCAGACGGCCGAGGACGAAGAGCGCACCCGCAACAACCCACCGGTGACGCTGCGCGAGGCGGAGGCCATCGAGCGATTCAGCCCGGCGATCCGCGCCGTCATGGCTCAGGCCCAGCGCCGCGGCACCATCAGCTACCGCGGGCGCGTGCTCGTGAACGTCCAGGTGCAGGGCGTGACGAGCGAGTACCTCGAGTTCGAGACGTTCGACGCCGAACGCGGCCGCATGATGACCGCCAGCGAAGTGGACCGGAATCAGCCGGTGGCGCTGCTCGGGTGGGACGTCGCCGACCAGCTGTTCGGGGACGCGACGCCGCTCGACAAGACGATCGAGATCCAGGGGACGCATCTCCGCGTCGTGGGTGTGAGCGCGCAGAAGGGCGGGGTCTTCGGCGCCTCGATGGACGGCTTTGCGGTCATCCCACTGGGCGCCCATCAGCAGATGTTCGGGGCGCGCCAGTCGCTGGCGCTGATGATCAAGCCGACGTCTCCGGACGCGCTCCCCAGCGCAATGGACGACGCGACCGTGGCGCTGCGCGTCGCCCGGCGCATGGCGCCGCGCGAGCCGGACAATTTCGGCATCTACACGTCGGACACCCTGCTCGGCATCTACCAGCAGGCGACGACCGGCATCTTCGCGGTGCTCGTGGGCGTGGTCGCCCTCTCGCTGGTCGTCGGCGGCATCGTGATTATGAACATCATGCTCATGGTCGTGAGCGAGCGGACGCGCGAAATCGGCCTGCGCAAGGCGGTCGGCGCCCGCCGGAAGGACATCATGTCGCAGGTCCTCACGGAGTCCATCACGCTGTCGACGATCGGCGGGCTCGCGGGCATCGGCCTCGGCTTTCTTGCCGCGCGCGGCATTGCCGCGGTGACGCCGCTGCCGGCACGCCTGGAGCCATGGTCGGTGGGGCTCGGGATCGGCATCACGGCGATCGTGGGCCTGTTCTTCGGCGCGTACCCGGCGTCCCGGGCGGCGCGTCTCGATCCAATCGAGGCGCTGAGACGCGAATGATTCCGGCAATCGTCCGTGAGATCGCGGGACTCGCGTTCGAGACGCTGCGTACGAACAAGCTGCGCTCCGCGCTCACGGTGCTGGGCGTCGTCATCGGCATCACGGCGATTGTGGGCATGACGTCGCTCATTCGCGGGTTCGATCAGTCTCTCCGCAACAGCATCCAGGAGCTGGGACCGGACACGATCTTCGTCGCGAAATTCAGCGGCGTCAGTCTCGCGGCAGGGCGCGATTTCGCCGAGCTCCTGGGCCGTCCAAACCTGACGGTGGACGACGCCACGGCGATCGAGAAGCTGTCGCCGTCGGTCGGCATTGTCGATATCTGGCTTGGAGCGGGAGGCCCGCCCACCCAGACACGCGTCTTCTATCGCGGCGACCAGACCAGGATGCTGGCGGTGCTCGGCGCCACCGAGCACTTCGCCGACATCAATTTCCTGGAGCTGCAAGCGGGACGGTTCTTCACCGAGGGCGAGGTCTCACGGCGGCGAAACGTCGTCGTCCTCGGGCAGACGCCGTACCGGGCCCTGTTTGGCGCCACCGGCATCGATCCGATCGGCAAGCGCGTCCGCGTGGGCCCCGTCGAGTATGCCGTCATCGGGGTCGTCGAGAAGCGCCCGGCGGCCGGCGGATTCGACCTCGGCCAGGACGACTTCGTCGTCATTCCCGAGACGACCTACCGCAGGCAGTTCGGCATCCAGGTGTTCCGCCGCGGCAACCAGACCCACCAGAGCGTGCTGATTGCGGTGGCCCCGCGCGACGGCGCGTCGCGAACCCAGCTGGCGGAGGAGGTCCAGGAGATCATGCGTGTCCGCCACGGCCTGCGCGTCGACGACGCGAATGACTTCGACGTCGTCAGCCAGGACGCGGCGGTCGAAGTGTGGGAACAGGTCAGCCAGGCGACGTACCTGGCGCTGGTCGTCATCTCGTCGATCGCGCTGATGGTCGGGGGCATCGGCGTCATGGCGATCATGACGATTTCAGTGACCGAGCGCACGCGCGAGATTGGATTGCGGAAAGCGCTCGGCGCGAGGCGGAACGAGATCCTGTTTCAGTTTCTCGCCGAAGCCGCGGTACTGACGTCGGTCGGCGGGGTCATCGGCATCGCGCTTGGGAGCGCGATCGGACTGGCCGTCAGTCTCCTCACCGGGTTTCCGGTGTCTCTGCCGTGGTGGTCGTTCGCCCTCGGCATCGGGTTCTCGGCCACCGTGGGCATCCTGTTCGGGATGGTGCCGGCGGTTCGGGCGTCACGCCTCGATCCGATCGAGGCGCTTCGTTACGAATAGCCGCCGGCACGCGGTGCGCTAGCTTTCCTTTTCGCCCGTGCGAATCCGGTAGCTTTCCAGCACCGGGAACACGAACACACGGCCGTCGCCGATCTCGCCGGTCCTCGCCGCCCCCACGATCGCCTTGATGGCATCGTCGGCAATCGAATCGGGAACGACGATCTCGATCTCCATCTTCGGGAGAAGGCTGACGTTGTACTCCTTGCCCCGGTAGATGGCGGTGTGGCCCTTCTGCTTGCCGTGGCCGCGCACTTCCGTCACCGTCATTCCCGAGATGCTCAGCTTGGCGAGCGCGTCCTTGACCTCGTCCACCTTGTTCGGCCGGACGATGCTCTTAATCAGCTTCATACGATTCCTCCAATACAGACCTGCCGTGGCGACATCACTGCGCGCCGCTTAAAACGAGCCGTGGCGCGTTGCCGTCGCGCCGCCGACGTGGAGATACGCTTCCTCTCCATGGCTCGTGATATCGAGCCCGGTTCCCTCTTCCTCGACCGTCGCGCGCAACGGCATCACGAGGCCAATCAGCTTCAGCAGAATGAAGCTCGCCCCCGCGCTGTACACGAATGCGGCGAGCACCGCGGTCCCCTGAATCATCACCTGCCCCGGATTGCCGGCAATGGCGCCGTCGAACAGTCCGTTGATGCTCTTCTCCGCGAAGACTCCCGTCAAGAGCGCACCGACGGTCCCGCCGACGCCGTGGGCGGCCACCACGTCGAGCGAGTCATCCAGTGACGTCCTGGCGCGGATGATCAGCGCGAAGTAGCTGGGCACGGCGGCGATGGCGCCCAGGAAGATCGCGTTGATGGGGCTGATGAAGCCGGCGGCCGGCGTCACGGCGACAAGGCCGACGACGATCGCCGTCGCGGCGCCGACGGCGGTCGGCTTGCCGGACCGCGTCAGGTCGAGAAAGGTCCAAACGACCAGCGTCGCCGCAGGCGCGAGCATCGTGGTGACAAACGCCAGGCTCGCGATCGGGCCCGCGGCGAGCGCGCTGCCGGCGTTGAAGCCGAACCATCCGAACCAGAGGAGTCCCGCACCGAGCAGCGTGAACGGCACGCTGTGCGGCAAGACCGACGTCGACCCGTATTCACGCCGCTTGCCGACCACGATCGCCGCCACGAGCGCGGCCGCGGCGGCGTTCACATGCACGACCGTTCCGCCGGCGAAATCCCACGCGCCCATGTCGGCCAGCCACCCACCGCCCCACACCCAGTGGGCAATTGGGGCGTAGACCACGACCGACCAGAGCGAGATGAAGATCACGTACGCCGAGAACCGCATGCGCTCAACGATGGCGCCCGAAATCAGCGCCGCCGTGATGATGCAGAACGTCGCCTGAAACGCCATGTACAGGATGTGCGGGAACGTCAGCGGTACGATGGCGCCCGTTTCGGCGAGGCCCACGCCGTTGAGGAACGCCAGCGACATGTCGCCGATCCAGTTGTTCCCAGGCGTCAAGGCCAGGGAGTACCCCACGAGGGCCCAGAGCACGCTGACAAACCCCAGTGAGATGAAACTCATCATCATGGTGTTGAGCGCGTTCTTGGAGCGCACCAGGCCTCCGTAGAAGAAAGCCAGCGCTGGTGTCATGAGCAGCACCAGCGCGGTCGATATCAACATCCATGCTGTGTCGGCTTGATTCATTCCTCACCTCGGTCAATAAAGCCGCCGTAGGGGGCGGCGGTCCTCGCGGTTGCGCTCGTCACGGTGCTCGTCACAGTGCCCGCCACAGTGCCCGTCACAGTGCCTCGAGCGTGGTCTGGAGATCGGTCGTCAGGGCGCGTTGCTCACCGGCGTCGAGCTTTGCGCCGGCCTTGCTGATGTGGAACACGTCGATCGCGCGATCGCCTTCCGTCGAGATCAGCACGAGTTCGACGTTGCAGCCGTGCCTGGAGATCACGCGGCTGATGCGATACAGGAGTCCCAGCACATTCGCTGCGACGATGTCGAGGATCGTGTAGCGCTGCGACACGTCGTTGTCCATGCGTACGACCGGTACGACACGCGACGCCGTGCGGGACAGGAGCACGCCCTGCTCGCGGCCGCGCAGGAGGTCGGTGACTTCCGAGCGGCCGGACACCACGTCCTGCAGCACGTGCAGGACCTGGGCATGTGCGTCCGGGTTCAACGCGAGGAACCGTTCGTCGTCGGTGAACTGGAACACGTCGAGCACGAGTCTCTTCGGGTTGGTCAGCGCCTGGCCCCGCAGAATGTTCATGCCGAACGACGAGAGCACGCCGCAGACGTTGGAAAACAGGAACGGCTTGTCGAGCGTGACGGCGGCGAGCGTCCAGACGCCGTCGGCCTGCTCGAGCGACAGGTGCACTTCGTCGGGACCGATGTCACGCGCCAGGCGCACGTGCTGGTAGATCGCCGCGCGCGGAAACAGCTGCAGGTACCGCTGCGGGAGTCCCTCGAGAAAGCTCGTGATCTCGGCGTCGGGCAGGTCGGCGGGCCGCCACGTCAGGAGTTCGGTCAGCCCGGATTGATTGCGCTCGATCAGCTCGTCGCCGTAGCGCTGCGTGAGGTGGTTATACGCGTCGACGTAGAGGCGCCAGACGAGTTCTTCCTTCCAGGGCGTGAGCGTCTCCGGGCTGACGGCCTCGATATCGGCGAGCGTGAGCAGGCAGAGCATCTTGAGCCGCTCTTCGGTGCCGAGCATCCGGGCGAAGTCCTTGACGATCTCGGGATCCTCGGTATCGCGCCTGAAGGCGACCAGCGACATTTTGAGGTGTTCTTCGATCAGGAACAGCACCATCTCGCGTGCTTCCGCGGGGAGCTGCAGCCGATCGAGGGCGCCGGCGGCCATCCGAACGCTTTCGGGCGCGTGCTCCTCGTCGCGCCACTTGCCGACGTCATGAAGGAGGAGGGCCAGCACCAGCAGCTCAGGAGCGGTCACGCTGGCAGCCACAGACTTGAACCGCTCGCGCCCCCTGATATCGGCGTTGGCGAGCCGTTCGAAGTTCCGAATGGTGAGGAGCGTGTGTTCGTCGACGGTGTACTTGTGGTAGAAGTCGCGCACGACCCGCCACGCGATGGCATCGAACTCGGGAAACACCCGCCCAAGCAGCCCGCAGTCGTGCATCTGCGACAGCGCGACGTAGAGTCCGGGGCGCGGTTTCAGCAGCCGCAGCAGCGCACTCCGATCGCGCGGCTCCGCCACGAAATCCTCGGGCTTGTAGCGCTCGACATGCTGCTGGATGCATGAGAGCGCTTCATCAGTCACTTCAGTGCCCGCGTCGAGCGCGGCTTGAAACGCGCAGATCCACACTGCCGGCGTCCGCGCCGCCTGCACCGGATCCAGAAAACGGATGCCGTCCCGGGAGAGCCCGAGATTGGGACCGACCGGCATGGGCGCGGTCCGCCGAGCCCATGACAGCGTCCGGCTGACGATGCGCGCGTGGCGGAAGTAATCACTCATCATCCGCTCGACGCGGTGATGCGGCTCCGCGCCGGCATACTCCAGGAGGTCCGCGGTGTGTTCCTGAAGCTCGTGGCTCAACACGTTCTGGTTGCGGCCGGTCTCGAGGTGCAGGATCGAGCGCACCCGGAAGAGAAATTCCTCGGCTTCGTCGACCCGTCCCGGATCCGCGGGGCCGCGCTGGAGCAGGAGCGGATCCGTCAACGCGGCGATCGTCCGCGCCGCCATCAGGTCGCGAAGGGCCCCGGGCGCCTCTTTGACGTCCGGTTCGAGCTGATACAGCGTGTCGTTGAACTGCGCGTGGCGCTCGTCGACGAGCGTGATGAGCGACTTCACGATGTACGCGTGGGTGGCCGGCGTATGGAACATCGCCTGCAGCCGGTCGAACAGCGCGGGTGCGCCCGCCACCAGGCGTGCATCGAGCAGCGCGAGCAGAAACTCCGGATTGTCGATCTCGAGCTCGGCGAACTCGTCGACTTCCCGCACCTGATGACCGACGACGACGCCGACGTCCCAGAGAGGATGCAGGAAGGCGCGGAGGAATCGCTCCTCCGGGGCGCCGATACGCCCGCCGAACAGCAGGAGCAGGTCGATATCCGAGTGGAGACTGAGGTGACGCCGTCCGTATCCGCCGAGCGCGATGACCGCCACCGGACGATCGGGGACGCCCGCTTCGACGTAGAGGTCGGCGAGCAGGGCGTCGACGCGCGCGGCGTGCCGCTCGAGCGCCGCACGGCCGCCCGTACCACGCTCGGTCTCGGCGCGCAGGGCACTGCGCGCCTCGTCGAGCGAGGCCCTCAGCGAGGAGCCCGCGCTCGTCTCGGCAGTCGGCATGTGGAGAAGATCCTTGGGGTCAGTAGCCATGATTCGGGAATACCGATGCGGGGAATCTTCATCGGTATTCCCGTGTCGTGCAACCTAGAACGCGAATCCGAGACCAATCGACGCGATGCCCGCCGTGTCCTGGCCGTTGTAGGTCTTGACGTTGTCGCCGAACGCCTGGAACTCGACGCCGCCATGGATGTTGGCGTGGGCGCCCATCGGCACCGTGACGAGCCCGCCGATGCTGAAGTACCCGAACTTCGAGTCCTCCCCAGTGCCGAACTCGTAGTAGTTATGGCCGCTCAACCCCACCTTGACCGGAACGGCCAGCGAGGCGCGGGCGCCGGAGAATCCAGGTGCCACCCCGAGCTCCACATAGGTCCCGTTGTGGTGGCCGGCATCCGCCTGACCGTGATCGTCGAGCTCGAACGCGACGAGGCCGTAGGGGTTCAGCGCCACTCCGCCCACCGCCGCGGGACCGGACAGCTTGACTGCCAGTTCCTTCACGTGCGCGAACAGGTCAGCGGGGCTCGTGTACGACGTGTATGTCACGCCGACGGTTGCCGCGCTGAAGCCGAATCCGGCGGTCGCATAGATATCGGATTCGTACCACTTGTTGTCGTCGAGGGCCGTGTGGAACGCATTCCAGGTGCCGACATTGAGGGTCATCGTCTTCAGGCTGCCGTCTCCGCGGTACGGCGTGAAGCCGAGGTCGACGAACGGCCAGATGGACATGCCTTCCGTGTTCTGACGAATGCCGCGGAAGCTGTACTGGTTCACGAAGTCCAGCCCACCGGTGACGACCACCACTGGAGGCGGATCCTGGGCCGACGCCGGCGTGGCCGCGACCGTGGCCATAACTGCGAACACCAACAGGGCCGAGAATCCAAACCGCATTGCGCGAATAAACGACATTTAATCTGTGCCTCCCTCAGGGTTGTAAAGAAATGAGCCTACGCGTCGTTCTTGATCGGGTGCAGCATCGGCTGCATGTCCGGGGCGGCTCCGGCGCCGAGCGCCGGCGTGGTGCCACCCGTATGGAGATAGGCCTCTTCGCCGTGCTGCGTGAGGTCGAGACCCGCACTCTCCTCCTCGCTCGCCGCACGCAGCGGCATCACGACGCTGATCAGCTTGAGCAGGACAAAGCTCATGACCCCGCTGTAGAGAATCGCCGCCAGCACCGCGGTGCCCTGAATCAGGATCTGACCGGGATTGCCGGCGATCGCGCCGTCGAACAGGCCGTTGATGCTCTTCTCGGCGAAGACACCCGTCAGGAGGGCGCCGACCGTGCCGCCGACGCCATGCGCGGCGACGACGTCGAGCGAATCGTCCAGTGAAGTCTTGGCGCGAAGAATCAGCGCGAAGTAGCTCGGGACCGCCGCAATGGCACCCAGGAAGATGGCATTGATCGGGCTGATAAAGCCGGCCGCCGGTGTGATGGCGACGAGGCCGACGACGATCGCGGTGGCGGCGCCGACCGCGGTCGGCTTGCCCGAGCGCATCAGGTCGAGCATCGTCCAGACGATCAGCGTCGCGGCGGGCGCCAGCATCGTCGTCACGAAGGCGAGGCTCGCAATCGGACCGGCGACGAGCGCGCTTCCCGCATTGAAGCCGAACCACCCGAACCAGAGAAGGCCCGCGCCGAGCAGCACGAACGGCACGTTATGCGGGAGAAGCGACGACGATCCGTATCCGGAGCGCTTGCCGACCACGAGCGCGGCGACGAGCGCCGCGGCTCCCGCGTTGACGTGCACCACGGTGCCGCCCGCGAAGTCCCACGCACCCATGTCGGCGAGCCATCCGCCGCCCCAGACCCAGTGCGCCAGCGGCGCGTAGACGACGACCGACCAGAGGCAGATAAAGGTCAGATAGGCCGGGAACCGCATCCGCTCGACAATCGCGCCCGAGATCAGCGCGGCCGTGATGATGCAGAAGGTGGCCTGGAACGCCATGTAGAGCATGTGCGGGAACGTGAGTGGCACGATGGCGCCAGTCTCAGTGAGTCCGACGCCGTTCAGAAAGGCCAGCGAGAGATCGCCGAGCCAGTTATTGCCGGCCGTCAGCGCCAGCGAATAGCCCACCGTGGCCCAGAGCACCCCGACGAAGCCGAGCGAGATGAAACTCATCATCATGGTGTTGAGCGCGTTCTTGGAGCGGACCAGCCCGCCATAAAAGAACGCGAGGGCCGGGGTCATCAGGAGGACCAGGGCCGTCGAGATCAACATCCACGCGGTGTCAGCTTGATTCATTCCTCACCTCAGTGATCACAGGGCGCCGGTTGCGGCGGTGCCCGGTCGCGGCGCGGGGACATCCGGGCTCCTGTTCCCACGCCCACGCGACGCAACCGGGCTTCGAGTTGTAACTGGAACGACGGCCACCCCGCCGCCGTGACACGTCACATCCCTTTGAGCAAGATGGACGCCAGCGCCGGCTGGGTGGACAATGGGCGCGATCGATGGATTCACTGAGTGAAACGCGCGATCATGGCCAGGCGGGGCCTCAACAATTAACTACATACTTGTCATAACTATAGTTAGTGTCGACATCATTGTCTGATCTTGTCGAATACCGCGACGCTGGCCGGCTCAGGGCCTGCAGCGGGGACCGCGGGCGCCGGTCGGGTGGCCCGTCCACGCTGACGCCGCCGTATTCGTCGGTCCTGATGTACGACGAATGTGTAGTCACTTGCATACATGGCGACATTAATGTCTGCACGTGCCGGCCGCGCAACCTCGGACTATGATCCGCGTCGCGCGTCGCCGGGTTTGCTCCCAGCGGGCCCGGCCCGACTCATCCGCTTCAGGCACCAGGACTTGCCCGGTCGGTCAGGAGGAGTACCCGTATGAAGGTCTACGACGCAACGAGCATCCGCAATGTGGCGCTGGTCGGCCACGGAGGGTGCGGCAAGACACAGCTTGCCTCCGCGCTGTTGTTTGCGGCCGGCGCCGTCAATCGCCTGGGAAAGGTCGATGACGGATCGACGGTCACCGATTTCGACGACGAAGCGATTGCCCGCAAGCACACCCTCGCAGCCAGCCTGGCCCATGTCGAATGGCGGAACACCAAGATCAACATCATCGACAGCCCCGGATTCGCCAACTTTCTGACCGATGCCCGCTCGGCGCTCCGCGTCGTCGAGTGCGCGCTCGTGGCCGTGGACGCCGTCGCGGGCGTCGAAGTGCAGACGGAGAAGCTCTGGGGGGAAGCCGCAGCGCTCAGCCTCCCGCGCCTGATTACCGTCAATCGGATGGAGCGCGACCGGGCGAGCCTGGACCGGACCCTGGAGGCGCTCCGCAGCCATCTCGCCCGCGAAATCGTCCCGATTCAGCTCCCGCTCGGCGAAGAGCGCGGCTTCACCGGGGTCGTGGATCTTGTCGCGATGAAGGCCATCTCGTTCCCGCCAGACAGCACGGGCAAGCCGACCGAATCGGAGATTCCGGCCGCGCTCGCGGACCGCGCGAAGCAGGCTCGCGAGCAGCTGATTGAAATGGTGGCCGAGGCCGACGAAACGCTGATGGAAGCGTTCTTCGCCGAGGGCACGCTCACACAGGAGCAGCTCGTCGCCGGGCTGCGCGCCGCCACGACGGCAGGCCGACTGTTCCCGCTGGTGTGTACGTCTGGACTGCACGCGATTGGCATTCAGCCGCTCCTGAACGCGATCGTCGATTACGTCCCCTCACCCGCCGAGCGCGACTTCCCCGCCCTCTCGAAGGACGGTGCCGACACGACGGTGCACGCATCGGAGTCCGGGCCGTATGCCGCGTTCGTGTGGAAGACCATTGCCGACCCGTTTGCCGGACGCATCACGATGCTGCGTGTGGTGTCGGGGACGCTGAAATCGGACTCGACGGTTCACAACGTGCAGCGAGACAGTCCCGAGCGGCTCGGACACCTGCTCGTCCTGCAGGGCAAGAATCAGACGCACGTCGCCGAATTGAAGGCGGGTGACCTGGGCGCAGTCGCAAAGCTTAAGGACACCCACACGAACGACGTGATCGCCGACAAGGCGGCCGCCGTGCGGTTCGCCGACATCAAGTTCCCTGAGCCGGTGATCTCCTACGCGATCGAGCCGAAGACGCGCGGGGACGAAGAGAAGATCAGCACGGCCATGCAGCGCCTGCGGGAGGAGGATCCGACCATCGGCTATTCGCGCGATCCGCTGACCCACGAACTGCTGCTGTCGGGGCAGGGGCAGATCCACATTGAAGTCACGGTCGCGAAGCTGAAACGCCGTTTTGGGGTGGAGGTGCTGCTCAAGCCGCCCCGGATTCCGTACCGCGAGACGATCCTGGCGGCAACGGAGGCGCACGGCCGGCATAAGAAGCAGACCGGCGGCCACGGGCAGTTCGGCGATTGCAAGATCCGCGTGGAGCCGCTGCCGCGCGGCAGCGACTTCCAGTTCGAGGACGACATCTTCGGAGGCTCGATCCCGCGTCAGTTCGTGCCGGCCGTGGAAAAGGGCATCCAGGAGGCCCGCATGCGTGGCTTTCTGGCCGGCTACCCGATGGTCGATTTCAAGGCCACGGTGTTCGACGGGTCGTACCACCAGGTCGACTCGAACGAGCTCTCGTTCAAGATGGCCGGATCGCTCGCGTTCAAGGACGCGATGTCGCGCGCGCGGCCAACCATCCTCGAGCCGATCATGAAGGTCGAGGTGTACGCGCCCAGCGATTTCGCCGGCGATCTGATGGGCGACCTGAACAGCCGGCGCGGACGCATCGCGGGCATGGATACCCGCGGCGCGATGACCGTCATCCGGGCGCAGGTGCCGATGTCGGAGATGCTCAGTTACGAACAGCATCTGACGTCGGCGACCGGCGGACGGGGCACGTACCACATGGAGTACTCGCACTACGAGGAAGTGCCGCAGCACCAGCAGACGAGAATCATCGCGGCAGCCAGAGCGGAGCGCGGCCAGGAGGTCGTGGAAGAAACGTAACGCGCGCATGAGCCGCGGGCGCGCAGCCGGCTACCGTGTGCCCTCGGATCCCGCTCCGGTCAGCTTCACGGTAAACGGCACCGGAGCAGACGTCACAAACGCCCGCAGGAACTCCACTTCCATCGGCTGATAGAACCGCCGCACGTCCGCGTCCCACCCGTAGGTCGGTCCGTCCGGATGCGGACTCTTCAGCTCGATAGCGTCGTACGTCGTCTGCGCCGCCGCCGAAGCCGAGAAGGTCTGGAAGTCGTCGATCTCCATGTGCAGGAAGGTCTGGCGATCAGCCACGATCCCCTCGCTGACCGAACTGCTTCCGAACGCTCGACTCGCGGCGCCCAGCCGCGGCGCCGTGAACCCACTGTGCGCGATCGTCTCGAACTGCGTTGCCAGGTCGAGTGACAGCAGGGCCGTGGCGCTTCGGCGCGACGCGACCAGCATGGTACCTGCCGGCGTCCGGTTATCGAGCAGCATCATCTTTTCGTGGGTCACGCCCGCGGAGATGATGCGGACCATGCGGAACACGGCCTGGCGGCCGCTCGTGTAGGTGACCACGAGCGCCAGCGGCCGAGTCGCCACGCGGACCGAGGGATCGTGGATTTCAAAGGTCGTGGGATCGGGCTCGCTCCCTTGCCGGAGCCACGTGCGACCAACGCTGCGGCCGTCAACGACGAGCGGGGCGGGGACCGCGTCGCCGGTCCAGCGTGCCTCAATCTTCGCCAGAATCGGCTCTGGATGCGTCGTCGCAGGGGCGGCTGGCATGTTCGTCGCCAGCGTTCCCGTCACGTGATGCGCCACGATTCGCCATGCGCACGACCGGGAGTCGTTGCGGATGGTGGAGGTGGTGTTCGCGGCGGGTGCAGCGGAGGAACCAGCCGGCGCCGCGCAGAAGAATTCAGTCGCCGCCGTGTACGTCGTCTGACGGATCTCGACGTGCGGGACGGTAAACACCTGAGCCGCGACGGCCTCGTCTTCGGAACCGAGACGCCCCTTGAATACCATCACGTGTTTCGCGGCCGGGCTGGCGTCAGGGGGAATGGGGATTCGCTCGAAGGTATAGAGGTCGCCTGGCGCCAGTACGATGCGTTCGCCGCCGCCCAGCGTGGCCAGCCTGGTCCGGCGCTCATGAGGTGAATCCGGATTGTGGCGTGCCCAGATCTCGAAGACGCCCTCCATCTCTTCGGTGCTCGTATTCCAGACGTCCATGCGGACGCCGGACGCGTCCCAGGTCACCTCGGTCACCGCCAGGGACCCGCGGAAGAAATAGTCGAGCACGCCGCGTGCGTACCCAACCGCGCGCGGGAGCATGTGCATGGCCACCTGTTGCCAGACGAGCGGATCCACGCAGGGATATGGCACACGCCCGACCGGCAGGCCCCGCAGGAACGCGTCGGATGCGCACTCCGCCTTGAGCGGGTTGGCGGGCAGGAGTCCCTGCCCCGCCGGACGGCTGAAATACCGCCGGACCTTGCCGAGCGGTGTGGCCAGGTTGACCGGAATGAGGCCGGCATCCGTGGGCGAGGGATATTGCCCGCGCAAGGTGTCCTCGCTGAAGAAGTTGGCGCTGGCGATCTCCGCGACGCCAACCGCGACCGGCGCCCGGGAGTCGCCACCTACCGTCACGCCGGGGTTCGTGCCGTCATAGCGATCTGCGTCAACCAGCCGCGCGACCGGAAGCAACCCGGCCGGTTCGCCTGAGGCAGCGCCCGCCGTGAGCAACTCCTCGGCAAAACCAATAGGGAGCGCGAGATACCGTGCTACGAACGCTGCCTCCTGCCCCCCGCCGCCACGGTGCTGGTCTGCAACCCAGCGCTCGTAGGAGTTCTCGATCTTCATCGCACCCAGAGGGTGCATGTCATTCCGCGCGTGCTCGGGCACCGACGCATCCACGACGAGATGCATGATCTGCCCGACCGCGCGAAAGAGGTCAGCCCACAGCACCTCTCTCCGGACCGGGTCCTCTTCCGTCAACGCGTTGTAGTACAACACCCGCGCGGAACGCCACGACCAGTGCTGAGACGTTTCGTGCATCCAGCTGAGAGAGGACGCAAAGCGAGCCGGGCCGATACCCAAGCCAGCGCTATGCAGCGGCTGGAGGGGGTCGTGAAAATGAAAGAGGAATCGAAATGAGTCGTCCTCCCGTTCGCCGCCTTCCTCCAGCCACTCAACAACGTCGCGAAGAGCCCCTCTGTGCCGAAAGAGTGTCGACGTACCGTCCTCGAAACCAAGAGCCGTGCGCAAACGTTCGTCAAGACGAGGACTTCCTGTAGCAGCCTCACGATTGACCAAGGTGTGCGTCCCAACGCCCAAAGCGGAAGCCGACGTCCATGCCCCAGCCGCGATTACAACGACTATGAGCGGCGCGCGGAGATAATCCGTCAGCATGACAACGACACGACGTAATTGTGAACAGCAGCAGCGAACATCGGCACTGCCTCCCGCGGCGTCATCACCGGCAGCGCTCTGCCTCTTCTGCATTTTTCGCTTTCAGTCTGAAGTAGACGCATCCCAATGAAGGTGGGATCTACGTAGGGTCGCCCTTCACCGGTTACTACAGCCGCCCCTTCCATCACATGACCAGGCACGAAGACGTCGATGCGAGGAGGATTCACCCAGGCTGTGAACCAGCGCCGTTCGTACGGGATTTCGAACCGGCCCTCGTCATCGGTGACTGTTTCGCGGGCGTCATAAAAGGACTCTCCTGAATGAAGGCTCGGACGATCGCGGATCCACATCACCATCACGTTCCCGCCGGCGATCGGGTCGCCGGTATCGAAGTCGACTACTTGCCCGCGAAACGGGCCCCACTGCTCCTGTCCCGTTCGACAGGCGGCCGTGAGCGCCAGCGCGACGACGCAGAGAGCGATGCGCGTCAGAATTGCCATAGTCGCCACCTACCGTCGGTGTCCATCGCGAACGACACCGGGAACGAGAACATCAGTCCATCGACCGCCCGCATCATCTCGCATTCCACGCGGTCACCCTCAAACCCCACGAACTCGATATCCGTCAGGGCCGCGTCGGCTCCGGTCGACATCGCCGCCGCACCAAGCTGCGCGAAGTAGTCCCGCCATACCGCACGCCGAGCGGTGTGAATGAACGAAGCGGCCTGGTCGGGCTCGCCCAGGCGCATGGCTTGTTTCAGGCCGTTCCACGTCGAGTAGAGCTCGGTCTCCAGTCCGCTGCGATCGTACGCGGTGACGGCGGCGCGCCACTGGAGCGACAGGCCGCCAGGCGTCACCACCGCGATGGTCGCAAGGAACGCTCCCGATGTGCCATACGTGAACTGCCGCCCATCGGGCCGCTCGCCCGAGTAATCGACGGTCCCGTCGCTCTCGAGATCGATGGTGTACGTCCCGATCGGGAGGGATCCGACACCAAATTGCACCTGATGGGGCGCAACCCCGGCCGCAGGCACGGCCGGGACACGCGTCGGCGGCGTCAGCGCATCCAGGACACGGACGTCGACCGCTTCAACGGCGGTGGCGCCCGTCCCGTCTGCCGCGGTGACGACCGCGCTCCACCGACCCGCCACAACCGGAACTTCCAGCGCGAATCGTCCCCCAACCACCGGCGCGCTGATTGCCTTCGCCAGTATGCGGAATTCCTCCGGCAGCGGAATGGAAACCGTGACGGGCGCGGTGCCGCTGGCCTCGCCGCGGACCCACACCGTGGGAGTCGTGACCACGGTGCCCGGACCGGGCTCGGCGACGTCAAGACGTACGGCCCCGACCTGGAATTCCCAGGGGGCCGGCGTGATGTCCTCGTTCCCGGCGAGGTCGCGGGCTCTCACCTCGAAGGAATGACTGCCGGCGGCGAGCCGCTGAAAGACCACGCGGGTACCGGTTTGATAGGGCGACCAGTCCGCCCCATCCAGGCGCCACGAGAATTCGAGGACCGGCGACAGGAGGTCGGTGGCCGCGAAGCTGAAAGCTGCAGCGCCTTCCGGGATCCGGGCGTCCGGGTGTTCGACGAGGGCGGCGTCTGGCGGCGTGCGATCGATGACAACCAGCTGCGCCGCGCTGGCATGATTCCCAGCCCGATCCGCCGCGAGCGCCGTCAGCGTGTGCATCCCCTCGGGAGTTCGGGCCACGTCGACGACCGCCTGCACGGCCAGGCGCGATTCGCCGAGAGCCGTCTCAGCACGGGCGACGTCCGCATCGCCCAGTAGAAGCCGGATCGACGCCATCCTGGAGCCGTCGTCGGTGGCGCTGGCGACCAGCACCGCCGCGTCGCGGATATATGCGGCAGCAGCAGGCGAGGTTAACGTGACCCGGGGTGGGCGGTCGTCATGCACGATCACCTCCCGGGCCGTCGCGCCGGCCAGCCCGGCGCCCCCGGCGGCGGTCGCCACGAACAGCAACGCGGTCTCGGCGTTCGGCGCGAGCGCGGTGGTCATGCTGAAACGCCCCGTCGCCTCATCGGCCATCGCCACTGCCTGAACCGCGCCCTGCGCGAGCGCTTGCACCCGAGCACCCCGATCCGCGGTGCCCATCACACTCACGGACGACTGGCTGGTGAAGTCGGGAAGCGACACGACGGGCGCCGGCGGCGCCATGAATCGCCAGAGCCTCCCATGAGGTCCTACGTCGGCCGCCAGCAGGTGCCCTGACGGCTCGAGCGCGAGGGCGCCAGGCCGCCGCAGCCCCGTGGCAAACCGCGCCGTATGACCCGATGCGCCGTCGTATTTCAGGATCCCTGCGCGCGCCGCACCGCCAGCGCCGACAGGCCATCCGCTGATGTACAGGCCTCCAAGCGGGGCGGCCACCATTCCCCGTGAGCGCCATCGGCGAAGCATCGGCGTCGCCCTGCCCGCGGACCCGTCCGGCCCAAGGGGTACCCGCACGACCGAGGTCGAGGTGGCAACAAATAGCGTGGCGTCATTCACAGCGAGCGCCCGGACGTCCTCGAGGCCGGAGAGCATGTCGGTCAGGCCACCCGACGGTTCGAGACGCGCCACAACGTCCCCGCCCTGCCCGTGCGCCGCGACCCAGATCCGCCCGTCGCGACCGGCGGCGAGCGCCGAGGGCTGCTTCAGGCCGCCCGCAGCGACGAGGGTCGTGCCGTCGGCGAGAAGGCGGAGTATCCGGCCGGCTCCGGCCTCGAGGACGTACACGTCGCCATCCGTGCCCGCCGCCACACCTTCAGGCCGGTGCAACTCGCGGAGAACAACCCGGGACTCGCCGCTCGCTGAAATCCTGCTGAGGGTGCCGGCGATGCGGTCCGTCACGAGCAGCGTGCCGACAGACTCCACAGCCACACCTGACAGACCCGCAAAACCTGACGCCACGACGTGAGCGGCCGCGAGCGCATCGATGCCGCGCTCGTGCGACACCTCGCGACCCTGGCCCACTGTCGCGTCGCCAGGCACGCCAATCGCGGCGCCCACAAGGAGGCAGGCGACGCGGAGCCACCGCAGGTTGGGCCGAGGGACATGCTGCATCGTTGCGCAGCCGTGTGAGCAACGGCGGCGCCTGCCTGGCGGCCTGCACGGCGTGGCGGCAACCCGGTGACGTGGCGAGGGTTAACGCAGTTCGCCGCTGCCCGGCCGGGGCCGGGCACGACAAAACGGCAACTCTGGTTGCGGAAAAAGATGGCCGTACGGAGAACGGGCCGGCTCGCAGCCGGCCCGTTTCAGGAGAAAGCGCGGAACTCGAAACGACTAGGAACCGCCGGCCTTCCGCGGTGTCGTCGACCTGCGTGAGGCCCCCTTGGTCTGACCGCCCGACTGCCCCTTCGAACCGCTGTCGTCGTTCTTGCCGCCGCGCATCCGGGAAGCTGCGGCCTTCAGCCGATCGCCGACGCCACGCGCCTTCGGCTTCGCGGCCTCCTTGTCGGCGGCCTTCTGATCGGCCTCGCGCGGGTTGAACTCGCTGCCGACCAGCTCAATCTGCGCGACCTCGGCACCGTCGCCGCGACGGCTGCCGATCTTGAGAATGCGCGTGTAGCCTCCGGCCCGCTCGGCAAACCTGGGTGCGATGGTGTCGAACAGCTTGACGACCACCGCCTTGTCCGCAAGCTCAGCGGCCACGAGCCGCCGCGCATGCAGGCCTCGGCCGCCCGGATCGCCGGCGGCCGCGCCGCGCTTCGCAAGCGTGATGAGCCGCTCGACGAACGGGCGCAGCTCCTTTGCCTTCGGGAGCGTCGTTTCAATCCGCTCGTGCTGGATCAACGCCACCGCCTGATTGCGCAGCAGCGCGATCCGGTGCTCGGTGACACGTCCCAGCTTTCGATGTGCAACGTTGTGTCTCATGACTGGATCCTGTAGTTCACGGTAGGCGGTAGGCAGTTCACAGATACTACTGCCTGCTGCCTACTGCCTACTCCTGATGTACCTGCGCCGGCTGGTCGAGCCGCATCCCGAGATTGAGGCCCATCCCGTGGAGGATCTCCTTGATCTCGTTGAGCGACTTCCGGCCAAAGTTCTTCGTGCGAAGCATCTCGGCTTCCGTCTTCTGGACCAGCTCACGAATCGTGCGGATGTTCGCGTTCTTCAGGCAGTTGTACGACCGCACGGACAGCTCGAGCTCCTCGACGCTCTTGTCGAGATTCTCGTTGGTCACGACCGCCCGCTCCTGGCCGCCCTGCGCCTCCTGCATATCGTCATCGGCGTCCTCGAGGTTGATGAAGATGTTCAGGTGGTCGCGCACGAGCTTCGCGGCCAGCGAGACCGCGTCGCGCGCCGCGACGGATCCGTTGGTCCAGACGTCGATCGTCAGCTTGTCGTAGTCCGTCGTCTGACCAAGGCGCGCCGCCTCGACCAGGTAGTTCACCTTCTTCACCGGCGAGTGCACCGAGTCGATGGGAATCCAGCCGATGCCGAGGTCTTCATCGAAATTCTTGTCGGCCGACACGTAGCCCCGGCCGCGCTTGATCCGGAGCTCCATATGGAGCTTCCCGCCGGCCGAGATCGTGGCGATGTGCGCTTCCGGCTCGAGCACCTCGAGATCCGCGTCCGCGCTGATGTCCTTCGCGCGGACGATGCCCGGCTTGTCGACACGGACATGGAGCGTCTTCGTCGTATCGCTGTGCATTTTCAGCGGAATCTGCTTCAGGTTGAGGATGATGTCGGTCGCATCCTCGACCACGCCTGGAATGGGCGAGAATTCGTGCAGCACGCCGTCGATCTTCACCGCCGTGATCGCCGCGCCTTCAATCGACGACAGCAGCACCCGCCGGAGCGCGTTGCCAATCGTGGTGCCGAAGCCGCGCTCGAACGGCTGGGCGTAGAACCGGCCGAACCGGTCGGTGAGGGTGTCGCGCTCCAATTCGAGGCGCTTCGGACGCTGAAAACCTTTCCAGAGCATGTGCGTTCCTTTCGCGAACGGGCCGGCAGTCCCGGCCTCCAGACCTGCCTGTGTGTCCGCCGGCCTCCCACCGCAGGTCTGTAAGGCTGCGGGCCGGCGGGTGCGAGGCAGTAGGCGGCAGGCGATCGGCTGCCTACCGCCTACTGCCTACTTGCTATAAAGCTCGACGATCAGCTGTTCCTGCACGGGCAGGTTGATCTGCTCGCGCGTCGGCACCGAGCTGACGGTGCCCGCGAGCGCCTCGGCGTCGAACCGGAGCCACTCGGGCACACCGCGCCCCTTCACTTCCTCGAGCGCGTGCAGAATGGCGGGCGCGCTCCTGCTGCGCTGCCGCACGGCCATCACGTCGCCCGGCTTCACCGAATACGACGGGATGTCGACCTTGCGGCCGTTGATGGTGAAGTGGCCGTGGCGGACGAGCTGCCGCGCCTGCGCACGCGAGGTCGCGAAGCCCAGACGGTAGGCCACGTTGTCCAGGCGCCGCTCGAGCAACTGCAGCAGCGTCTCGCCGGTAATCCCGCGCGTCCGCTCCGCCTGCTCGAAATAGCGGCGGAACTGGTCCTCCAGGACTCCGTAAATGCGCTTGACCTTCTGCTTTTCGCGCAGCTGCACACCGTAGCCGACGATCTTCTGCTTCCGCGTCTTGCCGTGCTGCCCGGGCGCGAAGTTGCGTTTCTCGATGCCGCACTTGTCCGTGTAGCAGCGCTCGCCCTTGAGGAACAGCTTCATGCCCTCGCGGCGACACAGGCGGCAGACGGGACCTATATATCTCGCCATGTCTTCAGACCCTTCTCCGTTTCGTCGGCCGGCAGCCGTTGTGCGGGATCGGCGTGACGTCGCGGATCGACTTCACCTCGATGCCGACCGTCTGCAGCGCCCGGATCGCCGATTCGCGGCCGGACCCTGGACCCTTCACGCGCACCTCAGCCGATCGGAGGCCATGGGTCTTCGCCGCGTTGCCGGCGTTCATCGCCGCCTGCGTGGCGGCGAAGGGCGTGCCCTTGCGTGAGCCCTTGAACCCGATGCCCCCGGCGCTCGACCAGGCAATCACGTTCCCCTCGGTGTCCGTGATGGTCACGTGCGTGTTGTTGAACGACGCGTAGATGTGCACGTAGCCGTGGTGCACGACGCGCTTCTCTCCACGCTTCTTGAATGCCTTCTTCGGTTTTCCGGCGGCCTTCTTGTCCTTCTCGGGACCAGCGCCGGGGACCGCTGCTGCGTCAGATTTTGCCATCACTTACACCGTCTTCTTCTTGGCGACCGCGCCCTTGCGCGGCCCCTTGCGCGTCCGCGCGTTCGTCCGCGTCCGCTGGCCGCGCACCGGCAAATTCCGGCGATGGCGCAGGCCACGATAGCAGCCGATTTCCATCATCCGCTTGATGTTCATGGAGATCTCCTTGCGGAGGTCACCCTCGACGCCGCCCACTTCCTCGATGACCCGGCTGATCTTCCGGACGTCGTCTTCGGACAGGTCCTTGACGCGCACGTCAGGGCTCACGCCCGCTGCGCCCAGGATGTCGTTCGACCGTTTGCGGCCGATCCCGTAGATATACGTGAGCCCGATCTCGATGCGCTTGGTGCGCGGAAGATCGACGCCAGCAATGCGTGCCATCGGTTATCCCTGCCTCTGCTTGTGTTTGCTGTTCGTGCAGATGACGCGCACCACCCCGCGGCGCCGCACGAC
>CAXNKG010000041.1:0-26979 GCA_964202965.1 Vicinamibacterales bacterium
TTGTCGGGAGTGAAATAGAACATCTCCATGCCATCGCGCCGCCACCGGGGCTGAGTGCCGCCGCCCGTCGAGACCTGCCGCTTCCCACCCGGTCCTGGGAAGGGAGCGACATAGACCTCATTCCTACCGGATTCGTTTGACACGTACGCCACCCACCGCCCGTCGGGAGAGAATGCCCCCGTGACCTCACCGAACTGCGTATTCACAAACGGAATGGGCTTGCGGTCTCCCGATAGCGGCAAGACAAACAAATCATTACCTGTCGGTCCACCGCCGCTGCGATAGAGAATGAACCGGCCGTCCGCGGACCAGCTCACGGGAGTTTTTTGACGATTGTCTTCGAGCAGCACGTCCTCCGTGCCGGACCCGTCGGCGGCCTTCTGATACAGGTCCAACTGCCCGTTGCGGCGGGAGTTGAACACCGCCCGGCTGCCATCGGGTGACCAGATCAGGGCGAGTTCGTCCGCCGCATCGAACGTCAAGCGAGTCTTGAGGCCGCGCGCCACATCGTACAGCCAGACGTCCCTGGCCCTTCCCGACTGCTCTGGAACACTGACGGACGCCTGTTTCCCATCCGGCGAAAGCTCGATGTCAGAGTAGGCAGCAGGCTCCCCAAGTACGCCAAGCTCCTTGCCGGAGCGGTCAAACCACACGAGTTGGGAGCCGGCCGCTCCCGTTCCCGTCTGGTACGCCAGGACGCCATGCTCCGACGCGGAGAAAAAACCGTTTGGCGGAACGGTTTGGCTCAACTGGATCTGCTCGGCGATGGGAAAGGGCTCGCCGGCCAGTTCGAGGCGCTGCGCGTCAAACGGTTGCGCCATGAGGGTGGTCTCGCGCAGGAAGAGCAGATGGCCCTGGGAGTAGAGGGCATTGTTGGCGTCGGCGGTCAGGAGCAATTTTCGATCGGCGGAGTCGAGCGAGGCCACGTAGATGGACAACCCTGCTGTTTGCGCACCTGAGGCCGCGCTGTAGAGGAAGTGCCGGCCGTCGGGAAGGAAGAAGGGCCGCCGGTGGGCGGTTTCGTCAGCAACGAGGACGGTAGCCGCGGTGGGCGTACCGCCCGCCGCAGGCACTTTCTGGAGCGCCACGGCGTTGGCCGGGTTGAAGACGATGATGCCGTCGCGGCTCCATGAGCCGCCACGACTGCTTGGCGCGTCGCAGAGCGTAATGGGCGGGCCGCCGGCGACGTCAATCTTCTTGAGTTTGCCGCCGGCGAAGAATCCGAGAGAGCGGCTATCCGGCGACCAGAAAGGCGACGAGGCGCCGTCGGTGCCCGCGAGCGACTGCGCGGTGAGCGTGTCGAGCGAGCGGATCCAGAGAAGTGCGCTATTGCCTGCGCCGACGGCCACGAAGGCCATCCGCCGCCCATCCGGCGAGACCGCCATGGGAACCGGCGATACCCCGGTGGCATCGGTCAGACTCTGGAAATTCCAGGCGTCCGGCGGGGACATGAAAAAGCGTATGGCCTCCGCTGCTGGCGGAGCGGGCCGGAAATAGGCGAAGGCGCCCCAGCCCAGCGCCGCAAGACTCACGATTCCGAGCGCCGCCGCCCACGCGACCCGCCGACCCGTGCGGGAGACGACGGGTGCTCCGGTCGGTGATGCCGGCGCGGCCGTCTCGAACGCGCCCTCCAGCGCCAGCGAGACGTCGCCGATGTCACGCACCCGCTGCTTGCGATCCTTCTGCAGGCAGCGTCGAAGCACAACGCTGACCGTCGGTGGCGTCGTGGCGGGCAACGCAGCCCAGTCCGGCTCCTTCATCAGCACGGTCGCGAGCGTCTCCGAGACGTCCTCCGCGTGAAAGGCACGCCGACCCGTCAACATCTCGTAGAGCACGCACCCGAACGCCCAGATGTCGCTGCGCTTGTCCACCGTGCGGCCCTTGGCCTGCTCGGGCGACATGTACGCCGCCGTGCCGAGGATCATTCCGGCCTGCGTCATGGCGGGGGTGGTGATGGTTGGCGACATCGACGCTTCGGCGGCGGGTCCGCTTTGCGGGACCCGCCCTACGTTGTCCATCGCCTTCGCGAGCCCGAAGTCGAGCACCTTCACGGTGCCGTCAGGCCGCACCTTGATATTGGCCGGCTTCAGATCCCGGTGGATGATGCCCTGTTCGTGCGCGGCCTCCAGCGCGTCTGCGATCTGCCTGGCAATGGGCAGTGCTTCGTCGAGGGGTAGACCGGCGGGTCCGCTTCGCGGGACCCGCCCTACATCCGAGATCCGATCGGCCAGCGTCGGCCCCTCCACCAGCTACATGACGAGCGCGAGGGTGCCGCCTGATTTCTCCAGGCCGTGGATCTGTGCGATGTTCGGATGATTGAGCGCGGCCAGGGTTCTGGCCTCGCGGTCAAAACGCGCGAGCCGCTCGCCGTCCCGCGCCACCGTGTCCGGCAACACCTTGATCGCCACCTGGCGGCCAAGATTCGTGTCCGTTGCCTGATACACCTCCCCCATGCCACCCACGCCGATCTGGGCGACGATTTCGTACGGGCCGAGGCGGGTGCCGGCGGTGAGGGCCACGGTGCTGTGGATTATATGGGCCCGTCGAGGTAGCGGGCGTGGTCCTCGGGCGAAACGTTACCCCCGGAGATCACCGCCACCATCCCCGCAGCCTTCGTTCCACCATTGCGAAGGACCGCAGCAACGGATGTTGCGCCGCTCGGTTCCGCGACGATGCCCGCTTCGCGGTGCAGCCAGCCGACCGCCGCCGCGATCTCGTCGTCGGTGACCGTGACGATGTCGTCGACAAACGCCTGGACGTGGGCGAAGGTGAGGTCTCCCGGCCGCAACGGCAGCAGGCCGTCCGCGATGCTGGATGTCTTGTCCAGCCTTACAGGATGGCCAGCGGCGCGTGATGCGGCCATCTTCGCGGCGCCCGTGGGTTCGACACCGACGATGCGAACATCCGTGCGACTGCCTTTGACGGCGGCCGCAATGCCCGCAATCAGCCCGCCGCCGCCGACCTGGACGTAGATCACCTTCACGTCAGGCTTCTGCTCGAGAATCTCGAGGCCGCACGTCCCCGCGCCCGCAATGATCCACGGATGATCGAACGGCGGCACCATCGTCAGGCCTCGCGCCGCGGCCTCCGCTTCCGCCCGTGCCTTGCGGTCGACCGACGTCGTTCCCGCGAAGATGACTTCCCCGCCGTACGACTTCACACCCTCGACCTTCACCCGCGGCGCGGTCTCCGGCATGACGACGACCGCCAGCATGCCCAGGCGCTGGGCGGCGAGCGCGACCGCCTGGCCGTGGTTACCGGAGGAATACGTGATGACACCGGCTGCCCTCGACTCCGGCGGCAGCTGGGCGAGAAAGTTGACAGCGCCGCGGATCTTGAAGGCGCCCATCGGCTGCTGGTTCTCGCACTTGAGAGCAACGACACGTGTGTCGATGAGCGAGGTGCGGACGGCGACGCCGCGGATGCGCTCCGCGGCCGCCTCGATGTCGGCGACGGTGGCGAGTGTCAGGTCAAAAGGCAAAGGTCAAAGGGCAAAGGGCGGACACTTCAGTTCGCGGATTGCTGGCGCGGACGGGCGAACTGTTCGTTCGGGTGGTAGGCCGGCTTCTCGACGAGATTGGCGATTCGCCATCCCAGCTCCGCCAGGAATCGCATGTCGTTGACGGCCCCTTCGTAATTCCAGGACGGTAGCACCTCGTCGTCGACGTTGTGGTACCGCTTCGCGTTGTACTCCTCCCAGAACGTCTTCGACGCGGTGGGATCAGGACCGATGAAGTCGATCGGTTCGCCGACAGACACGGCGGGGATGCCGATCTTGGCCAGCGGAAAGTGATCGGAGCGGAAGAAATAGCCGCGGCCCGGCGCCGGGTCTGGCCCGACCGTCCGCTCCGTCTCGGCGGCCAGCTGGGCGGCGAGCGGGCCCAGCGTGGAGCGTTCGGCGCCGAGCAGGACGATGTCGCGGCTCGGCCCGGCCATGTTGAGCGAGTCGATATTGATGTTGGCCACCCATGCAGCTGCCGGGAGAACGGGGTGGTCGGCGAAATACGCTGCGCCGAGAAGTCCTGACTCCTCCGCCGTGGTGAAGAGCACGTAGACCGAGCGCGCCGGCCGTGCGCGCGCGCGAGCCAGCGCCTGGGCCACTTCGAGCACCCCCGCCAGTCCGGTGGCGTTGTCGGTGGCGCCGTTCGAAATGCGATCGGTATTGGCGGGTTCGCCGGGCTTCGCCTCACGGACGCCAAGGTGATCGTAATGGGCGGTATACACAACCGCTTCGGACTCGTTCGTCCCGCGCAGCACGCCGATGACGTTCGGAGACGACTTCTGCGCCACCGTCTGCGTGATGCTGCCCGAGGCCTGCACGCCAAGGGAAACCGCCTTGAACCCGCGCGTGACGGCCGCCGCGCGCAGCACGTCGAGGTCCTGTCCTCCGCGCTTCGCAATCTCACGAGCGGCGCGATCCGTCACCCATCCGCTCAGCGACAGCCGCGGCACGCCCTCGACCGCAGGAATCGAGTACTGCGTGCCACTCCACCCCGCCTGGACCACCTGCCAGCCATAGGTGGCCGATTCGTCGGTGTGGATCAGAATTGCCCCGGCCGCACCCTGCCGCGCCGCTTCCTCGAACTTGTAGGTCCACCGGCCGTAGTACGTCAGCGCCGGGCCACCAAACAACTGCGGCTCGTCACTGGTCGCCGGCGGATCGTTGACCATGACGAGCGCGATCTTGCCCTTCATGTCGGTGCCGGCGTAATCATTCCAGCCGTACTCGGGAGCGACAATGCCGTGGCCGACAAAGACCACGTCGCCCGCCGCACGCACCTGCGGCTGCTGGATCCCTGATCCGGCGACGACGTCCTCGAGATATCTGAAGGGAGCTCCGGCGCCCACGCCAAGCGTGAACGACGGATCGACGAGGGTCTCGACGATCGCCACCTGCTGGAAGAAGGTCCCATCGGCCGCCCCGGGTTCGTAGCCGAGCAGCGCCAGTTGGGCCGCCAGGTACCCCGCCGCCAGATCTCCTCCTCGTGTGGACGGCGCCCGGCCTTCAAGGAGATCGTCGGCAAGAAACCGGACATGTGCGGCTATGTCGCTGCCGCGAATCTCATCCAGGGCGGCGCCGCTTCGAGCCAGGCGAACGTCGGGCCGCGGCGATCCGGGACGTTCCTGAGCGGCAAGAGCGCCCGCAATCACGAGGGCCACAACGCCCGAAAGCCAGAATCCTGTACGCATTGGACGATTATGGGGGAGGAGGGCTCTGGGCTCGGGGCTCGGGGCTCGGGGCTCTAGGCTCTGGGCTCTAGGAAGAACCGCTCTTCCCAGAGCCTAGAGCCTAACGCCTAGAGCCTAAGGCCTAAGGCCTAAGGCCTAAGGCCTTAGTTCAGCAGATCGAACTGCCGCACGTATTTCACGATGAACGTGCGGTTGATCGGTCCGAAGCCGTTCAACCCCTCGGTATTGTTGTAGACGACAAACAGTCCCGTGCCGGCCGTTTCCAGCCAGTGGAAACGCAGGTTCGTCGACCAGCGATTGGTGCGGTCGTTGTACTGCACCAGGCTCTGCACGAACACCGACGGCGAGAAGTTGTAGGTGACGCGTGTGTTCGCGAGGTTCGTGTGGAACGCGCCCTGCGGAAGGTCGATCTCCCGGTAGTTCCACGTCGCGTCGAGTGTGAACTTGCCGCCCTCCCGGAAGATCAGCTGCATCGTCGGGCTGCTCTGGCGGCCGGTCATGAACGTGCCGAGGTCCCACTGGAGGCGCCCGTACCACCACTTGCGCCGATCGCTGTTGTAGCGGAACGTCGCGCGCGGGCCGCCATGCTCCCCGGGCGGAACGATGACGCCGGGATAAATCTGGAACGGCTCGCGGAGCCCGTCCCATGTGCCGTTCAGCGCGACGGTGATGAACTGGCCGTTCTCCCAGTCCCAGTGGTTGTCGACGTGCATGTCCGCCGTGAGCAGACTCCCGTCGATGTAGTTGAACCGCGTGTAGTTCATGTGCGGGTTCAGCTCGCGGAAGCCCCTGGACGTGATGCCGTCCTGGCGCCACACCTCGCCGTAGCTGACGCGGTACCGGCGGTACCCGCCAGGCGTCTCGAGGAAGCCGACTTCGGGATTGAAATTCTCGCCGGTGCCGCCGTACTCGATCTGCCCGTCGCGGCGGCCGTCGTCCCACTGGACGTTCGTATTGAACGCGTAGTCGTTCCCGAGGCGGCCGGGCGTCTGGGTCCGTGCCGCGTACCCCGCCATCGTCATGTGCTCGCCCACGCCCAGGCGCGCATCCGTGCCGAAGGTGCGGTTCCAGTTGCTGTCACGGGAGGCATCACCGGACCCGGACCGATTGATGAACATCACGCCGACGCCGGACCGGTTCCGCAGCTCCCGGCTTGCGCGCACGACGGCGAAGTTGTTCGACGCCGTCGAGGCCGTGTCGTCGGTCTGCATGTTGAGCACGCCGACGTTGAAGCCGTTCACCTTGCCGGTGAGGCGGCCGCCGCCGCGGATCGGCACGAGGCCCCCGTTCTCGTCCAAACCGATCTTGCGGCTGAAGAAGAGATCGACTTCGTTGCCCTGGCCAATCCGGAAGAGGCCCGAGTTCTCCTGGAAGAACGGCCGCTTCTCCGGGAAGCGCAGGTTGAAACGCGTCAGGTTGATCTGCTGGTTGTCGACCTCCACCTGCGCGAAGTCGGTGTTGTAGGTGGCATCCAGGTTGAGGCTCGGCGTAATGCCGATCTTCGCGTCGAACCCGAAGTCGCCGTTGAAATCGTTGTTCACCCTCGGCCGGTAGTTGCGGTTCGCCGACGAAGTCACGTACGGCAGGACCTTCAGGTTGCGGGGCGCCTGCAGCTGCAGGCCACGCAGGTCGCCGGCCGACGACAGCCGGCCGATGTTGTATTCGCGCGGCAGCGGCGACCAGTACGTGCGTTCGCGGGTCCGCTGAATGTTGCGATAGGCATTGAAGCCCCAGGTCTGCGGCGCCGGTCCGTAGCGCAGGGTGCGCAGCGGAATCCTGAACTCCGCCGTCCACCCGGACTCGGTGACATTGGTCTTCACCTCCCAGCTGCCGTCCCAGGTGTTGCTGGTGTTGCCCTGGTCCCGCACCTGCCCGTCGTACTGCACGCCGAGCGCGTTGGTGCCGAAGACGAAGCCGTTCTGCTGGTCGCGATAGGTGTCGAAGATGATCTGGAACGAGTCCATCTCGCCCAGGTTCGCGTCGCGCCGCGTGTCGGTCGTGACAATCTGCGACGGGTCGCTGTCGTGCAGGATCGCACCGACGTACACCGCGTTGGCGTCGAAGAGGATGCGGACCTCGGTCCGCTGAGACGCCGGCTGCCCATCGAGCGGATCTGCCTGGATGAAGCCGTCAAGCGGGATCGCCTTCAGCCAGGCGCCTTCGTTCAGGAGGCCGTCAACCATCGGCGCTTCGCCGACCGGGATGGCGGTCGCCACCCGACGGGTGGCCGCCGCGCCGCCCGGCCCTTGCTGGGCAAAGACAGGCGCGTGGACGCTGAGAATCAGTACGGCGGTACAGACGATGACCGCGGGAACACGCAAAATCCGGCTAGACATAAGTTGTGATGGCCCCCGCTCAGACAGCGCTGTTCTCGAACGGTGATGCTCCTCGCCCGGCGCGGGGTGCCGGACGGGTCTCAACGATAATAGCCAAACGCCTGTAAATACGTCAATTAGGGGTGATTCGTTTAGCCGGTTTCTGATGGCTGAAATCGACGAAAATAGCCCCGCCATGCCCGTCGAGACGAGCCGTCGCACGTTCATGCAGGCCCTGGCTGCCAGCACCGTTCTCGGGACAATGGCGGAGGCCAGCATGGAAGCAGCCCGACAGCCCGCACCCATCCAGGCCCTCGCGTTCGACGCGTACGGGACGCTGTTCGACGTGTTTTCGGTGACCGCCCTGTGCGAGGAGTTGTTTCCAGGCCGCGGCACGGCGCTCGCCCAGGCCTGGCGCGCCAAGCAGCTTCAGTACAGCCTCTTGCGGAGTCTCATGGAGCGGCATGCGGACTTCTGGCGGTTGACCGAGGACGGCCTCGTCTGGGCCGCCAGGAGCCTGCAACTCGACCTCACGGCCGCCAGAAAGGCCCGGCTCATGGACGCCTACCTGCGTCTCGCGGCCTTCCCCGACGTCGTCCCTGGCCTGAAGGCACTCAAGGATCGCGGGGTACGCCTGGCCATCCTGTCGAACGGGGAACCGAAGATGCTCCGCGCGGCGGCGGACAGCGCCGGCGTGACGTCTCTGCTGGATGCCGTGATCAGCGTGGAGGAGGTCGGCATCTTCAAGCCGAACCCGCGCGTGTACGCGCTGGCCGGGACGCACCTCGGCACGGAGCGCCGTCTTGGCTTTGTGTCGTCGAATTCGTGGGACATCGCCGGCGCCGGGTCGGCCGGCCTCACGACCTTCTGGATTCAGCGCAGCGCCGCGGAGCCGCCGGAGGAACTTGGGTTCCCCGCTACGCACGTTGTACGCTCGCTCGCCGAACTTTCAGCGCTCCTATAACGAAGGAAGGACGACCATGCGTAGATTCGCCCTCATCACCCTTCTCCTGTTGCCGGTCCTCGTGTTCGCACAGGCAGGCCCCGGAGGCTTCATCAGCGCCGAGCAGGACGCCCAGCTCAAGGGACCCTGGAGCGACGGCGTCGAGCCGTTTCCGATCATTGCCAACATCTACTACGTCGGCGGGGTGAACATCGCCTCGTACCTCATGACGACCCCGCAGGGGCACATCCTGATGGACACCGGCATGCCGCGGATGGCGAAAACGGTCCTCGCGAATGTCGAGAAGCTCGGATTCAAGCCGAATGACATCCGCCTCATGATCTCGAGCCACGCGCACGTCGATCACATTGGCGGACATGCCGAAGTGAAGAAGGCGACGGGCGCGCAGGTCATCGCCTCCGCCGAAGATGCCCGGGCGCTCGAAGCCGGACGGGACATGTCGCCGGTCGAATACGACGGCTGGCCGGCAGTGCGCGTCGACCGCATCATCAAGGAGGGCGAGACGGTGACGCTCGGCACGATGACGCTGCGCGCGGTCCTGACGCCCGGCCACACGCCCGGCGCGACGACGTGGGTCACGACCGTGCAGGACGGCGGGCGCAGCTACACGGTCGTCTTCCCCGGCGGCGCCGCGCCCAACGGCGGCCCGCTCGTCGTCGGCAACCCGAAGCACCCGAACCTCGCGGAGATCACGCTCACCACGTACGGCACGCTGAAGCAGCTCAATCCCGACATCGTCCTGCAGGGCCACCCGCAGCAGGCGTTCATGGGCAAGGTTGATGGGATGAAGAAGGGCATGAGGCCGCATCCGCTGCTCCAGGAGCCGGGCGCCTGGCTGAAGCAGCAGGAACAGGGCGAGGCGGGGTTCCGCAAGCGGATCGCGGCCGACAAGGCCAAACTCCCGGCCCGATAGCCACCCGCCTACAACGCCAGCATGTAGGTCAGCTTGGCGATGAGCGCGCGATCCAGCCGCTGGTTCGTGCGCTCGTCACGCCGCTCGTTATAGACGAAGAAGAAGTCGCTCAGGGGCCGGTGAATCACGTTGAGCCGGATGTTCGAGCTGAGCTGCCGCGTATCGGTGCTGTACTGCACAAGGGCGTTGAGAAACACGTTGGTGTCGAAGTTGTAGTTCACCCGCGCCGTCGTGACCGTCGAGACGTAGGAGGCGGCTGGCAGATCGATGTCGTTGATCTGCAGGCTCAGCGACGCGCTGAGCCTCTCGTTCGGGCGGAACGACGGGCCGAACTGGTAGGTCCGCTTGTAGCCGCCGTAGAACTCCCCCACTGAATAGCGCAGCGACGGCGTCACCCGCGCCGCACCGTTCCCGAAATAAAACCCGAAGTACTCGGTGTACTCGTAGCGGCCGGGAAGCACCACGGCTCGGCGGGCGCTGTTGAGCGTGAACGGGGCCCGGATGACTTCGACGTTGGTATTCCACCCGAACTCCGCGAAGCCGCCGTTGGAGAATGTCAGCGGCACGTGGAAGTCCTGGAGCCGCTGATCGAGCGCCCCGTCTGCCTGCCGGGTGAACATGTCCATCTCCCAGTGCGGACGAATCTCGCGCAGCCAGGCCGGAAACCTGGGGGAACGGAACGCCCGGGCGACCATGGCGAACTCGTTGTTCACGCCGCGCCTCGGGATGAAGCCGAGCTCGTCGTTGAACTGCCCGCCGATCGCATCGAAGCGGCCGCGGAACTGCCAGAGGCGATCCTGGTAATTCACGTGCGCACGGCCCGCGTACTCATTGCCGCCCGGTCCGCGCACGGGCACCGCTGACATGGTCCTGGCGGCAAATCCGTTCATCGTGAAGTAGCCGAAGCGGAAGTTCGCGTCGACGCCCGCCATGCGGTTGAAGCCGGGGCCGCCCTGCTCCTTGTTCAACAGCACGGCGCCGATGTCGGAATTGGCCAGGATGTCGCGGCGCAGCCGCAGTGCTGTGAAGTTCGTTGCGGGCGCCGACCCCTGCCCGCGCTGCTGGATGTTCAGCGCCCCGACCGAATAGGCGCCGGCGCGACCGGTGAGCCGCGTGCCGCCGGCAATGGGGATCGCGTTGCCCTCGTCGCTGAGACCGATCCGACGGCTGAAGAACATCCGCATCTGCGGCGACCGGTTCTGCCGGCCTCCGAAAATGACAGCCCCGGCGCCGAACCCGCCGAAGAATCCGCCGTCAGTCGACCCGAAATCGAACACGCCGGAGTTCTCGAGGAAGAAATCCCGCTTCTCTGGAAAGAACAGGCTGAAGCGCGTCAGGTTCACCTGCTGCTCGTCGGCCTCGACCTGCGAGAAGTCGGTGTTGACGGTGAAATCCCACACGAGGCCGGTCGTCACGCCGTACTTCACATCGACGCCGGCGTCGGCATCGCCGCGCGTGGACAGGCGGCCGACCGTGCTACCGCTCCCCAGGACGTACGGCTTGATCCGGAGGTTCCTGCCGGCCCGGATCCCCGTCAGGCCCTCGAGGGTCCCGGCCATCGACACCCGCTCGAGGCCGTAAATACGCGGCAACGGCGACCAGAAACTGTCTTCATTCAGCCGCCGCACCTTGCGCCGGAAATTGATGCCCCACGTCTGGGGGTCGCGGTCGGCGAACTTCAGGGCGCGGAATGGAATCGCGATTTCCGCCACCCACCCGGTGTCGGTGATGCGCGTCTCGACCGACCAGATGCCGTCCCAGTTCACGTTGAAGTCGCGCCCCTCGTTGCCAATCTGCGCGTCCCACTTGGCGCCGGCGGGGTTGGTGGCAAATTGATAGCCGTTGCGGTCGTCATGGAACGTGTCGAGCAGGATCACGAACGCGTCGCTGGCATCGACGGCGTAATCCTTCTTCAGGTCGGTCACCACGATACGGGACGGCTCGGGGTCGGCGGCCGTGACGCCGAAATAGATCGCCTCGTCGTCGTAGAGGACGCGCACGTCGGTGTCGAAGGTGGCCGGCACGCCTTCCCGCGGCTCGTTCTGAACAAAACCGCGGGCGCTCGTGGCCGCGGTCCACGAGCCTTCGTCGAGACGGCCATCAAGGACGACGGGGCCGGCGGTGCGTGTCACCGTGAGGGTTCGCTCGGCGAGAGGCGCGGACGGCGCCTGGGCAGACGCGAGTGACGGGACGAACGCCGAGCACCAGATGACGGCGGCGACGGCGGACGTGTAACGAAGTGCGAGGTTCATTCGTAATCCGATTAACATGCTGACGCGCACAATGATACCTATGAACAATCCGGCCCTGCGAGCGGTCCTGTGGTGTACCGCCGTTCTGCTGCTCGCATCGACCGTGGAAGCCCAACAGAACGGCGAGGCGGGCGGGCGCCGCACGATTCCTGCCGAACGCATGGCCAGCGGCGAGGCGATCACGCTCGACGGCCGCTTCGACGAGCCGGCCTGGCGGCGCGCGACGCCCGCGGACACGTTCGTCCAGATCGATCCCAACAACGGCCAAGCGCCAACCGAGCCGACCGAGGTCCGCGTCATCTTCGACGAGGACGCCCTGTACATCGGCGTCACGGCGTTCGATTCGGAGCCCGACAAGTGGCTCGGCTACGAGATGCGACGCGACATGTTCCTCGGCTCGGACGACCGGTTCATGTGGACGATCGACACGTTTCTCGACGCCCGCACCGGGTACTTCTTCGAGATGAATCCGTCAGGCCTGATGGCCGATTCGCTGATGGGCGTCAACGGCGACAACCGCGCGTGGGACGGCATCTGGAATGCGCGCACCTTCAAGCACGACAAGGGATGGAATATCGAGATCGAGATTCCGTTCCGCACGCTGAACTTCAACCCGCAGAGCGACACGTGGGGCATGAACTTCCAGCGAACCGTCCGCCGCAAGAACGAGGAGAGCATCTGGACCGGCTGGGCGCGCAACCAGGGGCTGCGGCGCATGACCAATGCCGGGCACGTGACCGGCATCACCAAGGTCACGCAGGGGCGCGGCCTGGAACTGAAGCCGTACGGCGTCTACACGGCCAGCGCCGCCCCGGGCCGCGGCCAGAACGCGCTGGACGGTGATGGCGGCGTCGGCTTCGACGTGTTCTACAACCCGACGCCGGTGCTGCGGACGAACCTCACCGTGAACACGGACTTCGCACAGACGGAAGTCGACCAGCGGCAGGTCAACCTCACACGCTTCAACCTGTTCTTCCCCGAGAAGCGCGAGTTCTTCCTCGACGGGGCGATCTTCTTCGACTTCGGCAGTCCGGGGTCCGGTGGGGGCGCCGGCGGCAACCGCGGCGGCCAGGGGAACGATCTGCTCGTGAACCCATTCTTCAGCCGGCGGATCGGGTTGAGCGAAACGGGCACGCCGCAGCGCATCGATGTCGGCACCAAGGTCACCGGCCAGATGGGTAGGCAGGACGTCGGTGTCCTCTACGTCCGCACCGGCGAGGATGGCGACTTCATCGGCGAGGACTTCATGGTCGCGCGCGTCAAGCGCCGGATGCTCACGCAGTCGTACGTCGGTGCGATGTACACAGGACGCAATGCGCGCCTCGGGAACACCGTGCGGCCGGGACTCGTGGATGGCACGCGGCATACGACCGGCCTCGACATGCGGCTCGCGACGAACCGCTTCAGGGGCTCGGACAACCTCTCCGGCACGTTCTGGTTCCTCAATGCGGCCCGTCCGGGCGTCACGGGCAGCAACAACGCATTCGGGGCGCAACTGGAGTATCCGAACGACGTCTGGCAGGCGAGCCTCGGTCTCCGCGAGGTGCAGGACGACTTCGATCCCGGCATCGGATTCGTATCGCGGAATGGCTACCGCCGGTATCAGCCGACGCTGTCGTGGAACCCGAGACCGCGCGGCCACCGGTACATCAGGCAATTCGGATTCGGACCGGATCTCGACATCCAGACCGACCTGGAGGGCCACACGCTGACCCGGACCGTGTCGCTGACGCCGTTCGAGATGAACCTGCACTCGCAGGAGCAGGTCGGGGTCGACATGGACTGGTCGCACGAGCGGCTCGACCGGCCCTTCACGATCAGTCGAGGCATCACGCTGCCGGCCGGCGCCGAATACGACTTCATGCGATGGAGCGTCCGCGCCGGCACGGCAAGCCGGCGGGTCATCTCGACCTTCATGCGCTACGCTGACGGCGACTTCTACTCGGGCACGCGACGGCAGTTCAATTCGACGCTGAACATCCGCCTCCGGCCCGGACACATGGTCTATCTGACCGGCGAGTGGAACGACGTCAAGTTGCGCGAAGGCAGTTTCGTCTCCAATGTGTACCGTGTCGTCACCGAAACACAGTTCTCGCCGTTCCTCTTCGTCGTCAACAACCTCCAGTTCGATACCGTCAGCCGGGTGGCCGGCTGGCAATCGCGGTTCCGCTGGATCATGAAGCCGGGTAACGACCTGCACATCGTCTACACGCACAACTGGCTCGACAACCCGGTGCTCGATCGCTTCACCAGCCTCGACCGCCGGTTCGCGTCCAAAGTGCTGTACACGCACCGGTTCTAGGCGAGTCAGGAAAGGACCCGCCCCACATGCGCGCTATCGTCCTTCGCACGCTCGGCAGCCCTGATGTCCTCCAGATGGAGGACGTCCCCGATCCGGCTCCCGGCGCCGGCGACGCGGTCGTGCGGCTGCGCGCAGCCGCGTTGAATCACCGCGACGTCTGGATCCGCAAGGGGCAGTACGCCGGCATCAAGACCCCCCTCATCCTGGGCTCCGACGGGGCCGGTGACGTCGCCGCGGTCGGTGCCGGCGTCGACCCGACGTGGGTCGGCAAGGCGGTGCTCATCAATCCGTCGTTCAACTTCGGCGACGACGAGCGGGCGCAGGGAGCGGAGTTCCAGATTCTCGGCCTGCCGCGCGACGGTACGTACGCCGAGCTGGTCACCGTGCCGGCCACGGCGCTCCACGGGAAGCCGGCTCATCTCTCGTTCGAGGAGGCAGCCGCTTTGCCCCTCGCCTCGCTCACCGCCTACCGCGCGCTCGTCCCGCGGGCGCAGCTGCAGGCGGACGAGACGGTCGTCGTCACAGGTATCGGCGGCGGGGTCGCCACCTGCGCGCTCCTCTTCGCGGTCCGGTTGGGCGCGCGCGTCTTCGTCACATCAGGCAGCGACGCGAAGCTCGAGTCGGCGCGGGCACACGGCGCGTCCGGCGGCGTGAACCACCGCGACGCCGAGTGGCCCAAAGCGCTCCAGGCGCTCATCGGTGGCCGCCCCGACGTCATCGTCGACGGCGCCGGCGGCGACACGTTCAACAGGGCGCTCGATCTCGTGAAGCCCGGGGGCCGGGTCGTCTCCTACGGCGCGACGCTCGGCGCGGTCCCGAATCTCGAAGTGCGGCGGATTTTCTGGAAGCAGCTGAACGTGCTGGGCAGCACGATGGGCAGCCCGCGCGACTTCGCGGCGATGCTGCAGCTCTATGCGGATGGGGTGCGTCCGGTGGTGGATGGCGTACTGCCCCTCGATCAGGCGGCGGCTGCGCACCGCCGCATGGAAGAGGGACACCAGTTCGGAAAGATCGTCTTACGTATCAGCTAAATTAACGGAGCTGGCGAACGGAAGCTGCGGAGGGAACGGGACAGGATCACAGGAGAAACGGAGGAACGGAGGCGAACGGAAAACCTAAAAAGATCTCCGTTCGTCCCCGTTACTCCCCTCCTCCTGTGAGTTTCGTTCCGTTCTCTCCGTACACTCCGTCGATTAGAAGGCGGCTCTGAACCCCAACTGCAGCACCCGCGGCGCGTAGGCGATGTTCGAATGCGGGTTCGGGCGCCCGAACAGCGCGTTCCGCTCGTTCATCTGGTACGACTCGTAGTTCGCGCGGTTGAGCAGGTTGAACACCTCCGCGAAGGCGTCGAAGTTCAAGGCGCCGCCGAAACTGAACCTCCGCTGCGCCCGCACATCCATCCGATGCATCGACTTGCGATCGAAGGCATTGCGCTCGATCAGCGTGCCGTTGGCCCGCAGCCGTCCGCCGGCATTCCCCAGCGCGCGGACGTCCACGCCCGACTGCGGCGTGTCCCATCCTTCGTCGCCGAAGATATAGAGACCGCTGAGCTGGAAGCCGTAGCCGGCGTCCCAGATCGCATTGAACGTCGCTCGGTGGCGCTGCTCGCCGGTCCGATACCAGTCGTTATCGGCGAGATCCTCGGGAAGGGTCACCGCCACCCCGCACGTGAACCCCGTTGCGGCAGAGAACGTCATCGGGTGCTCACAGCCCGGATTCAATGGCAGCTGGCCAAAGTTCCACGACGCGCCGAGCGAGTAGGTGGCGGACGCCTGCCACCGGTTGCTCAACCGCTTGGTCAGCCCCATCTGCAACGCCTGGTAGGTGTCGTCGCCGTCGGGGCGGTTGATGCTCAGATTGCCCCATGCCGGCAGCGGGCGCCGCGCGATGTTGGTGAACGGGAAGTTCGCGCCGGTGACCGGGTCGTACGAGACGTTGATGTTGCGCGCGTTCAGGATGTCGCGGTTGCCCGTGTACACCCAGTCCGCCTCGACGGCCATCGTGTCGGTCAGCTGGCGCTGCACGCCCATGGACGCCTGATGGCTGTAGGGCGACTTGAGGTCGTCGGCGACGAAGTTCCCCACGTTCGCGCGCAGGCAGGTGGCGGCCGTATTCACCGTGCACAGGAGCGCCTTCGCCTGGTCGTAGGTCGGCGCCGGACCGTTGAAGGGGTTGGAGGCGAAGTCCGGACGCCCGTCGTACAGGATCTGCGGCGTGATCTGCTGCACGTTGCGCAGCGTGAAGACCGCCGGCTGGCCGGTGACTTCGGCGTAATAGATCCCGTATCCGCCGCGGACGACGGTGCGGTCGTTGAGGGCATAGGCAAAGCCGAGGCGCGGCGCAATGTTGTTCGTGTCGTCGGGACGGTCGCCTTTGATGATCGGCGGGAACTCCACCCAGTTCACGAACGCCCCGACCGACAGATCGTACCGGACGCCCAGGTTCAGCGTCAGCCGGTTCGTCACCGCCCAGTTGTCCTGGAACCACGCGGCGAACACATCCCGCGGCGCGTATTCAGTGAAGCCGGAGTTGCCCGCGGGACGCGAAAATGGCGACGCCGCCATCCCGATCGCCCGCTGGTAGAACCGCGCGATGTTGGACATCGCCCCCAGGTTCCACGTCGACACGTCGTTGACGTCCGCGATGAGCGACTCGATATTGGCCGGGACCGGCCCCCCGCGCAGGTCGAGCTGACCCATGCACTGGTTGCAGACGTCCTCGAACGTGAAGTGGTACATGTACTCGCCGCCCATGCGCAGATCGTGGCGGCCGCCGCGGTTGAACGACAGACTCAGATCGTCGCGCAGGGTGTAGAAGTCCTCGCCGATGTCCTGCGGCGTGATCGCGTGGCTCTGGCCCAGCGTGAAGCCGTTCATCAGGATGTTCGGCGCGCCCACACCGGCCGTCATGCCGGGCAGCGTGTTCGAATTCTTCACATGCGGGAACTGGTTCCAGTGGAACATGCTGTGCCCGCCCCTGATCTCGTTGACGCTCGAATTGCCGAGCACCTGCGTCCAGGCGAGCTGTATCTGCTCACTGCGCCGATTGGTGCCGATGGCCGACGCGGCGGTGCGATCGGAACCGCCCGTGTACCGCGGATCGTACGGCACGCGGTTGTCGAAGCGCGAAAGACGCATCGACAGGCGCTTGCTGGTCGAGAACTGATAGTCGAACCGGCCCAGTGACTTGAGCTCCTTGCGCGTCCCGGTCAGGCTCGTGTTGAACTTCGGATAGGGCGTGTTGTAGACGAACGTCTGCGGCTCCCGCTCGTACTCGAAGCTCCCGAAGAAATGGAACCGGTCAAGGCGGATGGGACCGCCGAAGGTCACCGCGACCTGCTGGTCCGAATACGGCAGGACCCGGCCCACGACGTGGTCAGCCGCATTGAAATTGTCGCTCCGGAAATAGCCGGACAGCGTGCCGGCGAACTGGTTGGTCCCCGACTTGGTGACCGCGTTGACCTGGACGCCCATCGAGCGGCCCTGACTCGCGTCAAAGCGGTTGGCGACGAATTCGAATTCGCCGATCGCGTCGCGGCTGTAGCGCGGCTGGCCGAAGCCGAGCGCCACCATGTTGGTCACCTGCTGGCCGTCGAGGTTCATCTGCACCCCGACGCTGGAGGCCTGGGAGGCGATCGGAATTTCGCTGATCGCGTTCACGCGGCTTCCCGGTGCCAGCATCGTCAGGTTCATCCAGTTGGCGCCCTGGACCGGCAGTTCCTGCATCTGGCGGGGATCGATGTTGCCGGAGGCGCGGGACCGCGTCACGTCGACGAGCGGTGTTTCCGCCGTGACCGTGACCGATTCCGACAGCGTCGCGGGCTGCATCTGGATATTGACGGTGACCTGCTGGCCGACGAGCACATCAACACCGGCCTGGGTGACGGTCCCGAATCCAGCAAGCTCCGCGACCATACGATAGGCGCCCACGCGAACGAGCAGGCGGTAGCCGCCGCCACCGTCGGTGACCGCTTCGTAGCTGTTGCCCGTCGCCTCATGGACCGCGCGGACAACCACGCCCGGCAGCACGCCGCCGGTCGTGTCGGTGATGGTGCCGCCCAGCGCGGCCTCTGCCTGCGCGAACGACGCGGAGGGCAGGGCGAGCAATGCGGCGAGAAGGATGACGACGCCGAAAATACGCTGTGTCATGACCGTAAATAATACTCCCCGTGATTCCTATTCCTGCTCACCGAACCGCTTGATGTCGTCCGGGGCGTCCTGCAGGTCCACGGGGCCGTCACCCTGGACCTGTTTACGAATTTGCTCGACGATCTCCGGATTGGCCAGCGTTGTCACGTCGCCGGTATCCATGCGATTGGAGATGGCCGCCAGAATCCGGCGCATGATCTTCCCGGATCTCGTCTTCGGCAGGTCCGGCACGACGTGCACACCCTTCGGGCGCGCGATCTTTCCGATCATCGTTTCGACCGCGCGAACGATGTCCTCGCTCACCTTCGCGTGGTCGGTGACGCCCGGCTTCAGGGCGACGTAGATCGCCGGGACGCGCCCCTTGATCTCGTCGACCACCGGGACGACGGCCGCTTCCGCCACCTGCGGCACCGTCAGGCACGCAGACTCGATTTCCTTCGTCCCCAGCCGATGCCCGGCGGTGTTGATGACGTCGTCGACGCGCCCCAGGATCCGGTAGTAGTTATCGGCCGCGAGCACGGCGCCGTCGGCGGCGAAATACGGCCAGTCGCGCCAGTCCGTGCTCTTCGGGTCCTTGCAGAACTTCGCGTAGTACTGCTTCACGAACCGCTCGTCATCGTTGAGGATCGTCTGCATGATGCTCGGCCATGGGTTCCTGATGCCCAGATTGCCCGCACGGCCCGAGCCCGCGGCGATCTCCTTCCCCTCCTCATCGAAGATGACCGGGAAGATGCCGAGCGCGGCGGGACCCGCGCTGCCCGCCTTCATGGCATCCAGCGCCGGCTTCGTCGTGATCAGGAAGCCGCCCGTTTCGGTCTGCCACCAGGTGTCGACGATGACCGCCTCGCCCTTGCCGACGACCTCGTGATACCAGCGCCAGGATTCCGGCTCGATCGGCTCCCCCACCGTCGTCATGTGCTTGAAGTGGTAGTTGTACTTGGCCGGCTCGTTCGGACCCGCCTTGCGCAGCATGCGGATCGCGGTCGGCGAGGTGTGGAAGATGTTGACGTCGAGCTGCTCGGCGATGCGCCACGGACGACCGGCGTCCGGATAATTGGGCACGCCTTCGAACAGGACGTTCGTCGCGCCAAGCGACAGCGGTCCATAGACGATATAGGAATGGCCGGTGATCCAGCCGATGTCGGCCATGCACCAGTAGACATCCTCGGGATGAATGTCCTGGTAGTACTTCGCCGTGCCGGTCACGTAGGCGAGATACCCGCCGGTGCGGTGCTGGCAGCCCTTCGGCTTTCCTGTTGAACCGCTCGTGTACATCAGGAACAGCGGGTGCTCGGCGTCGAGCGAGACGGGCGCGACCTTCACCCGCCGGTAGTCCTTGAGCAGATCCTCCATGTAGAAGTCACGGCCCGGCACCATGGGCGTGTTGGAGAGATCCTCACCGCCGCGGCGGCGCCACACGAGCACCTTGTCGATCGTCAGCCCCGCCGCCGCGGCGGTCTGGACCGCGATGTCGGCGCTTGCCTTGTGGTCGATCAGCTTGCCGTTGCGGTAATACGCATCGGCGTAAATCATGACCGTGCTGCCGGCGTCGGCGGCCCGGGTCCCCGCGGCCTCGCCACTGAAGCCGCCGAACACCACGGAGTGGACTACGCCAATCCGCGCGCAGGCGAGCATGGTGATCGGCAGCTCCAGGATCATCGGCATGTGGATCGTGACGCGATCGCCGGCCTTGAGGCCGCAGAAGTCGCGCAGCACGGCGGCCGTTTCGTTGACCTGGACGTAGAGCTCCTGGTAGGTCAGCGTCACGGTGGATTCGGTCTCCGCCTCGGGGACGAAGATGAAGGCGGCCTTGTTCTTGTGCTTCGCGAGGTGCCGATCGATGCAGTTGTAACTGGCGTTCAGCTTGCCGCCGACGAACCACTTCCAGAAGGGAGGGTGACTCGTGTCGAGCGTGGTGTGCCAGTACTGATCCCACGACAGCATGTCCGCATACTCGCGGAAGCATTCCGGAAAATTCTCGAGCGTGAACCTGTCGGCGACGGACGGGTCCGTAAGATTGGCCTGGCCGATGAATTTTGCCGACGGCTGGACGTACTCCTCTTCTTTCCAGTGAACGGCGATATCGCTTGTCTCGGTCTTTCCGACAGTGGCCACGCGTGGTCTCCTTTGTGGAACGGGCGATAATAGTAAACTTCCGCCAGTGGCCGCAACTATCGACGACCGTTTCGTGCGCGAACTGGAGCGCATTTGCGGCAGCTCCGGCATCGTGCGGGAACCGCTCGAGCTGCTGACGTACGAATGCGACGCGCTGCCACACCTGCGCGCCGTGCCGCCGGTCGTGGTCCTTCCGGACTCCGCGGCGCAGGTGCAGGAGATCGTCCGGCTGTGCAGCCGCGAGGGCGTTCCGTTCGTGGCGCGCGGGCATGGTACCGGCCTGTCGGGTGGCGCGGTTCCCGTTCCGGGCGGCGTCGTCATCGGCCTCTCGCGGCTCAATCGGGTGATCGACGTCGACATCCCCAACCGCCGGGTGACGGTCGAACCGGGCGTCACCAATCTCGAGATCACGCGGCAAGTGGCGCCGTTCGGCTATTACTACGCGCCGGATCCGTCGAGCCAGCAGGTGTGCTCGATCGGCGGGAACGTCGCCGAAAATTCCGGCGGCGCGCACTGCCTGAAGTACGGCTTCACGGTCCACCACGTGATCGCCGTCGATGCCGTCATGCCGGACGGCGAGCTGGTGCACCTCGAAGGCGCCCTCACCGATGCACCCGGCCCCGATCTCGTGTCGCTTCTCGTCGGCTCGGAGGGGACGCTGGCGGTCGTCACAAAAGTTGTCGTGCGCATCCTTCGCAAGCCGGAGAGCGTGCGGACGCTGCTGGCGGCGTTCGACACGATTCGAGGTGCCGGATCGGCGGTCTCCGAGATCATCGCGGCGGGCATCATCCCCGCCGCGGTCGAAATGATGGACGCACTGTCGATCCGCGCTGCTGAAGCGTCCGTTCATCCCGGCTTTCCCGCCGCTGAAGCAGTCCTCATCGTCGAGCTCGATGGGCCGGCCGCCGAAGTCGCGGAACTGTTTCCGATGGTGGAAGACATCTGCAGGCGCACGGGCGCCACGAGCATCGAGATTGCCGACGACGAACAGCAGCGCGCGCGCATCTGGAAGGGACGGAAAGCGGCGTTCGCGGCGATGGGACGCGTGTCCCCGAATTACTACGTGCAGGACGGCGTCGTGCCGAGAACCAAGCTGCCGGAAGTGCTCGAGCGGATCCGTGCCCTCGAGGCGCGGTGCGGCCTGCGCATCGCGAACGTCTTCCACGCAGGCGACGGCAACCTGCACCCGCTCATCTGCTACGACGAAAAGGTCCCGGGCGAGGCGGATCGTGCCGTCGAAGCGTCTGGCGAGATCCTGATCTACTGCCTCGAGGCCGGCGGCTCCATCACCGGCGAACATGGTGTCGGGGCCGACAAGAGCGAGTTCATGCCGAAGATGTTCACCGACGACGACCTCGACCTGATGCTGCGGGTCCGCGACGCGATCGATCCGGGACACCTCTGCAATCCCGGCAAGGTGTTCCCGACGCCGCGGCTCTGCGGCGAAGTGCCAGGGCCCTACCGGCAGCATCCGGCCGAAAAGGCCGGGCTCGCCGAGCGGTTCTGATGGAGCTGGTGGCCGGGGCGATCACCCGCGACGGCAAGGACGCCGACCGGATCGACGGCGTCAGGCCCAGGTTCGTCGTCGAGCCGAGCACGCCGGAGGAAGTGGCGGCCATTCTCGCCGCCGCTTCGCGCGAGGGACTGACGGTGGTCTTTGGTGGCGGCGGCACCAAGCGGGGATGGGGGCGCATCCCGGCCGGCATCGATCTGCTGATCAGCATGCGCGGCCTGGCTCGCGTCATCGCCCACGAACATGCGGATCTGACAGCCACGTTCGAGGCAGGCGCGACGCTCGAGGAGGTGAATGCCGCGCTCGGCCGCCACCGGCAGTGGCTCCCGATCGACGCGTGCGGCGAACGCAGCACGATCGGCGGGGCCATCGCCACCAATGACAGCGGCCCGCTGCGGAACCGGTTTGGAACGCCCCGCGATCTGCTGATCGGGATCCGGCTGGCGACGACCGACGGCCGCCTCGTCAAGGCCGGCGGTAATGTGGTGAAGAACGTGGCGGGGTACGACCTCGGCAAGCTGATGTGCGGATCGTTCGGGACGCTGGCGGCCATCGTCAGCGCGACGTTCAAGCTGCTGCCCATGCCGTCCACGTCGCACACGGTCTCGGCGGCGCTGCCAGACACAGCGGCCGCGTCGCGCGCGGTCGCCGCGATCAGCGACAGCCAGCTCGAGCCGCTCGCGCTCGAACTGCAGGTACACACCGGGCGCGCCGAGTACCGCATCCTCGCGCGGTTCGCGACATCCCCGGCCGCGGCGGCCGCCCAGGCGGCGGAAGCGCGGAGCCTGATTGGCACGGGCGACATCCTCACGGGTGATCAGGAAGCGGCCATGTGGCGCCGGCACCAGGCTCGCGCGGCGGCGTCGGCCGGGACCCTGGTGCGGATGAACTGGCTGCCTGCCGCGCTTCCGCAGGTGCTCGCGCTCGTCGACACGCTGGGGCGGTCCGGCGGTGGCGTCGAGCTGGTCGCCCGGGCGGCGATGGGCGCGGGGCTCGTCCGGATCGACGGTGGGATCGACTGGCAGGCCTCGGTGGTTCAGCAGCTGCGCGCCAGTGATGCCGTCCGTCACGTGACCATCGTCGACGCGCCGCCGGCGGTGAAGCAGCAGGTCGACGTCTGGGGCGTGCTCGGCGCGGCCGGCACTATTGCCACCGCCGTGAAGCGGGCACTGGATCCGGCGGGCATCCTGAACGCGGGGCGAGGACCGGTCTAGGTCAGAAGTCAGAAGCCAGAAGTCAAAGGTCAAAAGTCAAAGGTGACAGAGCGTTCCGCGTTCGATTCCGTCGAGCCACCGTCCACCGCGCTCATCGACGCGTGCGTGCACTGCGGGTTCTGCCTGCCGACGTGCCCCACGTATCTGCTCTGGAACGAGGAGATGGATTCTCCGCGCGGCCGCATCTACCTGATGAAGGCGGGGCTCGAAGGCCGGACGGCGATGACGTCGACCTTCGTCGAGCACTTCGATCGGTGCCTCGGCTGCATGTCGTGCGTGACCGCGTGCCCATCCGGCGTCCAGTACGGTCCGCTGATCGAGAAGACGCGCGCCCAGATCGAACGCAGCTACCCGCGCAGCCTCGGCGATCGGGCGTTCCGGTCGCTGCTGTTCAGCGTGCTGCCGTACCCCGGTCGCCTTCGGGTGGCGCTGGCGCCCCTGGCCCTGCTGTCCTGGCTGCCCGGGGCGCTTGACCGGGTGGGCCTCCTCGCCTTGCTTCCGGCACGGATTGGCGCGCTCCTCCGACTGGCGCCGCCGGTGTCGTTCGCAGGGCTGGCGGCCCGGTCGCCCGTCGAGACGCCCGCGGTTGGCGAGCAGCGGATGCACGTCGGGCTGCTCACGGGGTGCGTGCAGCGCATGACGTTCCCGGGCGTGAACCAGTCGACGATCAACGTGCTGTCGGCGGAGGGATGCCGCGTCAGCGCGCCGGCCGATCAGGGCTGCTGCGGGGCGCTCTCGCTGCACGCGGGCAACGTGGACCAGGCCCGCGAGCTCGCCCGGCGGAACATCGAGGTCTTCGAGCGGTCGGGCGTTGATCGGATTGCCGTGAATGCCGCCGGCTGCGGTTCCTGCATGAAGGAATACGGCCACCTGTTCAAGGACGATCCCGCCTGGGCCGCCCGCGCGCGCACGTTCGGCGAACGGGTGCGCGACGTGTCAGAAGTGCTTGTCGAGGTTGGCGAACCACGGGCGCCACGCCACGCGATCACGGCCCGGGTCGTCTACCACGATGCGTGTCACCTGGCCCACGCCCAGGGCGTGCGCGCCGAGCCGCGGGCAATGCTGGCATCCATCCCTGGCGTAGAGGTGGTCACACCGGCCGAATCGGAGATCTGCTGCGGGAGCGCCGGGATCTACAACCTTGTGGAACCGGAGGCGGCGGCGCAACTCGGCGAACGCAAGGCGCGGCACATCGCCGCGCTCGAGCCCGACATCATCGCGACCGGCAACCCGGGCTGTACGCTGCAGATTGCCGCCGCCGGACGCCGCCTCGGCCACGCCTGGCGCATCGTCCACCCGATCGAGCTGCTCGACGAGTCGATTCGCGGCTGAGCCCGCCGCGCCCGATCAGCCGCGCTCGCGCGTCACCATGTGCGGGAGGTCCCGCTCCACGCACGGCAGCGGTTCCTCGAGCTCGGCGAGCGGGTCGGTGTTCAGCTGGCGTCTCATCGGGGCCGGCTTCCACGGCTGCAGCAGGATCGGGTCGGTGACCTCCGCCTCCCACGTCAGGGTATTGCCGGTACGACGAATCCGCTCGACGACGCGCTTGTCCGGGCTGGTGATCCAGCCCGGCCAGCCAAGCCACTCCAGGCCATTGAAGTCGACGGTCGTGATGACGAGGGTCTCGTCCTCCCATCGGCCGACCGAGTGCCCGAGCCACGTGCCCAGCCAGTGTTCCTCCGGCGGGTGGGCGCGGCCATCGATGTAGATCCGGCGAATGTGCAGCGGATACAGAAAAATCATGTGTCTGTCGGTCTGCACGATTTCCTGCGGCATGCCGATCCGCGGCACGCCCTCAGGCATGCACTGAAATTCCGGGTCCGGCGCCGCCAGCGAGTGGCCGTTGACGTCACTGAACTGCACCCGCTCCCAGTGCTCCGGTTTGTACCAGGGTCTCGCCTCCCGCGGGAACCGGCGCAGCGCGAACCCCGCATCCCGCTCGAAATCGACAGGATTGCCGGTGCGCCCCGGAAGCGTCAGCCTGCCGGTCTGAGGGTTGAGAAGCCCCCCCTGCGGCTGTCCCCGGCGAATCGTGGGCACCCAGATGCCGCTGAAATCGGGAACCCCGTTGGGTCTGCGCGGCGTTTGTGCGGTGGTCTGCGCCGGCGCGCCGGCCGCCACCGTCCCCTGCGCGGCCGCATCTGGGGCGGCGAGCCATGCCGCAAGAATCACTGCCGCCACGCTGCCAGCACGACCAGGGTACACAGCTGCCGTCATATGCCATCCTCCGCGTTTCCGCGACCATAACACGCGGCGGAAACTCCATCGCATTGTACGGGAACCTCCCGTAGGTGCGAGCTCACCATGTCGGACACGAGCTGTGAGAGACCACCTTGACGAACGGTGAGCCTGGCAAAAAAAGGGGCGGGGTCCGAAGGCCCCGCCCTGAGTGGAGATGGCGGACGCCGGGTCCTCGACCCGGCGCACCGTTGACTAGAACGACAGCCGGACGCCCAACTGCATGACGCGCGGCCAGTAGGCGATGTTCGAGTTGAACGCGGGCCGCCCGAAGAGGGCGTTGCTCTCGTTTGTCGTGTACGACCCGTAGTTCGCGTGGTTGAGCAGATTGAAGATCTCGAACATGCCGTCCACCCGCACGGTGCCGCCGAGCGGAATCCGCTGCTGAATTCGGGTATCGACGCGGTGGATCGGCTGGCCGACGAACGTGTTGCGCGGGACGATCGTGCCGTCCGCACGTAACCGCTGCTCGGACTGGCTGTTCTCACCACGACGATCGACGCCCGTGTTGACGCCCCGCCGCTCGCCCGAGCCGTAGAAGTAGACGCCGCTCATCTGGAGGCCCCTGCCGATATCCCAGATGCCGTTCGCGGTGAACCGGTGGCGCTGGTCGCTCTCGGCATTGGTGTAATCGCCGCCCATATCCTGCGCCAGCGGGAACCCGATCTCCCGGCTCGTCACCAGACCATCGCTCCCGATCAGCCACTGCTCGCGGCTCGGGTTCGCGTCCTTGAAGTAGGCCAGGGTATAGCTGCCCGACATCTGCCAGTTATCGCTGTACCGCTTCGTGAGCGTGAAGTCCGTGCCGTAGTAGTTCGAGCGGCCGGCGAGCCACTCGAAGTTGACCGTGCCCCAGTTCGGGAACGGCCGCGTGGCGATGTTGGCAAACGGGAAGTTCGCGCCCGTCGCCTGGTTGTACGACAGGTTGCCGTTGACGCCCACTTCTTCCCGGCGCCCTGCCGTGAAGTTGAAGTTGGTCTCGAACGCCATGTCGTCGCTCAACTGCCGCTGGAACCCAACACCGGCCTGGTGCGCGAATTGCGGCGGACGGCCCTCGTAGTTGATTTCCTGCGTGAGCGCGCGGAAGACGCAGCCGCGCGCCGAGTTGTTCACGTCGCAGGCGCGCGCAACGGCATCCAGACCGGTCGGCTTGGGTCCGCCCCACTCGCCTTCCTTGCTGGCGCCGGGCCCGAACCAGTTCGGCACAAAGTCCGCCCGGCCATCCGGGAAGATTTCGTTCTCGAACCTGGCGCAGTAATTCGCCTCGGTCGAGCAGAGATAGCCCTGCGTCTGCTGCACGCCGTCGTTCGGCTGGAACGCGAAGAACAGGCCGTAGCCGCCGCGGATGACGGTCCGGTCGTCCAGCTTGAAGTTCATCCCGACGCGCGGCGCGAAGTTGGCCCTGGGCGGCGTCTGGCCGCCGGAGATCCAGGGGCGGAACTCCAGGGTCTCACTGTTGCCGTTGCTGTCCCAGTCCAACCGTACACCCATGTTCACGGTGAGCCGATCGCTCGCGGACCAGTCGTCCTGGTACCAGGCCGACAGCAGGTGCCGCGTGACGTCGTAGGTGTGCTCCGTGCTCGTCAGCGAGTGCTGGATGCTCACGGTGTTCCGGTTCAGCGGCGCAATATTCCACGTGGAGGCGTCGTTCCAGACCGGGAACATCGCCGCCAGCTCGGCCGCCGTCGGCGCCTGCGCGGGAGTGCCACCCCTGGCATCGATGCTGCCCATGCAGCGCAGGCACCACCGGAAGTCGTTGAAGAACTTCATGTACTCCCCGCCGATCTTCACGTCGTGCCGGCCGCCCATGTCGTA
>CAXNKG010000042.1:0-25248 GCA_964202965.1 Vicinamibacterales bacterium
GCTGATGGCGGCGGCGGTGGATGGGCGGGGCGCGAGCTTTGAGGCCGGCGAGGTGAAGCCGTTGTTCGAGACGCGCCGCACCGGGGCGCGTAGCCAGTACGCCGTGAGCACTGACGGGCAGCGGTTCCTGATCAACACCGCCTCAGAGCAGGCGGCATCGGCGCCGATCGCGGTAGTGGTGAACTGGACGGCGGGGTTGACCGACGCGCCTCGCGCCGGAAGTCGGTAAATCCCACATTTGGCCCTCGCCGCCGGAGCGCCTCTGACGCCTTCGCTGAGAAGGCGCGGTCGTCTACGCGGCGCGCGACCCGCCGATTTCCACCAGCGGCTCACCAGCCATCAGCAGTGCGGTTGCTGCCGGCCACGCCAGTTCGAGCACGGCTCGTAGCGCCGCTTCGGAGGTGTTCCCGCACGTGAGCCAGACAACTTGCGGAGGCGCGCCATGCCGTTCCAGGAGATGTACGAAATCGCTGTCCTTCGTCATGACGACGGCCTTCGCCGCACGGGCGGCACTGAAGATCCGCTCGTCGGACGCATCCCGAAGTCCAAGCTCCCGGACGGATATGGCGGAAACGGAGAACCGAGCTCGAAGCCAGCCTGCAAGAGCGGGAGACAACTGCGCGTCGACCCAGATGGTCACGCGGCGATGATCGGATGATCAACCCGGCGGCTGGCCAATCGAAGGCAGGCGGTAATGTCGTCGGGTTCGAGGTCCGGAAGCTCCTGCAACACTTCCTCCCGCGTCAAACCGTTGGCAAGGAGGTCGAGCACATCGGAGACACGGATGCGCATGCCCCTGATGCAGGGACGCCCCCCGCACTGCGCGGGATCGACAGTGATGCGCTCGTCCGAACCAGTCATCTCGTACCCCTGATGAATACTAGCGAGAATCCCCGTTCGCGGCAAAAGAGACCGAACGTATAATCTGCCCCGGTTCCCATCATGTCGCTCACTCCCGGCACCCGCCTCGGCCCGTACGAAATCGTCGCCCAGATCGGCGTGGGTGGCATGGGGGAGGTGTATCAGGCGACGGACACGAATCTTGGCCGCCAGGTGGCGATCAAGGTGTTGCCGGACACGGTGGCGCAGGACGGCGAACGGCTCGCGCGGTTCGATCGCGAGGCCAGAACCCTGGCCGCGCTCAATCATCCGAACATCGCGCAGATCCACGGCCTGGAGAAATCAGGCGGCACCCTGGCGCTCGTCATGGAGCTGGTTGAGGGGCCGACGCTGGCCGATCGGATCGCGCAGGGTGCGATGCCCCTCGACGAGGCCCTGCCCATTGCCAGGCAGATCGCAGACGCGCTGGAGGCCGCGCACGAGCAGGGCATCATCCACCGGGACCTGAAGCCAGCCAATATCAAGGTGCGACCTGACGGCGCTGTGAAGGTGCTCGACTTCGGGTTGGCGAAGGCGATGGAGCCCGCAGGTGGGTCATCGCCGAGCATGTCGATGTCGCCCACCATCACCACGCCCGCCATGACGCAGGCCGGGATGATCCTCGGCACGGCCGCGTACATGAGCCCGGAGCAGGCCAAGGGCCGCACGGTGGACAAGCGGAGCGACATCTGGGCGTTCGGGTGCGTGCTCTACGAGATGCTCACGGGGACGCGCCCCTTCGAGGGCGAGGATGTGTCCGACACGCTGGCCTTTGTCCTCACGAAGCAGCCTGAGTGGAGTGCGCTGCCGCCGGAGACGCCCCCCGCGCTTCGCGCGCTGCTGAGGCGCTGTCTCGAGAAGGATCGACGCCAGCGCACCACGGACGTGTCGGCGGTGCAGTTCGTGCTGGCCGAGTACGCGACGCTGACGGCAACGGTGTCAGACGCCCGCGTCGCGCCGGCGCCTGTGCCGCGGCGTCGCGTGACGCTCGTGGGCGCCGCGGCCGTGCTCGCGGGCGCGGTTGTCGCGACGACGGTGACCTGGTTCGTGACACGCCCAGATGCGCCCCTTCCGCCTCGTGTCTCACGTCTGTCGCTTGCGCCTTCGGCTGAGGCCGCGCTGAGCATCAGCGGCTACGACCGCGACCTCGCGATCACGCCCGATGGTTCCCGCGTGGTCTACGTCGGCAACCGCGGCGCGCAGCTCTTCGTCCGCCCGCTCGATGCGCTGGAGGCGATGCCGGTGTTCACCGGCGCACCGCACGGGCCGTTCGTTTCGCCCGATGGGCAATGGATCGGGTTCGTCGATGCGGCCGCCGGGTTGAAGAAGGTGGCCGTGACGGGCGGCCCGGCGGTCACGATTGCCACGATGAGCGGCACCAGCAGAGGCGCGAGTTGGGGAGCGGATGACACGATCGTCTTCGCAACCGGTGGTGGCACAACCGGCCTGCAGCGGGTCGCCGCCGCGGGCGGGCCCACGACGGTACTCACGCGGCTCGATCGTGCGCAGGGTGAAGCCGCTCACGTCTACCCGGAGTTCCTGCCGGGTGGCCGGGCGGTGCTGTTCACAATCACGGCAACTGCGGGCGGCCTCGATGCGTCGCAGATTGCCGTGCTGGATCTGCAGACCGGAATGCGCAAGATCCTCGTGCGCGGCGGCAGCCACGCCCACTACGTTCCGGGCGGATCTGGCTCGCCCGGTCGCGCCGGCGTCGACGACGGGCTTGCCCGACGAAGCCTCGGCGGAGTCGGGCATCTCGTGTACGCGGCGGCGGGCACGCTGCGCGCGGTGGCGTTCGACCTGGCTACGTTGGAGGCGCGCGGCACGGCGGTGCCGGTCCTCCCCGATGTCGTGACCGGAACGTACGGGAGCGTGGACGCGGTCGTGGGGAACGACGGCACGCTGGCGTACATGTCCGGCACCGTCCAGGCGGCCGTACGGACGCTGGTGTGGATCGACCGGCGTGGCCGCGAGGAGCCGATCAAGGCGCCCGCCAGAGCCTACGTGTATCCGCGACTCTCACCGGACGGCACGCGAGTGGCCGCCGAGGTGCGCGACGAGGAGTGGGACATCTGGATTGCGAATCTGGCGAGCACGACGCTCACGCGCTTTTCGTTCGGCCCCACTCCGGACCGGCTGCCGACATGGACGCCGGATGGGCGGCGGATCGTGTGGACCTCGCAGCGCGAGGGGGTTCCCCGTGTCTATTGGCAGTCGGCAGACGGCTCCGGATCGGTCGAGCAGTTCCTGCAAAGTCCGAATGCGCAGTATCCCTCCGCCATCTCGCCCGACGGCACACGGCTGGTGCTCCGCCAGGACGCCGCATCACGAGACCTGATGGTCGTGACGATGGACAAGGAGAGACGGGCGCAGCCGTTGGTGCAGACCCCGGCCTCCGAGACATCGGCGGAGATCTCGCCGGACGGCCGGTGGATCGCGTACGGGTCGGACGAATCCGGAATGGACGAGATCTACGTGCGACCATTCCCGGATGTCAACGCCGGGCGCTGGCAGGTATCGAGCGGCGGCGGCACCAAGCCGCTCTGGGCCAGGAACGGCCGGGAACTGTTCTACCTGGTCCCAAGCGGGACAGGGTCGGCCATCATGAGCGCGCCCATCGAGCGCGGAACGAGCTTTGCGGCCGGCACGCCGGCAAAGGTACTGGAGGGGCCGTACTTCTATGGAACTGCCGTCGCAGGCGACGTCGCCTTCCGCACCTATGACGTGTCGCCGGATGGCCAGCGGTTCCTGATGATCAAGCTCCCCGAAAGTGCCGACCAGGCCGCGACGGCCAATCTCATCGTCGTGCAGCACTTCGACGAGGAACTCAGGCGCCTCGTGCCGGTCAGGTAGCGCTCAAGGATTGGCGAGGGTCATTAAATTGGTCTAGAATATGGTCATGTTAAAGGTCAACGTATTCGAGGCCAAGGCCAAGCTGTCTGAGTTTCTGGACCGGGCCGCTCAGGGGGAGCGAATCGTCATCTGCCGGCACAACCGGGCGATCGCCGAACTGCGCCCGGTCGAGAGCAGCCGGTCCGAGCCGCGGCCGATCGGTCCGCTGCCGGGCGAGCCCACCTTCGAGGTGCCGGCGTCGTTCTTCGAGCCGTTGTCGGACGACGAGCTGGACCTGTGGGATGGGAACGCGCCGACTACCCCCGCTCGTCGTCCCGCGCGCCGCCGCTCGTGAGGCTACTCCTCGATACCTGCACGTTTCTCTGGCTGGCCGGCGGCAGCCGCATGCTGTCGCCGGCCGCCATCACGGCGATTCAGGATCCCTCCAACGATGTCCTGCTCAGCGCGGTCTCCGTGTGGGAGATTGCCACGAAGTACGGAGCCGGGCGGTTGCCGCTGCCAGACTCTCCCGATCGACTGATTCCGGCCAGACGACGTACCCGCGGCATCGAGTCGCTCAACTTCGACGAAGAGTCAGCGCTGCAGGTGCTGCGGCTGCCGATGCTGCACCGCGACCCCTTCGATCGCATGCTGATCTCGCAGGCCATCGCGCACGGCCTGGCCATCGCCACGCCGGATCCAGCCATCACCCAGTATCCGGTGCGCATCGTCTGGTAGTCATCGAATCAGACGTGTCGCCTCTTCGATCCCCTCATCCACGGTCGTAATCTGACCATCGAGCTGCTTTTCGTACACCTGCTTCAGGATTTCTCCGACGCGCGGGCCCGGCGACAGCCCGAGCTCCAGTAAGTGCCTTCCCAGCAGCAGCGGCGGCGGCGGCTGGTGTTCGACGCCGAGCGCGCGAGCCCGTTCGAGAAACCAGTCCATCGCCGAACAGTCGAAGTCGCCGGTCCGGCCCAGGCAGTCGGCGCGCGCGAGCCGCGCCAGCAACTCCAGGTCGACTTTCTGAGCCAGTCGCCGAAACGCCCCGTCGCCCACCTGGGGGGCCTTGTGGAGCATGCCCGGCTTCAGATGATGCGCCGTGAGGCCGACGACCTGCGACCGCACGTCAAAGCCGTCAATCGTGTGGATGTTCAGCCGGTCGAGCACGCTGACGGTTGGCGCCACGCCTTCTTCCTCGTGATTGAGTGACCGGATGCGCCCGTCGATGACGGCCGTCGTCGCCGGCTTGCCGAGGTCGTGGCAGACGGCGCCCAGCATGATGGTGACGAGCTGCGGCCGCGGAAGGTCCGCATTGAGCGCGCGCGCCTTGTCGACCACCATCAGCGTGTGGGTCCAGACGTCGCCCTCGGGATGCCACTCCGGCTCCTGCGGGCACCCGACGAGCGGCTTCAGCTCAGGCAGGATCGCCTCGACGACACCAAGGTCGAGCGCCAGCGCGAGGCCGATCGAAGGACGTTCCGCCTGCAGCAGCAGCTTTTCGAATTCACCCCAGACCCGCTCGGCGGGCAGGTCGTCGAGCGGAATGCGACGGCACAGGTCGGCGGAGTCATCGGTCAGCGCGAATTCGAAGCGGGCCGCAAACTGGATCGCACGCAGGACGCGCAGGCTGTCGTCGGCAAAGGTGGCGGGATCGACCACGCGCAGGACCCGGTGCTCGATGTCGGTGCGGCCGTCGAACGGATCCTCGTAGGTGTCCGTGAGCGGATCCCACGAAATCGCGTTCACCGTAAAGTCGCGCCGCCGCGCCGCGGCCTCGATGGACATCGAGGGGTCGCCGACAACCTTGAAACCCTTGTGACCGCGCCCCGCCTTGGACTCACGCCTGGGGAGCGCCACGTCGATGGCGCCGGCCGCTTCGGGCCCGACGACCTTGTACACCGCGAAGCTCTGCCCGACCGCCTCGATGCGTCCAAACGGGGTCAGCAGCGGCGCGAGGCGATCCTCAGGAATTCCGAAGACTTCCATGTCGATGTCTTTGGAAGGCTGGCCTCGCAGACGGTCGCGGACCCAGCCGCCGACGATGAGCGCGCGGCCGCCGGCGCCGAGCGCCGCCGCCGCAATCGCGCGGGCAAGATCGAGTGACATCGCTCCTCAGATTGTGCTTCGATTGAGCGGGGAATGGATCCCACCATCGCGCTTCTTGCCGACCTGGTCGCCATCGACTCGGTCAATCCGTCGCTCGTGCCGGGCGCGCGCGGTGAGCTCGAGATCGCACGGCGCATCGCCGGCGAATGCGAGTCGGCCGGACTGACGGTCGCTGTCACTGATGTCGCTCCCGGCCGTCCGAATGTGGTCGCCGCGCTGGACGGGAAGACACCCGGCCCGACGCTCATGTTCTGCGGGCATATGGACACCGTCGGCGTCAGCGGCATGACGGGCCCGTTTCAGCCGGTCGAACGCGAGGGCCGGCTCTACGGGCGCGGCGCGCAGGACATGAAGGGTGGCCTTGCGGCGATGCTGGGCGCCGCCAGGCAGATTGCGGCCGAAGGGCTGGCGCGCGGCCGCCTGGTCGTGGCGGCGGTCGTCGACGAGGAGCACGCGAGCGTGGGCGCCGAGGCGCTCGTGGCGGCCTGGCGTGCGGATGCCGCCGTGGTCACCGAGCCGACGGACCTCGACGTCGCCGTGGCCCACAAGGGGTTCGAGTGGGTGGAAGTTGAAACCCGCGGCATCGCCGCGCACGGCAGCCGTCCGCGCGACGGCCGCGACGCCATCATGCGGATGGGCCGCGTCCTCGGCCGCCTCGAGTCGCACGATCGCCGTCTGCAGAAGCGCGATCCCCATCCGCTGCTCGGCACCGCCTCCCTCCACGCGTCCCGCGTCGTCGGCGGCCACGAATGGAGCAGCTATCCCGAGCGGTGCGTGCTTGAAATCGAGCGGCGGACGCTCCCCGGCGAGCGCCAGGGCGTTGGTCTTCAGGAAGTCGGCGCCATCCTCGATGCGCTGCGACGCGAGGACGCGGAATTCGAGGGGGACGCCCGCGCCGTCTTCGGCCGCTCCGCCTACGAGGTCGATGCGGCACAGCCGCTGCCGGGCATGCTGATCGACGCGGCGGCCCGCGCTGGCTGTCAGGCGGCGCGTGTCGGGATGAGCTTCTGGAGCGACGCCGCGATTCTGTCGGCCGCCGGCATTCCGACGGTCCTGTTCGGGCCGGGCGGCGCCGGCCTCCACAGCCGAGAGGAATACGTGCGTGTCGAGGATGTCCGTATCTGCCGTGACACGCTGGTCGCGCTGACGCGCGCGTTCACGTCGCGCTAGGGGGCGTCAGCCCTCGCGGACGAGCGATTTCAGCACGAACGCGAGGTTCGCCGGCCGTTCTCCGAGGCGTCGCATGAAGTAGGGAAACCATTCGCGGCCGAACGGAACGTAGACGCGCAGGCGGTGCCCCGCCTGAACCATGGAGACCTGCAGGTCGCGGCGGATGCCGTACAGCATCTGGAACTCGAACCGGTCGTGCGCGATCTGCGTCGCCGCCGCGTACTCGCGAATCTGCCGCAGCGCCTCCTCGTCGTGCGTCGCAATCGCCGGGTACGTGCCCGCGTCCAGCAGGATGCGGGCGAGACGGACGAACTCCCCGTTCACCTCATCCTTGCGCTGGTACGCCGCCGCTGCCGGCTCCTTATAGGCGCCCTTGACCAGGCGTACGCGCGCGCCGAGGGCGTTCATGCGATGGACGTCCTGCTCCGTTCGACGCAGGTACGCCTGCAGCGCGACACCGATGTTGCGATAGTCCTGCTCCCATAGGGTCTCGAAAATTTCGAGCGTCCGTTCGGTATAGGGCGAATTCTCCATGTCGATGCGCACGAAGAATCCGTTGCGGGCTGCCGGCTCGAGGATGCGGCGCATGTTATCCACGCAGGTGGCGCGGTCCACATCAATCCCGAGCTGCGTGAGCTTGAGCGAGATGTTCCGCTCGATGCCGGCCGCGACGATCACATCCATGAGCCGCGCGTACTCGCCCGCGGCGGCTGTCGCGGCCTCGAGGGTGCGGACGCTTTCCCCGAGATGGTCGAGCGTCACGAGCAGTCCCTCGGACTGCAGCCGCCGCGACACCTCGATTGCGCCTTCGATCGTTTCGCCCGCGATGAACCGGCTGGCGAAGCTGTCCTTCGTCGCCAGCCCGTAGCGCGACGCCAGCCGCTTGAGCGCGGTGCTGCGCGACAGGGCGTAAAAGAACGCCTTGGAGCCGGCGTACATGGGTGCCTACCTTTGCCCTTTGACCTTTGCCCTTTGACCTGGGGGTGTCAGTGAGTTCGGCGGGAAGGAGAAGCGAGGAGGTGGTCGAGGGTTCGTGCGTAGTACCGGAGCACGTTCCGTTCCCGGACGCGCACGCGGCTGTGCTCGACGACGATGACGCCGCGGCCGGCCAGGGGGGCCAGGCCGAACTCGACCGCTTCCGCGCCTGAGGCCACGCCGAGATTGGCGCCCTTCGCGCGGAGCGTGTCAATGATGGCGTCCGCGCGCGATGTCAGATCGCGCCTGGTGATCGACGGGCGCATCGCGCTGGCGACCACGGCCGTCGGCAGCACCTTGAACAGGAGACCTACCGCCGACATGACGGTATGGGCGAAATCCAGCACGTCGCGCCGCGAGGAGAAATCGCCGTCGGCGGCGATCGGGTTGCCGAACGTCACGAAGGCGCGCGACCGGTAGCCCACGGCATGCCGGACCATCTCCCCGAGCTCGCGGCTGAAGGGGCGCTGCTTGCGCTTCACGCGCTGGCGCGCGAGCACGTGATCCTCGAGCACGAGGTCGTAGGCGACGGCGGTGGGAACGATGAGCAGTCCCGGATGCTCCGCCTGCAGCGCGGCGTGAATCAGGCCCGTCTTCGGGCTCTTGATCTCGCCGCTGTAGCTCCGGCCGCCCTCAGGGTAGAAGAAGAGGTCGTGCTTGCGGAGCAGCTCCGCCACGTATGCCTTCAGCGTGATCAGGTACGCCGGGTCCTTCGTGTTCCTCCGGATGGGAATCGCCCCGGTGACATGCCGGTGCAGCAGTCCCAGCGGTCCGCCGAACAGGTTGATGCCGGCGGCGACGATCGGCGGACGCACGCCGTTTTCGTCCAGGACCAGCAGTTCGACGAGATAGTCGGTATGGCTCTTGTGATTGGACGCGTAGACGACCCGTCCGGCGCGCGTGGCTGCGGCGGCGCGCTCGACATGCTCGGCGACGCGCTCGATCTTCCGCAGAATCGGGTAGAGGGGGTGCCTGAGCGCCCGGTAGATCGGGTAGCGCTGCGTCGTCCGCAGTTCTTCGAGATAGCCTTCGATCCGCTCGCGCGCCTCGCCGGCACCTCGGCTGCCCTCGATATACCGCGCAACCTCCTCGCGGGCGAGGACGGCTTCGGTGATCTCGTCGAGCATCAGGTTTGGACTATACCATCCGGGCGATTGCGTCGGCGAACGCGGATGTGCTGGCCGTGCCGCCGAGATCCCTGGTGCGGATGCGTCCCCCGGTCAGGACGGCCGTGAGCGCCGCCATCACACGGTCGGCGATCGCGCCTTCGCCGATGTGCCGGAGCATCAGGACCGCGGAGAGCAGCAGGGCCGTCGGGTTGGCGACATTCTGTCCCGCGATGTCCGGCGCGCTGCCGTGTACCGCTTCGAACACGCCGATCTCCGTGCCGAGATTGGCGCCCGGCACCACGCCGAGTCCGCCGACCAGGCCCGCGCAGAGGTCCGAGACGATGTCGCCGTACAGGTTAGGCAGCAGCAGGACGTCGAATCGCGACGGATCCATCACGAGCTGCATGCAGGTGGCGTCGACGATGCGATCGTCGGCGGTGATGTCGGGGTATCCCGTGGCGACGGCCCGGAAACAGTCGAGGAAGAGGCCGTCTCCCTTCTTCATGATGTTCGCCTTGTGCACGGCGGTCACCCGCCTGCGGCCGTGTGCGCGCGCGTAGTCGAACGCGAACGTGGCGATCCGCCGCGACGCCCGCTCGGTCGTGATCTTCAGGCTTTCCACGACCCCGGGGATGATCTCGTGCTCGAGTCCGGCGTAGAGGTCCTCGGTGTTCTCGCGGACGATCACCAGGTCGACGTGGTCGTAGCGGGACGTCACGGACGGGATGTTCCAGACGGGCCGCAGGTTCGCGAACAGGTCGAGCGCCTTCCGAAGCCCGACGTTCACACTGGAGAACCCTTCGCCAACGGGCGTCGTCAGCGGCCCCTTGAGGGCGACCTTGTTGCGGCGGATGGAGTCGAGCAGCTCGGGGGGGAGGGTGGTGTTGCCGCTCTCGAGCGCGGCCAAGCCGGCCACGTGCCGATCCCATTCAACCGCCAGGCCGGCCCGTTCCAGGATGGTGACGACAGCCTCGGTGACTTCGGGGCCGATCCCGTCGCCTGGGATGAGGGTGATCCTATACATAAGTCAGAAGTCAGAAGTCAGAAGTCAGAAGTCCGGTTTGTGACTTGTGACTTGTGACTTGTGACTTGTGACCTACTTTTCCCTGGCTTCCCAGTACAGCAAGACCAGTGCCCCTGCCATGTTGAGCATCATCAGGCGGGTCGAGAGCAGGTGGAGGCGGTCGAATTCGATGCGCCGGCCGTCCGACTCGGGCAGGGCGGACAGGAGCCCGCCCGCGGCCGCCTGGAGCGCATCGATGCGCTCCAGCACGACCCAGCCGGAGTAGACCGCGACGGCCAGCATGAGGACCACAATCACCGCGCGGATGCCGAAGTGGGCCGGCCGCGGGCCGAGGATGCGCATCATCCCGATCGTCACGAGCAGCAGCGCGCCCGCGGCGTACGCCACATAATGAAAACGGGCGAGTGTGGTGCCGAACACCGCGCCGGCCAGCTCGCGGCCGCCGTCCGGCTGCAGCGTCTGCAATACGCCGAACGTTGTCGGCGCCACCAGCGCGCCGAGAATCACCATGCCGCCGAGCCAGATCACGAGCGCAAGCACGTAGATGTACCGCAGGGCGAGCATCCACGCATTATAATTCCCGTCCCGGAGGAAATTTTTGTCGGTAGACATATCTGTCCGTATTCCCGCGTTGATGAACATCGCCACCCGCCTGCGCATCGATTCGGTGCGTGCGACCACCGAAGCGGGGAGCGGACATCCCAGTACCTGCTGTTCGGCCGCGGAAATCGTGGCGGCGCTGTTCTTCGCCGAGATGCGCTACGACCGGCGCGATCCGCAGAACCCCGACAACGATCGGTGTGTGCTCTCGAAAGGGCATGCCGCGCCGATTCTGTATTCGGCCTGGGCGGAGGCAGGGTTCCTGCGGCGTGACGATCTCGTGACCCTGCGGCGTCTCGACTCCGACCTCGAAGGCCATCCCACGCCCCGGCTGCCGTTCGTCGATGTCGCGACCGGTTCGCTCGGACAGGGCCTGTGCGCCGGCGTCGGCATTGCGCTGAATGCCCGCCGCATCACGTCCGATTACCGGACCTACGTGCTGCTGGGCGACGGCGAAACCGCTGAAGGAGCCGTCTGGGAGGCGGCGGCGGTCGCCGCGCATGACAAGCTGGACTCCATCTGCGCCATCACGGACGTCAATGGCCTCGGCCAGAGCGGGACGACGCAGTGGCAGCACGACATGGACGCGTTGGCCGTTCGCTGGCGCGCGTTCGGCTGGCACGCGCTCGTCGTCGACGGCCACGACCTGCCGGCGCTGCTCGACGCGCTCGAGAACGCGCGTCAGACGCGCGGCCGTCCGACGATGATTCTCGCGCGGACGCTGAAGGGCAAGGGTATTTCGTTCATGGAAGGGAAGGCTGGCTGGCACGGCAGGCCGGTCAAGAAGGGCGAGGAGCTCGACCGCGCCCTGAGCGAGCTGCAGTCGCAGCTCGTCCCCGACGACGGTCCGGCGCCGCAGCCGCAGCCCCCCAGGACTGTGAAGCGGCCCGCGCCGGCGCCCGCGACCCTCCCCCCGACGACGTACAAGGCAGGCGACAGTGTGGCCACGCGCGAGGCCTACGGCGCGGCGATCGCGCGGCTTGCCGCGGGGGACGACCGGATTGTCGCGCTCGACGCCGACGTCAAGAATTCGACGTTCAGCGACAAGTTCGAGCAGGCGCACCCCGACCGCTTCTACCAGTCGTTCATCGCGGAACAGGTGATGATCGGCGCGGCGATGGGGCTGGCCAGCCGCGGCGCGATTCCGTTCCCGTCCACTTTCGCCGCGTTCCTCACGCGCGCCTACGACTTCATCCGGATGGCGGCGATCAGCCGGCTGAACATCAAGGTGGCCGGGTCCCACGCGGGCGTGTCGATCGGCGAAGACGGGCCGTCGCAAATGGCGCTCGAAGACCTGGCCATGATGCGTGCCCAGCCGAACGTCACCGTGCTGTATCCCTGCGACGCGGTGAGCACCGAGAAGCTGATCGAGCGGATGGCGTACCACCCGGGACCGGCGTACATGCGCACCAGCCGCCCGAAGACGCCGGTGATCTATTCCGACGCAGACGCGTTCGAGATTGGCGGCATGAAGGTGCTTCGCGAAAGCGCGAGCGATGCCGTGACGGTCATCGGCGCCGGCGTCACGGTGTTCGAAGCGCTGGCGGCGTATGACGAGCTGAAGAAGGCCGGCATCACGATCCGCGTGATCGACCTGTACTCCGTGCAGCCGGTTGACGCGGATGGACTGCTCCGGTGCGCCCGGGAGACGAACGGGAAGCTGATCACGGTCGAGGATCACTACGCGGCGGGAGGGATTGGCGATGCCGTCGCGTCAGCGGTCGCCCCCGGGGGCTTCACCGTCCATCGTCTGGCGGTTCGCGAGATCCCGCGCAGCGGCACGCCGACCGAGCTGCTCGATGTCTACGGCATTTCCGCGCGTCAGATTGTCGCGGCGGTGAGAAGTCTTTAGGCTCTGGGCTTTAGGCTCTAGAAACGTTTACCAGCGCATCCACCGTGACGGGGCACAGATGGGTGCCTCGATCTTCTCCAATAATCGAGAGCACTCGGTCGAGCGGCATTGCGTCGCGATACGGCCGCGCCGCCGAGAGCGCATCAAACACATCGGCCGCCGCCAGGATGCGGGCGGTCTCCGACAGCCCCTCGCCAGGCACGCCGCGGTGGTACCCCCGGCCATCGATCCGTTCGTGATGGCAACTCGCGTCGTATGCGAAATCTGAAAACACCGGCACGCGCGCCAGAATCTCGTACGTGAAGTGGGGATGACGCCGGACGACCTCCCATTCGTCCGCGTCGAGCTTCCCCGGCTTGTCGAGGATGCGGTTCGGCACCGACAGCTTGCCGACATCGTGCAGGAGCGCCGCACGGCGCAGACGCACGCGCTCGCGGTCCGTCACCCCCAGCTGGCCGGCAATCGCCTCCGCAATCGCCGCGACGCGATCGGAATGCTGATAGGTGAACGTCGATTTCGCGTCGACCACCAGCGCGAATGCGTGGGCAATGCGGTCGAGACGCGATTCGTCGGCCGGGACCACCCGTTCCACCGGTTCGGCGCGGGCGATCGCGTCCGGCAGGCTCTCAACGCGCAGGCGCTCCCATAACGGATCGGCGGTGCCGAGCGCGCAGAACGCCCTGGCCAGCTCCGGGTCGAACCATCGGCCGCGCCGCTCGTCGACGACGCGGAGCGCCGCGTCGGCTCCATGCAGGCCCCAGAAGATCTCGGCGACCTGGGCCAGGCCGACGATCCGGGCATGCAGCGGGATCTGATCGCGGCGCAGCCCTTCGGGATAGCCGCCGCCGTCCCAGTGTTCGTCCATCGAGCGGATTGCCACGGCGGTCGGTTCCGACACGCCCAGCGCGCGCGCGATATTGGCGCCCCGGTCGCAGCGGATCTCGAAGAGCTCCCGCTGGCTCGATGGACCGGCGATCGCCAGCGTCGCGAACCGCCGCAGGCGCTGCAGCGGCGACCCCTCGGGTTCCGTGTACTCGAGCGCGTACGCCACTTTTTCGCGCCACTGCCGCCAGTCGCGCTCCCACAACCCGCGCTTGGCGTCCTGATCGTTGCCGCCGAACAGCTGGCTCACGCGAGCCGCGTTGCTCGAGCAGCCCGCATCCTTCATGAGCAGCGCGTAGAAGAGGTCCGAGCGGTCATCCGGCGACAACCGAAGCTGCTCCGCCAGCCGCATGCCGATCAGGCAGCTCCGAGCCGCATGGCCGAGCGGCTGCCCTTCGGTGAGATCGAGGGCGTAGGACATCGCCGACAGGACCGTGGAGAGCTTGACGGTACTCACGCCAAACAAATGGGGTCGGGGGTCATTCTTGGAGGACAGTCCCGTCCATCTGTGTGATGACGCGCCGCGCCTGTTCGAGATGACGATGTTCGTGCGCGACCATCAGCGCGAACGCCGATCCGAGCGGCAGGCGCAGCCAGCTCGCGGCAGGCGAGGATACGCGCGCCCGGGCGAGGTCGAGGCCGCTGGCCTGCCGTAGCCGGTCGATGTACTGCACCTGATAGGCGCGGAATGACGCCATGATGTCGTGCCGCGGCCGCGTCGCCGCCGGCTGAAACGGCTTCGGCGCCTTCGCGCGCACGCGCACCGGCGGCGCCATGATCCAGACGAAGCCGCGTCCGATCCAGTTGTAGGTGTACGGCCCCGGGCTGTACAGCCCGCGCCGGATCGCATCGGCAATGCCCTCGTCGAGCACCGGCAGATAGGATCGCGCGGTCGCGTTCAGGTGATCGAGACAGTGCGCCACAGACCAGGACTCAGGCGCCGGCTGCCACGCAAACTGCGCATCCGTCAGCGGGGCCGCGAGCGCATCGGCGTCGGCTGCAATCTGTTGAAACTGCTTCCGGAAGTCGTCGACCTCGGGACTCAGGCCGAGCGGTCCCTGCGCCATGGGCGCCATGATCGCATGCGTTCAGCCGGCCGCGCACCGGAAAATGCCATCGATCTGGATCTCGATGCGGCCCGCGCGCGCTGGCCGCTGCGCTGCTCGAGACCGAATCGGTCGATGCTGATCGTCTACGTCAGATAGTGGCAGGCTCACGCTCGGACACGGCCCGGTCACCGCGGGGGTTGAGCGCCTCGGAACGTCTCCGCGCTCCCCGGCGCGCTGAAGTCCAGCAGGCGCCCTGCTGCGCGCCCCGTCACGGTGTAGGTGCCGCGCATCTGCAGGAAGTCGAGGCTGCCGTCCAGCGGGCCAGAGCCCGGCGTACCGCGCGTGACGACGCGCGATTCCACGTCGAACCTCAGTTCGAGGTCGAGGACACCGCCGCGCGCGGTCACCGACACGACGCGCGGCTCTCCCTGCGCGTCGTCTGTTTCACGAATGGCGACGGCGTACTCGCCGTCCGCCCAGCGCAGGCTGCTCGCGTAACCGAGCGGACCGTCAGGTCCGATGACGCCGACAAAGACCGGGAGCCGATCGGGATCAGCCGCGTCCGCCGGCGGAAACACGCGGCCGTAAATGATCGACAGGTCGTCGTGCTGGACCTGGCCCCACTGCCAGGACACGCCCCTCCAGAATCCCCAGTTGTGGTCGTGATAGCCGCTGCCGCCCGCAACGGAGACGGACGCGCCGTCGATGTCGAGTGCGCCGCCGAGCGGTCCGGCCATCACCGGCACCACGTAGCCGGTGCGCCATCCGCCCGCACCGGTGATCTCGATTGGCGGAACCAGCCGTCCTGGTGAGGCGTCGAGTGTGAGATCGCCGCGCACGCGCGCGCCATCCGCGCCGGGCAGGTCCAGGTGGATGTGGTAGCGCATCCCCTCGAGCCTGACCGCGCTGGCGCCAATCGTCAGGTCCGGCGCGCGGCGCACGGCGTCATCGCTCAGGCGGGCTCCCGCGGCGAACGTCTCCATGCCGCGCCCGCGATCGAGCTGCAGCCGGACGCCGGCGGTGCGTCCGCCCTCCGGCGCGGCCGGGCCCACGAGGAACGTCAGGTAGAACCGCGTATCGCCGGCGCGCCCGTTGAAATAGAGCCATTCCGCCCACGAATCGGCCCACGCCGGCGCGTCCGGCACCGGATGGAAGCGATCGACGGACCTGAGGATGGCGCCCGGAGTGTCCTGCGCCCATTCGACATCGGCCGGCGTATCGCGCCAGGCCTCGATGGCGGATGCGGCCGCATCACCCAGCCTGCGCTGGAGGCTGGGGATCTCGCCCTGCGCCGGGAGCTCGATGACACGGTCATTTCGCAGCAGATAAACGGTCGATGTGTCCTGGGGCGACGCCGTGGCGATCCGGGATCGCACGGCATCTCCCTGGAGAATGCCCGCCAGGACCAGGCGCGCGGGCACCTGGGGTGCGAGCGAGATGACCACGTCACCGCCACCTGCGAGGGCGGGCGCCGTAGCCTGTTCCAGGACCACGTCCGCGACGCCGAGCAGGACGGCCATCACGCCGACGCCGACGCCGAACCCGGCGGCGAGCACGGCGCTGCGCACCGGGTGCGCCGTCAGCGAGCGGACGGCCAGCCGCCCAATCATGCAGCCGACTCCCGCTCGATGCGGCCGTCTTTCATGGTGAGGATGCGCCGCGCCCGCGAGGCGACGGCGGGATCGTGCGTGACGATCACGAGCGCCGTGCCGTCGGCGTTGACGCGGTCGAGGAGCGCGGCCACCTGTTCCCCGGTGGCCTCGTCGAGCTCGCCGGTCGGTTCGTCGGCCAGCACCAGGCGCGGCCGGTTCGCCAGCGCCCGCGCGATGGCGACCCGCTGCATCTCGCCGCCGGAGAGCTGCGACGGCCGATGCCCGGCCCGGGCGCTGAGGCCTACGTAGTCCAGCAGCTCCAGGCTTCGCCGGAGACGTTCGACCCTCGGTACGCCCGCCTCCGCCTGCGGGAGCTCGACGTTCTCGGCCGCCGTCAGCATCGGCAGCAGGAAGAAGCGCTGGAAGACGAAGCCGATGTGGCGCAGGCGGAGAAGGCTGCGCGCGCGGTCGCCGAGCGCCGCGACGTCGCGTCCGTCGAACATCAGGCTGCCGGAGGTCGGGGTGTCCACGCACCCGAGCATGTGCAGCAGCGTTGATTTTCCGCAGCCGGAGGGTCCGCGGATTGCGGTGTGTTCGCCTGCGGCGATGGTGAGCGTCAGGTCCCGGACGGCAACGACGGGTCCGGCCGGCATCTGGAAGGCGCGGCTGACATTGGTCGCCGACACGATTGGCATCGGCGCGTTCATCCGATCACTTCGTTTCGCAGCGTCGTCGCAATCGGCAGGCGCGCCACCAGCTGCATCGGGTAGAGGGCGGCGAGCACGGCCGTCGCGCAGAGAAGCGCGCCGTGGACGACCAGCGCCTCGGGTCGGAACACGAAGAAGTGCAGCTGCTCCGGAAGGTTCGGCATGCGCTTCAGGATTCCGTCCAGTGTGGTGGCCAGCATCCACCCGAGCGGCAGCGACAGGCAGCCGCCGATCCCGACGATCAGCGCGGATTCGCAGAAGACGTCCAGGACCACGCGCCCGCGCGAAAATCCGAGCGCGCGCAGCGCCGCGACCTCACCCAGCCGCTGGTTGACGGACACCGTCAGCAGCACCGTAATCAGCAGCAGTGCGAAGGACATCGTGATCGTGATCAGCACAGTCGAGATCTGTCGGAAGTACGTGAAGCCGCCCTGCTGCAGTCGGCCCACGAGCTGCTCGTTCGTGAATGCCCGCAGGTCCGGCCGTGCCGCCGCGATCGCCGCCATGGCCGCGGCGGTGTCTCCAGCGGAGGCGACGGCGAGAAAATCAGCCGCCCCCGCGCGCGCGCCGCCGCACGCGCGTTCGAGCCCGGCGATCGTCGTGGCCCCGCCGGCGCGCCGTGGCCTGTCGAACGGGATCGTGACGATGCCGACGACGCGGAAGTCCACGCGCGGCGGGGCCTCGGCGCGGCCTCCGCAGTTGGCGCTGAACGTGAGCGTGTCGCCGGGACGGATGCCGAAGCGCTCGGCGGTATACCGGTTCACGACCATTTCGTCGTCGGCGGCGATGTCCCGGCCCTCCACCATGCTCCACGGATGCGTGGGACCGTCGATCGCCAGGAACAGCGCGTCTGTCTCGCGGATCTCATTCCGCGTCACCATGGCCGTCTCGGTGCGGACGCTGGTGACCGATCGCACGGCCGGCAGCCCCGCGATGTCGGCCTTGGCCCCGGTCGCGTCCTCGAGTTCGGCCCCCTGTCCCGGAAGCGGCTCCGACGCCGTGACGCGGATATCGAACCCCATGCGGTCCAGGAGATCGCCCATCGAGAGGACGAGCCCCTCGGACAGCAGCAGCATGTCGAACAGGAGCGCCCCGACGGCTGCGACGCCCACGATGCCCAGAATCGAGCGAGCCGGCTGCCGTACGAGACTGCGCCACGCGAAGGGCAGGATCGTCATCGACGCGCAAGCCTCAGGGCGTTGCGGCGAAGCAGCGCCCACGACGCCGCGACGGTCGCCGCGGCGCCCAGCGGCACGGCGATCGCCACGCAGAGGGCCGCCACCCGAGGGCTGACACGCACGAACACGAGCGCGGTGTCGTACCGCCACTGGAAGAAACGGTTGATCAGTCCCTCGGAACCGAGGGCGAGCAGGAGGCCGAACCCCGCGCCGGCCACCGCGATGATGGTTCCCTCGAGGAACACCTGGACGAGGATCCGCCTCGACGGGAGGCCGATCAGCCGCAGCACGCCGACGGTTTCCCGCCGCTCGTCCACCAGCATGATCGTCAGCGCAAGCAGAAAAACCGTGGCGGCGATGATGGTCACGGTCGCGATGGCGTAATGGAAGCGCTCGAGCACGAGAAAAGTGTCCGCTGGACCGACGGCGTCGGCGATGGGCATCGCGAAGATGCCCGCATTGCGTGCGTTGAGGTCGGCCGCGAACGCGTCCGCGTCTGCCGGGTTGACCAGTCTCAGGTTGATCTGGTCGACACGCTCCGCGCCGGCCGGAGTCTCCGGGTTGCGCATCAGGTCCTGAAGATCCGGAAGATGGAAGCGTGCTTCGAGCGGCGCCTGCCCGAGGCGCATCGGGTCGGGCACGGGTTCGTAGATCCCCGCGATGCGGAACGTGCGCGGATTGACGCCGTCGGCCTCGCGCGCAATCTGGACGGCATCGCCGACGGTTAGCCGCTCGCGCTCGGCCAGCTGCCGGGTGACGAGGATGGCGGGAAGGTCGGCGGTCTGCGCGGATGCCAGGGACGCGGCGCCAAGAAGCGCGGCGAGGATGAGGGCACTCAACTCTGACGGCTCATTTCGAGGATGCGCGTCCATTCCGCGTCGGTGACCGGCACCACTGAGAGGCGCGACATCCGGACCAGCGCAAACGACGCAAACGCGCGGTCAGCCTTGATGGCAGCCAGCGTGACCGGGTGGGCCAGCCTCGCGTCTGGCGCGACGTCCACGACGCGGAGCCTGCCGGATGCATCGCCAGGATCGGGATAGGCGTCGCTCGTTGCCCTGGCGATCCCGATGACGGCCTTCTCCTTACCCGTGTGGTAGTAGAAGATGCGGTCACCCTTGCGGATACTACGGAGGTGCTTCTGCGCCAGCGGATTGCGGACGCCGGCCCACACGGTCTTGCGGTCGCGCACGAGCTGGTCGTAGCTGTAATTCTCGGGTTCTTCCTTGACCAGCCACTGCGCCATCGCCTGAATTATATCGGGACTGCCCGGCGTTCCCGCTCAGTGCGTCATCGTGTACATCAGCACGTTGATCGCCAGCTGATAGCCAGGCACTGAAAACTTCAGGAAATATTGCGGGTCCTCGCCTTCGCGCTCCCACGAGTCGCTGACGTCGGTGTTGTGCGTCATCAGCACCATGATGCGGCCCCCCGCGTCCGAGATCGCGCGCGCGTGTACCTGTGCGCTGTCGGACCCGCGTTCCGACGTGCCGCCGCCGCTGTCGTACCAATAGTTGATGCTCGGGATCTGGGGGACGCCCGGCAGGTTGAAATGGCTGTGCAGCATCGGATGATCGGGTCCGATGTCTTCGATCGCGTAGTCACCCGGCGGGAACACCTTCCGGATTTGCCCCGCCCACGCCTCCCACGCATACGAGCCCCAGAAGTCGTCCACCCAGAGGAACCCACCCTTGAGGAGATACGTGCGCAGCGTCGCCGCGTCTTCATCGCTGAAGAAGAGACTGCCGACCTCCTGCATCATGATGAACGGGCACTGGAACAGCTCCTCGTCAGCGAGCCGCACGATGAGGTGCTCGGGGCGCTTCGCGCCGTCGAAGGCGACCCGCACCTTGGTCAGCTCCGACAGGCGGATCATCAGGTCGATGTCGGCGTTGGGGTAGTCGGTGAGCCAGTTGCCGCCGTCGCCGCGCGGATTCACGCGGTAGGCGGCGCGGCAGTAGTGGAACAGCCCGTCATAGCTCGCGGGCGTCGCCATGCGCGCCATGATCGCGGCGTTGCCGCCCCGGCCGAACTGTGCCCAGGCGCCGGTCGCCAGCAGGACGCCGGCGGCGACGAACGGGATGACACGGCGGACCGTCATCGCCGCAGTGTACGCGGGATCTTCTCGTTGCGCGTCGCCGCCTGCCACGCGAAGGCCGCCATGACGATGGCCGACTGCGTCAGCTCATCCTCGCTCATCCGTTCGGGGAAGTCGGCATTCGTATGCCGGGTCCGCTCGTCGTAGGCGTCGAAGTCCTTGATGGCGTTGAACCCCGGCAACCCGGCCTCGTTGAAGGGCACGTGGTCCGTGCTGCCGATGCTCTCGATGACGTTTCGTGTCATCCCCAGGTCGCGCAGCGGTGCGAGCCACGCGTCGAAGATCGACCTGGCCGCCGCGTTCCCTTCCATGTAAAAGCCGAGGGTCCTGCCGCTGCCGGGGTCGTCATTGAGATAGACGGCAAGCCGGTTGCGGTCTGCCTCGCTGAGCCCGGCGACGTACGCCCGGGCGCCGAGGAGGCCCTGTTCCTCGCCGCTCCAGAGGGCCACCCGGATCGTGCGACGGGGCTGGGCCTTCAGCGCTGTGAGGATACGCATCGCCTCCATCACCGGCGCTGCGCCGTCGGCGTTGTCGGTGGCGCCAATGCCCGTGTGCCACGAGTCGAGATGCGCGCCGACGAGGACGATCTCGTCGCGCAGCGCCGGATCGCGGCCTGGAATCTCGGCGATGACGTTGTACGAGTTGCGGTCCTCCTCCTGATACCTCGTGCGGAGTTCCACCCGCAGTTCCGGTGCCTGTCCTGCCGCGGCGAGCCGCGCGAGCATGTTGTACTGCTCCGCGGCGATGACGATGAACGGCACGGAGTCGGTCGCGGTGTTGCGATTGCCCGTGACGCCCACGGTGCCGTCGCGGTAGGCGCTCGGTTTCAGTGCCGCGGCGGCGCCGGCGCGCTGCAGGATGGGCATCAGGTCATTCACCGGCGTCGTGCTGCGGATCTGCGGGAGCGCGGGATTGCCTGTCTGCACGGGCCGGTCGTCGAGGCCCGGCTGCGGCCGGTCGGATTCGACGAACAGCGTCTGCGGCAGGTGGGTGAGGACGATGGCGCCTTTCAGCTGCGCGGCCATCGCCTGCACCTGGGGCGCCGTCTTGTCGCCGATGTAGACGACCCGTCCGCTCACGACGGCCGGCATCGAGGGTGTCCACGCGTCGGCGTAGGCGCTGAGCGGCATGTATCGCGGGGACGTCATGTCGACGGAGATGCGCTCCAGCGTCCAGCCGCGTCCGAATTCGAACGGCTCCAGGCGCGCGTTCGAGAGGCCCCATTCGGCAAAGCGGTCACGCGCCCACCTCGCCGCGCGTAGATGCGCCGGCGACCCGGTGAGGCGCGCGCCGATCTCGTCGGTGAGCGTCCGGAAGAGCGGCAGGGCCCTCGACCGCTGGAGCCCTTCGGCCCGGATCCGCGACAGCATGTCGGTGTCGATCCGTTCCTGCCCAATGAGGGCGGCCCCGAGCGCAAGCAGCACAGCGGCGGTCAACAGAAGTCGGCGCATCATAGAACTCCTTCCTGCAACGGTGTCACGGGCCTGTCGATCTTATCGGTACGCCGACCGCTCGGCTCGAGCCGCGATTGATACACAAAGGACAGCTGTCAGGGGGCGAGCGGCGCGAGCGGAATGACGGTCACGAACGATAGCGACCACGGGCTGGCGCGGTCCAGGAACCGTTCGTCGCCAATCCGGTCTCCCTTCTTCGGGAGGCCCGTGGCGAGGTAGTCCAGCGACACTTCGAGCTCCACGTTGCGCAGCCAGTGCCCGTCCGGCAGGCGGCTGAACACGTGGAACGCCGTGTCCCACTCCAGGTCGAGTTTGTGGGTGTAGACGCTGCCGGCGCGCGGCGTCTCGCCGGGACTGAACTTGTCCACGACGTCCACGTGCGACGAGACCCAGCCGCCGGTCCGATCGGTGTCGAAGAGCGCGACGTTCACTTCCATTTCGATCTCGACGCCGTTGTCGCGAATCTCCTCTCGCCCAGCCTGGCTGGCCTGGGCGCCGGTGAAGGGATGCGTCGCGATTCCGCCGAAGGGGACGAAGATGGCTTCGAGCGTCAGGCCGATGCGTGGGATCGTCGTCGGTACGTCGAGCGCGAAGATCAGCTCGAACACGGTGTCGCGGGCGGCACGCTCCACCTGGCCGTGGCTCTCGATCCGGTGCCTGCCGGCGACGTGCTCCACCGTCCAGGTGGGCTCGACTTTCAACTCCGGCGCGCACAGGAATACGCAGCGGGGCTCGTCCTGTGCGGAGGCAGGCACGGGCATCCACAGGAGAAAGCCGGCCATCCACCAACCTGCCCACTTCTGCGCCACGCGACACCTCCAGACGTTATGCTTCACACGGGCCGGGGGTCCGATGTCCCGGCCAAGGCGAATCCACTATGCAGCAGAACAGCACGGGACGTTTCCGGGTCGTAGCCGCGCTGCTCAGCGTGATACTGGCGGCAGCGATCCTTCGAGCCACGGCCGCGGCCACCCAGACCGGCGCCGCAACCGGCGCCACAGTTCAGTTCACCGGCCAGGTGCGCAGCGCGTCGGGCGCGCTCGTCGTTGGCGGCGCGGCCAGCAGCCCGGGCCACCCCGTTGCCGGCGCGACGGTCCATCTCGTGCCCGTCGCGGCGATCGACGTGACGACGCGGATGACCGCCAGCGCCATCTACGCCCCGCCGTACCCGGCCGAAGTCTATGACGAACCGCTCGAGGACGCGATTCGTCTGCACGGGTCCGGGTTTCCGCGCGCCACCACGGACGCCCGGGGCCGCTTCGTCATTGCGGCCGTGCCCGATGGCCGGTTCTTCATCCATGTGACGCCCGGCTCGAGTGACGCCGAGCACCTGCCCGGCGGGGACCAGAGCAGGCGAAGCTATTCAGCGGGGCAGTTGCGCGGCCGGTCGATGACGCTCGAAGTCTCGAGCAGTCCCTCGGCCTCGGCCCGTTACGCCGGCAGCTCGAGCTGCCTTGCCTGCCACACGGACAGGCAGCACTGGCAGCAGACCGCGCACAAGCTCGGCTGGACGGTGCCGGGAGCGCCAGGTCGCATGCAGGATTTTTCGAGGCACCCGCAGTTCTTCGACGCGCTCGCCTCCTTCCCCGAAGTCGAGAGCTACGCGCGGGGCACGCGGTTGGAGATCGGGGACTACGACGCCGGTCGAAACGACGACAAGTTCCTGCTGCGCGCGTTCGGCGATGCCCGCCTGCCTATCGAGAGGGCGTATGCCGACGTCTATCTCTGGAAGAACGCGGCCAACGGCAAGTACGTCATCACGATGGTGAACCGGCTGAACGCAAACGACCCGAACAGTCCGGCGCACCTGGAGATCAAGCTCCTCTACGGCGGCGCGGTCCACGACCAGCGCTACATCGTCTCGGTTCCGCCCGGACTGGGCAATCGTCAGGGCTGGTACACCGTGCTGCGGTACAACATGACCGGGCGCGACAATCGGCTGCACCGGGAGCGGCGGGTGTGGCAGGACTACAAGTTCTACATGTGGTGGGCCGCCGGCGCCGACGCCCGCTACGGAACGTCCGACGACGTGCTGACGGCGCCGCCGGTCAACACGAACGCGGTGCAGACCATGTGCGCCGCCTGCCACCTGACGGGCTGGGAGCGATATCAGGACACGGCGACGGGCCAGTATCTCGTGCGGGCGGTCAACGACCCCGCCGGCGAGATGAACATTGACGACGATCCCGAGTTGGACGAGATCAACATCGGCTGCGAGAGCTGTCACGGTCCGGGATCGGAGCACGTGGCCAACGGAGGCCGATCCCGCTTCATCGTCAATCCCAGGCATCTCTCAGCCGAGCGGTCGAGCGTCGTCTGCGGCCGGTGCCACGACCGGCGGCAGGGGTACGGGGGACCGACGGTCGGTTATACGCAGGCGGTGAGCGCGACGGGAGAGATGGCCAGGCCAGGGATCAGCCGCCACGAGCTGCTCACGACGTACACCGACCCCGTCAAGAAGGGGCCGACGATGAGGGGCGCCGGCCGGGAGGACAACATCTGGGCCGACGATGTCCACTCGAACAAGCCGCACCAGCAGTATTCGGATTTCCTGAAGTCGAAGATGTACAGGAACGACCGTCTGCTGGTCACCTGTTCGGACTGTCACGACCTGCACGGCGGCACGCCCTACCCGCGCTGGCTGCGACACGACCCTGACGACCCGGCCTCTCCGCTCTGTCAGCGCTGCCATGCCGTGGACGTGCTGTCGCACATGGACGCGAAGCTGAACGCGAAGATGAAGGGCCTGCAGACGCGCTGCATCGACTGTCACATGCCGGGCACCGCCAACACCGGCGGCATTGCGGGCGATTTCGGCAGGATGATCAGGACGCCTCCCTACGCGAGTGCGCAGGAGGAGGAGAACAGCGCCTACTGGCAGGGCCCCTTGAAGTCGCACGTATTCGACGTGCCGCTCAAGACGAACGTAGCGGTTGACGGTGTGCCGCCGGGCCGGGCGATGCCCATTCCGTACACGGCCGCCTGCGGCACGTGTCACGTCGTCAGCGAGCTGCCGTTCAAGTAGGGGGCGCGGCGGCGCGTCGACGATCTCGCGCTCGTGGAGCAGCCCGCGGCAACTGAGAAAACCGCTCAAGACTCTGAGGTGCTACCCGTCACCGCCTGCGGCACGTCACAATCTACGTCACAGTCGGCTTGGGTGGGGTCGGTTGATCGCGGTAAGCTGTTGATTCCACTCAATCGGAGAGATGTCCGAGTGGTTGAAGGAGCACGCTTGGAAATAGATTCCCGCGTGGCGTAGAAAGACACTTCAACACACACCAACTCGCACCTCATCAGGCACTTCCCTCCACAACAGTGCTCATCGGTATGCGTCGGTAAACCACGGTGTTCGACCCGGGTTTCGATAGGCATCTGACACAGTTCTGACACAATCTGCGATTCGGGCCAGACGCGAGCGTCGACAGGGCCGACGGCGCTGCGTCAAACGAGCCAACCCCACCCTTGGCCAAGAACTACAGATCGCCGTTTTCGAGGACCGACCCATAGGAACGCAGCTATTTTGTTACGCGAAGACCACTTGCGCTCACGTGGCGCCGGCGGACGCCTGACGCGGTAGCGGTCCCGCTGTGCCAAACCCGGCGAGCCGAGCGAAGCCCACGGCAGCACATTGGCGGCTCCGGTCAAGCGGCTGGCGCGCCGCGTCATTCATTGGATTCGCGGCTTAGACGACTCTACCCTCGCACCGTTCATCCGGCAGTAGCGCCGCGGGAACTGGTG
>CAXNKG010000043.1:0-23164 GCA_964202965.1 Vicinamibacterales bacterium
CATGTACATCATCGATCCGGCCTCGGCGATCGCGCTCTCCCCGGGATCGAGCTCTATTTCGACGAACTGCATCTCGTTGCCGATGATGCGGTAATCAACCTCGTGTTGTCGTTGCGCCAACGTAGCCCTTCTCCGGTTCCGGCGTGAACTCCTCGCCGGGATTGATAAAGCGGTTCATTTCGAACCGGTACTGTTTGTCATACAACTGACGGTACCGCCCGTTCATCTCCAGAAGTTCCGCGTGCGTCCCGCGCTCCACGATCTCGCCTGCTTCGAGCACCAGGATCTGATCGGCGCTCCGAATCGTGGACAGCCGGTGCGCGATGACGAACGTCGTCCGGCCCGAACGCAGCTGGTTCAGACCATCCTGAATCATCTGCTCGGCATCGCTGTCGAGGCTCGACGTCGCCTCGTCCAGGATCAGGATCCGGGGGTTGGCCAGGATGGCCCGGGCGATCGACACGCGCTGCCGCTGGCCGCCCGACAGCTTGATGCCGCGCTCACCGACGACCGTCTGGTAGCCGTCGGGAAAGCGGCTGATGAACTCGTCGCAATGGGCGATGCGGCAGGCCTCCTGGATCTCGTCCAGCGTCGCCCCCGGTTTCGCGTAGCCGACGTTCTCCGCGATCGTGCCGTCGAACAGAAAGTTGTCCTGGAGCACCGACGCCACCTGCTCGCGGTAATCGCGGAGCCGCGTCTGCGCCAGATCGTGCCCGTCCACGAGGACGCGTCCCGTCATCGGACGATTGAACGCCATCACGATGCTGATGAGCGTGCTCTTCCCCGAACCGCTCGAGCCGACAAGCGCCGTCGTCGTACCAGGGGGGGCCGTGAACGAGACGCCGCGCAGGACCGGCTGTCCCTCGGCGTACTCGAACCAGACGTTCTCGAATGCGACCTCGCCACGCAGCTGCCCAATGGGCTGGCGGGTGGCGTCTTCGTCGATCTCGGTTGGCATGTCGAGAATCTCTCGAATACGGTCGAGACCGGCGATCGCCTCGGTGATCTGCGTGCCGATGGAGGCAATCGACACGAGCGGCGCCGCCACCAGACCGACGAAGAAGATGTACATCATCAGGTCGCCGAGCGTCATCTCGCCGGCGATGATCGCCCGCCCGCCGAGCCAGATCATGAGCACCCCGATGACCCCGATGATGACCGTGCTGCCTGCGGTCGTCGCGGACACGCCGGTCATCGACTTCGCCACGTTGCGGTACAGGCGATGGGCGCCCTTGGCAAAGACAATCGCCTCGCGATGCTCCGCCGTGTACGACTTCACGACCCGAATGCCGCCGAGCGCTTCGGTGAGCCGGCCGGTCACTTCGGCGTTGATCTTCCCGCGCTCGCGGAAGAGCGGCCGCAGCGTCCGAAAGGCGTAGGCCATCCCGCCGCCAAACGCGCCGAGTACGAGCAGCGTGACCGCCGTCAGGCGCCAGTTCAGCCAGAACAGCACGCCCATGCCCAGCAGAGCGGTCACGAAGCCGCCCACGAGCTGCACCAGCCCCGTGCCGACGAGATTCCGGACGCCATCGGCGTCGGTCATGATGCGCGACACCAGCACGCCTGTTTGCGTGGAGTCGAAGTAGCGGACCGGCAGCCGCATCACGCGCGCCTGGACGCGCTTCCGCATGTCGGCAATGGCGCGCTGGGCGGCCACGCCGAGAATCTGTGACAGCCCGAACGAGGTGACCGCCTGAATGAGGGTGGCGACGCCCGCGGCAAGGGCGAGCGGCATGAGCAGCTCGGTCCGTCCCTTGGCGAGCACCTCGTCAATGAGCCACTTGGACGATGCCGGGAGGACCAGGCCGGCCAGCCGGCCGACCAGCATCAGGCCGAGTCCGAGCGCGAGCCGCCGGCGGTGCGCCCAGATGAGCGCCCGTGCCTCGCGCCAGGCCGCGGAGGCCGAGACCTTCTTCTTCGGCGCGTCTATTGCCAGAGTTCCCACGATACTACGGCCCGACCGCTCGCCCGTGTGGAGAGTCCTGAAGTTCAGTGTGGCCATACAATCAGGTGGTAGCTGGTAGCTGGTAGTCGGTAGCTGGCAGTCGGTAGTCGGTAGTTGTAGTCTGAGGTTTCATGAGCGATACGACGACGCGCGGTGTTCGCATCGAGGTCAAGAGCAGTTATCTTGCCGACCGCAGTTCCGCCCGCGACAGCCAGTATCTCTTCTCGTATCACATCCGGATCTCGAACGTCGGGTCGGACACGGTGCAGCTGGTGTCGCGCGAATGGATCATCACGAGCGCGGACGGCGAGGTGGAGCGCGTCAAGGGGCCAGGAGTGGTCGGCGAGCAGCCCGTGCTCGCCCCGGGTGCGGCGTTCGAGTACACGAGCTATTGTCCGTTGAAAACGACCGTCGGGTCGATGCAGGGCAGCTATCAGATGGTGACGGCCGACGGCGAGAAGTTCGACGCCGCCATCGCGCCCTTTACGCTCGCGGCGCCCCACGCGCTGCACTAGATCGCGAAGAAGGACAGGCGACGAGCGCGTCGGTCAGCGGCCCAGTTCCGACAGCCAGTTCTGGACGACGACAAGCGAGGGGGGCGCCGAGTTCGCGTCTTCAATCGCGATGAACCGGCGGCCGTCTGGGGCGGCGTCGTAGGCCGCCCCCGAATCGTTGACCAGCTGTATTTGCGCGAGGGGCTGGGGCCTTCCCAGCGTCAGTGCGGCGCCGCTCCGTACGCTGACAGCCATGAGGCTCCGCTCGTCTTCACGGTAGAAGAGTTCCGTTCCATTCCGCGCCCAGACTGGTTCGGTGCCGCCGTCGGTCGACACACGAATCTTCGCGCCCGGGCCCGGATAGGGCACCGCGTACACCTCGAGCCGCCCCGATTCATTCGAGGTGAATGCGAGCCAGCGGCCGTCGGGAGAGAACGCCGCGTCGCGCTCATCGAATTGCGTCGCGAGGAAGGCCGTAGGCTCGCCGTCGCGCGGCAGCAGCCAGATGTCGAGACCCGCGGGACGGCCACGCTCGGCGAACGCCAGCACGCGGCCATCCGGAGACCATGACAGCGGCCACTGGTCGCCCGGCCGCACGAGCAGCGGCTCGGGCCGCCCGCCCGCGGTCTCGATCGAATAGATGTCCCACGTGCCGGCCGTCGTGGACGCAAACGCCAATCTCGTTCCATCGGGACTCCAGGCTGGCCAGCGGCTGTTGACTCTCGGGCCAGCGTCGATCGGTGTCCGGATGCTTCTGTCGAGGTCGTACAGAACAATCTGGTCGTCTCCCCCGTCGGGGTGTGTCGCAACGGCGAGCAGACGTCCATCCGGCGAGATTCGCGGCGACGGATGATAGAAGCCGGCGAACTGCTCATTGACCGCGGCGGTCGTGCCTGCATTACGGCCGAACCAGGCGAGACGCTGGGATCCTCCCGCGACGCCCGCCTGCCGATAGACCAATGTGCCGTCCGCCGCCAGGTCGTACATCGAGTTCCCGTTATTGCTTGTCTGCACATCCTCCAGCACCGGAACAGGTTCGCCCACGACACGCATCTGCCGTTGGTCCAAGGCCACGCTCAACAGCGAGCGGACGCGCGTAAACAGGAGTTGACCGTTGGGCGCGACTCGAGGATACGTGCCCTGCACGAGCGCCTGTCGTTCTCCTGTCTCGAGCGAGGCGATGGCGACCTGGGCGGTTGTCGAGGCACCGAGCCAGATCGTGAAGAGGACCGTCTTGCCGTCCGGCAGTACGTGCGGCCAGCGATGGTCGACTTCCTTGGCAGCCGAATCGACCTTTACTACCACGTCAGGTGTGCCACCGGCGGACGCCACGCGCACGATCCCTGCCGGGGTGCCGAACACAATCGTGTCGTTCGCGTGCCAGTGGGTTCCGAGGACGCCGTCGGGGACGTCGCAGAGAACGGTGGGAGGCCCCCCGCTGAGCGCCACCTTCTTGAGCTGGCCGTCGGCCACGAACACGACCGACGCGGCGTCAGGCGAGAGGGACGCATTCGACGCGTTTTCCGTGCCCCGAATGACCGTGGACTCGAGCTGTGCGAGCTGCCGGGCATACAGCCGCTGAACACCATCGTCGCCGAGCGCGCTGTACAGGAACGTCCGGCCGTCGCGCGACACCGCCACGCCGGTGTTCACGGCGTCGCGTACGGAATCGGGCAGATCCACCCTGAGACGCGCCACCGGGGGCGGGCCGGGATCCGCCGGGCGCATCATCATCCAGGAGGCGCTGGCCGCCGCGGCCCCGATGGCGAGGCCCGCAGCCGCGCCCAGTAACCAGCCGCGCCCACGCGCGCGCGGCGGGACTGCCACCGCGGTGGCGCCCGCGGGGGATGCGGGCAGGCTCGCCCACTTCAGCTCCTGCAGCACGTCCAACGCGGTCTGCCACCGCTCCTCAGGATTCTTCGCCAGGCACCTCGTGACGATGTGACCGAGGTGCGGCGGGGCGAGCGGCTGCAGCGTCGCCATCGCGGGCGGCTCGCGCTCGAGGATCGCCGCCATCACGCTCGCGGCCGACTTCCCGTCGAAGGCGCGCCGGCCGGTCACCATCTCGTAGAGCACGCAGCCGAAGGCGAAGATGTCGCTGCGCGCGTCGGCTTCCTGGCCCTCGACCTGCTCGGGCGCCATGTACTGGAACGTGCCGAGGATCGTCCCCTGCTGCGTCAAGCCGCGCGGTGTTGTCGGAAGCGCGGACACCCCGATATCCGAAACCGCCGGGCCGCTCGCTTTGGCGAGCCCGAAGTCCAGTAGTTTTGCGCCCGCCTTCGTCAGCATGACGTTGCCGGGCTTCAGATCGCGGTGCACGATGCCCGACCGGTGCGCCTTGTCGAGCGCCGAGGCTATTTCGATCGCCGTGCGGAGCGCGGCATCGATCGGCATCGGGCCTTTCGCCAGACGCTCCGCGAGCGTCTCCCCTTCCAGGAACTCCATGACAAGGAATTCCGTGCCGGACTCGCGGCCGACGTCGAAGACCTGGCAGATGTGCGGATGATTGAGCGTCGCTAACGCGCGCGCTTCGCGGTCGAAGCGCGCGCGGAACTGCGGATCGCCGGCGAGCGCCTCCGGCAGGATCTTGATCGCGACCGTCCGATCGAGCCGCGTGTCTCGGGCGCGATACACCTCGCCCATCCCGCCCGCGCCGAGCGTGCCGGTGACTTCGTACGCGCCGAGACGAGTGCCGGGCGTCAGGGACATGAGGACTGCAGATTCTGCCGGTACCGCGACGACGGAGCGCTGTCGAATCGCGAATGCCGCGGGCCCGTCTCCGCGAATGCAGGCGCAAATCGTGTGTTTCCGAGACCGGCACGGACCGTGAACGGAACATCGACGATGCTACGATTGAACGAGCGGCAGCGAACGGGTATCGCGGACAAATTGACGGAGATGGCGAATCTCGTCGCCGCGGCCATCATGGTCGGTTTCGCCATCGGCGAACCCGCCGCGACGGTTCGATTGTTCATTGGCGTCATGGCGACGTGGATCGCGGTGCTGCTGGTCGCCGTATTCCTGTGGAGAGTCAAATGACAGAGGCGGTGCTGTTCTTGGCCGGTTTGACGGCCTTCGGGGGACTCGTCGCGCTGTACGACTGGCTTGCGGAACGCAGCCACCGGAAACGGCACCGCGGCCACGCCTGACGCGCCTTGCCGCGTGTCGCGCCTGCGATAGACCTCGCCCATACCGCCCGCGCCCAGGGGGGCGATGAATTCGTAGACCCCAATCTGTGCGCCTGGCATCACGGTCGAGCCTCCAGCAGCGTCGGCCAGTTCATGAGCAGCGTGAAGGCCGCCGACGTCGGCTGATTTGCCGGAACGTTTATGAGAAAGCGTCCATCGCGAGCCGGCCAGAACGCGTGGTTGAGGGGTCCCGGCAAGGGAGTCTGGAACAAGGGAACGGGTGGCCCCGTTTCAAACCGCTCCCCGGTAGACGTGACCCGGGCCGCCATGAGGGAGCCCCCCGGGGCCAGGTAAAACAACTCCGCGCCATCGGTGCTCCACCGTGGCGATCCGCCGCCGTCGCCATTCGAGACACGCCACGCTCCGCCCCCTCTGCCGAAGGGACGTACGTACACGTCCGTGCGGCCTGCTTCGTTCGAGGCGAACGCCACCCATCGGCCATCCGGCGAGAACCGGGCGTCCGACTCGTCAAACCGGCCGTTCGCAAATGGAGCGGCCATGCCGCTGTCGACCGCCAACGTCCAGATGTCCTGACCGCTGTCGCCCGCGGCGGTTCTGATCAGAATGTGATGCCCGTCGGGCGACCAGTCGTAAGGGGCTTTGGCTCCTGGGACGACCCCCATATTCGATACAGCGATCGGTGTGTCGTCCTGACCTCCTGTAACAGGCTTCCGATAGAGCTCGCCTCCGCGGCCGACCGATGTCCAGACGACGTGACGGCTATCCGGCGACCATCGCGGAAAGGCATCGTCGCCTTCATCGCTCGTAAAACGTGTGGTGACGTTCCGCGGAATATCCAAAAGCCACAGATCGCGGCGAGGGTCCGTCGGACTCTGGGGTTTGAGAAACACCGCCCACCGGTTGTCGGGCGACAGTGCCGGATCAGTGTTTGGAACAGCTGCCGAGGGTTCGCCGATAACGTCGTCAGCCGTCCCGTCGCGCCTGTACCACGTCAGGCGGCGGACAGTGCCAGCCGTGGCGCCGCGCACGTATCCGACTGTGCCGGCGGATGAAGCCGAGAACACATTCGCCAATCCCAACTGCTGCCCGGCGAGACGAACCCCGTCAACGAGTCTCGTCGGGTCGCCACGCACTTCCAGGGCGCGAACGTCGAAGGACTGGGCCAGCAGTGCGTTGTCCTGCGTGAAGAGCAGGTGGTCGGCAGCGTATTCGGCGTTCAGGCCGGGCCGGAGCCGTCGCGGCGCAGCGAGACTTACGCCGGCCACCCAGATATGGCCGCCGGCCGCAAAAAAATAGTGCACGCCATCTGGGAGGTACGAGGGATGGTGCGGTTGGCCGGCATCGGCCGGCAGGTCGAGGGCCAGCTTCTCGAAGGTTCCGCCGGCCGCGGGTACGCGGTACAACCCGACCAGAGCGGCGAACGACAGGCTATTGGGCGCACCGGCGGGCCTGAACCCGCTGACCATGATCTCGTCAGCCGAGGACCACGCGCCTGAGGTGATCGACCCGATCTCCGCAATCGCGAGTGGTTGACCGCCCTCAACTGAAATTTTCTTGAGCCTGCCGCCGGCGAAAAAGGCGATCCACCGGCTATCCGGCGACCAGAACGGTGTCTGCGCACCTTCGGTCCCAGGGAGCGGCTCGGCATCTGGTGCGGCAAGGGCGCGCACCCACAGGCGGGGTCGCCCGCGCTCGATCCCGATGAACGCGGCACGTGCGCCGTCTGGCGACAAGGCGAAGTCGCGCGAGCCTGTACTGAGTTCGACACCCTCGGGCAGTGGCAGCGCGGCGTTGATCAGCGGCTGGGGCGGCGCGGAAGGACGCAGCCAGAACGCCAGCGTGGCGGATACCCCCACCACCGCGATTGCGGCGGCGATGGACGCGCTGAGCCACGGTCGCCGCACGGCAGAAACAGGACTCGGCTTGTCTGATGCGTCATCGAGCTCGTATCGCGCGATCGCAATGTGCGGCAACCGGGCGTGGACGTCCTTGACCAGCGCACGCTGGAGGAGTCTTAATCCCTAACGGCACTTGAATTGCCGAACGAAGTGTACTTTACTGACGCCATGGCCAATGCATATGACGTGGCGTTGCGGGAACGCGCGGTGGCGGCGTACGAACGAGGGGAAGGCTCATATGCGGCGATGGCGGCGTTGTTCGACCTCGACCACCGCACACTGGAACGGTGGGTGGCGCGGATGCGGACGACCGGATCGGTCGCGCCCCACGCGAAGGGCGGCGGCTGGCGGTGCCCCATTGACCTCACGGAACTCCACGCGGTGATCCGGGCGCGGCCGGATGGCACGACGACCGAGCTGTGCCGGGCATACAACCGCCGCGTCCGCCGCGCGCAGCGGACCACGCCGACGAGCTTCCGGCGCGCGATGCATCGAGCCGGATATGTGCTTAAAAAAAACGGCCGCGGCCGAGCGAGATCGACCGCCCGGACGTCCATGCCAAGCGCACCGCGTTCCTGAAGTGGGTCCGGCACGTGGATCCCAACCGGCTGGTCTTCCTCGATGAAGCCGGCGCGAACATCGCGATGGGCCGGTCGCACGCGTGGGTCCAGCGGGGCGAGGAATATGTGGAACCGCGACCGATGAACTGGGGCGATAACTTGACCATGATCGGCGCCATTCGGCGCGACCGCTGGGTGACACTGAGCACGAAATGGCGCGCGATGACGAAAGCGCGCTTCATCCTGTGGGTCCGTGACGGGCTCGCGCCGCGCCTGCGCCGGGGCGACGTGGTCCTGATGGACAATCTCAAAGCGCACCTGGCCCCTGAGGTGCGCGTGCTGATTGCACAGCGCGGCGCGACCCTGCGCTACCTGCCCCCGTACTCGCACGACTTCAATCCCATTGAGCCGGCCTGGGCGCTCGTGAAGCAGCGCATTCGCACCCACGCGCCGCGGACCGCGGTCGCCCTGCGGCGAGTCGCTCGCGCGGCCCGCTACGTCGTCCGTCCGCATCACTGTCGTCAATGGTTTGCCCATGCCGGGTACGGCCACTCAAGTACTTTCCGGGATTAGCAATGAAGTACCAGGCCGAAACGGAGACTATTACGCGGAAGGCCAAGCGCTATTTCCCAGGTGCTTTTGCGAAGTAGACGGCCTAACACCGCATGCACCAGACGGCGCTGCGCGCCGCCGCTGATGCTGAACGTTGGGCGGACGAATGAGACAGGGCACATGAGTATCGGAAAGGGCGTATCTGTCGAGCGTCGCTCGGCCGTGGTTCCCGGTGTCAGGGTCTTGCGCCAACTCTGTCTCCTGTTCGCCGTGGGGGTCGTCGCAGTGCCTGATGTCGCGTCCGCACAGGCGGTCGCGTGTAAGCCGACGGTTACCGGAAGGGTCGACACCTTCCCACTCGCCAGTGACATCTTTCACAACACACGCATGCTCCGGGTCTGGTTGCCACCAGGCTTCGACCCGCTCCGGAAGTATCCCGTCCTCTACATCCTCGACGGTGCGAGCGCATTCGATGCCTGCACGGCATTCAAACATGAGGAGATGCGAGCCGACGAAACGCTCACTGAATTGATCGCATCCGGGAGAATTCCACCGATCATTGCGGTTGGTGTCGACAACGGGTCCGACGCAACAGGGAACGTGGACGACGGAGCCCTGCGTGCGCGGGAGTTCCTGCCCTTCGCGGACCCGACATATCCGAAGAGCCTGGTCCCACTTGGCGCTGCGTTTCCGACCTTCCTCGAAAAGGAGGTCATGCCGGCCATCGCTGCCCGGTATCCGGTCGGAATCGGTCCGGACCACACGGCGCTTTGGGGCGCATCCTATGGCGGGGTTGCCGCGCTGTACGTTTTGCTGGGGCGCCCGGACCTTTTCGGCGCCGGGATCGTCGAGAGCCCCGCCCTGCAGGTGGGGAACGGGCAACTGCTGCGCGATACGACGTCTCTCGTCATTGCACCTGCACGCCTCGCCATCGGGGTAGGCACCGCCGAGGTGACGGACGTGCCGGATGCCACAGCTGTGAATAAGCAGATCGTGCGCGCCGTTCAACAGCTCGTTCAGAATCTCAAGGCGGCGTTCGTGTCGGGCCGCGTGCAGTTGACAGTGACGCCGAACGGCCGCCACGACACGCCGACGTTCGGCCGGCGCTTCCAGGCGGGGCTCCTGTTTCTCTATGGCCCCCAGTGAGCAGGGCCTTGAGCCATGTCCGAACGGGGACGGTCAGCCGAATCTCGCCGCCCAACATCGCTTGCAGCCGACGGCGCGCGATGGGATTGTGTCTCGCGCCGCGGCTGAAGCGGGGACGTTGGGCTGCTCAAATCAGACGCGGGATCGCCGGCCTGGATGTGACGACGAGCAACCGTGCACGTTGGGCTATCCTGTCTGAGTGAGTCCGACGGTCCTGCGTGTCAAGGGGTTTCGGTTTTACTTCTTTTCGCGCGAAGAGGTCCGCGCGCATGTGCATGTGCAACACTCCGAGGGCGAGGCCAAGTTCTGGATCGAGCCAGCGGTGGCATTGCACGCGAACTATGGCCTTAGGCCGAGGCGGCTCGCAGAAGCGCAGAAACTCGTTGAGGAGCACTTGAATGAAATCCGCAACGCTTGGACGAAGCACTTCCCAGGTTGAGGTCACGAACGTCTCGCTGCATGGGTTTTGGCTTTTCGTAGGCGAGCAGGAACTGTTCGTGCCGTTCAAGGATTTCCCATGGTTCAAGGAAGCCTCGATCCAGGAGATCAGCCGCGTTGAGTTGCCGAGTGGACATCACTTGTACTGGCCTGACCTCGACATCGACCTGGCCGTCGATTCGCTGATAGATCCGGAGCGTTACCCGTTGATAAGCCAGGCGCAGCCTAAGACGCGCTTGGAGCCGACGAAGGCCCGACGGCGGCCGGCGGCGAAGCAACGTCACCGGCCCCGCCTTCGCGGCTGAAACGCAGGCGTGAGCCTGCAGACCTGCCTTCCTTGCCGAAGACGGGCGGTGTGATTACAATGTAGTCACATGATCGCCAGGACCCGAATTGTGCAGATCGGAAACTCAAAGGGCATCCGGGTGCCGAAGGGCCTGCTCGAGCAGGCGCAGCTGCCGGAGGAGGTCGAGCTGCAGGCCGAGTACGGGCGGCTGGTGGTACGAGCCGCTCATGGGCCGAGGGCTGGCTGGGCTGCAGCGGCCAAGGCGATGCGCGCCCAGGGCGACGATCAGCTCCTCGACCCTCCAACCCGGACGCGCTTTGACGACAAGGACTGGCAGTGGCGGTAACGCGAGCAGCCCTGGCACGCGGCGACGTCCACCTCGTCGGGCTCGATCCAACCCTGGGGAGCGAGATCAAGAAGACCCGGCCCTGCCTCATCGTGTCGCCGGACGAGCTCAACCAGCACTTGCGTACCGTCATCGTGGCACCCATGACGACCGGAGGACAGGCCTATCCGTGGCGCGTGGCGTGCCGCTTTCAGAGCCGTTCAGGATTCGTGGCGCTCGATCAGTTGCGCACGGTCGATAGCGAACGCCTGGTCAAGCGGTTGGGACGTCTGTCCGCTGCGGCGACCACGGAGGTGCTCGACACGTTGCAGGAAATGTTCGCCGAATGACACCCGCGGCTCATGCGTGATCGTGGGGCTGACCGGTGAACCACGACCAGACTTTCCGGGCCGTACTGATTGTTGTCTTTCTCCTGGTCCTTCCAATCGCCATCTACCACAGGCTCCAGTCACAAGCGACGCGCGAGAAACTCGATCGATGGCAGGAGGGCCTGTTCATTCTGGCCACGTTACGGCCTGTGGCCATGGCTTTCTGGCTGGGGCTGATCGCCTGGATGGTCGATCCAGGCTGGCTGGCCTGGTCCTCAGTGCCCTTGCCAGCCTGGCTGAGGTGGACAGGCGTCGGCGTGATCGCCATGGCCTGTGGGCTGCTGGTGTGGACGTTCCGCTGCCTCGGGAAGAACCTGACGGATACGGTGGTCACACGGCAACAGCACGCGCTGGTCGTACACGGCCCCTATCGCTGGGTCCGGCATCCGTTCTACGACTCCGCCGCGTTGCTCATGGTGGCGGTTTCTCTGATCGTGGCGAATTGGTTCCTGCTCTTGACCGGCGGATTAGCGTTTGCTCTGCTCGTCGTCCGAACGCGAACCGAAGAAGAGAAGCTGCTGGCTCGTTTTGGCGAGGCCTATCGAGCGTACATGAAGCGGACCGGGCGCTTTTTGCCGCGCACTACAGCGAACCGGCGTGGCGCCTGACACCGCACCCGTTCACCCCAGCAGCATGAGCAGCAGCGCCTTCTGCGTATGCAGACGGTTTTCGGCCTGATCGAACACCACTGACGAGGCCGATTCGAAGACGTCGGCCGTCACTTCCTCGCCGCGATGCGCGGGGAGGCAGTGCATGAAGAGCGCGCCCGGGCGGGCGGCGCTCATCAGCGCGTCGTTCACCTGAAACGGCTGGAAGATCCGCCGGCGGGCTTTCGCCTCCTGCTCCTGGCCCATGGACGTCCAGACGTCCGTGTAGATCGCGTCCGCTCCGGCCACGGCCTTGTTCGCGTCGGTGAACGTTCGGACCTCCGCGCCGCCCTGAGCCGACCGCATGGCCTCGTGCAGGACCGTGGCGGGAAGTTCGTAACTGGCGGGCGTCGCGACGTGCACCGAGATCCCCAGTTGCGGCGCCGCATGCACGAGCGATGTCGCCACATTGTTGCCGTCGCCGACATACGCCAGCGTCCGGCCCTTGCAGTCACCCCAGCGTTCGACCAGCGTCAGCATGTCCGCCAGCGCCTGGCACGGGTGTTCCGCGTCGCTGAGCGCGTTGATGACGTGCAGCCCGCGGGTCGCGCGTGCGAACGCCTGCGTCTTGTCGTGGGCGTACGTACGGATCACGAGCGCCTTGACCCATCGCTCGAGGTTTCTCGCGACGTCCTCGAGCGGCTCACGGGTGCCTTCGGCGAACTCGCGCGGCAGGTCGAGGGGATGGCCCCCAAGCTCGCGTACGCCAATCTCGAACGTCGACCGCGTGCGCAGCGACGGCTTCTCGAACAGCAGCGCGATATGGACTCCGCCCAGCGCATGCGCCGTCGGCGCCCGTTCGCCGAGCGGTCGCTCGGTTTTCAACCTGGCTGCGAGCTCCAGCAGGCGAATCAGCTGGGTGGTGGGAATATCGAGAATGGAGAGGAAATCCTTGACCGGCAGCGCCGGCGGCGCCGAGGCACTCACGTCCGGTACTCGCCGTTGATCCGCACGTATTCGGCGCTCAAATCGCAGGTCCAGATTGTCGCGCCCGCCCGGCCGGCGCCAAGCCGCACGTCGATCTGCACCGAACTGCCCTTGAGATGCTCGGCGGCCATCGGCGCCGCCTCGTCGTGGGGCAACCCGTTCTCGAAGAGCAGCGTGCCGCCGACGTGGACCGTGAGGCGGTTGATGTCGAACGTCACGCCGGACCGCCCGGCCGCGGCCACGATGCGGCCCCAGTTGGGATCCGCGCCGTGCACGGCCGTCTTGACGAGCGGCGAATTGGCGATGGTGCGCGCCACCTGCCGGGCGTCTTCAATGGACGCGGCGTTCTCGACGGTGACCGCAATCAGCTTGGTCGCGCCTTCGCCGCCGCGCACGATCGCGACCGCGAGTTCGCGCGAGACCGCGAGCATCCCGTCGAGGAGCGCCGGGAACAGCGCCTCGTCAATCACGACGCCGCTGGCCCCCGAGGCAAGGGCGAACAGGGAATCGTTGGTCGAGCACTCGCCGTCCACCGTGATGGCGTTGAACGTATCGCGCGCCGAGAGCTGCAGCGCCGTGCGGAGGGCGCCGGGCGCCACCTGCGCGTCGGTCGTGAGGAAGCCGATCATCGTCGCCATGTTCGGCTCGATCATGCCGGAGCCCTTCGCCATGCCGCCGATAGTGAACGTCCCGCGCGCCGTCTCAACCGTGACGGCGTAGTCCTTCGGGAACGGATCGGTCGTCATGATCGCCCGCGCCGCCGCCGCGCCCGCGTCGGCGCTCATCGACGACGCCGCGTTCCGGATGCCGGCGATGACGCGATCGATCGGCAACGCGACACCGATCACGCCGGTGCTGGCGACGAGGATCTCCTGGGGCGAACATCCGAGCGCCGCCGCGGTTTCGGCGGCCATCTGCCGGGCGTGCTGCATGCCCGCGTAGCCCGTGCAGGCGTTGGCGCACCCGCTGTTGACGACGACCGCACGCGCCCGTCCCGCCGTCTTCTCGAGGTGTTCCTTCGAGACGATCACGGGCGCAGCCTGTGCCAGGTTTGTGGTGAACAGCCCCGCCGCAGATCCGGTGGCATCCGTGGCAAGCACCGCCAGGTCGAGGGCGGCCGCCGATTTCTTGATGCCGCAGTGCACCGCGCCGGAGCGGAATCCACGGGGGGCCGTGATGCCTCCGGCGGCCGGCGTGACCGTCGCCGTGACGCTGGACCGCACGACGTCAGCCATGGATGCGGCGGATCGGGCGGACGACGGCATACTGGCCGCATCGCCGGAAGAGGGGACAGCGGTGGCAGTCCATGACGACCTTTTCGGGAAGCCAGACGTGCGGCACGATCGAGAACCCGCGCTCGACGAAATATGCGGGCGCGTGGCTGAACGCGCAGACCTTCTCGAAACCCCCGGCCAGCGCCCGCGCCATCAGCTCGTCGAGAATGAGCGTCCCCACGCCGAGGCGTCTTGCCTCTGGGCTGACGACGAGCGACCGGACTTCCGCCGCCGCACGGCTCAACGGCGCCAACTCGGCGCAGGCAATGACGTGCCCGTCCTGTTCCGCTACGACGAAGCGACGGGCGTGCGCGGCGATCTCCACACGCTCGCGGGGCAGGAGCCGCCCTTCGTCCTGGTGCTCGACGATCAGGGCGTGGATCGACGCGGCGTCCTCGGCACACGCACCGCGAAGCAGCACGCCGGCCGGCGGCCTGGAGACGGCCGTCAGTGTGTCGGTCGTGAGTGTGGTGCGGTTCATCCCTGAGCCTCCGTGGCCACACTGGCGAAGACCGTATCGAGAATGTCGATCGCGCGATCGATCTCGGCGGCCTGGATCGTGAGGGGCGGCAGCATACGCACCACCTTTTCGTCGGTCCGATTGACCAGCAGGCCGCTGCCGCGCGCGGTATCGACGATCGGCGTCGCGTCGATGCTCAGCTGAAGGCCACGCATCAGGCCGACGCCCCGCACCTCTTCGATCACCGGGTGCTTCAACGCCAGCGCGCGCAGGCGCCGCTCGAAGTGCGCGCCCACGGTCCTGACGTGATCCAGCAGGCCGCGCTCCATCAATTCCGTGAGCACGAACGAGGCCGCGCGGGTCCCCAGCAGGTTGCCTCCGTAGGTGCTGCCGTGATCGCCCGCTGAGATCTGCGCGGCCACGCGCTCAGAGACCAGGGCCGCGCCAATCGGGATGCCCGCGCCGAGTGCCTTGCCGACCGATATCAGATCCGGCTTGAGGCCGAGCGCCGTGTAGTAAAACGCGTGGCCGGTTCGGCCGAGTCCGGTCTGCACTTCATCCGCGATGTACAGCGTCCCCGTGCGGGCGCAGGCGTCATTGATGGCTGCGGCACACGCCGCCGACAGCGGCCGGATGCCGCCTTCGCCCTGCACAGGCTCGGCGATGATCGCCGCCGTGCGGTCCGTCACCGCCGACGCGAGCGCCGAGGGGTCGGCCGGGTCCACGAAGGTCACCCCCTCGAGCAGCGGCGCAAACGGGGCGCGGTAGTTCTCGCTGTGGGTGACTGACAATGCGCCGAACGTCCGCCCCGCGAATCCACCTTCGAGTGCCACGAATCGCGTGCGGTTCTTCACGCCCTGCGAATACCAGTAGCGGCGGGCGAACTTGAGGCAGGCTTCCACCGCCTCGGCGCCGCTGTTCGAAAAGAACACCCGCGGCAATCCGGAGAGCGCCGCGAGCCGCTCGGCCGCGTCTCCCTGGAACGGGTGGTAGTAGAGATTCGACGTGTGCACGAGCGTCGCCGCCTGGTCCGCGATCGCGGCCGTCAGGCCCGGATGCGCGTGTCCGAGCGCCGCGACCCCGATGCCCGACACCAGGTCGAGGTATTCGCGACCCTCGGTGTCGTACAGCATGACGCCGCTGCCGCGTACGAACGCCACGGGCTGGCGCTTGTAGGTCTGCACGATATGGCGCGACTCGCGCGTCCTGATGTCGTCGAGCGTCGGTTTCATCGTGTGACCTGGGTGCATCCCTTCAGCGGCCCGCGGCCGGAGGCACGTGTGTCGAGCGCGACGTCGCGCCCGTTGGCAATCAGGACGTCGCCGACGCCCTTCTTCAAGGCGGCGCGGCAGGCGTCCAGCTTTGCCACCATGCCTTTGTTGGCGGTCCCCGCCTTGACCAGCTGCGATGCCGCTCTGGACGTCAGCCGCTCGATGGTGCGGCCCTGATCGTCGAGCACGCCTGACGTCCCGCCGGCGATCACGAGCCGACTGGCGCCGAGTTCGCCGGCCAGGTGAGCGGCCAGCGTATCGGCATTCACGTTCAGCAGCTGACCGGTGCGCGTGGCACCGATGCAGGCGACGACCGGGAGATAGCCGCGCGCCAGCAGGTCCGTCAGCAGACGCGGCGTGCCGTTGTTGATCGGCGACCCGACCAGCCCCAGATCGACCTTGCCGCCGGCCACGGTCTCGATGGGAGCGGCCCGCCTGACGGTGACCACCGAGGCGTCGGCGCCCGTCAGGCCGACAGGCCGGGCGCCGGCGCCGCGCAGCGCGGCCACGAGTTTCGTGTTGATGGCGCCCGCCAGCACCGCCACCACGACGTCCAGCGTGCGCGCGTCGGTGACCCGCAACCCGTCCACCTGCCGCCTGGGAATGCCCGCCGTCGCGAGCGCGGCGTCGATTTCACGGCCGCCGCCATGGACCACCACGAGCGGCGCGCGGCCGGCCAGGCGCGCGATGCGACCCGCGAGCCGCCGGAGTTCTTCGGGCTGTTCGAGCAGCTCGCCGCCCAGCTTGAGGACGATGGGCCGTTTCACAGCAGGCCTGTCGCCTCGTCGAGGCCGAGCATCAGATTGAGGTTCTGCACGGCCTGGCTCGCCGCGCCCTTGAGCAGGTTATCGAGCACCGAGACCAGTACCAGCCGCGAACGGCTTTCGTCGACTTTCCAGCCGATGTCGCAGAACGGCGTATACGCGACGTGCTTGATTTCGGGCAGTTCGCTGCCCGTCAACCGGACCATCCGGGCGGAGGCGTATGCCTGCTGGAGCGCCCCGGCGACCTGCGTCTCGGTCGTGCCGCGCGTCAGCGGCACGTAGATCGTTTCAAGGATGCCGCGGTCGAGCGGGACCAGGTGCGGGACGAAGGTCACGGTCGTCCCGAGCTCCTGTTCGATTTCCGCTCCGTGCCGGTGCGAAAAGATGCCGTAGGCGGCCACGCTGCCGTGGTTTTCGCTGAAGTGCGTCCGGTCGCTCGGCGCCTTGCCGGCGCCCGAGATGCCCGACTTGGCGTCGATGACGACGCCGCCCTCGATGAGCCCTGCGTCGTTCAGCGGCTCCAGCGCGAGAAGCGCCGCCGTCGGATAGCAGCCGGGGCACGAGGCGAGCCGCGCCTGCCGGATCGCGTCCGGGTGGCGCTCGGGCAGCGCATAGACGACCCCGTCGGGAAGCGCGGTGGTTGCCGGGTACCAGCGCCGGCGGTCCGCCTCGCTGCGAATCCGGAACGCGCCGGACAGGTCAATCACGCGCAGGCCGCGCTGGATCAGTGCGGTGCCGACCTCCGCCGCCGCGGCCTCCGGCAGCGCCAGCAAGACGACGTCCGACCCGTTCGCGAGGCGATCGATGTCGAGGGGCGTTACGGTGCCGTCCCAGAGGCGCTTCAGCCCCGGCAGCGGCCGTGGCGCGCTCGTCGCACCCGACGACATGGCGTCGGTCAGCGTGACCGCGGGGTGGCGCGCCAGGAGCTTGACGAGCTCCTGGCCGGCGTAGCCGGTGGCGCCGGCGATCGCGACACGGGTGGCGGTCGTGGCCATCGGGGTCATGGGCAGAAGAGAATATTTATACAGTTCGATGCATAAACAGTCAAGCGTTTGCGGTATGCTGACGGCTGTCCATGAAGGCGCGCCGCCAGTCGGCCATCCTCGACGCCATCCAGCGGCAGCGCGTGCGCAGCCAGGAACAGCTGCGCCGGCAGCTGCACGCGGCGGGCTACGACGTCACGCAGGCCACGCTCTCGCGCGACGTGCGGGAACTCGGCCTCGTCAAGGCGGCGGGCGCCTACCATGCGCCCGCCGCGCCCGCGCCCAACGGCCATTCGGCGAAGACGCTCTTCAACCGGGCGGTCGGCGAATATCTCACCCGCGTGGACCGCGTGCAGCAGTTGGTCGTCCTGCGGACCGGTCCCGGCCAGGCGCAGATGCTCGGCGTCGCGCTCGACAGCGCCCGGCTGCCGGAGGTGGTCGGCACGATTGCCGGCGACGACACGATTCTCGCGATTGCGCCGGATACCCGTCGCGCGAGGGCGCTCGTCAGGCAGCTCGAGGGGCTGTCACGCTCATGAACCGGCGCGTCCTCGTGCCGTTCTCGGGAAGTCCGGCCAGCGTGGCCGCTATTCCCGCCACGGCGCGGCGGCACGATGCCGAGGTCGTTGCCCTGGTGCTCGATCTCGGTCAGGGGCAGGAGCTCGAGCATGTGCGCGATCAGGCGCTCGGGGCGGGGGCCGTTCGCGTCCACGTGCTTGACGTACGCGAGGAGTTCGCCCGCGACTACGCGGTACCGTCGCTCCAGGCGAGCGAACCGGGTACCGGCACCGATCCGCTCGGCGTGCGGCTCGCCGCGGTGCTGATCGGGAAGAAGATGGCGGAGATCGCCCGCATCGAAGAGGCCACGCCGGTCCTGGACGCCGCCGAGGCGTCCTCGACGCTCTGGGGCCGGACCGGCGCCTACGTCTGGACGAGGCCGGCGGCCGACGCGCCCGAGAGCGCGGCCGACGTGGACATCGCCTTCGACAAGGGCGTGCCGGCGGCCATCAATGGCGTACCGATGATTCCGACGGAATTGATCGAAATACTGAACATCATTGCCGGGCACCATGGCGTGGGACGCATCCAGCTGTCCGACACCTACGGCGAAGCGCCCGCGGCTGTCGTCCTGCAGTCCGCCTACCGCGCGCTGCAGAGCGCGGCGGGGGATGCCGGCGCGGCGCGGGTGCATGGCTCCGTGCGGGTGATGCTCCTCAAGGGCGAGCATACCGTCGTGGAGTGCCAGGTGCATCAGACAGTGAGCCAGCGATGACCCTCTGGTCAGGACGATTCGACGCCGCGCCGGACCCGGCAGCCTTCGATTTCGGCATCTCCTTCGGGTTCGATCGGCACCTCTTCGAAGACGATGTCACCGGGAGCCTCGCCTGGGCCGAGGCGCTCGGCGCCGCCGGCGTGCTGACGCCTGGCGACGTCCGCTCGATCGTCGAGGCGCTGAAGGCGATGCTGGAGGAGGGTCGCCGCGATCCCGCCTCCGTCTCGGGGCCGGACGAGGACGTGCACAGCTTTGTCGAACGCACGCTCGTGGAGCGCATTGGCGACGCGGGCCGCCGCCTGCATACCGGGCGTTCGCGCAATGAGCAGGTGTCGCTCGATCTGCGGCTGTACCTCCGGCGGCGTCTTCCGCTCCTGCAGGACGCGATCGCCACGCTGGTCAGGGCCTGCGCGGAGCAGGCCGAGCGCGCCGGCCTTGCGCTGATGCCGTCCTACACGCACATGCGGCGCGCCCAGCCGGTGCTCGTCGCGCACTACTTCCTGTCGCATGCCGCGGCGTTCCGCCGCGATCACGCGCGGCTGGCCGCCGCCGCCTCCGAGGCCGACGCGCTGACGCTCGGCTCGGGTGCGATTGCGGGGACCAGCTATCCCATCGACACCGCTGCGCTGGCACGGGCCCTGGGCTTCTCGCGCGTCGTCTCGAACAGCATGGACGCCTCGTCCGACCGCGACTTCGTCGCGTCGTTTCTCTTCGCGGTATCCGTGGCGATGGTGCATCTGAGCCGGTTCGCCGAAGATCTGATCATCTTCACCGGCGAGGAGCACGGCTTCTTCGAGCTGGCCGACGCATCGGCCACCGGCAGCAGCATGATGCCGCAGAAGAAGAACCCGGATCCGCTGGAGCTCGTGCGCGGCAAGAGCGGCCGCGCCATCGGGCGACTGACGGGCTGGCTGGCGACGATGAAGAGTCTGCCCACCGGCTACAACAAGGATCTGCAGGAGGACAAGGAAGCGGTCTTCGACGCCGAGAGCACGCTGCACGTGTCGCTCCTGGCCACGCACGCCGTGGTCTCGCGGCTGACGGTCAACGCCGATCGCACCGGGCGCGCCGCCTCAGGGCTGCTCCTGGCCACCGACGTGGCCGACTATCTGGTCTCCCGCGGCATGCCGTTTCGCCGGGCGCACGAAGTCGTCGGCGCGCTCGTGCGGCGTCTGCTGGTCGAAGGACGCGACTTCAGCACCATGACACTGGACGAATGGCGAGCCTCGAGCGACCTGTTTGGCGACGACGTGGTGCAGGCCGCCACCGCGCTCGCATCGGTGCAGGCCAAGCGCACCCCGCAGTCGACCCACCCGGATGCCGTGAACGCGGCCATTGACGAGAGCCGCACATGGCTGGAGGGGCTCCGCCGGAATCTGTAGGAACCGCCCGGCGGTTTTGCTACACTTTTTGGTATCTGCGCCGCGTTTCCGCCGCGCATCCCACCTGAAAGGCATATCGGGAGTCTTGATGCAGCAACGCCGGCCTCGGCTCGGTGACATTCTGGACGACTACTGCCCGCGTGAGCGCCGCATCACCAACCACGCTGTCGTCGCGATGATCGACGACGAGGTGAAGCAGACCCGCTGCACGACCTGCGATGCCGACCATGAATACAAGGCGGCCCGCATCCCTCCGCAGCGCCGCAAGCGCCCCGAGGACGGAGCGGCTGATCCTGTGCCGGCCGGTCGCCTGCGCCCGACCGATGAGGACCTGCCGGCCGGCGACGAGCCCATGGACGACGAGGGAGCCCCGCCATTCGACGAGGAACAGCTTCAGGTCGATGGGGCGTCTGAGGACGGGACGGGCGAGGACGTGGCCCGGTTGCCTGAAGACGACGGCCCTGTGCATCGGCGGCTCATTCGCGCGACGCTGCCGCGGCAGGAGGGGCAGGTCCCGGAACGGAAAGAGCCGGAATTCACGATTCGTCAGCCGGGCATGCGCGGGCCCGATGGACGCAACAAGGGCGGCCGTGGACGCCGGCCCATGCACGGTCCGCAGCAGGGCGGCGGCTGGCAGGGGCAGGGGCAGGGGCAGGGGCAATCGCCTCGACAGGGATCCGGATTCGGACAGGGACAGCCGCGCCACGGCGGCGGCGGCCCGCGCCAGGGCGGAGGCCAGGGCAACCGCGGCCCGGGCATTCCGGGCGGCCCGCGGGGCAGCCGGCAGGGACCGCCTCCAGCGGGTGGTCGCGGCGGCGGCCGCAAGCGCGGACGATAGTGTCGGATTTTGCCGGCAAGACCGGACTGATCGTCGGCGTCGCCAACAAACGGTCGATCGCCTGGGCCATCGCGCAGGCCACCGCGCGCCGCGGCGCCCGTCTCGCCATTACCTTCCAGGGACGTTTTGAGGAACACGTGCACGAGCTGGCCGAAGGCCTCGACTCGCCGCTGATTCTCCCGTGCGACGTCTCCAGCGACAGCGACATCGAGGCGGTCTTTGCGAAGATCGGCGCGGAGTTCGGCGGTCTCGACTTCGTGGTTCACGGCGCGGCGTTCGCTCCGCGCGATGAGCTGTCCGCGCCGTTCGCGAACACCAGTCGCGAAGGATTCCGGACCGCCCTCGATATTTCGGCGTATTCGCTGATCGCGCTGACGCGCGGCGCGATACCACTAATGGAGACCCGAGGCGGCGGCAGTGTACTCACACTGACCTACCTCGGCAGTGAGCGCGTCTTTCCGAATTACAACGTGATGGGGGTGGCCAAGGCCGCACTCGAATCGACCGTCCGGTATCTCGCGGCCGACGTCGGCCCGAAGAACATCCGCGTCAACGCCATCTCCGCCGGTCCGATCAAGACGCTCGCGGCGGCCGGTATTTCCGGCTTTTCCTCGATTCTCAACGTCTACCGGGATCGCGCTCCGCTGCGGCGGAATGTCGAAGCAGCCGAGGTGGGGGAAGCCGGGGCCTTTCTCCTCAGCGATGCCGGGAAGGCGATTACCGGAGAAGTCCTCATGGTCGACGCCGGGTTCCACGCCACGGGCATGTAGGCGACTGTCGGGTCGGCCGGAGGCCCTCCCGATGCGCGTTACTTTCCCCAGCTCTCCGTTCGAATCTTCGGTTCCGGCACGCCGAGCCCTTTCAGCGTCGCCACGGACTCGTCCACCAGAGACGAGGGTCCGCAGACGAAGCAGAGTGTGTCGGCCGGCTCGTGCAGCACGGCTTCGAAGTGATCCCGCCCGATGCGTCCCCGGCGACCAGCCCACTTCGTGTCGTCACGCGTGACCGTCTGATGGAGCTCCAGGACGCCGGCGCGCACGTGGCTTTCCAGTTCACGGATGAACGCGAATTCGTCGCCGCTGCGCGCGCTGTACAGCAGTGACATCCGCTGCCCCTGGTGCTTCCTGAGCAGGTGATCCAGCATCGAGCGGAGCGGCGCGATGCCTGTGCCGCCCGCCACGAAGAGCATCCAGCCGGCCGACGGGTCGCGCGGCAGCATGAACGTGCCGACGGGGCCTTCGACGTCGAGCAGGGCGCCCGGCGCGAAGCCGAAATCAGACGTCGCATCGGCATCGACGGCGATCAGCAGCTCGAGACGCGTTGTTTCGCCCGCCTGTTCGGGTGAGCAGGCAATCGAGTAGGGGCGCCGCGCGGGATCGCCGCGCCGCCCGACCATCACCGCCTGCCCCGGCTCGAACACCAGCGGCTGTCCGCGCATGTCGAGCGTGACAAGGCACAATCGCGGCGTCATGGGATCTACGTTGAGGACGGGAACGGTCACGACCGGCACGTGCCGCAGTGTACTCGGAGGCGACGCGACCGGCCGGAACCCGTATGATTGAAGACCGTGGGAAATATTCTCGAAGGCGTCCCCGCCGGTCAGAAGGTCGGCATCGCGTTCTCGGGCGGTCTTGATACGAGCGCGGCGCTCCACTGGATGCGCGCGAAGGGCGCCATCCCGTACGCCTATACCGCCAATCTCGGCCAGCCCGATGAACCGGATTACGACGAGATTCCCAGGAAGGCCCTCGAGTACGGCGCCGAACAGGCGCGCCTGATCGACTGTCGCGCGCAGCTGGTCGCCGAGGGCATCGCCGCCCTCCAGTGCGGCGCGTTTCACATCTCCACGGCCGGCGTGCCGTACTTCAACACGACGCCGATCGGCCGCGCCGTGACCGGCACCATGCTCGTCGTCGCCATGAAACAGGACGACGTCCACATCTGGGGTGACGGGAGCACATTCAAGGGGAACGACATCGAGCGGTTCTACCGCTACGGGCTGCTGGCCAACCCGCACCTGAAGATCTACAAGCCGTGGCTCGACCAGTCGTTCATCGACGAGCTGGGCGGCCGGGCCGAGATGTCCGAGTACATGCGGAGCGCCGGGCTGCCGTACAAGATGAGCGCCGAGAAGGCGTACTCCACCGACTCGAACATCCTCGG
>CAXNKG010000044.1:0-22726 GCA_964202965.1 Vicinamibacterales bacterium
TGAAGCAGCGCATTCGCACCCACGCGCCGCGGACCGCGGTCGCCCTGCGGCGAGTCGCTCGCGCGGCCCGCTACGTCGTCCGTCCGCATCACTGTCGTCAATGGTTTGCCCATGCCGGGTACGGCCACTCAAGTACTTTCCGGGATTAAAATCGGCCGATTCGTGGCTGCGACCCGCGCGGGAATGCCATGTGACCCTGCGGTATCATCGCGCCTCCAGTTCTCTGATGCCCCTGCGTCGCCGCATCCGCCTGTTCGCCATCCCGGGTTTCCTGCTCTGTCTGAGCGGCGCCGCCGCGGCGCAGACCGCCGCGCCCGGGCCCCCTGCCGACGACGGGCGCGCGCAGTACCCGGCCATCCTGGCCAACTCGTTCGTCAGCATCAATGTCGGCTCCATCGGCTACGCGTTCTCCGACCACCAGCTGGAGCCGGGGTATCAGGTCGAATCCATCGCAGTGCCTCACGTCGCCGTGCGCGCCGTGCTCCTGGGCCGTCATTTCGGCAAGTACCTCTCCGCCCAGGCCACCTACATGCGGCCCGTCAGGTACGTGAAATACCGGAACATCGCCGGCCACGGCACGCGGTCGGTCTGGATGCACTTCGGCACGGTCACCATGCTGGCGCGTGTTCCGGTCAGCGATCGGGTCTCCCTCTCCGGCGAGGGCGGGCTGGCCATCACCAGCAGGGCCGGGTTCGAGGTCGGCGAAGCTCCGGTCGTCAGGGACGCGCACTTCTCGTCGCTCCTCGTCGGGGCGGGCGTCGAGTACCGGGTGAATCGGACCTGGGACCTGGTGGCCGGCGCCGCCTACATCCCCGGCCGCGCGCGGGACCGCCAGCCGGCGACGACGCTGACATCGGCGGGCTTCCGCTACAACATGCGGCCGCTGCCCGAGGCACAGGTGGCCGCGACGCGCGCCGCGGGCTTCATTTTTCCGAAGCAGACGATCCAGTTCGGCTACACCACGAACGCGCTCGGCTATCGCGCCAATCATTTCGTCTCGAAGACTGTTCCGATCTTCTGGGGCGGCAAGGTGGAAGTGAAGCGGAGCACGGTCAACGTGCAGTACCAGCGCAACCTGTTCCATACCGAGAAGGTCTTCTCCATCGATGTCGGCGCGCGATTCGGCCAGTGGACAAGCCGGAATGCCGGCGAGCGCTTTCACACGCTCGCGGTCTACCCGCTGCTCAGGTTCACGTTCCTCCGGCTGAGACCGGCCGACCTGTACGCCGCCTACTCCGTGGCGGGTCCGAGTTACATCTCCCGCCGGGTCATCGACGGACGTCAGACCGGCGGCCATTTCACGTTCCAGGACTTCATGGCCATTGGCGCGTTCATCGGCCGGGGCCGGCATTTCAATGTGGAAGCCGAGCTCAATCACTATTCGAACGGAAACATCCTGCTGGAAAATGCCGGCGTGAAGATTCCACTGACGTTCAAGGCGGGCTATGCCTTCTAACCAGCTTTCTCACCGCGCGCGCAGGCGTGCAATCGCGGCAGCGGTGGCCGCCCTTGTCCTGGCTGTGCCCGGGAGCGCACGGGCCGACTGGATCGTCGCCGGGTTCCTCGGCCACGCCGCGACCCGGCCGAGCACGATCGTTCTGACGCTTCCCGATCGCGGGACCAGCCTGGAGCTCGACGGCGTGCGGTACCGCGGGGAGTCGTTCGCGTCGCCGCAGTACTACACGCTGCGCGTCACCTGGGTTCCCGATCGGCACCCCTGGCTCGGACTCGAGGGGGAATTCCTGCATGCGAAGGTCTACGCTGAAGCGACGGAGACGGTGCGCATGCGGGGGACGCTGCGCGGCGCGCCGATTGATGCCTCTCTCCCCCTCTCATCGGTGGTGCAGCGGCTCGCGATGTCGCACGGTTTGAATTTCATCCTCGCCAATATCGCCGTCCGGCGCGAAGCGGGGCCGCGGGACGCCCGGGGATTGCGGCGGCTGGCGCTGGTCGCCAGGGCCGGGGCCGGACCGACGAAACCTCATGCCGAAAGCACGGTCGATCACGTGAACGTCGACCAGTTCCAGAGCGGAGGGGTGGGAGCCCAGCTCGCCGGCGGCGTCGAGCTCACGATCTGGCGCGGCCTGCAGGCCGTAGGCGAATACAAGTTCACCTGGACGACTCCGGAAATCGAGGTCGCGGGCGGCAGCGCCCGCATCCCCGCCAGGAGCCATCACGCGGCGTTCGGCCTCGGATATCATTTCTGACGTAGTGCCGCAAAGGTCGCCTCGTGGCCGGCGGATGTTGGCGGCGGCGCTTGTCGCCTGGCTCGTGCCGTCCCTCGCTCCGGCTCAGGACACTCCGCAGGCAGCCTCGGAGGTGGCTCCGCCCACTCCCTCACAGACCGAGTCAGCGCACCCCTGTGCACGCTATGGGGTGTCCACGGTGTTCAGATGCATCCTGGTGGACCTTCGCCAGGTCGCGCGCGGCGACTCCCTGCGATGGGCGGCCGGCGGCGGCGTCCTCACGGCCGCCAGCATCCTGCTCGACGACGAGGTCCTGAAGAGCCTTCGGGACGAACGGCAGGACACGTCGGTCGACATCGGTGAGCACGTCGGTGAAGCGGGGCTGCACTTCGCCGTGCCGGCTGCGATGTATTTCATCTCGCGCGCCACAGGCCACCCGGGCATGGCCGACTTTTCGGTGATGCTGGTGCGCACGCAGACCGTGAACGCCGCGATCACGCGAGGGCTGAAGCTGATGCCGAGGGCACGGCCGTACCAGGAGAAGGCGACGCTCACGAAGGGTTCGTTTCCCTCCGGCCATACATCCGCAGCCTTCGCCAGCGCCACGGTCATCAGCCGGAAATGGGGCCGCAAGGCAGGCATCCCGGCGCTCCTCGTCGCGACGTTCGTCGGAACGACACGTCTGCAGAACCTGCACTATCTGAGCGATGTCACGTTTGGCGCCGCGGTGGGCATCGCCAGCGGCTTCGCGGTCAAGCTGCCGGGGCAGCGAACCACGGTGTCGGCGATGGTCGCTCCGGGCACCGCGGGAGTCGTCGTGAGTGTTGGGGGTTCCTAGGGTTCCTGGGGTTCCTGGGGTTCCTGGGGTTCCTGGAGTTCCTGGGGTTCCTGGAGTTCCTGGGGTTCCTAGGGGTTCCTGGGGTTCCTGGGGTTCGGGGGCGGGGCGCACAAACGTCTGTGTTCCTGGCGACCGGTTGTGGCAGAAATTTCAATCGGCTTGGCGACAACTCCCGGAATCGTCATGAAACAGGGTTCGCCTGCCGCTGAATCGGCCTTTGCATCCGCGCCGGCGTGGCTGGGTTCCGCTCATTCCGGGAGTTTGCTGCGTGGCAGCTGGCGTACGCCCTGCGGCAGGCTGTGGTGCCGCTCTGCCGCCGTGCTCACGCGGCCAACGATTTTCGGCTTCTCACGCAAGTGCGGGAGGCAGCACGTTCCGGTCCGCGCAATATCGCGGAAGGATACGGGCGATATCGTCCGCGCGAATTCGCGCAGTTCGTGCGGATTGCGCGGGGATCAGAGGTAGAACTTCTGAATCACTTCCAGGAAGCGTTCGATTCAGGCTACCTGACCGACGCTGAGCGCCGCGATCTCGAACACGCAGCCAAGAAAGCAATCAAAGCGGCCAACGGCCTGGTCCGCTATCTCGAGTCGTGCACCGCCCCCTCGAACCCCAAGCAACTCTAGGAACCCCGCGAACCCAGGAACCCCAGGAACCCCAGGAACTCCAGGAACCCCTAGGAACTCCAGGCACCCCAGGCACCCCAGGAACCCCAGACCGCTACGGCACCAGAGGCGCCTGCGCGGCGCCGAGTCCCTTGAACACGAATTTCTGGATGCGCTTCCCTTCGTACGTCTCGCCGATGAAGACGTTGCCCTGCGCGTCGACGGCGAGGACGTGGGCTCCATAGAACTGTCCCGCCCATCGGCCCGCCTGCCCGAACGCGCCCAGCACTTCGAGGGTGTCGCGGCGAACCAGATACACCTGCTGATTCGTGCCGTCATTCACGATCAGAAACTGCTGCCGCGGATCCGTCGAAAAACCGATGTCCCACACCGATCCGCTCCCCAGCGTCTCGCGCGCGATGAATTTCTCCGCGACAAAGGTGCCGTCCTTGCGGAAGACCTGGATGCGATCGTTCGTCCGGTCGCAGACGTACACGAGGCCGTCGTTCGCGATGCGCACGGAATGCACGATGCGGAATTGCGGCGGCGGCGGTCCTTTCGGGTCGTACTGGCTGGGCGCGTTCTCGTTCTGGACGGCGCCGCTGAATGGAGCGGGCAGCCGCTCCCCGGCCTGAGTGAAATACGAGTCGTCAGGCCGCTTGCCGTACGCGCCCCAGTGCCGCTTGTACGCTCCGGTCGTTCTGTCGAACACGATGACGCGGTGATTCACATACCCGTCCGCGACGTACAGTTCGTTGGCGGCTTCGTCCACGGTCATGTTCGCGGTGCCGCCCAGATTCTCGGTGTCGTTGCTGCCGCGGTTCCGGCCCTTCCGGCCGATCTGCATCAGGAACTTGCCGGCGCGCGTGAACTTGAGGATCTGCGCATCCTTCTCCCCGCCGCCGCCCAGCCAGACGTTGTCCTGCCGATCCACATAGACGCCGTGCTCGAGGTCCGGCCACTCGTAGCCGTCGCCGGGGCCTCCCCAGGAGGAGACAAGCGTGCCGTCGGCCGCGAATTCGAGGACGGGCGGCGCCGCGCGCCAGATCGATCGCGTTTCGTTCGGCTGGAGCGTCGACGGCCGATGCACGACCCAGATGTGGCCGCGGGCGTCGACGTTGATGCCCGCAATCGCGCCCACCAGCCATCGATTCGGCAGCGGCTTCGGCCACGCCGGATCCACCTGGAACGTCGGGACGCGCCGGTCCGACTGAGCGGGGAGGGCCGCGACACTGGCAAGAACGGCGACAAGGAGTGAGAGGCGTTTCACGATCGTCGAGTATATGCGGACCCTGCGCTATCATCCCGCGATGACGATCACCACCCCGACTTTCCGAACCGCACTTACCCTTCTTGCAGCACTCGCGCTGACAGCCGGCACCGCGCTGGCGCAGGGCCGGCTCGAGAACCTGGTCCTTTCGCCTGCCGCCGCCGAGCGCGCCGGCAACCGGACACAGATAAACGTCGCGAGCGCGCGTGCGCTTGTTGACGCATGCGTGGCGTTTGCGAAGGCCAATAACACGTCCTATTCGATTTCGGTGCTGGGCCCTGGCGGCGAAATGGTGCAGACCCATGTGATGGAAGGTCAGCTGCCGATGGGCGCCGAAACCGCCTGGCGAAAGGCCCAGACAGCGTTGTACGCGCGGATACCGTCGCGTGCCGTCGGCGATCGGTATCGCGACGCCGGCGTTCAGTCCTATATGCAGCGAGCGCATCTCGGCACGGATGCCGGGTTGGCGTACTACCCCGTCGAGGGAGGCTTACCGCTGATTGTGGATGGATATCTGATCGGCGCAATTGGCGTTGGTGGCGGTTATGTGACGACGCCTGGAGCGAAGCTTCCGACCGACGAAGCCTGTGCACAACAGGCGATCGATGTCGTGGTCGGCGGAAAAGAATCCGGCCCGGCAACGCCCTCCACCGCGCTTCCAGCCGCGCCGGTGCCACTCGCGAATGCGGTCGTCAGCGGCGCCGCCGCCCAGCGGATGGCGACCAGGACGCAGATCCGGCCAGAGCTCGCGCGGGCGATCGTTGACAGCGCCGTCGCACTCACCAGGAAGGAAGGCTTCGGCGCGTACTCCATCTTCCTGCTCGCGCCGACCGGCGAAGTGCTCGAGTCCTACATCATGGACGGCCAGCAGCCGATCAATCACCACACCGCGCTCATGAAGGCCAAGACAGCGCTCTACACCCGCGGACCGACGCGCGAAGTGATGACGCGGTTCGCGGACAACGTGCTGGGAAACATGTTCCGGCTGGAGCTGGGCCAGACCTACGGCCTCTTCTACTTCGCGAATGCTGGCGGACTTCCGGTCATCGTCGACGGGCAGCTAATTGGCGCGATTGGCATTGGCGGGATGCCGGCCAACGGTCCCAACTCTTCGGACGAGGAACTGGCGCACCACGCCCTGACCCAGGTGCTCGGGCCGCAGCCGCCGCTGCCTCCCAGACAGCGGCCTGCGCCCAAGCCGGCGGCGCGTTAACCGCCGGCAATCGCGCCGAGAATCACATACGGCTCAGGCCGAGCGCGTCGAGCACTCGTACTCCGCTCACGTTGCCCTCCAGGTCTGGCGATTGTCGTATGCTCTGCGCTCCCGTGACTGGCACCATCGCAGCTCCCAGAATCAACACGCCGGCCCAGGTCCTCTTTGCCAGCCTGATCGGCACGACCATCGAGTTCTTCGACTTCTACATCTATGGCACGGCGGCGGTGCTCGTCTTTCCGGCGCTCTTCTTCCCGCCGTCGGACCCTGCCGCGGCGACGCTTGCCTCGCTCGCGACGTTCGGGATCGCATTCGTGGCGCGGCCCATCGGCTCGGCGCTCTTCGGCCATTTCGGCGACCGCATCGGGAGGAAGACCACCCTCGTCGCGGCGCTCCTGACCATGGGGCTGTCCACGGTGGCGATTGGCACGCTCCCGACCTATGCCTCGATTGGAATCGCGGCGCCGTTTCTGCTGGCGCTCTGCCGCTTCGGGCAGGGACTGGGCCTCGGCGGCGAATGGGGCGGGGCGGTGCTCCTCGCTATCGAGAACGCGCCGCCCGGCAAGCGGGCCTGGTACGGGATGTTCCCGCAGCTCGGCGCGCCGCTCGGGTTTTTCATGTCGACGACGATCTTCCTGGCGCTGTCCGGCCGGCTCGATGACGAGGCGTTCCTGGCCTGGGGCTGGCGCGTGCCGTTCCTCGCGAGCGCGGTGCTCGTGCTGGTGGGCCTCTACGTGCGGCTGACGATTGTCGAGACGCCGGTGTTCAGCGCGGCGGTGCAGAACCAGGAACGCGTGCGGGTGCCGATGCTCGTCGTGCTCCGGCAGTACCCGGGTGCGCTCATCGCAGGCACGATGACGTCGCTCGCCACCTTCGTGATCTTCTACCTGATGACGGTCTTCACGCTGTCGTGGGGGACGAGCCACCTTGGCTTCACGCGCGAGGAGTTCCTGCGGATTCAGCTCGTGGGCGTCGCCTGCTTCGCGGTGACGATTCCGATCTCGGCCAGGCTTGCCGAACGTGGACGACGGCGCGTCCTGATCGCTGCGACGCTCGCGATCGCGGCGTTCGGACTGGTGATGGCGCCGCTTTTCAGCATGGGGACGGCCGGCGCGGTCTGGACGCTGGCCATCGGCCTCGGGCTGATGGGACTCACCTACGGTCCGCTCGGTACCGTGCTCTCGGAGCTCTTTCCGACGGCGGTGCGCTATACGGGCGCGTCGCTCACCTTCAACATGGCGGGCATCTTCGGCGCGTCGCTGGCGCCGTACATTGCCACGTCGCTTGCCAACGCCTACGGGCTGCAATACGTGGGGTATTACCAGACGGGTGCGGCGCTCGTGACCCTCGTGGGCATCCTGCTGACGCGCGAGACGAAAGACATCGATCTCGGGTCCGGCTGATGCGTGTGTCGGCGAGGCCCTGAGCGAGCCGCGGTCAGTTGACCGGCACCAGCCGCTTCAGCTCCTCGTCAAAGTGCTGGACGACGATGAGGCTCGCGGGCGCGGCGGTCTGCCCCGAGCCGTCGCCGGCTTTGAGCAGCAGGAACCGCTGGCCGTCGGGCGAGATGTCATAGGTGCGGCCGGGATTGCCGCCCGGGACCGTCACATACCCTTCCTTGATCAGCAGCGTCGGCGTCGTCGCCGCCCACGACGGGCCGCGTTCCACACCCACGCGCATGATTGCCCCGGTCAGCGAGGCATAGAAGAGCTCCTGCCCGGTCCGCGCCCAGAGCGGGCGCGTGCCACCGCCCGTCGACACCTGCCAGAGTCCGCGGTTCACGTCCGGAAACGGCCGCACGTACACCTCGAACCGGCCGGAGTCGTTCGCCTCGTAGGCGAGCCAGCGGCCGTCGGGCGAGAGGATCCCGTTCTGTTCGACGAACGGCGTCTGCACGAGCGGCGTGACGCGACGCGTGCCGTCCAACTGGAGTTGCATGACATCGGCGCCGGTCTTCGGCGCGAGTTCGAAGAAGATCACCCGCGTGCCGTCGGGCGACACGGCGGCGCCATGCTGCTGGTTGGGACTCTCGGTCAGCCGCTCGACGGTCCCGGTGCCATCGGCCGCCTGCCCGTAGAGATTCCGCGCCCCCGCCCGCTCCGAGCTGAAGATCAGCCGGCGGCCGTCGGGCGTCCAGGCGGGATGCCCATCGACAGCCGCATCAAAGGTAAGACGGGTCAGCGTGGTGCGCGTGACGTCCCAGCGCCAGAGGTCGTTCTCCTGATCGGTACCCCAGAGCACCACGCTGGCCCCGTCGGGGGCGATCCGCGGATAGACGTAGGCACGGGGCGGGGCCGCGATCGCGGTTTCCTGCCCCTGACGGGTGACCCACACCAGCGTGCGTTGCGGTCCGGCTCCGCCCGCACCCCCCGACACGTAGGCGAGCGTGCCGTCGGCCGCCACCACCGCGTCCACGCCACCAAGGGTCGCTGTCACTACCTCGGGGACGACCGGCACCGGTGTCCCGCGCGTCTCCAGGCGGTCGAGGTCGAAGGCGACGGCCCGCAGCGTCCCGGCCGCGGCGTAGACCAAGTGGCCACTCGACACGTAATGCGCGTGGCTGCCGCCGCGCACGAGCACGGTCCGCGCCCCCGTCTCCAGGTCGAGCACCGCCACCTGCGCCGCGTCGAGCCCGCCCGTCACCGCGATGATGGTGAACAGCACCGCGCGGCCGCCGGGCAGCAGCTCCGGCCACAAATGGTCGGCTTCCCCCTGCGCGCGGTCCGGCGTCGTCAGCACCTCGGGCGTGCCGCCCGCGGCGGACACGCGCTGCAGGCCGGTCGCGGTGCCGAAGGTGGCGACGATGATCGTCCCGTCGGGCGCCCAGGTAGCGCCGCGCGTGGTGCCATCGAGCGCCGCGAGCGTGACGGCCGGCCCCCCGGTCATCGCCACCTTCTTCAACGACGTTGCACCGTCCACGAAGCCGATCCACTGGCCGTCGGGTGAGGCGAATGGTCCGCGAGGAGCGCCCGTGAAAATGGCCACCGGTTCCAGCGCGTCGAGCGCACGCACGAAGATCTGCGTCCCGTTGGCGCCGACGTAGACGACGCGCGAGCCATCGGGCGCGATCGCCAGGTCGCGATCGTTGCCCTGGATGGACAGCGCCGCCGCGGCCGGCGGGGTGATGGTCACCCGCGTCACGCGCGGTGCGGGTGGGCGCATCGCGTACCAGACGGCGCCGCCGGTGAGGACGACGAGCACGAGCGCACCAGCCGTCAGGGCGGCAACACGCCGCCAGCCAGCGCGCGTCTGCACACGCGCGGGCGCCGCCTGCGGGCCCGCCGTCTCGAATGCGCCCTCCAGCGCCAGGCGCACGTCACCGATGGCCTGCACGCGCTGGCGCGGATCTTTGTGCAGGCAGCGCCTGAGATATGTGCCGAGCGCCGCTGGGATGTCGGCTGGTAACGCGCTCCACTCGGGCTCCTTCATGAGCACCGAGGCCAGGGTGATGGAGACATCGTCACCCGCAAACGCGCGTCTCCCCGTGAGCATCTCGAACAGCACAGCCCCGAAGGCCCAGATGTCGGCGCGCCTGTCCACCACCTTGCCCCGCGCCTGCTCCGGGCTCATGTACCCGGCCGTGCCGAGAATCATCCCCGCCTGCGTCGCCTGCAACGACAACGTCGGGGACATGGACAGCCCGGGCGACCCGGCGGGACTGAAGTCCCGCCCTACACCAGCCGGTTCCAGCGCCTTCGCGAGCCCGAAGTCCAGCACCTTCACCGTGCCGTCACTCCGCACCTTGATGTTCGCGGGCTTGAGATCCCGGTGGATGATCCCCGGCTCGTGCGCCGCTTCGAGGGCTTCAGCGATCTGCTTCGCGATGGGGAGAGCGTCATCGACCGGAATGGCCCCTTGCGCGATGCGGTCCGCCAGCGTCGGCCCCTCGACCAGCTCCATGACGAGCGCCGTGATCCCGCCACTCTCTTCGAGGCCGTGAATCTGCGCGATGTTGGGATGATTCAGCGAGGCGAGCACTTCCGCCTCGCGCTGAAAGCGCGCCAGCCGGGCAGCGTCCGCCGCAACGGAGGCCGGCAGGACCTTGATCGCCACCTGCCGCTTCAGCCTGGTGTCGGTCGCCTGGTACACCTCGCCCATGCCGCCCACACCAATCTGGGCGGCGATTTCATAGACGCCGAGGCGCGTGCCGGGGACAAGCGACATGACTGATTGAGGTGGCGCGGATTATATGTCGTCGAGCCCCCGCGGCTTTCGGCGGGAGGCCTACCAGCGCCGACAGGTCGCCACCAGCGTGTGCGTCCCGGGACCACACCGGTGGATCGCGTAAGCTCTGGGGGGGACCTTTGATGATTACCAGAGCCTGTGCCGGTCTTGTCCTGGCGGCCGCCCTGTTGTGCATTCCCGCTGTCGCCACGGGGCAGGCGGGAGGCCCCGGGGGGCAACCGGCCGCCGGCGGGCTCCCGGCGGTCATCCCGATCTTCCCGCTCGAGGACGCGACCCTGTTTCCGAACGCGTCCTACCCGCTGCACATCTTCGAACCCCGGTATCGCGCGATGATCGCCGATGCGCTCAAGGGCAACAGGATCATTGGCATGGTCACGCTCCAGCCTGGGAACGAAGCGAACTACGAGGGACGTCCACCCATTTTCCCGATTGGCACCGCCGGCTTGATCACCGAGTTCGAGGAGCTGCCCGACGGACGCTACAACATCGTGCTGGGTGGTCTGGTGAAGTTCCGCGTGACCAGCGAGGACAACAGCAAGCCGTACCGCCTGGCGGCGGTTCAGGCGGTGCCGGAGCCGCTCGATGAGAAGAAGGCCGCCGCGCTGACGACGCAGCGGGAGCGGCTGGACCAGCTCATCGAGGCGCTCTCCGACACGCTGGGGATCGGCCAGATTCCACCGGGCGAGCCCGACGAGCAGCTGGTCGACGAGCTCTCGCAGTTTCTGCCGATGCCGCGCGGCCAGCGGCAGCGGCTCCTCGAGCGTGAGGACCCGCTGTCACGAGCCGTCGTGCTCGTGGGGTTGTTCGAGAGTCTGCTGAAATCGAACCCTTAGTTATTCTCGACGACGAGGACTTCGCCGGTGTCCTTCGTGCACCCGCCGGCAGGCATCGTCATCCCGCATCTGATCAGCAAGCCGGCCATCGCCCCGAACGGACGGCCGTCGCGGAGGGGAAAGAGCGTCACGGTGAAGATCGTTCCGTTCGGGAACGTCTTCGGGGACACGCCGACGCCGGCCATGGTGATCGCCGACGCGGTCTCGACTCCCCAGATCGCCGGCTTCCCGTCCTTGCCTGGCACCGGATTCCCGTCAGGACCGATCAGCTCGAAGATCAGCTGCGCGTGGTTCGACCCGGGAATGTAGCGGGTCAGCTTCCCCGTGTAGGTCCGCGTCTGCGTCTGGTCGTACATCGCGAACGAATGGTGGGCGTACGCGGTGCCGACCGATGCGGCGACCGTCAGCGCGGCACAGACGGCGACACAGTGTTTTCTCACGAAGGGTTTCCTCACGACGTTCTCCTTCACTCCGCGGGCTTCTCCCAGCCCTGCTCGAAATGCGCTTCCCAGTTCTGCGCCCACGGGCGGCCGAAATAGTCGATGTAGCCGGGATCGAGGGGCGTCAGCTGTGTCGGCCGTCCGTCCGGGCCGTTCACGATGGTGCTCTGCACGCGGCACTCCACGAACATGTGCCGGGTGTCGGAGGTGGGCGCGAACCGTTTTTCCCACGGTGTCACCGTGTGCAGCGGCTGGGTGAACGCCTCGGGATCGTAAAACGTCGCCTCGACGGTGATCGTCTTCCCGTCCGCACTCGGCCTGAACACCTCGACGATCTCGAGCGCACTGCTGAATTCGAACATCGAATGCGAGATCGTCCATCCCTGCACGTTGGCGGTCCACGCGATCAACGTGGTGCCGTTCCAGAACCCGACCGTCTCGCCGAACCACTGTGGCACCTGCATGACGTGCTTCTGGCCGATGTGAATCTTGCGAAGCAGGTTGTCGGCGCTGCCGCTCAGGAACTGCATCTGGTAGGGTGACATCACGAGCTCGATCGGGCCGCCGAGCGAAAACTGCGACCACCAGCGCATCATCCCCTCGGGATAGCAGAAGGCGGCGTTCCACTGCGGCGCATTGCTGACCGCCTCGTGGAAGTGCATCTGCACCATCCGCTTCTGGTACTCCGGCGTCAGCAGCGAGACGATCGTCGATGCCTGCAGGTTGCGGCCCCAGACCCACTGCTCGTCAGGCGCGCCGCGGAGGTACCAGCCGTTCCAGTCCGGCAGCGTGGCGGCCGGGTGCCTTGTCGGGCCGCCGGCTTTTGCGGCCTCCGCCATCAGTGCTTCGTAGTGCTGCTGTGCGGTCTTGTATGCGTGCGGAGTGACGATGCGCGCGACGTCGCGATCGAGGGTGCAGTCACCCCACTGACCGAGACGGTTGTCGCGCCACATGTCGGTCAGCTGGCGCGGGGTGTTGCAGCGCGTATAGCGTCTGTCGATCCAGACCTTCCGGTCGAGATAGAAATTCTTCGTCGTGAAGAGATCGACCGGAAGCGGCTGCACGCCTGCGGGCGGGCGCGGCGCAGGCGGCGCCTGCTGCGCCTCGGCGACCATCAGGCAGCAGATTCCGGTGAGCAGGGCGACGGCCCCGAACCATCTCGCGCGTGCGGGCATCGTCGATTCCTCCTGGCCCCTACAGGTTACCGCTAGAAACCAGCCTAATCCGAAGGCGTCTTGAAGTCGACCGCCGCGCGCGGCGTCTCGTCGACCGAGAGATGAAAGATGTCCGGACGCGCATAGTGCCCGACCACGTCGAAGTCGAGACGGGCGCGCGCGACATCAGCTGAATCGATGTCGGCGGTCAGAATCGTCTCGCCCGTGAAGTCCGGGCCCGCCAGCACCTGTCCGAGAGGACCGACGATACAGCTCCCGCCCCGCGACAGGACCGTGTCCGGGTCGTCGCCGAACTCCGTCCTGTAGTCCGCCGGATAGTCGCGGCGGCGGGCAAACTGATTGGCCGACAGCACGAAGCACCGCCCCTCGAGCGCGATGTGCTGCATCGTCGGGAGCCAGGTGTCCCGGCCATCGGCGGTCGGCGCGCAGTAGATCTCGACGCCCTTGCCGTACATGGCGGCGCGCATCAGTGGCATGTAGTTCTCCCAGCAGATCACCGCGCCGACGCGTCCGAGCGGCGTGTCGATGACGGGCATCGTCGATCCATCGCCGAAACCCCACACCAGCCGCTCGCTGCCGGTCGGCATCAGTTTCCGGTGCTTGGCCAGGTAGCGCCCATCGGGCCCGAAGAACAAGACCGTGCAGTACAGCGTGCCGCCCTCGCGTTCGACGACGCCGACGACCAGATGCATCTCGTTGTCGCGCGCGAGTGCGGCAAGGGTGTCGACGTGGGGGCCCGGGACGTCGATGGCGCTTTCCCAGTACACCCGGAACTGCTCGCGCCCTTCGGCCGTGCGCGAGCCGATCGTCGCCCCAAAACCAAGACCCCGGGGATAAGCGGAGATGAACGCCTCCGGAAAGAGCGCCAGCCGGGCACCGCGGCGGCGGACATCGGCGACGAGATCCTTCGTCTTCTGCAGCGTCCGCGCGACGTCGAACGCGGCGGGCGCCGCCTGGACGACCGCGACGCACCCTGTCACTTCTTCGGCACCCGCGGCGCCTTCGGCACGTGGCCCCGGCGGTAGACCATGAAGGTGCGGTTGAACGCAATCACGGTCACGCCGTCCTGGTTGTACCCCTCCGTCTTCACCCGGACGATGCCGATGTTCGCCTTTGTCTTTGAGGCGCGGGTCTCGAGTACTTCGGTGCGCGAGTAGACCGTGTCGCCTTCGAACAGTGGATTCGGCAGCGTGACGTCGTCCCAGCCGAGATTGGCCACCCCATTGACCGTGAGGTCGATCACGGACTGACCGGTGACGAGCGCCAGCGTGAAACAGGAATTGACGAGCCGTTTCTTGAACTGCGTGCGCTTCGAGTACTCGCCGTCGAAATGGATCGGGTTGGTGTTCTGGGTCAGCAGCGAAAACCAGATGTTGTCGGCGTCGAGCACCGTCCGGCCGAGGGGATGCTCGTAGATATCGCCCACCTCAAAATCTTCGAAGACCCGCCCCGTCCACCCTTCTTTCACCGCCATCAGATCACCGCCTCCTTCTGCCAACGCGCGATCGTCGCCGCGTCGAAGCCAAGTTCCGTCAGGACCGCCCCGGTATGCTGCCCGAGCGCCGGCACATCTCCCATGACGGGCTCGACGCCTTCGATGGCGACCGGCGGCGGCAGCGCCCTCAGTGGACCTGCTTCGGACCCGATCTCCATCCAGCGTCCGCGCCCGGTCAGCTGCGGATGCTCGAGAAACTGCGTCATCGAATTCATACGGGCATTCGCAATCTGCGCGGCCTCGAGCCGCGCCTCGACCTCCCGCAGCGTCAGCCGCGCAAACACCATTTCGATGATGGCTTTCAGCTCATCGCGGTGCCGCACGCGCGCTTCATTCGTGCCAAAGCGCTCCTCGATCGCCACGGCAGGTTGCTCGAGCACCTGACCGCAGAACCGCTCCCATTCGCGCACATTCTGAATCGACAGGAACACGTGACCGTCGGCGGCGGCAAACGGGCCGTACGGCGCAATCGAGATGTGGTTCGGGCCACTGCGGCGCGGGTTCGTCCCTGTGTACGCCGCGTACAGGGCGGGAAATCCCATCCACTCGGAGAGCGCGTCGAAGAGCGATACGTCGACGGTCGTGCCCAGGCCCGTGGCCTGCCGCTGAATCAGCGCCGTCAGGATTCCTGAATAGGCATACATGCCCGCGGCGATGTCGGCAATCGAGATACCGACCCGCGACGGCGTCTCTTCCGTGCCGGTAATCGAGACGACGCCAACTTCGCTCTGCACCAGGAGGTCGTACGCTTTTTTCGCGGCATACGGGCCCGACGTGCCGTAGCCGGACACGTTGCAGACGATCAGCCGTGGGTTCGCCGCGCGGAGTGCACCGGCCGAGAGACCCAGCCTGTCTGCTGCGCCAGGGGCCAGGTTCTGCACGAAGACGTCCGCCCGTGCCATGAGCCGCTGGAGGACCTCCTTCGCGGCCGGCTGTTTCAGATCCAGCGTCACCGACTCCTTCGATCGATTCAGCCAGATAAAGTGCGCCGAGAGTCCCTTGACCGCCGAATCGTACGCGCGCGCGAAGTCTCCGCCGTCGGGGCGCTCGATCTTGATCACGCGCGCTCCCAGGTCCGCCAGCTGCCGCGTCGCAAATGGGGCGGCGACCGCCTGTTCCAGCGTGACCACAGTGACGGCGGCGAGCGGCGGTGGTGACGTGGCGGCCATCAGGAAGCGCCGTATCGTGCGGCCAGCGCGACGGTGCGACGGGCCCGGTCGACAACCGGCAACTCGACCATCTGGTCACCCATCCTCGCCACTCCCTGCCCGGCCGCGAGCGCCGCGTCGAACGCCTCAATGACGCGGCGGGCCCGGTCGATCTCCGCCTGTGAGGGCGTGAACACCTCGTTGATGACGGGAATCTGCTTCGGGTGGATTGCCATCTTGCCGCGAAAGCCGACGGCCCGCGCGCGTTCGCAGTCGCGGCGCAGCAGGGCGAGATCGTCGAGATTCGTGAAGACGGCATCCAGCGGCTCGGCACCGACGGCCGCGGCAGCCAGGACGATCTGTCCGCGTGCGACGACGAGCTCTTCGCCCTCCACGGTTCGTGGCACCGAGAGCCGCGCCGTCAGATCTTCCGCCCCAAACAGCAGCGCGGCAACGTGTGCGTCGGCGGCCGCGATGTGAGCCGCCCGCAGAATCGCCGCGGGGGTTTCGAGCAGGGGAAGCAGCGGGACAGGCCCGCCTGCGCGCCCGGCAAACGCGCGCGAGACCGTCTCGAGAACGCCCGGGGTCTCGACCTTCGGTAGCAGGATTCCATCGAAACCCGAGATGTCCCGGAAAAAGGACACGTCCGCCTGGCCCGGATCGGTGTCTAAAGCATTGAATCGAATCAGGCGCAGGACCTGGGAGGCATTCTCGGCGCGTAGAAAGTCGGCGATGACGGATCGGGCCCGTTCCTTCTGAGACGGCTCGACGCTGTCTTCAAGATCGAACGTCACGGCGTCGGCGCCGGCCTTCATCGCTTTCTCGAACCTGTCGGAGCGGGTGCCAGGAACAAAGAGCAGCGAACGAATCGGTCCCAGCATTGAGGCTAGCTTACTGCGTCTCCTTCCTTACTCTCCCTGAGCCAGCCTGGGCGCCTGGGCGGGCCCGATTCAGGTGCATGAAGAGCAGGATGACGAGCGTGGCCTTGACGATGGCGATGGTGATCGCGGTCATGACCATCAGCGACCCGAAAATCGCCTAGTCCGTCGCCTTCGGCGAGGCATGTCCTGCCACGTTCAGTTCCAAATATATTACGATATCTGTCTTGACCATCCTCGCAGTTCATAGATAACATGCCGCCTCGATCGACCGGATTTCCGTCGTTGGTCTGCAACGAACTCTTTGGGGGTGCGTGGATGCGGCGTCACTGTTCCGTAAGGGACTCGCGGCCGGGGCAACTGTCCTGCAGCGCCCCGGAGTCCTAGCCGTTGGCCCAGATTTTTCCCCCCTCGTGGAACAAGCTCCCGGTCGTAGCCGCCCTCGCGGGTATTCTTGGTCTACCGCTCGCGGTCGGGGGCGTCTGGTACTTCTTTTCCCCCTGGTACACGGACGTGGGCTACGCTCCGGTTCAGCCCGTCCCGTACAGCCACAAGCTCCACGTCGGCGAGCTCGGTCTTGATTGCCGGTACTGCCACGCGTCGGTTGAGACTTCTGCCGTCGCGAACGTTCCGCCCACGCGCACCTGCCTGAACTGCCATCAAACCGTGATGCGGGACAGCGCGGCGCTCGCACCGATTCGGGAAAGCGCCCAGAGCGGCCGGCCGATGCGCTGGATTCGCGTTCACAATCTTCCCGAGTACGCCTATTTCCATCACAGCGCGCATGTGACGGCGGGGATCGGCTGCGTGACGTGCCACGGCCGCATCGACGAGATGGACACGGTCACCCAGACGGCGCCCCTCAGCATGAGCTGGTGCCTCGACTGCCACCGCAACCCCGCTCCCAATAGGCGCCCCGTCTCGGAGGTCACCAACATGAAGTGGACGCCTCCGCGAGACCTTCAGGCGCTTTCGGCGCAGCTCGCCCGCGAACGAGCGGTCAATCCGCCGATGGACTGTTCGGGGTGTCACCGATGAGTCGGGACTACTGGCGCAGTCTCGCCCAGATCGAGGACCGGCCCGAATTCCGCGCCGCACTCGAGCGGGAGTTCCTCCAGGAGGGCCCCTCTGAGCTTCCCGAGGGGATCACCCGGCGCGAAATGATCACGCTCCTGGGCGCCTCGTTGTCGCTCGCGGGGCTCGCAGGATGCCGGCGTCCTGTCGAGGAGATTGTTCCGTATGTGACCGCCCCCGAGCAGCTTGTCCCTGGCATCCCCCGGCAGTACGCCACGACCATGCCGTTCCGGCGGAGTGCCTACGGCGTGATCGTCGAGAGCCACGAAGGGCGGCCCACCAAGGTCGAAGGAAACCCCTCGCATCCGTCAACGCTCGGAGCCTCGAGCACGCTCGTCCAGGCGTCCGTGCTCAACCTGTACGATCCGGACCGCTCGAAATCGGTCACGCAGCAGCGTGCGCAGAAGTCCTGGAACGATTTCGTGACGGCGTGGGGACAGCTCTCGCAGGCTCATGCCGCTGATGGCGGTGCCGGCCTTGCGGTCCTCTCCGAGTCGTTCTCCTCTCCCACGCTGGCGCGCCTGGCCTCCGGGCTCCGTGCCCGCTACCCCAAGTTACAGTGGGCGACCTACGACGCGGTGAGCGACGAGGGCCGTCTCGGCGGCCTGCGGCAGGCGACGGGGCGCGACCTCGATCTCATGCTCCGGTTCGATCGGGCCGCGGTGATTCTCACCCTCGACGCCGACCCCCTGCTCACCGACCCGGAAATGATCCGTCATGCGCGGGGATTCGCCGAGGGAAGGCGCGCGGGAGCCTCCGGCGGCGCGATGAACCGGCTGTACGCGGTTGAGGCGGTCTACTCGCTGACGGGGACCATGGCGGACCATCGGCTGCGTCTCGAGAGCCGGCAGATCGCCCCTTTCCTCGGGGCTCTGGCCGCGCGCCTGGGGGTACCCGACGCCGCGGGCCTTGGGGGAGCCGCCGTCGCGGGTGTGGACCCACGGTGGATCGACGCGCTCGCCAAGGACCTTCTCGCGAACCGGGGCAAGGGATTGATTGTGGCCGGGGAACGCCAGCCGGCGGCCGTGCACGCCGCCGTCTGTGCGCTGAACACGTTCCTCGGAAATACAGGCACGACGGTCACCTACTACGAGACGGGTGACGCGGCGCTTCCGAGCATGAGCTCGCTCGCCTCGCTCGTCTCCGCAATGACGTCAGGTACGGTTCAGACACTCGTCGTCCTGGGCGGGAATCCTGTGTTCGATGCTCCCGCCGATCTCGACTTCGCCTCGGCCATGGCGAAGGTCCCGCACACGATCGCGCTCGGGCACACGGTCGACGAAACATCCTTCAGGGCGGAGTGGCATATCCCGCGCGCGCACTACCTCGAATCGTGGGGAGACGCCCGAGGGGTTGGAGGCCCGGTCAGCGTCGTCCAGCCGCTGATCCTCCCCCTGTTCGGTGGACGAACCCCCGTGGAGGTGCTGGGACTGATGGTCGGAGACAAGGACCGTCCCGGCTATGACATCGTGCGCGAGACCTGGAACACGATCCTGGGGGAGAGCGAGTTCGACACGAAGTGGAATCGCGTTCTGCATGACGGATTGCTTGCCGGCAGCGAGCTTCCGGAAGTGGTCCCGGATCTCGCCGCGCAGCCCCTGGCGGAGCTCGCACGCCTGATCGGCGGATCGTCGAGTGGCCTGGAGATCGTGTTCGTCGCCTCCCCGTCGCTTCACGACGGCCGATTCGCCAACGACGGGTGGCTGCAGGAGCTTCCCGACCCCCTCACCAAGCTCACCTGGGACAACCCCGCGCTCGTCAGCCCGACGACGGCGGAGATGTCCGGTCTGGCGGGCGGGGACATGGTGCGTCTCGAGTACGCGGGGCGCTCGCTCGAGCTTCCCGTCTGGGTCGTCCCCGGCATGGCGGACGGCGTCGTCGCCCTCACCCTCGGTTACGGTCGTCAGCGGGCGGGACGGATTGGCAACGGTGTCGGGTTCGACACGTTCACGGTTCGCGCGTCGCGGGCGCCGGGCTTCGACAGCGGTGTGAGCCTCACCAGGCTCGGGAGCACGTACCCGCTTTCGGCTACCCAGGACCACGGCAGCATGGAGGGGCGCCCGCTCGTCCGTGAGTCGACCCTGACCGAACTTCGATCGGAGTTGACCGCCCCGGCAGAGGCAGCCGAGGGGGCGGAAGGGGGGGGAGGAATCCCGGGGCCACTCGGCGTCTACCCCGAAGAGACGCCTCACTTCTCACTGTTCAAGGAGCAGACCTACACCCAGGGCCACCAGTGGGGCATGACGATCGACCTGAACACCTGCATCGGCTGCAACGCGTGCATGACGGCGTGCCAGAGCGAGAACAACATTCCGGTGGTCGGCAAGGATCAGGTGTCGAGGGGCCGGGAGATGCACTGGATCCGGCTGGATCGCTACTTCTCCGGCGATCCCTCCGGCAGCCCGGAGGTCGTGTTCCAGCCCGTGCCCTGCATGCACTGTGAGGATGCCCCGTGCGAGCAGGTCTGCCCGGTGGCCGCGACCGTTCACGATGCGGAGGGCCTCAACGTAATGGTCTACAACCGGTGCATCGGGACCCGGTACTGCTCGAACAACTGTCCCTACAAGGTGCGCCGGTTCAATTTCTTCAACTACACCAACGACACGCCCGACATCCTCAAGCTCGCGATGAACCCCGACGTCACGGTTCGCGCCAGGGGCGTCATGGAGAAGTGCACGTACTGCACCCAGCGGATCAACCGGGTGAAGATCGATGCAAAGCTCGCAGGCCGCGAGGTACGTGACGGCGACGTCAAGACGGCCTGCCAGCAGGCCTGCCCCGCTTCGGCGATAGAGTTCGGAGATATCCGGAACGAATCGAGCCGGGTCGCGAAGGCGAAGGCCGATCCGCGCAACTACGCGCTCCTCGACGACCTGAACACCAAGCCCCGGACGACGTATCTGGCCAAGGTACGCAACCCGAATCCGGACCTCGAGGCCGCAGGGGAAGCGAGGCCCGTGGCATGAGCGCCCGCGTGCTCGGGGTGATCGTGCTGACCTCGCTTGTCGTCAGCGGCTGCGCGCGCGGCTGCACGTCGAGCCGTCCTCCCATCCATATCAACCCCAGCATGGACGACCAGCCGAAGGCCCGGCCCCAGTCGGCCAGCGCGTTCTTCTACGACGGTGCGTCCATGCGCGAGCCCGTTCCGGGAACGGTTCCGATCGGTGGGCTTCAGGAGGACGGGCCGTTCTTCACGGGAAAAGGGGCGGACGGCCTGTTCGTGGCGGCCATCCCCCATCCCGTGGACGATGCGCTTGTCGAGCGCGGGCGCCAGCGATACGGGATCTACTGCCAGCCGTGCCACGATGCCCGGGGGGACGGCAGGGGGATCCTGTTCCAGCGAGGCAACGTCCCCACTGCGACCTTCCACCAGGACAAGATCCTGAATTATGCGGACGGGCAGATCTTCGACGTCATCACGAACGGGGTGGGATTGATGTCGGGGTACAAGTGGCCGATCCCTCCCGCGGACAGGTGGGCGATCGTCGCCTACGTACGAGAGCTCCAGCGCGAGCGGCTGGCGCGCGCCGCGGCCGCCCCCGCTGAAACTGCGGCGGGCCAGCCCGCGGGCGCCAACTAACGGAGACGACGTGCTGAAGGGCGTGCCGAACCGCAAACTACTGTTCCTTCTCGGTCCCATCACGGCGCTCGTGATGTTCGGGGCGGCGTTCCAGATGGCCTCGTGGCTGATGAGCCAGGAGTACACGGAGCCGTACCGCGCACCCGCCGCGACCGTGGACTCCACGCCCCGCGCCGCCGGACTGGCGGACGAGACGGCCGCCGCGGAGGCGACGGCCAGGGCGACGATCTACGAGGAAGCGGAATACCGGACCTTTCCCGTCATCGGGAGCCGCGTCGCCATCTGGGCGGTCGCGCAGCTCCACCTGCTGTTCGCGGCGTTCGTCCTTGCGGTTCCGATGTTCGCCATCATCATCGAGATCATCGGCTACAAGACCAAGGACATGCGGTACGACCGCCTCGCGCACGAATTCACGAAGCTCCTCTCCGTCTCCTTCTCGCTCACGGCGACCTTCGGTGCGTTCCTGACGTTCATGCTCATCATTCTGTATCCCAAGTTCACGAACTACCTGATGAGCGTGTTCTCCCCCACCTTTCTCCCGTACGTGCTGCTCTTCTTCGCCGAGGCCTTCTTCCTCTACACCTATTACTACGGCTGGGGGAAGTTCCATCCTCGCGTGCATATCGGCCTTGGGATTGCCCTGAACCTCGTGGGCACGGCCATCATGCTCATCGCCAATGCCTGGCTCACGTTCATGATGTCGCCGAACGGGATCTCGGAGACGGGGGCGGTGCTCTCCACCTGGGACGCGGTGTACAACTTCACGTGGATGCCGATCAACATCCATCGGATCATTGCGAACGTGGCGTTCGGCGGATCGATCGCCGCCGCGTACGCGGCGTTCAAGTTCCTGCAGGCGGAGACCGACGAGGACCGGGCGCACTACGACTGGATGGGATACGTCGGGAACTTCATCGCGATCATCGCCTTCCTCCCGCTCCCGTTCGCCGGCTACTACCTCGCGAGTGAGATCTACGCCTACTCGCAGACGCTCGGGCTCACGATGATGGGCGGCGCCTTCTCGTGGCTCTTCATCATCCAGGCCGTCCTGATCGGCAATCTCTTCCTCGCCGCCAACTACTACCTCTGGCTCGGCATGGGGCGGGTCGAGGGGGCGCAGCCGCTTCAGAAGTTCATCAAGTACCTGCTCATCGGGATCGCGCTCTGCTTCATGGTCTGGGCAACGCCCCGATCGATTATCGCGACGGTCTCCGAACTGCGGGCGATGGGCGGCTCGTCGCACCCGGTACTCGGTTTCCTGGGCGTCATGTCCGCCAAGAACACCGCGGTCAACATCCTGATTCTCACGACGTTCATGAGCTTTCTCCTGTACCGCCGCACGGGGAAGATCGCTGTAGTGGCGTGGGCGAAGGCGGGCCATGCGGTGCAGCTCGCCATCTTCGCGGGCACGGCGATCTTCGTCATCTTCCTTGGTATCTACGGGTACTTCGTCGAGGCGAGCGTCAGGATCGGACTCTCTGTGCCCCAGGTCGGCTCCGTCCTTGGCGCCATGCTCTCGATCACCGCGGTCGACATCTTTCTCTTCCGTGGAGCGACGAGGACCGGCGAGGTGCGCTGGGGAAAGATTCCGGCGATTTCCCAGTACGTGCTGATTTTCATCGCGATCACCTTCACCTGGCTCATGGGGCTCATGGGCTACGTCCGGTCCGGGCTCCGCCAGCACTGGCATGTCTACGGCGTCATTCGGGACAACTCGGTAGACGCGTTCACCCCCACGCTCGGCTTCGCGACGCAGGTCGTCTCGGTGACCGTGCTGATCTTCTTCCTGCTGATCGGCATGGTGTT
>CAXNKG010000045.1:0-20129 GCA_964202965.1 Vicinamibacterales bacterium
ATCGCGCGCTGACCGCGGACGTCGACCAGCATGCGCAGGCCCTGTTCGACCACGGCGCGTTTGGTTGTCGCCCCGCTCGCCCGCATCGCCTGGCGCATCAGGTCGTCGTCGATGTCAATGTTGGTTCGCATCGCCCCTCCATGTGTAAGAATCGCCGATTCATGTGTAGGTGGCAAGCGGGATCGGCTGGCCGACCGACGGCGGTCCGAGTGACCAGGACTCGCCTCGGGCAAGTCGCGGCGGTTCTCAACTCCAGATGCGTCGCGCCGATGCGAGGCGCGCTGACCTGTCAGTCGCCGACGGCGCGACGCCTGTAACTGATCCGGGACATTTAGAGGTCTGACACAGTTCTCGACGAGAGTGCCGCCCGCGTTCCCTTCAACTCGTTACCGATGAACGAGATGCGGATACAAGATGCGAATCGGATCGGCGTGTGTCATAATCCTCGTCCTGCCGCTTGCAAGTCGTTGATTCTAAAGACGGAGAGATGTCCGAGTGGTTGAAGGAGCACGCTTGGAAAGCGTGTGTAGGGGAAACCCTACCGTGGGTTCGAATCCCACTCTCTCCGCCACCTTCCTTTGGCAACTATCTGACATGAGATGGCGCGGACTCGTCGTGCTTTCGTGGGTCGCCGCGCTCGTCGCCTGCAGCGGCAGCGCCCCCACGGCGCCCTCACCGCCGGCCGCCGCGCCACCCCCCACGACGCCAGGGCGCCATGCCGTGACGCTCGCCGGCAACGGCCTCGCGCTGGGTGGCTTGCTTTACCTGCCGGCCATGACCGAGCGCCGGCCGGCCATCATCGTGCTGCATGGCTGGCTCACGCCAGGGACCAATGGCGCCGCGGTGGTCGAAGCGCGCGCCGCCCGCTTCGCCGACGAAGGCTACGTGGCGCTGGCGCTCTCGATGCGCGGCTGGCCGCCGTCTGGCGGCGCCGACGATTGCGGACTCAGGCAGCCCGATGACGTCGTGGCGGCGGCCGCGTGGCTGCGCACGCTGCCCGGCGTGGCCGCCGACCGCATGGCTGTTGTCGGCTTCTCGCAGGGCGGCCAGGTGGCGCTGCTCACCGCCGCGCGCGACGCACGCCTGCGGGCCGTGGTGGCCTACTTTCCCGTGACCGACGTCGCGCGCTGGAAGAGCACGACGACCAATGCCGACATTCCGGGCTACATCACCGCCACCTGCGAACCAGGCGGCACCGCGGCTCGATCGCCCGTGACACGGGCGGCAGCCATCGCCGCCGCGGTGCTCCTCGTGCACGGCGATGCTGACACGCGGGTGCCCACCGAGCAGAGCCGGCTGATGCTCGACGCGCTGGTGACGGCCGGCCGCCAGGCGCAGCTCGAGCTGATTCCTGGCGCGCAGCACGGCTTCACCGCGGCGGAGGAGGCGCTGGCTCGTCCGCTGGTCGACCGCTTTCTGGCAAGCGCGCTCAACTGAACGACGCCCGCGCAGCGGGTGAGTCGGCGCGCGGCTCTCGCGAAAGAATGGCACTCGTGTCCTGTCCGCTGAGCGGGCACGTGAGAGGCGGATGACCATGAATCTGCATCGACGGCTCTCATTCCGACTGGACATCGTTCGAGTAGCGTCATCATGGCCTCTCGTGACTATAATTGGTCATGAGTGACGTCGGAATCGCGGAACTGAAGGCCCGCCTGAGCGAACACCTGCGATCGGTGCGAAATGGCGGCACGCTGACCGTGCTCGATCGGGACACGCCGATTGCCCGGATCGTTCCATACGCGGTGCAGCCGCTTGAGGTGCGCAAGGCGAAGCGCCGCCCGCGCGACCTGAAGCTTCCCCCCAAGCCGTCGAAGCGGACCGACAGCGTCGCCATGCTCGTCGAGGACCGGCGACGCCGGTGACCGCGTACGTCGATACGTCCGCACTGCTGCGCATCGTTTTGCGCGAGCCGGGTGCGCTCGATGACCTGCGGTCCTACGACGCCCTGGTGTCGAGCGAACTGCTTGCGGTCGAGAGCGCACGCACGATCGACCGGCTGCGGCTGCAGGGATCACTGACGAGCGAGGAAGCCACCGCGCGCGTGCGTGCGGTCAATGACTGGCTCGAAGGCATCGATCTCGTGCTGCTCCGTCCGCCGGTGTTGAGTCGTGCCAGCGAACCGATGCCGGTGTCGCTCGGAACACTCGATGCCCTCCACCTCGCGACAGCGCTGATCTGGCGGGACCGGATGGGACCGCTGCCGGCCATGGCGACGCACGATACGGCCCTCGGCCTGGCCGCACGGGCATTCGGGTTCGACGTGCGCGGCATCTGAACCGCCCTGCGACCAGCGGGTTCAAGTCCCGCGATCGAGCCCTATCAGTGTGGAGCCCTGACAGCTCGCCGACGTCCAGGTCCCGGTTATCATGTCCGTTCGCTGACGAGGAAGGATTGAGCATGAAACGGTGCATGGGAATCGTGGCGGCGGTGGCATGTGTCGCAGGCTGTTCGGGCGGACAGTCGCCGGCCGAGTCTGCGGGTGGGGCACAGGCACCTGCGGGTCCGTCTGCTTCGTACAAGCTCGGCATGTTTCAGCAGGCCGAGCGGACCTTTGCCGGCATGGTCGTCGACGACCGTCTCGTCGTCGACCTATCTGCTGCGAGTCCCACTCTTCCGCCGACGCTGCACGAACTGATCGCAGCCTGGGATCAGCCGACCGCCGACCGGCTTGGCGCCCTTGCCGGCGCGGCGCTGCGCGAGGCGCCCACCTCGTCGCTTCAGCTGTCGCAGCTCAAAGTCCTTCCCCCCATCACCGATCCCGACGCGATCCTGATGGCCGCCCGTAATTACGCCGACCACGCCAACGAAATGGCACAGGTGGGGCGCACCCTCGGCACAACCACTGTTGTCGATGAAAAAGTCCGGGCGGGGATTCCGGGCCTCTGGACGCGGCCGCAGGACGACACCCGTCCGAATCCGTATCTCTTTCCCAAGCTGAAGTCGTCGCTGGTGGGTGATGGCGACACCATCCTCCTGCCGCCCGGCCGCACGCGTGTCGACTTTGAATGCGAACTGGTGGCCGTCATTGGCCGGCCGGCGCGGCGCGTGCCGGTGGAGCGCGCGCTCGACTACGTGTTCGGCTACATGGCGATGACCGACGTGTCCGACCGCGAAGATCGGCTCGACGGACGCTACGGGTCGGACTGGCTGATCAGCAAGAGCCACGACACGTTCGGTCCGAGCGGCCCCTTCATCGTCCCGGCAGCGTTCGTGGGCGATCCGCAGAATCTCCGGATCCAGTACACGCTCAATGGGCAGACGATGCAGGACGATAGTACGGCGTTGATGGTGCACACCGTCCGCGACCTGGTGTCGTTTGCGTCGAACATCGCCAGACTCGAGCCAGGCGATCTCCTGGGCACCGGCACGCCGGGCGGCGTGGGCGAGGGGCGCACGCCGCCTGTCTACCTCAAGGCTGGCGACACGGGCGTCTGCTCGATCGCGGGCATCGGCTCCCTCACCAACCCCGTCGAGATGGCCGGTCCCATGTCGGCGACCGAGTAGCGGTTGAGTCTGTAGATGACACACGGCAAGAAGGTTCTGATCGTCGATGACGAGGCGCCGATCCGCGAGGTTCTCACGCGATGGGTCAAGGTATGGGGCTACGGCGTCAGGGACGTGTCCAGCGCCGCCGAGGCTGTGGCACTGATGACGACCGACCCGGCCGACATCATGTTGTGCGACGTGGGGATGCCGGAACGCGACGGCCTGTCGCTCGTCGAGCAGGTGCGCGCCCAGTGGCCTGCGACCGCCATCATCATGACGACCGGCCGCGACGACCCGCAGACGGTGCAGGCGAGCCGCAACCTGGGTGCCATCGCCTACGTCGTCAAGCCGTTTAGCTTCCTGATGCTGCACCAGGCGCTGGACCTCGCGTCCGCCTCGACCGGTCAAGGCAGGTAATCTAGGAGGCGTATGTCGCCTCAGAAATCGTCCGCCGCAGGTTTTTCGTCTCTGGGGCTCTCGCCCTCCCTCGTCACGACGCTGACCCAACTCGGATATGAGGAGCCGACGCCGGTGCAGGCGGAGGCGATCCCGCTGATGCTCGGCGGCCGCGACCTGCTCGCCCAGGCGTCGACCGGCACCGGGAAGACCGCGGCATTCGCGCTGCCCATGATTCAGCGGCTGGTCGAGGACACCGCTGGCCGCGGACGGACGCGGGGCCTTGTGCTGGTGCCGACCCGCGAGCTGGCGATGCAGGTGTGCGAAGCGATTCACAAGTACGCGCGCGGCACCAGCATCCACGTCGTGCCGCTCTACGGCGGCTCCTCGATGCAGCAGCAGATCCGCTCGCTCAGCCGCGGCGCCGACATTGCGGTGGCGACGCCCGGCCGCGCGCTCGACCATCTCCGGCGCGAGACGCTGAAGCTCGATGCCGTCCAGGTGCTGGTGCTGGACGAGGCGGACGAGATGCTCGACATGGGCTTCGCCGAGGACATCGACACGATCCTCGCGGCGGCCGCCGGCACACGCCAGGCGACGCTCTTTTCCGCCACGATGCCCGCGCGGATTCTGGCCATCGCGAAGCGGCATCTCACGAAGCCGGCCAGGGTCACCATTGCCGGCGAAAAGACCGCCGCCGGCAAGCAGCCCCGCGTCCGCCAGATCGCCTACATCGTCCGCCGCGCGCAGAAGGCGGCCGCGCTGGATCGGATTCTCGACATCGAGAACCCGGTGTCCGCGATCGTCTTCTGCCGCACGCGGATCGAAGTCGATACGCTCGCCGAGACGCTCAACGCGCACGGCTACCAGGCCGAGGCGCTCCACGGCGGGATGGAGCAGCGCCAGCGCGACGCCGTCATGAACCGGGTGAGGGCGGCCAAGACCGACCTGCTCATTGCGACCGACGTGGCGGCCCGTGGCCTCGACATCACCCACCTGTCGCACGTCATCAACTACGACCTGCCGGCCGCGCCCGAGTCGTACGTGCACCGCATCGGCCGCACCGGCCGGGCGGGAAGGGAGGGGACGGCCATCACGCTGGCCGAGCCGCGCGAGCAGCGGCTGCTGCGCACGATCGAGCAGCTCACGAGACAGAAGATCGAGGTGATGACGCTGCCGACGGTCGCGGATTTGAAGGCGCGGCGTCTGGAGGCCATGAAGGCGTCGCTGCAGGAGCGGCTGGTCGCGGGCGATTTCGGCGAGCTCCGCGCGGTCGTCGACTCGCTCGCCGGAGAATTCGACGTGCTCGACATCGCGGCGGCGGCCGTCGCACTGGCGCACGCGGCGACGGAGCGGGGCGGCGGAGGCGAGGAGCTGGATATCCGGCCGGCGGACGCCGCCGAACCGGAGCATGCGCGTCCACGCACGCGAAAGGGACCGCGCGGCGCGTCTGACGAGGCGGGCGTGCGGTTGTTCATCGGCGCGGGGCGGCGGGCCGGGATCAGGCCGGCGGATCTGGTCGGCGCCATCACCGGCGAAACCGGCGTCCCGGCGCGCGCGCTCGGCGCGATCGAGATCGCCGAGAACTTTTCGCTCGTGGATGTGCCGGAGGCACTGGCCGACGAGATCATTGCGGGCATGAAGAACGCCAGCCTGCGCGGTCAGAAGGTGACCATCCGCCGCGACCGTGAGAGCCGCGAGGCTGGACCCGCGGCGGCAGGCTCGCGGCGGCCGCGTGGTCGTTGACCCACGCGGCTCCGCTGTCCCGAGTGAACAGGCGTGCATGCCCCGCCGTTTTCTGGCACTATGGCACCGCCTTTATGGAGGGTGCACATGCGTAAGACCGTAATCGTATTCGCGCTCGCGCTCCTCGTGTCCGGTGCCGCGTCCGCGCAGGAGTTCATCGAGTACCGGAACTCCGAGGACGGCTTTGCCGTGAACTTCCCCGGCCAGCCGACTATGACGACGACGACCTGGAAAACGCTGTTCGATTACGAGATGCCCGGCAAGGTGTTTACCGCGAACCGCGGGAAAGAGGTCTACACCGTCACCGTGGTCGATTTCACCAGCCTGGAACAGCAGGGGATCGAGCGCGCCAAGCGGTGCGAGCCGGGCAATGCCCAGTGCCGGCAGAACGCCGGAATTATGGGTCCCGGCTACTGGCAGCACGACATGCGCGCGACGATCATGCACGCCACCTCGAAGTTCGTGCTTCGCGAAGGCGCCAAGGTGACGCAGATCGGCTGGGAATGGTTTGAGATGGTGGAAGGCAACTATCTCCACATGACCAACGCCGACAAATCCCGCTCGTTCGTCTTGATCACGATGCATGAGAAGAAGCTGTATGTCGCCGAGGTGACGGTGCCGGCGGGCAGCCCGGAGCCGGGCCTGTTCCAGCAGTCCTGGAGCTTTGTGGACGCCGCGGGCCAGACGGTTCGCTACCAGCAGGTGATCTACTCGAACGCGTACCACGGCATGGGCGCCTATCCGAAGCCGACCTACGGCAATCAGGGCCGCGGCGCAGGGGCAGGCGCCGCCGCCGGCGGTCGTGGGGCGGGCGCGGCACCGGCTCCGGCCGGACGCGGCGCGGGCCCGAATTAGCTCGCTACGGCTCAGGTCCGGTGCCGGTTTCCTCTGGCACCGGACGGTTTTCCTCCCCGTCCCTTTCGCTTGATCATCCCCGCGGGGAGGCGTAGTCTGTCTCCGCTTTCCGTGCGTCCACATATACAGGTCAGACCGAAGGAGGTCCGCTGTGCCGAGACCCACTCAATATCCGCGAGCGCTGGGGATTGCGATGGCGATCGTGTTCGCCGTGCTGCTGTTCGGGGTGAGCACCCGTGAGGTCGTCGGCCAGCGGCCGGCGGTCGCAATCGATGCCGACGACATCGGCGGCGTGGTGACCGGTCCCAAGGGCCCGGAAGCCGGTGTCTGGGTGATCGCCGAGACCACCAACCTGCCCACCAAGTTCATCCGCACCGTCGTCACCGACGATCAGGGCCGCTACGTCGTTCCCGACCTGCCGAAAGCCATGTATGCGGTCTGGTCGCGCGGCTACGGCAATGTCGATTCGGCCAGGACGCAGAGCGAGCCGGGCAAGATCGTGAACATCTCCGCGATGCCCGCCCCGAGCGCACGAGCGGCCGCCGAGTACTACCCGGCGCAGTACTGGTTCGCGCTGCTCAAGGTCCCGGGCGCAACCGAGTTCCCGGGCACCGGGCCGGGCGGCAACGGCATCTCCCCGAACATCAAGAGCCAGGGCCAGTGGATTGCCGATACGGTCGGCACCGACGCGTGCATCTCCTGTCACGGCATCGGCAACAAGGCGACGCGCACGATTCCGAAGGAGCTCGGCGCGTTCGACAACCACGCGGCCGCGTGGGATCGCCGCGTGCAGTCGGGGCAGGCGGGCAGCCAGATGATCGGCCGCCTCACGAATTCAGGCCGCGCGCGCTCGCTCGGCATGTATGGCGACTGGACCGAACGGATCGCGAAGGGCGAGCTGCCGACATCCGCGCCGGCGCGTCCCCAGGGGATCGAACGCAACGTCGTCGTCACGCTGTGGGACTGGGCGGACCCGAAGTCCTATCTGCACGACGAGATCTCGAGCGACAAGCGCAACCCGCGCGTGAACGCGAACGGCCCGATCTACGGCGCGCTCGAAGCCAGCGCGGACTACCTGCCGGTGGTCGAGCCCGCGAAGAACAGCTCGTCGCAGGTGAAGCTCGTGGTGCGCGACCCGAAGACGCCCAGCAGCGGCGCGACGGGTCCGCAGATGTCGTCGCCGTACTGGGGCGAAGAAGTGATCTGGAACAGCCAGGCGAACGCGCACAGCATGGCGATGGACGGACAGGGCAAGGTGTGGGTGGCCTCGAGAATCCGGACCAACCAGACGCCGGAATGGTGCCGCGAGGGATCAACGCATCCGTCCGCGCAGGCGTTCCCGATCAATCAGAGCGGCCGCCAGGTGGCGATGTATGACCCGGCCACCAAGAAGGTCACCCCGATCGATACGTGCTTCGGGACGCACCACCTGAACTTCGCGGAGGACGCCACCGACACGCTCTGGTTCTGCGGCGGCGGCCCGGTCGTCGGCTGGTTCAACACCAAGGTCTACCAGCAGACGGGCGACGAGAAACAGGCGCAGGGCTGGACCGCGCTCGTGCTGGACACCAACGGCAACGGCAAGCGCGACGCGTATGTCGAACCCGATCAGCCGATGGACCCCGCCAAGGACAAGCGGATCAACGCGCCGTACTACGGCGTGGCGCCGAGCCCGGTTGACGGATCAATCTGGGGCTCGGTCACCGGATTCCCCGGCGCGGTCGCGCGCCTGGTGCCCGGCCCGAACCCGCCGCAGACGGCGCTCGCCGAGTACTACGAGCTGCCGATGAGAGACGGCAAGCCCGTGGCGGCCTACTCGCCGCGCGGCATGGATGTCGATCGCAACGGCGTGGTCTGGATCGGCACGGCGAGTGGTCACCTCGTGAGCTTCGATCGCCGCAAGTGCAAAGCGCCGCTGAACGGCGCGAAGGCGACCGGCCAGCACTGCGCGGAGGGCTTCACGACGCACCCGCTGCCCGGACCGAACTACCAGAACGCCACCGAGTCGGGCAGCGCCGACTCGCCGTACTACACGTGGGTCGATCGCTTCGACCTGCTCGGCACCGGCAGCAACAACGTCCCGATGGTGACCGGCAACGAGTCCGAAGCGCTCGTCGCGCTCGTGAATGGCCAGATGCGCACCTTCCGCGTGCCGTATCCGATGGGCTATTACGGGAAGGGCTTCGACGGCCGCATCGACGATCCGAACGCGGGCTGGAAGGGCAAGGGCGTCTATTCGACGTTCGCGACGCGCGCGCCGTTCCACAGCGAAGGCGGCAAGGGCACGACCAGCAAGGTCGTGAAGTGGCAGGTGCGCCCGAACCCGCTCTCGAAGTAACTCTGTAGGGGATCGGGGATCGGGGATCGGATCCCTGGTCCCCGATCCCTCCTTAAAATCCCAACTCACTTCCCGCGTTATTCCGTCCTGCCGGCCACCAGGTCTGCCCGGCCAGTCCGTGGTGGCGGAAGTTCCGGATCATCGCCTGCGTCGACGGGTCGAGCAGGAAGCGCTCGAAGCCGCGCGCGCCCGCCTCGTCGACTCCTGCAATGCGCGAGGGATTCACCACAATCGACACCATGATGCGGGGCAGGAGCGGATCGTTCACGACGAGCGCCTCCATGCCGAGCGGGCGGCCCTGCAGGCGGCGCTCCTCCAGCAACCGCACGAAGGGCACCAGTCCCCACGCCGTGTAGGCGCCGCGCTGCGCCGCCATCTCGATGGCCGCCTGGTCGCGAAGCTGCAGATCCACCTGCCAGCCGCTCTTCGCCGGTGAGCCGGCGGCGCGCCAGAGCACGTCCGCAAGATACCGCTCGGTGGGCGCGTTGTTGACGAAGAACTCGGCGCCTCGCTCACTGATGCGGCGAATTGCGTCCGCAGCGTTGGTGGATCCGCGAATGCCCGCGGGGTCGTGGGCGGGACCGATCAGCACCGCCTGGTTCGAGAAGACCATCCGGGGCCACCGGCCGAGTCCCTCGGTCATGAACGCCTCGGTCCCCTGATGCCCGTAGTGCGCGATGACGAGGTCGGCCTGGCCGGCGCGCGCCACGTCAAAGGCCAATTCCGTGATCTGCAGCGTCACGCGATAGCCCGTGCTGCGTTCGAAGACCGCGATCAGATGCTCCAGCAGCACGTCCGGCGTAATGACGACCGCGACGCGGAGCACGCGCGTCTGTGCCTGCGCAGGCCCTGCGAGGAGAAAGGTGACCGCCGCCGCTGCCGCCCAAGCCGCTACACGCATATGTGCCTCCCTGTGGGGCACACCCTATCATGAAGGCAGGTGCCGGTTCGTCCTCGACGACGAGAATGCGCTGAGGCACGTTCATGCGTCGGCGGCCAGCGTCAGCTGGAAGGCGGGGAAGACGATGCGTTCGCCGCGCATCGCGCGGACGACGAGCAGTCCGCCGCGCGAAGATGTCGCACGATGCCGGGAGTATAGTCGTCTCGGTACGGACTCATGTGAAGGTAGGGTGAAGAAGCGATGAAGAAGGAGCAGTGTCCGGTCGTCAAGACCGAGGAAGAGTGGCGTCAGGCGCTCACACCGCAGCAGTATGCGGTGCTCAGGGGGCACGCCACCGAGCCACCCGGCTCGTGCGCACTGCTCCAGGAACATCGCGCCGGCACGTTCAGCTGCGCGGGGTGCGGGCAGCCGCTCTTCATCGCCGACCGAAAATTTGAAAGCGGCACCGGCTGGCCCAGCTTCTTCGCGCCGCTCGAGGGTTCGATCGCCACGACCGTCGACCGCACCTTCGGCATCCAGCGCACGGAAGTCCACTGCAGCCAGTGCGGCGGTCACCTCGGCCACGTGTTCGACGACGGTCCGCCGCCCACGGGTCTTCGCTACTGCATTAACGGGATTGCCCTGAACTTCCAACCTGAGTGAGCCTAGAGCCCAGAGCCCAGAGCCCAGAGCCCAGAGCCCACAGCCTAGAGCCCAGAGCCTCCTCTTGGTATGATCTCCACTTCATATGCAGGTAGGACTTATCGGCTGGCGCGGAATGGTCGGCTCCGTGCTCGTGCAGCGCATGCGCGAGGAGCGCGACTTCGATCTCATCGACCCGATCTTCTTTTCCACGTCGCAGGCGGGCGTCGCCGCGCCGGCGATTGGGAAGACCGCCGGTAAGACGCCGCCCTCGGTCAAGGACGCGCGCGACATCGCGTCGCTCATGGGCGCCGATGTTCTGATCTCCTGCCAGGGCGGCGAGTACACGTCCGAGATCTATCCGAAGCTGCGCGCCGCCGGCTGGTCCGGCTACTGGATTGACGCGGCCTCCACGCTGCGCATGAAAGACGACGCGGTCATCATCCTGGACCCGGTCAACCGTCACGTCATCGACGCGGCGATCGACGCGGGTGTCACGGCGTTCATCGGCGGCAACTGCACCGTCAGCCTGATGCTGATGGCGATGGCGGGCCTCTTCCGCGCCGGCCTCGTGGAGTGGGTCAGCCCGATGACCTACCAGGCGGCCTCGGGCGCGGGCGCGAAGAACATGCGCGAGCTCGTCTCGCAGATGGGCGTCGTGCACGCTGCCGTCGCGTCGCGGCTGTCTGATCCCGCATCCGCCATTCTCGACATCGACCGCGAGGTGACCGACACGCTGCGCGGCAGCGCGCTGCCGACGGGCGCGTTCGGCCATCCGCTGGCGGGGAGCCTGTTGCCCTGGATCGACAAGGACCTCGGCAACGGCCAGAGCAAGGAAGAGTGGAAGGCGATGGCCGAAGGCAACAAGATCCTCGGCCGCGAGCGCTCGCCGATTCCGATGGACGGGATCTGCGTCCGCATCGGCTCCATGCGGTGCCACAGCCAGGCGCTCACGATCAAGTTGACGCGCGACGTCCCGCTCGCCGAGGTTGAATCGCTCCTGGCCTCCGCCCACGAATGGGTGCGCGTCGTCCCGAACGAGAAGGAGGCGTCGCTGCGCGAGCTCACGCCGGCCGCCGTCTCGGGAACGCTGCGCGTGCCGATCGGCCGGCTGCGGAAGCTGGCGATGGGGCCGGAGTACCTGACCGCGTTCACCGTCGGCGACCAGCTGCTCTGGGGCGCGGCCGAGCCGCTGCGCCGAGTGCTGCGGATCATTCTAGGCGTCGGGGCGAAGGCGCGTACCACCGCGACTGTGGCCTGAACGGCTGGTGGTGAACTACCAACCACCAACTACCAACTAGTCATGGTCGTCCAGAAATTCGGCGGCACCTCCGTCGCCGATCCTGCCGCTGTTCAGCGACTCATCGAGATCGCACGCTCGGGCCGCGCCGATGGCCGCGGCCCCGTGGTCGTCGTGTCGGCGCTGAGCGGCGTCACCGACGTGCTCCTCACCATCGCCGCCGAAGCGGGCGCGTCGCGGACCGAAGTCGCCCTCGGCCACGTCGGTCGCCTCCGCGAGCGCCACCTCGCCATGGTGCACGCGCTTGTCGCCGACGGCGACCGCGGCGACCTCACGCGGCATGTCGAGGGGCAGTTCCTGGAACTCTCCTCGGTCGTGCAGGCGCTGGCCGTGCTCCGCGAGGTGTCGGTCCGCACCCTCGACGTGATTGCCGCTATGGGCGAGCTGCTCAGCTCGCGCATCATCGCCGCGGCGCTCAGGCAGGCAGGGCTGCCGGGCGAATGGGTCGACGCCCGCCGGGCGCTGGTTACGAACGACGATCACACGCGCGCGGTGCCCCTGATGCGCGAGACGACAGCCGCGATGCGCGCCGTCGTGAGCCCGCTCCTTGATGCCGGGCGGATCCCGGTGATGGGCGGGTTCGTCGGCGCAACCGCAGAGGGCCATACGACGACCCTCGGCCGGGGAGGATCCGATTATTCGGGGGCAATCGTCGGCGCCGCCATCGGCGCATCAGAGATCCAGATCTGGACCGACGTGGACGGCATGCTGACCGCGGATCCACGCCTGATTCCCCAGTCGAAGCGCGTGCCGCACCTGTCGTTCGCGGAAGCCGCGGAGCTCGCATATTTTGGCGCGAAGGTGCTCCACCCGAGTACGATCCACCCGGCGGTCGAGCAGAATATTCCCGTGCGCATCTTGAACTCGCGGAAACCGGACGGTCCGGGCACGCGCATTACGGCGGAGCCGGACGCGGAGGGCGGCCCTCTGACGGCGATGGCGGCGAAGCGCGACCTGACCGTCGTGGACATCACGTCGAGCCGCATGCTCATGGCGTACGGATTTCTGCGGCAGGTGTTTGAAGTGTTCGAGCGGTTTCAGACCGCGGTGGACGTCGTCACGACATCCGAAGTGAGCGTGTCGGTGACAGTAGACGACAGGCGGCATCTCGATGCGATCGTCGAGGCGCTGTCGGAATGCGGGGAGGTATCGGTGGAGCCCGAGATGGCGCTGCTCTGCGCGGTGGGCGACCGGCTGCGCGCCGATCCGGCCATCGCCGCGCGCGTCATACGAGTGCTCGAAGAGGTGCCGCTGCGCATGATCTCGCAGGCCGCCTCACGCCGGAACATCACCGTCATCATGCGGCAGACGGATCTGCCGCACGCCATGCATCGCCTCCATGAGGAGTTCTTTCAATGAAAGTGCTTCTTGTCGGCTACGGAAAGATGGGGCGCCTCATCGACGAGATGGCGCGGTCGCAGGGCACCGAGGTGACCGGGCGGATCGATCTGGGATCGGGCGACTGGTCCGCCGAGGCCGACGTCGCGATCGATTTTTCGACCGCCGAGGCCCTGCGCGGCCATTTCATCCACTATATCGATCGGAGACTTCCGGTCGTCATCGGGACCACGGGGTGGTCGGCGAACGCCGCGGAACTGCGCGAGCAGGCGGAGCGCGCGGGCATCGGCGTCGTCGCGGCGGCGAATTTTTCGATCGGCGTCAACCTGTTCGAGCTGATGGTGGCCGAGGCGTCGCGGCTGATGCAGTCGCATTCGGAGTTTGGCGCCTGGATCCACGAAGCGCACCACGCGACGAAGCGCGACGCACCGTCGGGAACGGCGCTGAGTCTCCGCGATGCCATGGTCGCGGCGTCCTTCAGCCGGCCGATCGAGGTCTCGTCGACACGCGCGGGAACCATTCCCGGAACCCACACGGTCGGATTCGACTCCGCGTCGGATACGATCGAGCTGACCCACACGGCGCGGGATCGGCGCGGCTTTGCGGCGGGTGCCCTGACGGCGGCGCAGTGGATACAGGGACGCCGCGGGTGGTTCACAATGAAGGACGTGCTCAGAGGGACATGACGATGCGCACTCCATTCACCGGTGTCGGGACCGCCCTGATTACGCCGTTCCGCAAGGACGGTTCGCTCGATGAGGCCGGCATCCGCCGCCTCGTCCGCCGTCAGATCGATGCGGGCATCCATTTCGTCTCGCCATGCGGAACGACCGGTGAGGCGCCCACGCTGAGCGAGCGCGAGAAGATTCGCGTGTGTGAGCTGGTCGTGGGCGAAGCGGCGGGGCGCGTGCCGGTGCTCGCCGGCGCCGGCGGCTACAACACGCGCGACGTGATCGAACTCATTCGGGAGCTCGAGCGGATCAAGGTCGACGGCATTCTCTCCGTCACGCCCTATTACAACAAGCCGACGCAGGAGGGCCTGTATCAGCACTACAAGGCGATAGCGGAGAGCACCTCGCTGCCGATCGTGCTGTACAACGTGCCCGGCCGCACCGGCGTGAACCTCGAGCCGTCAACGGTCGTGCGGCTGTCCGCCATTCGGAACATCGTCGGGGTGAAGGAAGCGTCGGGGAGCCTGGTGCAGATGAGCGAGATCGTCGCGGCCGTGCCGCCCGGTTTCCTGCTGCTCAGCGGCGACGATCCGATTGCGGTGGCCGTCATGGCGATTGGCGGCCGCGGCCTGATTTCGGTTGCCTCGAATGCCATTCCGTCGGAGATGGTGCAGGTGATCGAGCTCGCGGAGAAGGGCGATTTCGCCGCGTCCCGGAAGCTGCACGGATGGCTGCTGCCGTTCCTGCAGGTGAACTTCGTCGAGTCGAACCCGATCCCGGTAAAGGCCGCGATGGCCGCCATGGGTCTCGTCGAGGAAACGTACCGGCTGCCGCTCGTGCCGCCGGGCGCCGCGGCCCTCGACCGGATCATGCACGTCCTCCAGGACCTCAAGCTGCTCGGCTCGGCCGCCCGCGTGTGACGACGCTCGCCCAGGACATCACGGCGCTCTTCGAACAGGGCAGCGCGGCGCCGAAAGACGCCGCGCGCGCGGCGTTCCTGCGCCTGCGCGAGGACCTGGCGGCCGGACGCGTGCGCGCCGCCGAACCGGACGCCGGGACGCCAACCGGCTGGCGCGTCAACGTCTGGGTCAAGCAGGGGATCCTGCTCGGCTTCCGTGTCGGCGACCTCGCCGACATGACGGTGGACCACGGGCGCTGGCCCTTCTTCGACAAGGACACGATGCCGTTGAAGAAATTCACGGCGGCCAGCGGCGTCCGTATTGTGCCCGGTGGTTCGTCCATTCGCGACGGCGCGTATCTGGCGCCGGGCGTCATCTGCATGCCGCCGATGTACATCAACGTGGGGGCGTGGATCGGCGAGGGTACGCTCGTCGATTCGCACGCGCTCGTCGGATCCTGCGCGCAGATTGGCGCGAGGGTCCACCTGAGCGCCGCCGCACAGATTGGCGGCGTCATCGAGCCGGTCGGTGCGATGCCGGTGATCATCGAGGACGAGGTGCTGGTCGGCGGAAACTGCGGCGTCTACGAAGGCGCGATCGTGAAGCGCCGCGCGGTGCTGGCCTCGGGAACCATCATCACCGGATCCACGCCGATCTACGACCTGCCCAACAGCCGCATCATTGCGCCTGAGAAGGGGCAGCCGCTCGTTGTGCCCGAAGGTGCGGTGGTCGTGCCCGGCGCCCGCGCGGTCACCGTCGGCGCGGGCAGGGAGTGGGGCCTGTCGCTCGCGACGCCGGTCATCGTGAAGTATCGCGACGAGCGGACGGACGCCCGCACCGAGCTCGAGCGATGGATCCGATAGATCCGGTCGCGCTCGCTCGAACCCTCATCGACATCGATTCCACAACCGGCCGCGAGGGCGAGCTCAGCACGTGGCTCGCGCGGTTCCTGCGCGAGCGCGGCTACCGCGTCGAGGAGCAGCCGGTCTCGGACGGCCGCTTCAACGTCCTGGCGATGCTCGACGCGGCGCCGCTGGTCGTGCTCTCCACGCACTTCGATTGTGTGCCGCCGTTCTTCCCTGGCCGCCAGGAGCGCGGACTGCTCTTTGGCCGGGGGTCGTGCGACGCGAAGGGCATTCTCGCGGCGCAGGTGGCGGCGGCGGAGCGGCTGCGAGCCGCGGGCGAATCGCGCATCGCGCTCCTGTTTGTCGTGGGCGAAGAGCGGGGCAGCGACGGGGCTCGCGTGGCAAACGCGCAGGCGCCGGCCGGCGTCCGCTATCTGGTGAACGGCGAGCCGACGGATAACCGGCTCGGGTCGGCCACTCGAGGTGTGCTGCGCGTCCGCCTCAAGGCGCGTGGACGCGCCGCCCATTCGGCGTTTCCCGAGCTCGGGGAGTCGGCCATCGACAAGCTGCTCGACGCGCTGATGGTGATTCGCGGCATCCAGCTGCCTGAGGATCCGCTGCTCGGGCGCACGCATTACAACGTCGGCCTGATTGACGGCGGCGTCGCGCCCAACGTGGTGTCGTCGCAGGCATCGGCGGAGCTGTTGTTCAGGATCGTGGGTGATGCGGCGCCCGTTCGCGAGGCGCTCGGGCCCATCGAAGGCCTCGTCGAAGTGGAGCACGTGCTCGACATTCCGGCGGTGCGGATGCACACGGTGCCGGGGCTCGAGACCGCGGTCTTCCCGTACACGACCGATGTTCCGCTGCTCGACCGGTGGGGAACGCCGCTCCTCTGTGGCCCCGGGTCCATCCACGTCGCGCATACGGATGAAGAACACGTCGCGATCGATGAGCTGCGGGCGGCGGTCGACCTTTACGAGAAGCTCGTCGGCAGACTGTTATACTGACGCTTTGGTGAGCCGCACCGCGGCCCGGACCCTGTGCGACTTCAGCCTGCGAACCGCGTCAGGGCCGGAAGGCAGCAGCGCTAAGTAGACCCTGGGGTGTGTTTCAGGTGCACCGGGTCGCGGTGGGGCTCACCAGAAAATCCCAAGTCCTAAAGCCTAAAGCCCAAAGCCCAAAGTCGTCCATGGCCTATCAAGTTCTTGCTCGCAAGTGGCGTCCGCAGCGGTTCGACGACGTCGTCGGGCAGCAGCCGGTCACGCGCACCTTGCGTAACGCGATTGCCAGCGGCCGCCTGGCGCACGCGTTCGTGTTCGCGGGACCTCGCGGGTGCGGCAAGACGACGACGGCGCGGATTCTGGCGAGGGCGCTCAACTGCGTCAAAGGACCAACCGCCGACCCGTGCGGCGAATGCGACGCGTGCATCGAGACCGCGCAGGGGCGCGACATGGATGTGCTCGAGATCGACGCGGCGAGCCATACGCAGGTCGATACGATTCGCGAAGTCGTCCTCGCAAACTTGTCTGTCTCCCCGGTCCGCGACCGCTACAAGATTTTCATCATCGATGAAGTCCACCAGCTGTCGTCCCATTCGTTTAACGCGCTGTTGAAGTCCGTCGAAGAGCCGCCGTCCCACGTCGTCTTCATGATGGCGACGACGGAGCTGCACAAGATTCCGGACACGATCCTCTCGCGGTCGCAGGTGTTCGAGTTCCGCGCGATTTCGGCGCGCGCGATCGCCGAGCAGCTGCGCACGATTGCCGGCGCCGAAAAAATTGAGGTGTCGGACGCAGCGCTGGCGCTGATCGCACGGTCGGCCGAGGGCAGCATGCGCGATGCGCAAAGCGCGCTCGACCAGGTGATCGCGTTCGCGGGCGAGCGGGTCTCGGTGGATGACGTGTCGTCGGTGCTCGGACTCGTCGGCCGCGATCTGCTGTTCGAGCTGCTCGAGGCGGTCGTCACGGAGGACGGCCCCCGCGCGTTTGCGCTCGCGGACCGCGCCATTGAGTCCGGCCACGACCTGCGGCTGGTGTGCCGCGAGCTCACGCGCGTCGTGCGCGACATGATGCTCGTGTCGATCGATCCGTCGCGGGCGGGCGGCGGCGAGCTGGCCGAGGACGAAGCCGCCCGGCTGCAGGCGCTCGCCCCGAAGTTCTCGCGCGAGGACCTGATGCGGGCCTTCGACCTGCTGGCGACGAGCGAGTATGAGATCCGCAACGCCTCGCAGCCGCGCTATCACTTCGAGATGATGCTCGTCCGGTGGATGCACCTGCGGAAGCTCGTGCCGCTCACGGAATTAATGGAATCGCTCGGCGGGAGGGCGCCGCTCGGTGCGAAAGCCCAGCTCCCAGCTTCCAGACCCCAAACCGTCGTCGCATCCGCACCGTCGCACACTCGCACCCCCGCACCCGCCGCGAAGCCGCCTGTCGCACCCGCACCCTCGCACCCCCGCGCCCCCGCACCCTCGAACCTCAAGGATGCGTTTCTCGCCGAGATCCGGCGCGGCAAGCAGATGCTCTACGAGCTGGCGGTTGCGCAGGCGCGTCGCGTGGATGCCGACGGCGACAGGATTACGTTCACGTTCCCGCCCAACCAGAAGGTGCCGCGCGGGCAGCTCGAACAGAATCGCACGTGGCTCGAGGACGCGGCGCAGCGCGTCGCGGGACGCCGGATTTCGATCGAGATCGTCCAGGCGGATGTTGAGACCGCGCCGCTGCAGGCTGGAGCCGTGACGCCGCCGGGCGCGGCTGCCGCGGACGCGAAGGCCGGCACGCCGGCACAACGGGATCTGAAGGCAGAGGCGATGGCGTCATCCGCCGTCCAGGCCGTGCTCGACGTGTTCCCCGCCGAGATCAGGGACGTTGAGGAGATGTAGGGCGGGTTCCGCGAAGCGCAGGATCGAAGTTCGCGCGAGTGGACCCGCCGGAACGGCATGAACATCCAGAACATGATGAAGCAGGCGCAGGAGATGCAAGAGCGCCTGAAAAGGCAGATGGCCGACCTGCGCGTCGAGGCGACGGCCGGCGGGGGCATGGTCAAGGTCGTCATCGACGGTTCGAAGCAGGTGCAGTCAGTCACCATCGATCCCGACGTCGTGTCGAAAGACGACGTCGAGATGCTGCAGGACATGATCGTTGCCGCCGTCAACGATGCCGGCCGCAAGGTCGACGAGCAGATCGGCCGATCGATGAGCGGCCTTATGGGCGGCCTCAAGATTCCCGGCCTTTGATGGTCGTCTCCCTTCCCGAGCCGATCGCACGGCTCATCGAACAGCTCCAGAAACTTCCCGGCATCGGCGCCAAAGGGGCGCAGCGGCTTGCGTTTCACATCCTGAAAACGCCCAGAGACGACGCCGAGCGGTTGTGCGAGGCGATCCGGGACGTCAAGGAGCAGATCACCTACTGCTCGGTGTGCAACAACATCACCGCGATCGACCCCTGCATCTTCTGCTCGAGCGACTCGCGCGACCCGCGCATCGTGTGCGTCGTCGAGGAGCCGCAGAACGTGATGGTGGTGGAGAAGACGCGCGAGTTCCGCGGCCGCTATCACGTCCTGATGGGCGTGCTGTCGCCGCTCCACGGCGTGGGGCCCGACGACCTCAAGATCAAGGGACTGCTGGACCGCGTCGGCGCCGGCGGCGTCGAAGAGGTAATCATTGCCACCAGTCCGACGGTGGAGGGGGAGGCGACGGCGCTCTATCTGGCCCGGCTGCTCAAGCCGCTGGGCGTGCGGGTCACGCGGATTGCCATGGGCATTCCGGTCGGCTCTGATTTAGAGTATGCCGACGAAGTGACGATGACGCGCGCCATGGAAGGGCGCCGGGACATCTAACACATCGCATCGACGACCCCATTGACCATGCTCCCCGCTTCGTACCAGATGCCCGCCGCCATCGTGCTGCTCGTTGGCGGCATCGTGGCCTGCTTCTTCGGCTACCGCCTGTTCCGCATCGTTCTGGCGATTTTCGGGTTCATCCTGGGCGCCCTGGCCGCGAGCTCGATCTTCGGGATGAGCGACACCGGGCCGATGATTATTGCGGCCGGCGTGGGCGGCCTGATTGGGGCCGGCATCCTGATTGCGGCCTACTTCGTCGGCGTGTCGCTCATCGGCGCCGGCCTTGGCGCGACGGCGGCGAACCTGATCTTCGCGACCGGCGACCGCGACCCGCATTTCCTGGTGGTGGTCTTCCTCTCCATTGCGGGTGCGACGGCGGCGATGTACCTGCAGCGCTACTTCATCATCGTCGGCACCGGCTTCGGCGGCGCCTGGACGATCATCGTCGGCGCGATGGCCGCACTTGGAGACCAGACGGCGCTGGCGGCGGCGGCCGCTGGCGACGTGTGGGTGGCGTATCCGATGAACCCGGCGCCGGGACAGCGCTGGCTGCCGATTGCCTGGCTGGTCCTCGGCGCGATCGGCGCCGGCGTGCAGCTCGGGATCACGGGCGGCGAAAAGGGCCGCGTCGTGAAGCGGAAGAAGAAATAACGTAGGTAGGGCGGCCCCCGGCGAGGCTCGTGCCATCCGAGCTGCGGAGCCGCCCGATGTAGTAAAATCCACAGGTTCGTTCCGCCCAGCGTTCGCCTCACCTACATTCCTCGGTAGCTCAACGGCAGAGCATCCGGCTGTTAACCGGAGGGTTGCTGGTTCGAATCCAGCCCGAGGAGCCACCTCCTAAAGCGTTGATCTGCAATGGCTTACAAAACAGCCAATTTGCGCTATCGAACTTCCAC
>CAXNKG010000046.1:0-18785 GCA_964202965.1 Vicinamibacterales bacterium
GCATTCCCGCGTCTGGGGGTGACGCCGTCGCCGTCACGAAGGTGGACGCGCCACGTTCAACAATGAGTGACCGGTTTCCGCAGTTCCTGCCCGGGGGGCGGCGATTTCTGTTTCTCTCCGAAATGTCCGGGGGCGCCCCTGCGATTCACGTAGGCTCGCTGGACTCAATGGAGGTCACACGTCTGACACCGTCTGATTCGGCTGCCGTATACGCGCCCCCGGGGCCCGGGCCCGCCGGAGCGTCTCGCGAAGGCGGGTGGCTCCTGTTCATGCGGCAGGGCGTGCTCGTAGCTCAACGCTTCGACGTGTCCAGCGAAGAACTCGTCGGCGGCCAGGTCACGGTTTCGGACGGCGTGGGTTTTGGCGCGACCCTTCGAGTTGGTGCATTCTCCGTGTCGGCCGGGGGACTTGTGGCCTACCGATCGGACGATGCCGCCCGGAGCCAACTGACATGGTTCGACCGATCGGGCAAGACGCTCGGCGTCCTGGGCCCGCCAGACGAGAGCACGCTTGCCGATCCCGAGCTTTCACCCGATGGCGGCCGCGTGGCGGTGGACCGTAATGTGGACAACAACGCCAACGTCTGGCTCTTCGATGGCGTCAGGCGCACCCGTTTTACCCTCGGCGCACGCGCCGAATATCCGATTTGGTCGCCGGATGGAAGCCGGATCGTGTACAGCACGAGGGGACCTGGAAACCCGGGCAGTCTCTTCGAGAAGCCGTCGAACGGCGACAGCAGCGAGACACAGCTCGAGTTTGTCGAGTCGCAGCAGGCAGTCGCCGCCCAGGACTGGTCCCGCGACGGCCGGTTTCTGATGTATTCCGTCCTCAGCGATCCCAAGGTCGCGGGTGACTTGTGGGTGCTCCCGATGGAGAAGGGATCGAAGCCGTTCGCCTTTCTGAGCACGGATGCGGACGAGCGCCCGGGCAAGTTCTCGCCGGATGGACGATGGGTGGCCTATCAATCGAACCAGTCGGGGGCCGCCGAGATCTACGTGCGGCCGTTCCCTCCCGGTCCGGGCGGGCAATGGCAGATCTCCGCGTCGGGCGGAACGCAGCCGCGGTGGAGTCCGGACGGCCGGGAGCTGTACTACGTTGCGCCCGATGGAAGACTGATGGCCGTTTCTCTTGTCGTGAACGGGGCGACGCTCGAGCCAGGCGAGCCCGTGCCGCTCTTTCAAGCACGAATCGCTGGCCGCACGACGAACAACTCCCGGCCGCAATACGACGTCGCTCCCGATGGCCGGTTCCTCGTCAACACGGCGCTCGACAGCGGCGCCTCGCCCATTACGCTCCTGATGAACTGGAACCCCGACGCCGGGGAGTAGCTCGACGTCAGTCCGCCCTCAGGCTGAAGGCCAGCCAGTACGCCCAGAGCAGTGTGGTCACGACCGCAATGGCGAGAGGGAACCAGACGGCCAGGAGTGCCAGCAGAGAATAGACCACCAACGCCAGGTAGCCGTTCCGCCGGCCCTCGCGAACAAGCACGGCGGACTTCTCGTCCTTCGCCAGTCTCAGCGCCGACCCAGCGACCAGAATCCAGCCAATCGCCTGAACGGCCGTCACGGAATTGTAGATGACGACCGCAGGGCCGGCGTGGTCCGTCAGCAGATACTCGCCGACGAGCGCGGTGGGAAACGGCATGAACACCACGGTCAACAGCAAGAACCCGTTGGCGTACACGAACGCCGTGGATGACTTGTTCACCAGTTTGAAAAATCTGTGGTGATTGACCCACGTGATGAGGATGATGGCAAAACTCAACGCGAACGCGGAGATCGATGGCCCCAGATGCCTCAGTGCCAGCCACAACTCACGCGTGGTGCCAATCCCTTCCGGCGCAGGGACCTTGATCTCGATGACCAGGAGCGTGAGCGCGATGGCAAAGACGCCATCGCAGAACGCCTCAAGCCGTGTGTTGGGGTGCGGGTCCGCCATTCGGAAACAAATCAGTATAAAGTGTCCGCACGCGCGCGGACTGCGCGAACGGAGGGAGTGACGCTATGTGCGATCAGGATCATTTTGACCAGGACCAGGAAGAATTCACGGCAAACGGTCTGGTAACCCGCCGGCAGTTCGGCGTGTTGGTCGGCGCGGGCATGGCCATGATGCTGCCGCAGGTGGTCAACGCGGTTGCGGTCACCGAGTCCGACGTGACGATCACGACGCCCGACGGTACCGCGGACTGCTACTTCGTGCGCCCGACCACCGGCACGGCTCCTGCCGTCCTCGTCTGGCCGGACATCTTCGGTCTCAGGCCCGCATTCCGCACGATGGGCAAGCGGCTCGCCGAGACCGGCTATTCGGTGCTCGTGGTCAACCCGTTCTATCGGGTCCGGAAGGCGCCGACTGCCGACAAGGGCTCCGCGACGCCGATCCCTCAGCTGCTGCCGCTCGCCCAGGCGCTCACCGAGACGACGCAGATGACGGACGCGCGGGCGTTCATCGGATGGCTGGACAAGCAGCCCTCGGTCGCCACCAACCGCCGGATCGGCACGCAGGGGTATTGCATGGGCGGTCCGATCGCGTTTCGCACGGCGGCGGCGGTCCCCGGGCGCGTGGGCGCCGTGGCCTCCTTCCATGGCGGCGGACTCGTCACCGATATGCCGAACAGCCCGCACCTGCTGCTCGCGAAGACGAAGGCGCAGGTCCTCGTCGCCATCGCGGCCAACGACGACATGCGTGCACCGAACGAGAAGAACGTCCTGAAGGAGACCTTCGCCAAGGCCAACGTGCCCGCGGAGATCGAGGTCTACACCGGCGCGGCGCACGGCTGGTGCCCGCCCGACTCAGGGGTCTACAACGAGCCGCAGGCCGAGCGCGCCTGGAGCCGTCTGCTCGCGCTGTATCAAAAGGGTCTGGCGTAAACAGGAGGTCCGGTATGCGTCTGGTCACCGTTGTTCTGGCACTGGCGGCCCTGTGGGGACCGCCAGCCGCCTCCGCGCAGGAATGGATCGAGTACGAGTCGAAAGAGGGCGGCTTTACCGTCAACTTTCCTGGTGCGCCCCGCGTCACGCAGACCACCTACAAGACCGAGTACAACTTCATGCTGCCGGCCCGCGTCTACAGCGCCGACCGGGGTCCCGAACGGTATTCGGTGACCGTCGTCGATTTCGGCGGGATCGAGAAGATGGGACTGGAGCGGGCCAAGAAGTGCCCGCCCGGAGCCGAGCCGTGCATCGGGTCGATGAACACGGGTCCCGGCTACTGGAAGATGGACGCCGGCGGCGCGGCCGTCTACGCCACGTGGCAGTTCATGCAGCGGAACGCGCGCGTGACGCACCTGATGTGGAACTTCATCGACCTGGTGGAGGGCCAGCAGCTCCAGCTGACGAACAACGCCGACCAGTCGCGCACGTTCGTCTTCATCGCCATGCACCTCGATCGGCTTTACATTTTCGAGGGGACGGTGCCGGCAAAGAACCCTGAACCCGGCCTCTTCCAGCAATCGGTAGGGTTTTTTGACCATGCCGGGCGCCGCGTCCGCTATCAGTACGTCTACAGCAGCCGCTACCCGCCTCCGCCACTGACCGGCCAGCAAGGCGGGCTGCCGACGCTGAATCCCGCGGGATCGCTGCCCACACCCCGATAGCCTTCCTGTCATCGCCAGCAGCTATCATCGACAGATGAGGCTGCTGGCCCGGTATCTCGCGGATTACTGGCGGTTGATCGCGCTGGCGCTGGCGCTGGCCGCGATCAACCAGATCTTCTCGCTCCTCGACCCGCTGATCTTCCGCTACGTCATCGACGAATACGCCACACGGTTCTCGGAGTACTCGACCGAGGAGTTCTTCCGCGGCGTGACGCTGCTGCTCGGCGCGGCGGTGGGCGTCGCGTTCGTGTCGCGCGTCGCCAAGAACTTCCAGGATTACTTCATCAACGTGATCACGCAGCGCCTCGGCGCGCGGATCTACTCGGACGGCATCCAGCACTCGCTCGAGCTTCCCTACTCCGTCTTCGAGGACCAGCGCAGCGGCGAAACGCTCGGGAAGCTCCAGAAGGTGCGTTCGGACGTCGAGAAGCTGATCTCGGCCTCCATCAACGTCCTCTTCACGTCGCTCGTCGGCATCATCTTCGTGATGGTCTACGCCTGGAGCGTGCACTGGCTGATCGCGCCGATTTACTTTTCAACCATTCCGGCGCTCGGTATCCTGAGTTCGGTCCTCAGCAAGAAGATCAAGGTCATCCAGAAGACGATCGTCGCCGAAACGACCGCGCTGGCGGGGGCGACGACGGAGTCACTGAGGAATATCGAGCTGGTCAAGAGCCTGGGGCTGGCGCCGCAGGAGATTGCCCGGCTGAACGGCACGACCGACAAGATCCTCCAGCTCGAGATGCGGAAGGTGCGCTATGTCCGCAGCCTGAGCTTCATCCAGGGCACCGTGGTCAACGCGCTGCGCACGAGCATCATGTTTCTGATGCTCTACCTGATCTACGTGCAGGCGATCACCATCGGCCAGTTCTTCTCGCTCTTCATCTACTCGTTCTTCATCTTCGGCCCGCTGCAGGAGCTCGGCAACATCATCAACATCTACCGCGAGACGGAGGTGTCGCTAAAGAACTTCCAGGACATCCTCGACATGAAGAAGGAGCCGAGGCCGCTCAATCCCATCCCGCTGCCGACCCTCCACACACTCGCGTTCGACCACGTCAGCTTCCAGCATCAGACCGCGTCCTCGCCCGCGCTGACCGACATCTCGTTCAGTATCAGGCAGGGCGACACGATCGCGTTCGTGGGGCCGTCTGGCGCCGGAAAAACCACGCTGGTGAAACTGCTGGTCGGGCTGTACCGGCCGCGGTCCGGCGACATCCTGTACAACGGGCATCCCTCGTTAGACGTGGATCTCGATCAGCTGCGCGAACAGATTGGATTCGTCACGCAGGACACGCAGCTCTTCTCCGGCACGATTCGCGAGAATCTCCTGTTCGTCAATCCGAAGGCGACCGATGCGGAGTGCCTCGACGTGCTGCACAAGGCGTCCTGCGACAGCCTGCTCGCACGGGCGTCAAAAGGACTGGACACGGTGATCGGCGAAGGGGGCGTCAAGGTGTCCGGCGGCGAGAAGCAGCGCCTGTCGATCGCCCGGGCCCTGCTCCGCCGCCCTCACCTGCTGGTCTTCGACGAGGCCACCTCGTCGCTCGACTCACTGACCGAGGAGGACATCGGCCAGACGATCCGCGCGGTCGGCACGAGCCAGGAGGTGATGACCATCCTGATCGCCCACCGCCTCTCCACGATCATGCACGCCGACCGAATCTACGTGCTGGAGCGCGGCAGCATCGTCGAGTCGGGCTCGCACGCGGAGTTGCTGGAGGAAAAGGGCCTGTACTACGCGATGTGGCGCCAGCAGATCGGCGAAAAGCGGACCGCGCCGCTCGTGGCAGTCGCGGTGCGCTAACCCGTCACGCAGCGTCGATCGCCTTCAGGATATCGCGCGTGACATCGTCTGGAAGCTGCGCGCCGTTCACGCGGTGAAACGCGTTCCGGCCGGTGTAGTACTTCACCAGCGGCTCGGTCTGACGCCGGTACACCGTCAGGCGATTCCGGACCACTTCCTCGGCGTCATCCGCTCGAGCGACGAGCGGACCTCCGCAGTCGTCGCACTGGAGTCCCCCGCTCGTCTCCTGGGAGTTCGCGCCGCATTCCGCGCAGACCATGCGGGAGGCCAGACGCTGCAGGACTTCGGTTTCGCTCAGGTCGATCTCGACGATCGTGAGCGGCCGGCCCGCCATGAAGGCGTCGAGCGCCTCAGCCTGCGGAATCGTCCGCGGAAAGCCATCGAGCAGGAAGCCGGCGGCCGTGTCCGGCTCGCGAAGACGATCCAACGCCAAACGCGTGATGACCTCGTCGCCGATCAGCGCGCCGCTCTCGATGATCTGCTTCACCTGGAGTCCGAGCGGCGTGCCCGCCTGAATCGCTTCCCGCAGCATCGCGCCGGTGGAGATATGGGGGATGTTCCGGCGCCGCCGGATCTGTGCCGCCTGTGTGCCCTTGCCCGCTCCTGGCGCGCCCAGCAAGACGATGTTCAATAGTTTCCCGCCCAATTGACATACATAGAAGCGCAATGTATAACGCTTCTGAGTATGGACCTCAGTAAAGACCTCGTTGCCGCCTCGGCGACGCCGCTCGTGCTCGGCATCCTGGCCGAGGGCGACAGTTACGGCTACGCCATTATCAAGCGCGTGGCCGAACTGTCTGGCGGCCAGCTCCAGTGGACCGACGGCATGCTCTATCCGGTCCTCCATCGCCTCGAGCGCCAGGGACTGATTGCGTCCAACTGGGTCGCCTCCGACATCGGCCGCCGCCGCAAGTACTACCGCCTCACGAACGACGGCCGCGCCCAGCTCGCCGAGGAGCGCCGCCGCTGGCAGGCCGTCGACGACACGCTGCGCCACATCTGGCTGCAGGCGGCCCCCGCATGACCCCCATGGACGACGCCGCCCGGATCGACGAACAGATTGCCCAATGGCGACTGTACCTGCGCCGCCGCCGCACTATCAATGGTCCCGACGTGGCGGAGCTGGAAGACCACCTTCGCGACCAGGTGGCCGCCCTCAGGGACGCAGGGCTTGACACGGACGAGGCGTTCCTCGTCGCGGTCAAGCGCATGGGCAGTCTCGATGCGCTCTCCCGTGAGTTTGCGCGGGAACACTCGGAACGCCTCTGGAAGCAGCTCGTCGTGGCGCCAGACAGCGCGAGCGAGCCGCGCGGCGGCGCGCGTACCGAGATGGTGGTCTTTGCGCTGGCGGCGCTGGCGGGCGTGGCGATCAAAGTGCCTGTGCTACTCGGGTACCCCATGAACACGGATGAGGAGCTGCACTCATTCTATTTCCGCAACTTCGGCCTCTTCGTCCTGCCGCTGCTCACCGCGTATTTCGTGTGGAAGCGGGAGGTGCCCCGGCGCACCTGGGGATGGCTGGCGCTGGCGTTCGCCGCCGCGGCGGTGTTCGCCAACATCTACCCGTTTCCGGAAGGCAGCGACACGCTGGCGCTGACCGCGCTGCACCTGCCTCTCGCCCTGTGGCTCCCCGTCGGGATTGCCTATGCGGGCGGCCGCTGGCGGCAGACGGACGGCCGGATGGACTTCGTCCGGTTTTCGGGTGAGCTCTTCATCTATTACGTCCTGATTGCGCTGGGCGGCGGCCTGCTCATGGTCTTCACGATGGGCATGTTTGCGGCGATCGATGTCGATGCGGCGTGGGCGGTCTTCGGGTGGCTGCTGCCGTGCGGAGCGATGGGCGCCATTCTCGTGGCGTCCTGGCTGGTGGAGGCCAAGCAAAGCGTCATCGAAAACATGGCGCCGGTCCTGACCCGGCTGTTCACGCCGCTCTTCACCGCCGTCCTGCTGCTCTTCCTCGCGACGATGGTGTGGACCGGGAGTCCCGTCAACATCGAGCGCGAGGTGCTGATTGCCTTCGACCTGCTCCTGGCGGTGGTCGTCGGCCTCGTGCTGTATGCCGCGTCGGCGCGCGATCCGGACGCCCCGCCCGACAACTTCGATCGGCTCCAGCTGCTGCTCATCGTCAGCGCTCTTGTCGTGGACCTCGTCGCGCTCGCCGCGATCGCCAGCCGGATCACCGAGTACGGCTTCACGCCGAATCGCGTCGCGGCGCTCGGCGAAAACCTGATCCTCCTGGTCAATCTCACGTGGACGGCATGGCTCTATTGGCGCTTCCTCGGGGATACCGGCCGCTTCGCGGCGCTCGAGCGCTGGCAAACCGGGTATCTGCCTGTCTATTCAGTCTGGGCGGCTCTTGTCGTGATCGTGTTCCCTCTGATGTTCGGCTTCAGGTGAGCTGCGTTATGCTCCCGGCATGCGCAGCCATCTTGTCGTCATTGCACTGACCGTTTCCGCCGCCGGTCTTCTCGGACAGGACGCGGGGCCGATCACTCGCCTCGATCCGGCCCTCGACACGGTCGTGCCTGCGAACGCGCGCGTGGAAAAGGTGGCGACCGGATTCGGGTTCGCCGAGGGACCTGTCTGGGTTCGCAACGGCGGATTCCTGATCTTCAGCGACATCCCCGACAACGTCATTCGCAAGTGGAATCCATCTGACGGGTCCGTCTCGGTGTTCCTCGACAAGAGCGGGTTCACCGGTACGGATGCAACGGGCATTGGCGGCGAACAGACCAACGTAAACCGCGGGACGATCTATCTCATTGGCTCGAACGGCGTGACGCTCGACCCGCAGGGACGCGTCGCCATGAACGCGATGGGCGATCGGCAGGTCGTCCGCATGGAACGCGACGGCCGGCGCACGGTCCTCGCCAGCCACTACGACGGCAAGCGGTTGAACAGTACCAACGATCTCGTGTTCAAAAAGAACGGGTCGCTGTATTTCACCGATCCGCCCTCAGGCCTTCGCGGCCGGAACGACGATCCGAAGAAGGAGCTCCCCTTCAACGGGGTGTATCTCGTGAAGGACGGGAAGGTTCAGCTCCTCGCGCGCGATCTGGGGAATCCCAACGGCATCGCCCTCTCGCCTGACGAGAAGGTCCTCTACGTGAACAGCACGGTCGATCGCAAAGTGTTCCGCTTTGACGTGAACGCGGACGATACGGTCGCCAATCGCACCGTTTTCGTCGACATGACCGCCGACAAGCGGCCCGGCACGCCAGATGGGATGAAGGTCGACGAACGCGGCAACCTCTACACGACCGGTCCAGCCGGCATCTGGATTGTGTCGCCGGCGGGCACGCATCTCGGCATTCTCGCGTTCCCGGAGGCGCCGGCAAATCTCGCGTTCGGCGATGCGGATGGAAAGACGTTATACGTGACGGCGCGGACGAGCCTGTACCGGATCCGCCTCAATATCGCCGGTGTCCGTCCCTAGTTCGCGGCTTGCCCTTTGCCCTTTGCCCTTTGCCCTTTGCCCTTTGCCCTTTGACCTTTGACCTTTGACCTTTGCCCTTTGACCTTTGCCCTTTGACCTAGCAAGCTAGGCGTATGGCCAGCGACAAACCCCCGGCGCTGACGGCCGCCGAACTCGAGCGTCTGCTGCAACGCCTGCCCGGGTGGGCCATCGAGAACAACCAGCTCACCAGGCAATTCCGTCTCAAGAATTTTGTCGAATCGATCGGCTTCGTCAACCGCCTTGTGCCGTTCTTCGAGCTGAAGGACCACCACGCCGACATCCACATCTCGTTCAGCCGGGTCACGTTCGAGCTCTCACGTCACGATATCGGCGGTAAGATCACCAGGTTGTGCGGCGAGGTCGCCGAACACATCGAGCGCGAATACAGCGCCCTCAAGGGATAAGCATGGCCACCACATTCACGGCGAACATCGAGCACATCACTCAGACGACATCGCGCGCCACGGTCCGCACGCACTCGGCCCTCGTTGACCGAGGCGTCGCCAAGGGAGGGCTCGACCTGGGCCCGGCCGGCGGCGAGTACATGCTCGTGTCGCTTGGCGGGTGCTTCATGAGCCATCTGCTGGCGGTGATTCGCGCTCGCGATGCGGCCATGACAGACGTCCGGGTCGCCGTGACCGGCACGCTCGACGGCACGCCGGAGCAATTCACCGCCTTCACCATGAACGTATCGGCGGCCTGCGCCGATGCGGACCTCGCGAAGAAGCTGATTGTGATGGCGGCGCGCGCATGCCAGGTAAGCAGCACGCTGCGGCAGGTGGCGGCGTTTGAGATTCGCTACGAGGGACAGCCGGTCCCGCTGGCGGAACCGGCCGTCGCGTAGTTACTGCTGCTGGAGCTGGAATCCGTCGACCGTCACGTCCAGGACATGATTGATGCGGACGCCAGCGCTGCCGTCCGTTTGCGCCGTGAGACCGGTCTTCGGCGTGGTGTGCACAACCTGCCCGTTCACGACGTACTCAATCTGAGCCGCCCCGACCCGCACTTCCAGCGCGTTCGCTGACGTCCCGTCGGCACCCGGCTGCCGCACCGCGGGATGCGCCGTCGCCCTCGACACGACATCTGCCACTTTCTCGCCGGTCCGCTGCCGGACGATGAACGCGCCGTTCTGCGCCACCAGGAAATAGAGATACTGCTGATTCGCGCCGGTCAGATTGGACCCGCCGAACACGATCCCGTAGTAGTTCACGTGGCCGCTCGGCTTCATCAGGTTGAACGTCGCGCGGACCGTGTAGCTGCCCTTCGCGGTATTGGCGGCGTTCCAGTACGTGCCCGCGGGTCCACCGGTCACGCGGAACCCTTTGCCAACCGTGGCGACTTTCACGTCCGGGACATCATCCGGATCGGCGGCGTTGGTGCTCCTGTCGATCCGAACCTGCCAGCCGGCCGGCGCCTGCGCCGCGAGCGGCGCCACGATCGCGACGGTGAGAATCAGAATGAATGCAGAACGAATCATGCGGTAGTGAGACATGCCAGTCGGTCCTCCGGTTGAGCTATGGTGACCAGGGCGGGGATCGAACCCGCGGCCCGCGCATTAAAAGTGCGCTGCTCTACCACTGAGCTACCCGGTCGGTGCGCAAGCAGAACAAACGATCCGGCCGAGTGTACCACGGTCATTTCGCGTCATCCGGCGGCTGTACCGCTTTGTGAGCCGCTCACAGCGAGCGGCACAGGAGGAGTCGCGCGGCGTGTCCTGGACTGATGTCACGTCTGAAAGTCCGTGTCGCAATTTGAACTGGGTTAGACTCACGAGCTGTGCCGGCCACGGTCCTCATTGCTGCTCCCGAGCACCTCGCTGCGCTCAAGGAGCGCGACGACATGGTCAGCGCCACGACGTTCTTCGATACCGAGGCCCTGCGTGCGCTGGACGCCATCACCCGCCAGCGGCCCGACGTCGTCGCGCTCGAGCAGCTGTTCGCGGCCACCTCGCGCGGGGCCGCGCTCATCAACCGCATCAAGGCCGACCCGTCGCTGACGGCGTGCGAGATCCGTATCGTCGCGCACGACGGCGAATTGGCCCGCGGAGCGTCATCCGCGGCGGTCGCCGAAGCCCCGCGGCCTGCAGCGGCTCCTCTCGACCAGCGCGGCACCCGCCGCGCGCCGCGCTTCCGGATGGCCGACGGGGTCGAAGTACAGATCGACGGCAGTCCGGCGTCCCTGGTGGACCTGTCGCTCGTCGGCGCGCAGGTCGTGTCGTCGGCGATCCTCAAGCCGAACCAGCGCGTCCGTGTGATGCTGCCGAACGGCGCGCCGCCGGTTCGGGTGACCGCCGCGGTGGCGTGGGCGTTTTTTGAAATTCCCAAAGGAATCGCGCGCTATCGTGCCGGCGTCGAGTTCTTCGACGCGGATCAGGCCCTTCTGGCCAGGTTCATCGAAACCAATAAGAAGAATTAGCGCAGCCAGCGCGCGACGATCGAGTCGGGCCTCACGATCGTCTCCGTCCGATCCGACCCCGTCGAAATAATCGCGCAGCTGACGCCGCTCAGTTCTTCGAGCCGCGCGACGTACCTGCGCGCATTCTCGGGCAACTGCTCGACGCGGGTCGCGCCCTTCGTTGGCGTCGACCAGCCCGGCATCGTCTCGTAGATGGGCGTCGCCCCGGCCAGCGACCTCAGGTCCGCCGGAAACTCGGTGATCGTCCTGCCCTGGGGTGTCGTGTACCCCGTGCAGAGACACACGTCGTCAAGCCCGTCGAGGACGTCCAGCTTCGTCAGCGCCAGGGCATCCAGCCCGTTGATGCGCGCCGAGTAGCGGACGACGACCGCGTCGTACCAGCCGCAGCGGCGGGGCCGGCCCGTGGACGCGCCGTACTCCTGGCCGCTCTCGCGCAGCCTGTCGGCCAGGGCTCCCGACAGTTCGGTCGGCAGCGGACCCTCGCCCACCCGCGTGGTGTACGCCTTCGCCACGCCGAGCACGCCGCTAATCGCCCGCGGCGGGACACCGAGACCGGTGCAAATCCCGCCGACCGACGCATTGGACGAGGTCACGAACGGATACGTCCCGTGATCGATGTCGAGGAGCGTCGCCTGGGCCCCCTCGAACATGACGGACTTCCCGGCCCGGATCAGCGTGTCCAGGACGAGCGACGTATCGGCCGCCCACGGCCGGATGCGCGCGCCCTGCGCCACCACCTGGTCGTACACGGGCCGCCAGTCGAGCGTCGAATCCTTGATGATCCGGTTCCGCGCACTGACGTTTTCGCGCACTTCCTCCTGCAGGGCCTCGCGATCGCCAAGGAGGTCGCAGATACGGATGCCGCGGCGCCCGATCTTGTCCTCATAGGCCGGACCGATGCCGCGCGACGTCGTGCCAATCTTCCGCTCGCCGCGGCGGGCCTCGGACAGGACGTCCAGCTCGCGGTGGTAAGGCAGGATCACGTGCGCTTTCTCGCTGATCAGCAGGCGTCCATCAACCGCCACGCCGAGCTGCGCCAGCTCATCGATCTCCTTGAACAGCGCCTGCGGATCGATCACAACCCCGTTGCCGATGATGCAGGTCACGCCCGGGTGCAGGATGCCGGACGGGATGAGGTGGAGCACGAACTTCTGCCCCTTCACGTACACGGTGTGGCCGGCGTTGTGGCCGCCCTGGTAGCGCGCGACCGCGGAAAAGTTCGGCGTGAGGAGATCGACGATCTTGCCCTTGCCCTCGTCGCCCCACTGCGCGCCAAGCACGGCAATGTTCGTAGACATTCAGCTATATCGTAATTCAGCAGCTCATGATTTCATGCGATCGCGTGTGCCCGCGGTCGAGCGCGATTGTTCGCTCTCGCCGGATCTTCGCGTGATTTCAGACAGGATTGTCTCCGGCGCGCTGGAACGATCATGCGCAGTCGATGTCAACTGAAAAAAGATGTTGGAATTCATTTGACAAGAACGCGCGCGCTTTCTAAGTTCTGATCTTTCGCTGGCGTCTGATTGTCCACCGCACTACATTTACGATGCTTGTCGGCACGCGCAGCATCCGGGCACCACGCGCCACGTCGATGAGTCGACGTCGAATGTCGACGACGCGCTCGGCAGTGGACGACGAGCGGCGCAGTCGCGGGATACGCGGACGCGCTCGCCACCGCAAGGACCGGCGGAATCGGGCTCCCCATGCGGGAGCACCAGGCTGCGCATAAGCAGCCCAGGAAGCGGGGTAACGGGAATGACGGGTCCGCATACGGGCTTCGATCGACGAGTACTGAGCGCCGTGGAGGCGTCTCCATCGCGGATTCCGGTCATCCCGGGAGGGTGCGGTTCCGGCCGCACGGCGCTGCTCCAGCGGCTCGGCGAGAGGCTCGGCCGCGGCGGCGCCCAGTACATCGACGTCGAACGCTGTGCGACCACCCCCGAGCGCTTTCTTCAGGCGGTCACCTCCTCGTCCCCGTTCGCCTGGCAGGGCGGCGATCGCGCGCCGGCCACCGCCCGCGACGCCTTCGATCAGCTGGTCCGCTTCCTCGACACCGCCCGCGCCCCCGGCGGCGCCCCCTGCACCTTCCTGCTGGACGAAGTGCTGGAACTCCGCACGTTTGAAAGCTTTCCGGGCCTGCGCCACGTGCTGCACGACATGCTGGAAGCGCTGGCGGCAAGCCCCAATCGCTTCGTGCTCACCACCCGGTACGTCGCGCGAGCGCATCGCCTGCTGCGGGACGCAACCTCCCGGTTCGAAGTGATGCACGTGCCGCCGCTGGCCGCGACCGACATCATGGAGGTGCTCGCGCCCGCCTTCAACGGCTACGAGCAGACGCCGACCGACGACCGCGACTATCTGATGCGCTTCGTGCTCGCGCTCACCGATGGCCGTCCGGTATACGTCCGCGCGATTGGCGACATGATGGGACAGATGGGGCGCGGGGCCGAACCGGTCAGCGCTCTCACGGCGCTCCTCACGCCCGGCGGCGTGCTGGAACGCTGGTGCCGCTACTGCTACGAGCTGCGCCTCCACCGCGCGCGCGGGTACGGCGCGCTCAAGGCGATCCTCGACATCCTGGCGGACGAGGAGCCGCTCACCCTGACCGAGATCTCGCTGCGCCTCCACCGGACGCCCGGCTCGACCAAGGACTACCTGTCGTGGCTCGAGGATGTGGACCTGGTGACCTCGCGGCAGAAGCGCTACAGCTTCACCGACCCGATGCTGCGGCTCTGGGTGCGCCTGCACTGCCGTCCGACCCACCCGTCCGAGGAGGATGTCGCGCGCGAGGTGCAGCGGTACGCGCTCGCCCGCGCCCCGCAGCACGAACCAGCGCCGGTGCTCGCCTACGCGGGCGTCGAGGCGACGCCCGAAGAGCGCAAGAACTGGGGCATCATCGAAATCGACTAGCTGGGAGTTGGGCGCCTTGGGCGCCGGGAGTTACTCCAGGCGCGCCAGCGCCTGTTTGGCCGCTTCCTGCTCCGCTTCCTTCTTCGTCCTGCCTGTTGCGCTCCCGAGTTCCTCTCCGCTCACCACCACGCCAATCGTGAACGCCTTGCGGTGGTCAGGCCCGCTTTCTGACGCGACGCAGTACTCCGGCAGCGGCTTGCCGAGCGCCTGCAGGCGTTCCTGCAGCGCCGACTTGTAATCCAGTCCGACCACTTCCTGCGTGGAACCGATCTCGATCGCGTCCCACAGCTCGCGGTCGAGGAACTCGACGGCCGCCGGCAGGCCGCCGTCGAGATAGATCGCGGCAATCAGCGCCTCGTAGGCGTCGGCCAGGAGTGCCGGCTTGAAACGGCCCCCCGTCTTCTCCTCGCCGCGGCCGAGCAGCATGTGGTCGCCCAGCCGGATCTGCTCGGCGTGCCGCGCGAGCGACTGGGTCGAGACCACCGACGCCTTGATTTTCGACTTCTGTCCTTCGTCGTAATCGGGGTAGCGGCGGAACAGCACGTCCGCGACAACGAGGCCGAGCACCGCATCCCCGAGGAACTCGAGCGATTCGTTGTCGAAGACGCCCCCCGAAATATCCTCCGCCGCGCGGGACTTGTGCGTGAGCGCGTGCTCGAGGAGCCCGCGGTCGGTAAAGCGGTACGCGATGCGCCGCTCGAGGTCGTCGAACTCGTCGCGCAGCGGCACCACCCGGGTGCCCGCATCCTCGCGGTGGCTGTCGATGATCGTCCGGGCCGCCCCAGCGGCCTCGGCCGGCACCGCGATGCGGATCTCCCCGAGGGGATTCACGACCATGGGCCAGATGGCCTGCGGGTTCCCCGAGATGCGGAAACTCGCGATGCCATGGCTGTCGAGCAGCGCCATGACGACGCGCGCCTCGATGTCAGAGGGCGTGGTGAAAACGATGACGGGTTCCATGTCCATCGGAGGGGCAGACGTTCAGGTCCGCCTGGTGTACGCTTTACACATCGTGAAGCTTTCCGACCACGCGCGATTCAATACGGTCTGCATCCATGCGGGCCAGACGCCGGATCCCGCGACCGGCGCCATCATCACGCCAATCTACCAGACCTCGACCTACGTGCAGGAGGCGCTCGGCGTCCACAAGGGCTACGAGTATGCGCGAACGCAGAATCCGACGCGATCCGCCCTCGAGGCGAACCTGGCGGCCATCGAGAACGGCCGGGCGGGGTTCTGCTTCGCCTCCGGGATGGCGGCGACCGGCGCGGTGATGACGCTGCTCCAGTCCGGCGACCACGTCGTCGTCACCGACAACACCTACGGCGGCACCTACCGCCTCTTCGAGCGTGTGCTGCGTAAGTATCAGCTCGATTTCACCTACGTGGACACCACGAATCTGGCCGAACTCGAGCGCGCCATCCGGCCCAATACAAAACTGGTCTTTCTCGAAACGCCGACCAATCCGGTCCTCGGGGTCACCGACCTCGAGGGCGCGTGCACGATTGCGCACGGCCACGCGATTCCGGTCGTGGTGGACAACACGTTTGCCAGCCCGTACGTCCAGCGCCCGATCGATTTCGGGGCCGACCTGGTCATTCACAGCACGACCAAGTTCCTGAATGGCCACTCCGACAGCGTCGGCGGCGCCGTAATTGCCACGCGCGACGACCACATCGAGTGGCTGCGGTTCGTGCAGAACGCCGAAGGGGCGATCCTCGGCCCGATGGATGCCTGGCTCGTGCTTCGCGGCACGAAGACGCTGCCGATACGCATGGAGCGTCACAACGCGAACGCGATGGTCCTGGCCGAATATCTCGCGTCGCATCCGAAAGTCACAACCGTTCACTACCCTGGCCTCCCCTCCCACCCGCAGCACCAGCTCGCCGCGCGGCAGATGCGCGGGTTTGGCGGCCTGATCGCGTTCAAGGCCGGGTCGCTCGAGCGGGCGCGAACCGTGCTCAACAGCGTCAGGCTGATGGCGCTGGCGGAAAGTCTCGGCGGCGTGGAGACGCTCATCAGCCATCCTGCGACGATGACCCATGCGTCCGTGCCGGCGGAACGGCGCCAGAAGCTCGGGATCACCGACGACCTGGTGCGCATCTCGGTCGGCATCGAAGACGTCGAGGACCTGAAGGAAGACCTCGCCCAGGCGCTGGACCGCGCGTGATCGAATTCATCGACCTGCTGCTCCATGTCGACACGATTCTGCTCGACCTCGTGGCCACGTACGGCGTCTGGATCTACGCCATCCTCTTTCTCGTCGTCTTCGCCGAAACCGGCCTGATCGTGACACCGTTCCTGCCGGGCGACTCCCTGCTGTTTGCGGCGGGGGCAATTGCGGTCACCGGCGCCATGGACGTGCGTCTGCTGGCGATCCTGCTCGTGGCCGCGGCCATCGCCGGCGATGCGGTGAACTATTCGATCGGGCGCGCGGCGGGCGTGCGGATCATCGCACGGGCCAGGACCGACCCCCGCTGGGGCCGGTGGATCAACCCCGTCTACGTCGACCGGGCGCACGAGTTCTTCGAGCGCCACGGCGGCCAGGCGATCGTCCTGGGGCGCTTCGCTCCCATCATCCGGACGTTCGTGCCATTTGTCGCCGGGGCCGCGGAGATGTCCTACCGGTCATTCGCGTTCTACAACGTGACGGGCGCCCTGGCGTGGGTGGGGATCTGTCTTGGTGCGGGGTACGTCTTCGGCAACGTCCCGATTGTGAGAGAGAACTTCTCGCTGGTGGCGCTTGGGATTGTCGTCGTCTCGCTGCTGCCGATGGTGTTCGAGTACCTGCGCTACCGGCGCACAGGCTCTGGGCTCTAGGCTCTGGGCTCTGGGCTCCAGGCTTCAGGTGCTTTCGTCGAGCCACGCAGCGTAGGCGGCGCCGGCGGCGGCGCTCAACACGATGAACTCCGGCAGTTCATACAGGTGCAGCGCCTTGAGCCGGGCCTCGAGGGCCGCGACCCTGTCGGGGCGGGTCTTCATGACCAGTTGCTGTTCCCGGTCGACCGCCACCTGGCCCTTCCACCGGTACGTCGAGCTCATCGGTGCCAGCACGTTGACGCACGCCGCCAGGCGCTCCTCGACCAGCGTTCGCGCCAGTGTGCCGGCATCGGCATCCGCGCCAATGGTCGTCAGCACGATCGCGAGGCCTGATTCGGGGCTGGGTGGCAATTTTCCTCTTGTACTTTTTTCCGCGGTCCTGTACTTTTTCTTTCGGCGGGCTATTTGGGACTTGTACTCGATCCGAAAGTGCGGTACAACGCCGCTTGTACTCTCGAATGAAACGCGCTATTGTGGCACAGGTGAACACGCGCGCCCGTCGCGATGCGAAGACCACGCCGCCCCCTCCCCGGCGGCGGACGCTGGAGTACGTCGGCCTCGCAATCGGGTGCGTGCTGATGATCGACGCCCTCGTGGGCGACAAGGGCCTGCTCGCGATGATGGAGGCGCGCGAGCAATTCCGCGAGCTCGAGGTGTCGCTGTCCGACGCCCGCAGCGAGAACGCCAGGCTGCGCGAACAGGCCCGCCGCCTGCGCGAGGACCCCACAGCTGTCGAAGAGATTGCGCGGCGCGAACTGGGCCTCATCAAGCCCGGCGAACGCCTTTTCATCGTCAAGGATCTCGCCTCCCCGACGCGCCGCTAGCCTTTCGCGACCCTTACGCCCCCAGGCGGCGTGTGCTACAGTGAAGGACTGGTTGGTGGATGGTGCTTCGTGGTGTGTGGTTGCACCCCGAACGCGTAACCACCAACTGCCAACTACCAACCAAATGGCGCGGGGTGGAGCAGTCCGGTAGCTCGTTGGGCTCATAACCCAAAGGTCGCGGGTTCAAATCCCGCCCCCGCAACCAAAAAGATTAGAGAAAAGGCCAGCCCTCGCGAGCTGGCCTTTCGTGTTTCAGGGTGATTGTCAGGATTCTTGGCCCGTTACCGGCCGCCTTTGCCCTTCTGCTGAGCGACGCACGATACGATCTTGCCGTGCTCCTGCCCTGTCACCAGCCCCGCGGTCTTCCAGCCACCTGACAGCGCGGTCACGGCGCTCACGAACTTGCCGTGGTTGCCTCCGGACGCGGCCTGCGCGGCTCCGAGCAGGTCGTTGAACGTCGCACCATTCGGAAGCCGCCCATTGGTCACGCCTGTGCTGCACGTACCAACTGACACCAGCGGCGCAAGATTCGAATTCGGGAATGCATCCGTGGCGTCGCCCACACCGTCACCGTCGCCATCAAGCAGGTAACACTCGGTGGCGCCACCGTCCGACCCGTAGCCGACCGCGCACGCCGTCTGTGCCGTCGAGCCACTCAGTGCAACGAAGAAGCCCGCGCCTGCAAGTGTGCACGACGCCGATCCGGCCGTGGCGCTGTAGGTCCCGGCGGGGCACAACAGCGCGCCTGTGGCGGCCATGGTCTCAACGTAGGAACCGGCCGGCGCCGCCTCACACGCTGCCGCGCCGGTCACTGAATCGTACCGGGATCGTGGGAGGGCTCATTCCTTGAGAGGATGGAGCCCATGGCACGACAGAGTCGATATTCCCCGGAGGTCCGAGAGCGGGCGATCCGGATGGTCAGGGAGCACGGCGCTGAGCACCCCTCCCAGTGGGCCGCGA
>CAXNKG010000047.1:0-16235 GCA_964202965.1 Vicinamibacterales bacterium
CAGAGACGCGACCACATCGAATCGAAGAACATGCCCGGGACGTTCATGTTGCCGCGCATCGTGCCGCGGCCGCGCCCCACCTCGTTCACGTCCCCTTCGACCTGCGCGCCGTCTTCGCGGTCGAGATTTCCGCCGATGGCGTTCACGTCTCCCCGAACCACCGCGTTGGGACCAAGCCGCAGGCGATCGCCGAAGACGGTCACGTCGCCCGTCACTTCCCCGTCGATATCCGCCGAGTCGCCGAACACGACGACGTCGCCCTCGACACGCTCGTTGCGTTCCACCGTCACGTCGTCGCCGAACCGGATGATGTCGCCCCGCCGCACTTCGGAGCGCTCCGCAGTAGCGGGGGCCGGGGCGGCCGGCGGGGAATCGAACGTGGCGCCGGCGCCGCCAGTGGCGCCAGATACGCCGCCTGCCACGCCGCCTGCCACGCCGCCTGCCACGAGCGCACGCTGCTGTTCGCGGTCCAGGTAACTTACCTGCAGCACGAGATCGGCGTCGGGGCCGAGACGGTCGCGCAGTTGGCCGCCGGTGAGGCTGACGCCATCGACGGTGACGACGCCGTCGACGACCTGGATCATCCGCACCGTGGCGGCTGCGTCGCGCGGCACCAGCGCAACGCCCTGCTGCAGCGCCACGATGTCGAAGCGCATGACGACGCGGTCGCGCAGGCCGGCCGGAGCCGTCGTCTGGCCGTGGCCGGTGAATTGGAACGCCGCGATCAGCGCGATGACGACGGCGGCGCGCGTGAAGGTGTGAAGAATCATTTTCATGTTCCAGGTTCCGAGTTCCGAGTTCCTAAAAACACAGTGGTCCTGAGCTGCGGAATCGCACGTCATCGCGCAGCAGGCGATGCAGCGAGTAGAGCGCCGCGGCGCCGAGGAGCTCTGTCGCCACGAGGGCGGCCACGCTCTGCGGCATCACCGCGACGCGGGCCGCCGCCGAGCCGGCGCTGACCATCAGCCCCCAGAGTTCGGCCACGGCGGTCGCGGACCAGATCAGCGACATGACCGCGCCGGCGCCCACCTGCGCGGCGGTCAGGACCACCCACGCCGGCGCGCCCAGCATCACCACCGCCGGCGCGCCGCTCACAACAACGAGGGCGGCGGCAGCCGCTGCCCAGTGGAGCCATCGCTGGCGCCGCGCGCTCCTGTCCCACGCCGTCTCCACGGCGTTCTGAACAAATCCCGCGGACGGCTCCACAGCGGGCAGGGTTGAAAACAGCCGGCTGAATGCGGCCTCAACCGCGGCGTCGTCTTCTTCGTTCCACTGCGGTATCCCCATGTCGTCGCCCTGTCCTTCTCTACGGGAATTTGCCGGCCCGGGTTTCAACTACGGCTTCCATCCCGCCGCGGCGAGGATGTCGGCCAGTTCCTTTCGGCCGCGGTGGAGATACGTCTTCACCGTGCCCTGGGGAAGATTGAGGATTTCGGCGATTTCTTCCACGCCGAGCCCCTGCTGGTACTTGAGGATGAGCGGCTCGCGGTACGCCAGGCGAATCCGAAGCAGGGCCGTCGTCAAGGCGGAGCCGAGCGCCGTCCGCTCGGCCGCCGCCTCGGGGGAGGCCGCGGGGTCGGTCGGCGGACCCGGATACCCATCGGCCTGCAGCGTATCGAGCGAAGCCGTCTCGAGGCGCCGGCGCCGGAGGTGATCGACGGAAACGTTATGGAGGACCTGGAAGAACCAGGAGGAGAACTTGCGCTCCTGGTCGTACGTCTTGAGGCGCGCGAACGCGCGAACGAAGGCCTCCTGCGCGATATCTTCGGCGAGCGCGCGGTCCCGGACGAGCCGCGCGGCGACGTTGACGGCCGCGGAGGCGTAGCGGGACACCAGCGTGCGAAACGCCTCCTGCGATCCGGCCAGCGCCAGACGAACCAGTTCGGCGTCGCTTGGTGTCACCGACGTTATAGATACGCGATCGCGCCGGGCGCGGTTTCAATTGTCTGGAATTGGCGGTGAGGCAGGGATTCGACTCTAAAAAGCGTCAATGCGTTTTTTGCAGTAATGACGCGCATTGTTGGTCAAAACGTTGATTCCGCTTGCCTTTGCCGTGCGCAGTAACTCTTCGGTTCTGCTCCCAGATGATCTGGAATCGACCCGCGTCGGGGAGACAGTGGGGAGACGATAGCAGTTAGATTGGAACCGCGGTTCCGCTGCTGAAAAACCACTCGTGTCGCAGCCCGTCAATTTCCGCGTGGCATAGATGATGGTAGGCGGGCCGCCTGGCACGGACGCTCCTGGATGGCTCAGTGACCACACGAGGGATCAGTCGGTCACGTTCCGGTCGCTCAGGCGTCTGCGCGGTCGTCACCCTCGGTTGTGGAGAGGTCCCTCGATGTGATGGCCGATGACCCCGTCTGGGGGGGCTCCGCAAGCCCAAGCACAGCCCCGCACGCCGCCATCCACATCCACTCCATCGAGGTGACGGTGGGCACACCGTGCACACTCACGAGCACGAGCGCCGCGATGAGCGCTCCCCCTGCGACTGCGACGATGCGTGTGCTGCCCGTGCACCCCCGGATGCTCGCCCGCAGCCAGAGCCCGACCAACACGATCGCCCCAAGCGCCCCGACTCGATCCGAGAGGTCGCTCCATCCTTGGCTGATCGTGATGACATCAACAAGACCCCGCGGAGATTCACTGCCGGGAAGGGCGGGCAAGAGGATGGCAATCGCGACAGCCGCACCCGCGAGGGCGGCCATCACGCGAGAGGCTCGGGTCCACCGGGCTATGAGGGCCACGCCAATGGCCATGGCCGCCGAGACCACACCCCAGAACAGAGGGTCCTGCAGTGCGTACGCGGACAGACTGCCGCCCATGGCGACGCGGAGCATGCCACCGCCATACAGCGCCACGCCGGCAATACGATGGAGCGTTGTTCGTTGCGCGAAGTAACCCACCACGAGTGCCGTGAGCAGTAGCACCAGCACCAGTGGGCGGACCAGCGTTCTGGCGTCCGCGTCGGCCGCCGCGCCCCACGACACAGACCAGATCACAGCGCCAGCGACAGCCACGTACGGCCACAGTGCGGCACGAACGATGCCGACTACGCGAGCCATCCTTGGGTCGATCGTCATCCTTGTGTATTCGCGCGTCACTGGACCGACGTACGCCAGGCCCAGGAATCCGATCACAGCGAGGATTTGGGCGACCGTCATCGAAACGGCTCGCAGGATGGCCGTGACGTCCGGTGCGAACTCCAGCGTGACGTGGCGCTGGTCAACACCCGTCAGCGCCAGCAACCCACCCACCTCACGCGTGTGGCCCGATGACGTGCGCCACGACGAATCGTAGGCAACCGGCAGGACCAGCGCCTGACGCTGGGCCACTGACACGTCAGCGAACCTGAGCGCTATGCCACGCGTCGTCAGACGGACCACGCTATCGGGGAGTGGCACGAGTGTAGCCAACAAATCGGACCGTACTGATAACGCGGGCACTCGCGTCATCGGCTCAGTAAGGGTGGCGACAGGGATGGCGAACACCCGCTCATCTGTCGCCCTCGCCACGTTTGTCGCCATTACCCACTCACCGTCGACCACGAGGTCAGGCAACGGCACCCAGGGTGCGCAGTCAATGTCAAGCGGCATCAGCAAGTAGCGAAGCCGCAGGAATCTCACCGCGTCCTCGTCACAGAGCAACTCTGGCGACAGTTCGGTCGTCTGATCGAAGAGCGGACCGTTGGGCTCGACCAGCCCAGACATTGTTCGCTGCTTCGTCCAGACTGTTACTAACGGGTTGCCCGCGTCGGCAAAATCTGTACTGGCCCGCCGCTTGTTTCGCATTGCGTCCGCGATGCCAAGCCAGAGGGCCATGCGCTCGCCTGGCTGGACACGATCACGCGTCAGACCTCGCCTATCGAGGCGCGCTTCCACGGGCGCCATGTCCTGATTCCACGATGGATCATGGCGCGGTTGCAGTCCCTCAGCGATGACGGGGGTCGTTGCGTACGCGAGACCCTGTGCTGCGGCAAGAACGAGGGCGATGCGCGCAATCCATGGTCCACCGCGCATTCCACGCACCACACCCGCAGCAATCGCGGCACCGAAGACAGCAAACCCGATCGCGGGATCCCGGAGTGCCCACATGGCTGTCGGTTCATAGGGCGAGGGCGATGCCTGCAGAGACGCCTCAGCGGCAGCGACTCCCAGCATGACCGAGAGGAGCGCACTCCCCACAATGACGCGTCGTGCCTGTGTGTCCTTCGACCGTACCCCGATGAGTACCGAGACGAGTGCCAGCACGAGATACGTGAAGGGTGCGCGGACGCCCGCGTGTGGTGCCCAGGGAAAGAGATTCGCGGACACGAAGTCGCCCTCAATGCGTCCGACAAACCGACTGAGATCCCCACCGTGGGCACGGGCGACGTCAAGCTCACGCCAGATATCAGGTATCTGGGGGGCAACGCTCAACAGAGCCGCCACGCCACATACCGTGACAACGACGACGCGTCGACGGACGCCGTACTCGGACCGCACGAGCGCCAATATCCCCGACAGCGTGACAGCCACTGCCAAGAGGGGCCAGTATCCCGGATGCGCGGCACTCACCAGGGCGCCGGCCGCTATCGCGGCAAATCCTGCGCCCCAACGTCCTGTCGCCAGCATCGCATGCGGGGCATACACACAGGCGACACAGGCACAGTAGGTCAGCGCGGTCTCGGGCCAGTCATCAAAGAACGTGTAGTTGGCAACTGGCACGGACCAGAATTGCAGAATCACCGCGAGCCACGTGATGAGGCGTCCGCACAACGGTTCCAGCGCATGACGCATAATCGCCGCGGCGACGGCGATGCCGAACGTGATCAGGAACCAATACGTGAGCGGGACGGGGAGATGTCGGGCCAGCCGTGCGGCGGGAGAGGCGCCCAGGCTGCCGTGCAGGGGTAACCGGACACCGAACCCAACCGCCAACGTATATACCGGCTGGCCCAGCACCTGAACGGATGTCGCTGCCGTTCCTCGGTCCAGTGAGAACAACGAATGGTCGTAACTCTCCAGGTCCCGAGTACCGAGCCACACAACAGTGGTCGCGATACTGCCGCTGAAGATGAGCGTCGACGCCATGCGAAGCGCAGCATTGCGGAGGCCGGTGCGGCCTCTTTTCTGAATCGCAGTCATACGCGTCCGCTGGGCACGTGAGTGCTCCGGCGCATCGGGAGAATAGCATCCCACACACGGATCATGCTGATGACGGTGAAGTAACCTCGGCGGACGCTGTTGAAGCACTTCGACTCTTCTCATCGCGATTACGCTGCTGATGCTCGGGGACGAGCGTGCCCTCGTACGATGCAGGCGTTGGTATTGACAGCGGGTCGAATCGAAAACCAGTGTTTTTGGGCCTTCCGGAGACTCGCTCAGACAGGCCGGTATTCCAGCCCGTTTTAGGGGTCGATTCCGGCGGGTTTGTGGGCCAGCACGCGCTGGAGGGTGCGAGCCTTTCCGCGTCGATCCGGGGAGACAGCGGGGAGACGGCGATGGTTGTCTCCGGGAAACTGAGCGGCTAGAACAAGTTAGTTGGCGGTGAGGCAGGGATTCGAACCCTGGGTAGAGCTTTAAGGCCCTACAACGGTTTAGCAAACCGCCGCCTTCAGCCACTCGGCCACCTCACCCCTCGACTCGCATGGGGCGTCCAGCTTGCCCGGCAGGTCTGGACGGTCTTCAAGGATAACCGATCAGTCCTCGTCCGGATCGAAGGCGAAGGTGATCGTGACGTCGTCACCGTGCCCCTTGTCGCCACGGACCCGGATGGGCACCGCGAGCAGCGAGCGTCCGGATTTCGAGTCGCGCCAGATGCTCGTCTCCCACGTGATTCCGTCAACGACCGCCTCAACGGGCGTCCGTCCCCACGGACGCGTCGGAGGCGGCGCCAGCGAGGTTGGAATCGGCGCAAAGGTCCATCCACCCTTGCCGGAATAGCGGAACAGCGTGGCGACGAAGGGGCCGCGCTGCTGGCGCTGGCCGCGCCGGCCTGTCATGGCGCCGCGAGCGCTGAGGCGTGAGCCGTCGTCGTCAGGCGCGACACGTCGTAGCCGTTCGCGCCGGCCGTGGCGAGCGCCAGTGTGTGCCGCTCCCAGTCGAGCGCGGGCGTGCGGGCCAGAATCCAGAGGTACTCACGGTCGGGCGAGCCGACGACCGCCCACGAGTAGTCGCTCGCAAGACCGATCACCCAGTAGTCACCCCACACCAGAGGGAGCCACGACAGCCAGGCGGGCGCGAACCGGACCTGCAGCTTCGACCCGGTCTGCGCGTCGACGACGCGCGCGACGCCGCGCGCCTCCATGGTGCCGCCGCTCTGGTTGCGGCAGCGATTGATCACGTCGATCCGGCCGTCGGGCCGCGCGACATACGTGGCGCGCACGTCGCCGGCGCACTCATCCTGAAACCGGTTCGGAAACCGCGCGATCTCGAACCAGTCGCCGACATAGCGGGTGAGATCGACCGTGTCCACGGTTTGCACGGCGGCGGACTCCTGGACGCAGCCCGCGACCGCCGGCCCCGCGACGATGACGACGCAGATACACAGGACTCTGAGGACATTCGGCACGATTGGAGTATTGCGCAAAAAACCCGGCGCACGGTCGCAGCAATTGCGACAATCTGGGCACGCGTGCCTGAGACAAGGACCGAGTCTGATTTCTGGCTCCGCCGGAAGACCAGCGTGATTGCGGCGCTGTCGATCACCGCGATGCTCCTGCATCTCGTGCTGCGCTTCGGCGTTCAGACCACAGAAAGCCTCTACCGGGTTCCCCTGCTGGCGACCCTCGCGCTGGGCGGGCTGCCGCTTGTCTATGACCTTTTTCGCAAGCTCCTCAGGCGCGAATTCGGGTCCGACCTGCTGGGCGGCATCTCGATCGTCACGTCCGTGCTGCTCGGCGAGTACCTGGCCGGCTCGATCATCGTCCTGATGCTCGCCGGAGGCGAAGCGCTGGAAAGCTACGCGCTCCGCAGCGCCTCGTCGGTGCTCGGCGCGCTGGCCAGGCGCATGCCGTCGATCGCCCACCGGACGCAGGCGGGTGAGCTGCGCGATGTGCCACTGGCAGAGATCGCCGTCGGCGACACGCTCGTGATCTATCCCCATGAGATCTGTCCGGCGGACGGCGTGGTGGTCGAGGGCCACGGCGTGATGGACGAGTCCTATCTCACGGGCGAACCGTTCCAGATCACCAAGACCCGCGGCTCCACGGTCATTTCGGGCGCTGTCAACGGCGAGGCGGCCCTGACCATTCGAACGACGCGGCGCGCGGCCGATTCGCGCCACGCGAAGATCATGAACGTCATGCGGGAGTCCGAAGCCACCCGGCCGCAGCTGCGGCGGCTGGGCGATCAGCTCGGGGCTGTCTACACGCCTGTGGCGCTGACCGTGGCCCTGCTGGCCTGGGCGATGAGCGGTGACTCGACCCGGTTTCTGGCGGTGCTGGTCATTGCCACGCCCTGCCCGCTGCTGCTCGCCATCCCCATCGCCATCATCGGTTCGATCTCGCTGTGCGCCCGCCGGGCGATCATCGTCAAGAGCCCCGTCGTGCTCGAGCAGATCGCCGGGTGCCGGACGGCGATCTTCGACAAGACCGGGACGCTCACGTACGGCGAACCGACGCTCACGGAGCAGCTCATCGCCCCAGGCTTTGCACAACGGGACGTGCTGACGCTCGTGGCAAGCCTGGAGCGCTACTCCAAACATCCGCTGGCCCGGGCGATCCTCGCGGCGGCCGCTCAGGATGCGCTCGCGCTTCCGGAAGCCACGGAAGTGAGCGAGGAGCCCGGCCAGGGCCTGCGGGGAACCGTGTCCGGTCATCAGCTGCAGATCACCAGCCGCGGCAAGCTCCAGGCGCTCGCCCTCGCAGGCGTCGATCGGCTCCCGCCGCTCGCCGGCGGGCTCGAGTGCGTCGTCGCGCTTGACCAGCGCTACGCGGCGGCCTTTCGCTTTCATGATGCACCGCGTGCGGAAAGCCGCTCCTTCGTGAGCCACCTGGGACCGAAGCATCACTTCGCCCGCGTCATGATCGTGTCGGGCGATCGGGAATCGGAGGTGCACTACCTCGCCGAGCAGGTGGGCATCACGGACGTCCACGCGGCTCAGAGCCCGGAAGAGAAGCTCGCCATCGTTCGCAGGGAAACAGACGCCGCCAGGACGCTCTACGTGGGCGATGGCATCAACGACGCCCCGGCGATGATGGCCGCCACGGTCGGCATGGCGATTGGGCAGAACAGCGACGTGACCGCGGAAGCCGCGGGCGTCGTGATCATGGACAACTCCCTCAAGAGAGTGGACGAGTTCATGCACATCAGCCGTCGCATGCGACTCATCGCCCTCCAGAGCGCGGTGGGCGGCATGGCGCTGAGCGTCGTCGGCATGGGCTTCGCGGCCACCGGGCACCTGAGTCCGGTGACCGGCGCCATCGCGCAGGAAGTCATCGACGTCCTCGCTGTGCTGAACGCCTTGCGGGCCGCCTTTCCTCCCCGAGTGATCCACGACCTCTGACGCCGTGCACGCCGACGAGCGCGGCACCGGCGCGTGCTATCCTCGCCGGCCACCCGTGCCCAATCGCCCTTCTCAGCGCGGCCTGCACGTGGCGGCCCTTGCCGGTCTATGTGCGCTCCTGACTGCCGGAGTCTCGGCGGCGCAGGCGCCGCCGCCAACGCCTGCCGGCCGGCGCACGATGACCGCCGAGCGTTTGAGAGACGGCGAGCGCGTCGTACTCGACGGCGTGTTTGACGAAGCGGCCTGGACACGCGCGCAGCCGGCCGCCGATTTCATCCAGCAGGATCCGGTCCTCGGCGGCACACCGACCGAACGCACGGAGGTACGCGTCCTCTTCGACCGTGAACGCCTGTACATGGGTGTCACCTGCTTCGACTCCGAGCCGGGGCGTCTGCTCGGCAATGCCATGAAGCGCGACGCGTTCCTGCCCGGCGACGACCGCTTCATGTGGACGATGGATACGTTCCTGACGCAGCAGAGCGGGTACTTTTTCGAGATGAATCCGGCGGGGCTCATGGCGGACGCGCTCATGGGCGCCGGCGGCATGGACCGCGCGTGGGACGGCATCTGGAACGCGCGGGTGCGCGTGAGCGACATCGGGTGGACCCTCGAGATCGAGATCCCGTTCCGCACGCTCAACTTCGACCCCGCGGCGCCCGCCTGGGGCATCAATTTCCAGCGTACCGTCCGCCGCAAGAATGAAGAGAATCTCTGGACGGGCCACGAGCGGAATCAGGGTCTGTTCCGCATGGCGAACGCCGGTCTGCTGATCGGCCTCACCGATGTCACCCAGGGGCACGGCCTGGACATCAAGCCGTACCTCGCCTCGGCGACCTTCGACGCGCCCGGCGCGACGCCTGCCCGGGCGCTCGACACCGACACGAACGCCGGCGTCGATCTGGTCTACAACCTCACGCCGGACCTGCGGGCGAACCTCACGGTGAACACCGACTTCGCGCAGACCGAAGTGGACCAGCGGCTGGTCAACCTCACGCGGTTCCCGCTCTTCTTTCCCGAGAAGCGCGACTTCTTCCTGGACGGCTCCACCTTCTTCCGTCCCGAGCAGATGACCGGCGCCGTGCAGCCGTTCTTCAGCCGGCGCATCGGTCTCGACGAGAACGGCAATCCGCAGAAGATCGACCTCGGCGCCAAGCTCACGGGACAGGTGGGCGCGCAGGACGTCGGGTTCCTGCACGTGCGGACGGCCGAAGAGGGCGCCGCGCCAGGTGAGGACTTCAGCGTGATGCGCGTCAAGCGACGCGTGCTGGCCCAGTCGTACATCGGCACGTTCCTCAGCCGGCGGCACGCCAGGGGCGGCAGCGCAGACGATCGCTTGACGGCCGGCCTGGACGCGCACCTCGAGACGTCCAGGTTCCGCGGGAACAGCAACCTGGAGGTGTCGGGGTTCTTCGTGTGGAACAGCAATCCGCTGAAGACCGGCGACAACCGGGCGTACGGCGCGCAGGTGGACTATCCGAACGACCGCTGGAGCGGGCGCTTCACGTTCACCGAGGTGCAGCCGAATGTGAACCCCGCGGTCGGTTTCACGCGGCGGCGTGGCTTCCGCGAATACAACACGGTCCAGCGCTTCGCGCCGCGGCCGGAGGCACACCCGTTGATTCGCCAGATCACGTTCCAGGCAGCCACCGATCTGAAGACCGGCATGGACAATCGCCTGCTGACGCGAGTGGTGGATGTCACCGCCGTTCGCGTGCAGCTGCACTCGCAGGACAGTGTCGAGGTCCACGTCATCCCCAACTACGAGCGTCTGGAGCGCAACTTCGAGATCAGCCGTGGCGTCGTGCTGCGGACCGGCGGGACGCACACATTCACACGCTACCGGCTTCAGGCCGGCACGGCCGACCGGCGCGTCGTCTCGACGCAGTCGAGCGTGGAGACGGGGAGCTTCTTTTCCGGCACGCGCCGGGAGGTGATTGGCCGGTTCTTCGTTCGACCGCGGCCGGGCGTGCTGCTCAATCTGGAAGGCGAATGGAACCGGGTCGAGCTACGCGAGGGGCAATTCGAGACGCGCGTCTTCCGGCTGGTCGCCGACACCCAGTTCAGCCCGTGGATCTACCTGGTCAACACCACCCAGTTCGATTCGGTGAGCGCCAATCTCGGGTGGCAGGCCCGCCTGCGCTGGATCCTGCGCCCGGGCAACGACCTCTTCGTCGTCTATCTGCACAACTGGCGTGACGACGTCGTGCGTGATCGGTTTGTGACGGTGGAACGCCGGGCTGCGACCAAGTTCGTCTACACGTACCGGTTCTAGAACGTCGGCGTACAGACGAAAGGCCGGGCGCCCATCAGGCACGCCCGGCCTCAATCAGATTCGTGCGCGCGATGCTACGGCTGGAGACGCAGGCAGTTCACGGATACCGAGTACCCCCAGTAGTAGGAGTAGAAGTACGACGGCGTGAAGTTAAACCACACAGTGGCCGATGGGGAGTACGCGTTGCTGTAGCTCACCGAGGACACCTGCGTGTACGCGTAGTAGTTGTTGTAGGTGTACGGAATAGCCACCCAGTCGGTATCCCAATACGACCAGTAATTGTTGTACCCGTAAGACGGCTCCCAGTAGTACTCGTACTCGGTGTGGCCGTAGTCGGAATAGTAATAGCTGACGTAGTTGTTGGAGACGGATTCGGACCACGAGGGAATCGAAAAGCCAGTGCCGGTCGCGACGTCTCCGGCATTGCAGCTGACCGACATACCGTTGGCGCCCCACCACGCGTAGTTCCACGCTGAATTCGTGTACGCCTGAAGCGTGCCGGTGCCGCCGCCGGCCTGCGTGCAGACGATCGCCCCGCCCGAGGTGATTCCCTGGATCGCCTCACCGATCTGGCAGCTGCCATTCGCCAGGTTGGTAAGGAACTGGCTCATCTGCTGCTGCTGCAGCTCCAGGGCGGCGATCTGCGAGTTGTGTGCGTTGATCAGGACGTTGATGCTACTGACCGACGCCTGAAGTGCGGAGATGTCGCCCGTGTGTGACGCGAGAAGGGTCTGGGCCGCGGCCAACTGCGCCTGCAGATCGGCAACCGCGGCGTTCAGCGCATCGATGGCCGACTCACTGGCCGCGACGCGCGCTTCGAGCGAGGAGGAGGCGCCAGCGAGACTGTCGATCTGCCCCTGCTGGTTCGTCAGCGTCGCGTTGATGGTGTCGATCTGCGCCTGAAGGTTGCTCTCGGTCCCCGCGACCTGCGCTGCCAGCGCCTGAAGCTGCTGATTCAACGCCTCAAGCTGCTGGTCGACCGCCACGAACTGCGACTGGATCTGCTTGAACGGCTTGCCGTTCGGGGTTGCTCCCTGATTCGTCGTGCTCTTGCCCTGTGCAAACGCCGACGCGGCGAACACCAGCGAAAGAGCGATGACCTGACCGGTCACCTTCGCCCTATTGATCATCCTGATAGCTCCAGTATCCGTGTTGCCTCGCGGCGGAATCGCCACAGTAAGGCTCAGAATTGTTGACGTTGGAGTCAAAAAGAAGAGCTGGTTGGAGTCAAGACACTACACGTTTTTGTTACTCGAAGGTCATTTAAGGCATTTTGAATGCTTGTAATTACGGAAGGGGTACCGGGGGCTCAGCGGACTCGATCACCAGGGCTGGAACCGAACCCTTTCCGAAATCCAGTTTCAGTCCAAGCTGATTCTGTACCGCCATGAACACCGTGGGCCCGGTGGGGTCGACTCCGGGAGGCACGGGCGCCCCTGCGGGAAGCCGGTCTTTGCGGAACTGGTCCGGGGTCCACGTCAGATCGACATCAAAGCTGGCAGTCAGCCCGGTTCGGTCCACCACCGGACGGCCGACCACCTGCGACAGGGCGACCGCGAGCTGCGGAAGGGGAACGGCGCCGCCGGAGATCCGCCCCAGTCCCATTCTCATGCCGCACGTCAGACGTTCCCCTGGCGCCGGAGGCGCCGGCGGCGGCCCGCCCCGGCGCGCCACCGCGGCGCAGTCGACGGTGGAGGGAGTCATTCCGGGTCCGGGCTTACCGTCAACACGTGCCAGGGCCAGCTCGAATGTCGGCATCTCCCGCGTTTCCATGCGGGCCTTCAGCTTGAAACGATCCTCAAGGAATGCCTGGAGCATGCGCTGAACCGGCGAGACGCCTCCGACCGCCGGCGCTGGCTTCTCGCCTCGCGCCTTGACGACGACGTCGAACGCGTCCGACGAGATCCAGGCGGGACCGCCGATGATCTGAAAATCCTGGATTCGGTAGGCCTCACGAATCAGCATTCGCAGCGTGGCATTGGTCGCGATGAAGCGTCCGTCGGGCTGCATGCCCATCATGCCGCGTCCGCCGGCCGTGTTCCGGGTGACCGATGCGAGTTCGAGCGCGATCGCCGGCGGTGCCGCGGGCTGGCCTGCGGGACGGGACGGCGCCTGCTCGCTGCCGGCAAGGAGAGGACCGGTCATCGCAAGAGCCGCGAGTGTCAGCAGAATCCCTCTCGTCATGGTGGCTCAAGGATATCAGGCATCCCGACAGTAGAATGGCGCGTGGGTCCGCGCGTCAGGTTTGCTCCGTCTCCGACCGGCTATCTGCACGTCGGAGGGGCGCGCACCGCGCTCTTCAACTGGCTCTATGCGCGGCGTTACGGCGGGACGTTCGTGCTGCGCATCGAAGACACCGACGTGCAGCGGTCGTCCGACGACATGGTCGCCGGCATTCTCGACGGCCTGCGATGGCTGGGGCTCCAGTGGGATGAGGGCCCGGACATCGGCGGGCCGCACGGCCACTACTTCCAGTCACAGCGTCTCGACCGCTATCGCGCGGCGGCGGCGCGGCTTGTCGCCGAGGGGCACGCGTACTACTGCTACTGCTCGCAGGATAGGCTCCGCGAGGAACGCGAAAAGGCAGAGGCAAGGGGCGACGCCTGGCAGTACGACCGCGCCTGCCTGAGTCTTGCATCGGAGCGCATCGCGGAGCTCGAGGCGACGCATGCGCCACGCGCCGTCAGATTCAAGGTCCCGGCGGCCACCACCGCGTTCGACGACGCGGTGCACGGACGGATTGCCTTCGACGGCGACACGATCGAAGACTTCGTCGTGCTCCGGTCGGATGACTACCCGACCTACCACCTGTCGGTCGTCGTCGACGACATCGACATGCAGATCACGCACGTGATCCGCGGCGACGATCACATCTCGAACACGCCGAAGCACGTGCTGCTGTTCGACGCAATGGCCGCGCCGGTGCCTGTCTTCGCGCACGTGCCGCTGATTCTGGGCGCCGACAAGAAGCGCCTCAGCAAACGGCACGGCGCGACGTCGGTCACCGAGTACGAGCGCCAGGGCTACCTGCCGGACGCGATGGTGAACTTTCTGGCGCTGCTCGGATGGTCGCCCGGGGACGACCGCGAGGTCATGTCGATCGACGAGCTGGTCGCCGCGTTTTCGCTCGACGGGATCAGCGGCGGGAACGCGGTCTTCAACACCGAGAAACTCGACTGGATGAACGGTCAGTACATCGCGAAGCTGCCGATTGAACAGCTCGCGGCAGCTGTGATTCCGCTGATGGCTGGTGCCGGGGTTCCCGCGCCCACCGCGAGCGACTGGTTCCACCGGCTCCTCGAGCTGCTGCGGCCCCGCGCGAAGCGCCTCGTCGACTTCGTCGAGCTGGCCCGACCCTATCTCGTGGAAACGGTGGAGTACGAGCCGGAGGCTGTCGCGAAGCATCTCGGTGTGCCGAACCTGGGCGATCATCTCGCCGCGCTGGCCAAGGCGCTCGGCGCCCTGGATCCGTTTGATGAGCCACATGTGGAAGCGGCGGTGCGTGGAACGGCCGCTGGACGGGGCATAAAGGCGGGCGCGCTCATCCACGCCGTCCGTGTCGCGGCGACCGGACGCACGACCAGTCCGGGTCTCTTCGAGGTGCTGGTTCTGCTGGGCCGCGACCGGACGGTGCAGTGCATCGAGCGGCTCGTCAGGTTCCTTGCCACGCGCACAACGCCCGACTTTTCCTGAAGAAGTTACCCGGCAATGTGAGAGGCCAGGCGCGCTGTCGTTGCGCCGGGCCGCTGCTTCTCTATACAATCGGTGGTTCCTGCCCCGCAGGTTCTTCAGCACCTACTACTGGGAGGTCGTTCAACGGTAGGACACCACGCTCTGGACGTGGTTATTGGGGTTCGAATCCCTACCTCCCAGCCAGTTCTGCTCCTCCGGCCACCGCCCGACTGTCGAGCAGTCCGTACTCGTGAAAATTGAAGTATCCTGCGCCGTACTCGGAGGACAGCATGGGCAACGCACGGGGCCGGAACACACGAAACGCTTCACGACGTAACTTCCTGAAGACGGCAGCGGGCGCTGCGGCCGGCGCCGCCTTCACCCGAATCCCCCTTGGGGCCCAGGCCGCACGTGCGAACGGCGCGCATCCGTTTCCCGGCATCGACCCGAAGCTCCTCATGACCCCCGATCTTGCCTGGGACTGGTCGGTGTTCAAGTCCGAGGGCGGCCCGACCTACGCGGGCAGCGCCGGCTGGAAGCGCTTCAACGATTTTCTCGTCGCCAAGGCGGAGTCGTTCGGCCTTGTGGACTTCGTGTCCGTCGACGTCTCCTACGACCGGTACGTCGTGGACGACTGGCCGGACCGGCGGACGCACATCTACAGCTCCGGCATCGCCGTCGAAAAGCTCGTCACCGATGGCACGCCTGTGCCGGTTGTCGCCTCCTACGGCATGACATCCGGTTCGACGCCACCGGAGGGGATCACCGCGCCGATGGTCTTTTACGATCCGGCGAAGCCCCCGACCGAGGCTCAGATCGCAGGGAAGATTCTCGTCTTCGAAACGGCGAAGTACCCCGAGCCACCCTACAGCAACAACTTCCTCGCCACTGCCACGCTGACGGACTACCAGTGGCGTTCGCCCGGGAAATGGCATCCGCTGTTCACGCCGCCGCCCCGCAGCGTGACGAATGGCTTTCATTCGCGCTGGGTCTGGGCTCAAGTGGGACGGTTCGCCGCAATCGGCATCAAAGCCAAAGCTGCCGGACTCGTCATCGTCTACGACCTGTCGCCGGGAGCCGCGTTCGGACTGACGGAGCGGAGCGTCTATACGGCAGACGGGAACGCCGGGCCCGCCTCGAGCTATATCAACTGTCCCACCCTCGCGCTCGATCGCGTGAACGGCGCGAAAGTGCTGACGGACGCCAAGGCCGGCAGGACCGGGACGCTGACGCTGATCGCGCGTTTCGAGAGGGCGACGGCGAGATCCCCGATCGGTTTTCTGCCGGGCAGGAACTACGGAACGGCCGCGGACGAGCAGGTGCTGGTTGCCGCGCACACGGACTCCATGGCGCTCGTCCAGGACAACGGCGGCCTGGGCATCCTGGGGATCCTGTCGTACTTCAACCAGATCCCGCGCGCGCAGCGGGCGCGAACGATCGGCGTCTACTTCGATTGCCGGCACTTCATGCCCGGTGGAGAAGCTGACTGGGTGCAGTACGACTACTACCACCTTCACAAGGACAAGCTGAAGCCGATCGTGGCAACCGTCGGTCTCGAGCACATGGGGGGCCGGGAGACGGTCGAGGTCGGGCCCGGCGGAAACGAGTACACCTATTCGAAAGAGCGCCCCGAAGACGGCGGCGTCATCGCCAGCCTGATGGACGCCAACAACAACAATATCTGGTTGATTGAAGCGATCGCGAAGGCGGCCACCGACAACAAGTGGCCGAGGGTGGACGTCAAGGCTCGTGGCACCGACGTTGGCGTCAACGGCGGATATCAGAGCAATGTCAGGAGCGCCGTCAA
>CAXNKG010000048.1:0-16214 GCA_964202965.1 Vicinamibacterales bacterium
GCGGCCAGCTGCAGAGCGGCACCGGCGGCGGAGGCCCCGGTTCCACCGAGGCGCACGAAGCCTTTGAGTTTGCCCGCCCCGCCGGCGCCACGGCGAGCAGATAGGACGCGAATCATGACGTGGAGAATTCTTGCGATCGTGCTGCTGGCTGCCACGGCGGTCACCAGCGCCCAGAGTCAGGGACGTTTCGTCCGGCTCGCACCGATCCCCCAGGCGAACGAGGAATGGGACAGCGCCGTCGTCAACGGCAAGCTGTACCTGTTCGGCGGCAATCCGGTCGCGCAGGGCGGCAAGCAGGGCGCGCCCCCGGGACGCGTGTTCGAATACGACCCGGCCGCCGACCGGTGGACGGCGAAGAAGCCGATGCCGCAGCCGGCCCATCACAACGGCGCCGTCGGCTACAACGGCAAGGTGTACGTCTTCGGCGGCGGCGTGCAGCGGCAGCCCGGCGGGCCGACCCAGTTCCCGATCGACAACAGCTGGGAGTACGACCCGGCGGCCGATACATGGCGTGCGCTGGCGCCGATGCCGGTACGGCGCCTCGCGGCGGCGGTCGTCGAGTCGGGCGGAAAGCTCTACGTCATGGGCGGTGTCGCCCAGTACTCGGGCATGGAGAATCAGTCGCTCTCAGGCGAGGAGCCCCACCGGGTCCTCGACCTGAACCACATGTACGATCCGGCCACCAACACATGGCAGCCGAAGCAGACGATGCCGACGGCGCGGAACCACATGTTCGTCGGGGCCGTGAACGGCAAGGTCTATGTGATCGGCGGGAGGGTCGGCTCCATGTCGGTCGCGACCGGCAGCACTACGGATCTGGTGGAGGAGTACGACATCGCCGCCGATCGCTGGGGCGCGGTGAAGCTGCGTATGCCGACGCCGCGCGACGGCGGCGTCGTCGGCGTGTTTCAGAACCGGGTCTTCGTGGCCGGCGGCCAGAGCATCACGGGCATCAATAACTCAGTGTCGCGCGCGCTCGAGGCCTACGATCCGGCCACCAACACGTGGACGGCATACCCGTTCCTCCCGCAGGCGCGGCACGGACAGGGGGGCGGCGTGATCGGCAACCGCTTCCACGTCATCAGCGGCCACCTCACGGCGGCCTTCAGCGGCGGCGAGCCGCTCAATGTGACCACCCATGATGCATTTGAGTTCACGCGGTAAACGCATCATCACCGTCTGTGCCGTCGCCGGCGCCGTCGCGCTGGCCGGCAGCACAGGTCTCGAGTCGCGCCAGGCCCCAGGCCAGGCTGTCGACGAGGGCGGCGCCCCCCAGTTCAGGGTCGATCCGTTCTGGCCGAAGCCGCTGCCGAACCGCTGGAGCATGCAGCAGGTGACGGGTCTCCATGTCGATCACATGGATCACGTCTGGTTCCTGAACCGCGCGAATGCGGCAGAGGGGGACGAGGTCGGCGGCGACAGCACACCGCGGCGCATCGAATGCTGCGTTCGGGGCCCTGAAGTCGTCGAACTGGATCAGGACGGCAGCGTCGTGCGCGCGTGGGGCAATGCGGCGCACCACCCGCAGTGGCCGACGAACCTGCAGACCGTGATTGTCGACACGAAAGGCTTTGTCTGGGTCTCGGGTACGAACCCGCAGGACAGCATCCTGAAGTTCACGCGTGAGGGAAAGTTCGTGTGGGACTTCGGCCATCGGCCGCCGCCTGAGGCGGCGATGATACCCGAGAACAACCAGGAGACGGGCTTCCTCGTCAACAAGGGGCGCTTCCAGCTCGACGAAGTCGCCAACGAGCTGTACATCATCCAGCAGAAGCGCGTGGTCATCTACGATGCCTCGACCGGCGCCTACAAGCGCGGATGGGGCGGGCACGGCATGCCGCTCAGCGAGGTCTCGAACACGCCCATTCCTCCGTACACATGGACGGGCGCGCCGCCGCCTGACGAGAAGAATTTCGTCCCCGATCTGCACTTCGTCGAAATCTCGAAGGACCGCCTCGTCTACATCGGCGAGCGCGGCCAGAACCGCATCGAAGTCTTTACGACCGACGGGAAGTTCGTGAAAGAGTTCTACGTCTCGCCGAACACTCCCGGCCAGCGCGTGGGCGAAGGGTGCGGCGGGCTGAACAACCCGAAGCTGCCGCCCTGCGGCACGACCTATAAGCTCGTGATCTCCAAGGACCCGCAGCAGAAGTTCCTGTACGTGGCCGACGGCACGAACAACAAGGTCTGGACCCTTGACCGCCAGAGCGGCCGGACGCTCGGCTCGTTCGGCGGCAACGGCCGCTATGCCGGGATGCTCCACTGGATCAACGCCATTGGGATGGATTCCCAGGGCAACATTTATACGGGCGAAGTCGAGCACTCCAAGCGGATTCAGAAATTCGCGCCCGTGATGGCGGCGAGGAGGTAGTGGTGAGGATTCTTGTCGCGGCCACGATCGTCGCTGCATCGGCGCTCGCGGCCCTCGCACAGTCGCTGCCGAATCCCTATCGCATGGTCGACGGGTGGGCGCAGCTGCCAGGCGGCCGCGCCATGGGCGCCGTCGGCAAAGTCATCATCGACCCCGACGGACGCCACGTCTGGGCGGTCATCCGGTGCGAGGCGCTTGCCGACCCGGCGCGCTTCGGCGACGAATGCCGCGATTCGAAAGTTGACGCCGTCTACAAGTTCTCGCCGGACGGCCGCGCCGTCACCAGCTTCGGCGGCGGCATGTTCATCTGGCCGCATGGGATCGCGATCGACCCGGACGGGAATGTCTGGGTGACCGACGCGGTCGCGCCGGAGCGGCTGCCGAAGGGCGACAGGCGCGGCCATCAGGTCATCAAGTTCAGCCCGGACGGCAGGGTGCTGATGACGCTCGGCACGCCTGGAATGGCCGGAAGCGGGCCGACGCACTTCACGTCACCGGCCGATGTCGTCATCGCACCGGGCGGCGACGTGTTTGTGGCCGACGGACACAACGAAAACGGCAACAACCGCGTCGTCAAGTTCTCGCGGGAGGGGAAGCTCCTCAAGGAATGGGGCCGGACCGGCTACGGGCCGGGCGAGTTCCGAACCCTCCACGGGCTTGCCATAGACGGCCAGGGCCGTCTGTTCGTCGCCGATCGATTCAACAACCGGATCCAGATCTTCGATCAGGAAGGGAAATTCCTCGCGCAGTGGCTCCAGTTCGGCCGGCCGAGCGGGATCTTCTTCGACTCGCGCGATCGGGTGTACGTGGCCGACTCGGAATCAGACGACGTGCAGAACCCCGGATTCGAGATGGGCATCCGGATCGGGGATTCGCGGCGGGGCTGGGTCACGGAGTTCATCCCGTTCCCCTGGGCCGACCCGCGCGAGGTCGCGGGCAACGGAGCGGAATTCGTCGCGGTCGATCGCGAGGGGAATATCTACGGCGGTGAGCCGAGGCCGAAGCAGCTGCGAAAGTACGTTCGGGTAAGACCGTAGCGTTTGCGGACCCGGCCTCGTCGATCTCAGCCGCGCGAGATCAGCGCGACAACGATGGCGACCAGCGTGGTCACGTGCATGCCCACGAGCCACATGAACTGACGCGACATCTTGCCGTCGAGTGCATCGAAGCGCCGATCCACGGATTCGAAGCGAGCGTCCATGCGCTGCTCGAGATGGTGGATGGCTCCTTCAACCGCCGAAATCCGCAGCGAGAGCTCGTTCACCTGCCCCTCGACGTGCGCCACCCGCTCCTGAAGTACCGCCATTTCATCGCCTCCTCAGCATACCGTCGTCACCGGGCCCCGCTCAAGTCGTGATGGAGGTAAAGGAGCAGGAATGCTGCCGCCCGCAATCCCAGCAAAGTCTGGCGGGTGGCCTGTGGGTACGACGAAACAGGAGGGGTGTGACGCCGCTTGTGGGGCGAATCCGGCGTACGGTCGATTAGCGGCCTGGCCGGCGCTCGCGTTCCGCGCGAAGGAAGAACGCGCCGTCGGTGACGACGCGTTCGCCGGCCTGGAGGCCCGTGACGACGAGCGACTGGCCGTCGGCCGAAGGGGCCACGTCGATCTTCCGTTCGACGAAGCGGCCTTCCTCCCGTCCATCCGCCACGTAGACGACCGTGTCGCTGCCGACGGCCTGCAGTGCCGCTTTCGGTATCAGGACGCCGGCACGTGGCTCCGATTCGCCCAGCTGCACATCGACGAACATCCCGAACCGCAGCCGTTCTCCGGCGTTCGGCACTTCGATGCGCAGTTTCGCGGTGCGTGTCTCCGGCTGCACCTGCGGGTCGATGTAGCTGACGCGACCACGAATGGCGATCCCCGGATACGCGCCGCTCGTGACGGTTGCCGGGCTGCCGACGCGCACACGGGCGAAGTCGCGTTCGTACAGATCCGCAATGACCCACACGTTCGACAGGTCGACGATCGTGAAGAGCGGCATGGCGGGATCGATGTTCAGCCCGACATTCGCCGCCCGCTTCGTCACGACGCCCGCGAGCGGCGACCGCACCGCCATCGTGGTGATCACATCCTGCGGCCCGGCGAGACGCTGGGTCCGATCCTCGGGAATCCCCAGGAGCGTCAGCCTGGCGCGCGCGACCTCGACCTCGGCGTCGATCCTGGCGCGATCGGATTCGTGCATCTCGAGTTCTTCACGCGTGGCGGCGCCGATCGCCGTCAGCCGCTGCGTACGCGTCTGCCGCTGCTGGTGCGTGAGCTGCTCGGCACGCGCCGCGATGAAGGCGGTCTGCGCCTCGGCGAGTTCAGGACTGTAAATCGTCGCCAGCGATTCCTGCGCCATGACCCGCGCGCCGAGCTCGGCGCCGACCTGCGTGACGCGGCCGGATACGAGCGAGGTCACCGCGACTTCCCGGTAGGCATTCGGCTGTACGACTCCGGGCAGGCGAAGCGTCGTGACCGCAGTGCCTGGGCTCGCCGCGACCGTCTGGATACCGGCGCGGGCGATCATCTCTGGCGTCAGTGTGACGGTGATGTCACCGCCCTCGCCGCCTGCGGCCGCCGGCTCGGCTCCTCCGGCTGCGCCGCGCTGGTGCCCGGCGCCCTCGGGAAGAGGGCTGGCTTCCGAGGCCACCGGGTCTCCGATTGCCATCTCGCGCTCGTTTCCCGTGCCCCACACGGCGTATCCGATGGCCAGCCCCGCCACGAGACAGACGGCTGCGCCGGCAGCGAGCGGCGCGCGGGATTCGTTCACGGCGTCTCTCCGAAGGCGCTGGCCACGGCGGCGCGGGCTTCAAAGGCGCGCGTCAGGACGTCGGTAAAGCCCGCTTCTACATCGAGATACCGGCGTTGCTCGGTCAGGACGTCCGACAACGGAAAGCGTCCCAGGTCGTAGGCCTCCAGCATCACCTCGACATTCTGGCGCGCCAGCGTCCGGACCTCGCCGGCATACAGCTCGACGGCGCGCCGCGTGTCGCGCTCCCGGGCGAGTGACGCGTCGATCTCGGCGCGCGCGGCACGCTGGCGCGCGGTCACGAACGTGTCCGCTCCTGCACGCTCCGCGCGCACGGCCGCAATCGTGCCCTGGTTGCGATCGAACCACGGCAGCGTCAGCTTCGCCCCCACCGTCACGGTATGAAAGATATCGTGAATGGGCACGCGGGCGCCGCCAGGGGCGAAGCCGAGGAGGTCGAAGCCGAGGGTCGATCGCGCGTACGCGGCCACCAGCGTGACGTCCGTGCGCGCCTCCCGCCGCGCGGCATCCAGGCGCGCGTCGGCAAGGCCGATCCGCGCGATCGCCTCGCGGATGTCCGGACGTGCTTCCAGTGCGGCGGCCTGCGTCAGCCGCGGCTGCACCGGGGCGGCGGCGAGGCTCTCGAGGGAGTCGCGCAGCGCGATCGGGGCGTCGGCAGGAAAGCCCGCCAGCGCGCGAAGCTCGATTGTGGCCGCCTGCAGATCTCCGTTCGCGAGTGCCACGTCCGCTTCGAGCCGCAGCGCCTCGACGGCGGCCAGGTTTGCGTCGAGCTTCGTGGACCCGCCTTCGGTCACGCGCCTGTCGAGCAGATCCCTGAGACGGCGCGCCGCGCCGAGCGCCTCGGACGTGATCTCGATCGTTCGCCGTGCCGCCAGCAGCCGGCCCGCCTGCGTGCGCACCGCAGACGCGAGCAGCCGCTCGCGATCGCGTACGGAAAGCGCGGCGATCTCCGCGTCGCCTTGCGCCACCGCCACACGCGCAGGCCGGCGGCGCAGCGCCAGCGGCCACTCCACGCCCACTGTCGTCGTGGCCATGTCGGCGCCCCCGTGTTCGTGGGTGCCGGAGACCATCGGGTTGGGCCGCACGCCCGCCTGTGTCACGCGGCCGGCGGCGATGGCGATCTCGGCGCGCGCCGCCTGCAGGTCGGGGGAGCGCTGCACCGCGGCCCCGACCAGTTCCTCCACTGTCATCTCCTGCGCGAAGGATGCCGGTGCGTATGCCATCAGGGCGGCCACAGCCAGACATGTCATCCGAGTCATTGCACGTTCCCCTCAAAAGCGGCGGATCCGCGCCCCGCCGGTCCGTTCCATTCGATCGTCATCTGCCACGTTCCCGCCATCCCGAAGTTACCAGTCGCCTCGTAGATGCCTGGCTGGCCGATGGGCGTGACCGTGACGCCGCCAGACATCGACATCCCCGGCATGACCATGGCGGCCCCGAGCTGCACGTCACCGGCGTCAACGAGTTCGCCGGTCTCAGTCGAGCGGAACTCCAGGTGGAACGAGCTCGTTCCCTGACGCAGTTCACCGCTCGGGTTCGACAGCGTGATCACGAGGTCACCGCTGCGGACAGTTTCAAGGACGACGGGGGTGGCGGCGTTGCGGCTCCATATCCACCAGCCGCCGGCGAGCGCGGCGGCGAGAATGAGGACGGCGATGACTCTCCACACGGCGGGTCCGCCGGTTTCTTCGCGGAGCGGAACCCGCCCTACGTACTCATTGGATGTATCGAGGTGTGGCCCAACCGCATCAGCTACTCGTCGCTCGTGTATCCAGTAAAACAGCACCGGGGTCACGACGAGCACGTGGAGGAGCGACGACACCATCCCGCCGAGCACCGGAGTCGCCAGCGGCTTCATCACTTCGGCGCCGACGCGGTCGCTCCACATGATTGGCAGCAGGCCGGCGACCACGGTCGACACGGTCATCACCTTCGGCCGTAGCCGCAGCAGCGCTCCGTCGATCACCGCTTCGCGGAGGTCCAGTCGCGTGAGGACACCGCCGACAGCCGAGGTCTTCTGCCTGACCGCCTCTTCGAGGTAGATGACCATGACGATGCCGGTCTGGACGGCGGTGCCGAAGAGCGCGATGAACCCGACCCAGACGGCCACGGAGAAGTTGTAGCCAAGCAGCCAGAGGAGGTAGACCCCTCCGGTCAGCGCGAACGGCACGGCCAGCATGACGTGCGCGGCCTCGAGCGCCGAGTGATACGTGAAATAGAGGACCGCGAAGATGACCAGGAGGACGATCGGGACGATGACCAGCAGCCGCTGCCGCGCGAGCTCCTGGTTCTCGTAGCGCCCGCTCCATCCGACAAAATATCCCTGCGGCAGCGTCACCTGCGATGCGACGGCCGCGCGTGCCTCGTCGATGAATCCACCGATGTCGCGCCCCTGAACGTTCATGAGGACGGTGGCCAGCAGCAGCCCGTTCTCCGACGTGATCATGGCGGCGCCGCGCGTCTGCTCGAACGTGGCGACCTGACCGAGCGGGACCTGTTCTCCGGACGGCGCGGCGACGAGGACGTTCTCGAGCGTCTGGCTCTCGTCGCGATACTGTCCCGCGTATCGCACGCGCACCGGGAATCGCCGCCGCCCCTCAAGCGTCTGTGTCACCACCTGTTCGCCGACGGCCGTGGCAATGACGTCCTGAACGGCTGTGACGCTCAGGCCGTAGCGTGCGGCTGCCTCGCGGTTGACGCGAACGTTGAGATACTGGGCGCCCACCAGCGGCTCTGGATACACGTTGGCGGCGCCACGAACGCCGCGGAGCACATCGGCGACCCGCCGGGCGGCCTGGTCAAGGACGGCCAGGTCGGTCCCGTAAACCTTCACCCCAATCTCCGATCGCACACCGGTGGACAGCATGTCGATACGGTTGACGATCGGCATCGTCCAGATGTTGGTGACGCCGGGAAGCGCCGCCGCCTCGCCCAATTCGGCGCGCAGGCGATCGAGGGTCATACCGTCCCGCCACTCGTCGCGCGGCTTCAGGTGGACGACCGTCTCGGTCATGTTGAGCGGGGACGGATCGGTGGACGTGTCCGCCCTGCCGACCTTCGCGACCGCGTACTCGACTTCGGGTACGCGCATCAGGGCGGCGTTCTGGCGGCGCGCGATTTCGGTGTTCTGCTCGAGCGAGACGCTCGGATCGGCGATCGGCATGAAGAGCAGGTCACCTTCGTTCAGCGGCGGCATGAACTCGCTGCCGATCCGTGAGCCGACCAGTAACGCCCCCGCGAGGACGAGTACGGCCACCCCGATCGTGACGTAGCGGTGGGCGAGCGCCCCGCGCAGCACCGGTTCGTACAGCCGGCGGAGAAACCGCATGACCGGGTTCGATCCCTCGTCGTGCAGCTTGCCGCCGAGCAGGAACGTGCAGAGCACGGGGACCACCGTGACGGCGAGGAGCGTCGCCGCCAGCACCGCGAATGTCTTGGTGAAGGCGAGCGGGTGGAAGAGCTTCCCGGCCTGTCCGGTGAGCGCGAACACCGGCACGAACGCCAGCACGATGATCGTCATCGAGAAGAACACCGGCCGGCCGACCAGCCGGGTCGCCTGCAGGACCGCGGTCCAGACCGCGCGCCGGTCGCGGACGTCGATGGCGGCCCGCTCCATCTGCCGGAAGGCGTTTTCCGTGACGACGATCCCGGCGTCGACGAGGACGCCGATCGCGATGGCAATGCCGGCGAGGCTCATGATGTTCGACGAGATGCCGGTGTAATACATCGCCAGGAACGACATCAGCACCGCCAGCGGCAGCGGCAGCGTCACGATCAGGATGGAGCGCAGGTGCATCAGAAAGATGACGTGCGCCAGCGTCACGAGCAGGATTTCCTCGAGGAGCGTCGTGCGCAGCGTGTCCACCGCCTGCTCGATCAACGTGGACCGGTCATAGAAGGGGACGATGCGGACCCCGTCGGGCAGCCCGGCGCTGATCTGCTCGATGCGCGTCTTGACGCCGGCGATGACCGCCTGCGCGTTCGCGCCCGCGCGCGCGACGATGACCCCGCCGACGGCCTCGGCGTCGCCCTTGACGAGCGACGACAGCCGGAACGCATCGCCGATCTGCACGCTGCCAATCTGATTGACGTAGACCGGCACGCCGCCGGCGGCGCCGACAACGATCTGCTCGATGTCCGCGACCGACTGCAGCAGGCCCACGCCGCGGACGATCGACCAGGTGCCGCTCGACTCGAGCACGTTGCCGCCCACGTTCTGGTTGCTGTTGCGGACGGCTTCGACAACGTCGCCGAGCGACACGTTGTACGTCCGCAGGCGATTCGGGTCGACGTCGATCTGGTACTGCTGCACCTGGCCGCCAATCGACGCGACCTCCGCCACGCCGGGGACGGCGTTCAGCTGATAGCGGACGAACCAGTCGTGGAGGCTGCGCAGATCCCGCAGGGAATGGCGGTCGCTTTCAAGGGTGTACCAGAAGACGTGGCCCACGCCCGTCGCATCCGGGCCGAGCGTGGGCGTCGTGCCCTCGGGCAGCGACGCCGTCACGAGCCCGAGACGTTCGAGTACCCGCGCCCGCGCGAAGTACTGATCGACGTTGTCGTCGAAGACGACGTAGATCATCGAGAAGCCGAACGCCGACTGCGTTCGGACGACGCGTACGCCGGCCAGGCCCTGGAGGTTGACGGTCAGCGGATAACTGACCTGGTCTTCGACTTCCTGTGCGCCATGGCCCGGCCATTGGGTGAAGACGATGACCTGGTTGTCTGAGAGATCGGGGATCGCGTCGACCGGCGTGGCGCCCGCCGCCCACCAGCCCCAGGCGCCGAGGCCGGCCGCAACGAGGAGGACGAAGACCCGATTGCGGAGAGAGGCTTCGATGATCCGGTTCAGCACAGCGCTTAGTGCCCGCCGGCTTCGAGGTGTTGCACGAGCTCGATGCGTACGCCGCCGGGGCCTTCGATGAAGACGACGCGGTGCGCGAGCTGGTCGGGCTGGGCGCAGTAGAGCCGGCGTACGCCTCGCGCCACTGCCTCGCCGTCGCCGAGCACGAAATGGCAGCCCGGATTGAGACGCGGGTTCGGGTTCGAGATGAACTTCACGCCCTGAGCGGTCAGCGCGTTGACGACCTTGTCGAGGTCGATCGGCCCGAAGCCGAGGTGGTCGAGCACGCGTCCCGCGCTGGGTTCCGCGCGGTCGTCCTTCACGGCGAAGAGATAGAAGACGCCGAGGTCTCGATACCGGATCGCGTCGACGACGCCCCTGTACTTCACGCGGTCGCCGCCGAACGCGTCGACGTACCACCGCAGGGAGGCGTCAGGGTCGGGGACCCGGAGCTCGACGTGGTGGATGCCGAGCGCATCCGGGTCCTGCAGCAGGACGAGCTTGGTGCCCCACGGATCTTCGGCAACCGCCTGCCTGCCGATGCCAGGCACGTCGGTAAGCGGACTCACGATCGTCACATCCGCCGCGCGCAGCTCCGCCACCTTGACGTCGAGATCGGCAAAGGAGAATCCGATGTGATCGATGGTGCTCCCCGCGCTGGGTTTCGCGTCAGGCGCCAGAAGAAAGAGGAGCTGGATGGGAAGGGGGTGATCGGCCGGCCAGGCGCCCCATGCGACGGTGTCGGGCGATTCACCCGCATTCCCGCCCATGTGCTGGATGTACCACTCGCGCGCCCGCTCGACATCCGGGACCGCGAGGTGTAAGTGGTCGAACGGGTCGGTGACCTGCGCTGCCGCCGGCGCCGGCGGCGTGAGCGCGAGCCACGCGAGCAGCACGACGAGCGCGTGCGCGCCCAACCGGCTCCTGCGGGACCGCATGAGCCGTACTCTACCTGAACTCGAAGACCTCGTTGACCGGCGTGTGCAGGTCTGTTCCGCTGACGGTCAGCCCCGCCACCGTGCTGCCGCCTGCGCGAAGGTTGCCACCGCGGTGACAACCGGGGCCGCCGCAACAGGCCGGATACGTGCGCGTCAGATCCGGGCCGCCTTCGACGACGAACGCGCGACAGGTGACCAACGGACTACTGTCCGCCGGGCGTATCCGATGCGCCGAGGAAGAAGTTGCGGCCGTCCTTCAGCGTGACGCTGCGGCCGTTCGCTTTCGGCGCGCCGCTCTTGGCGCGGAAACCTTCCACCTTCACTTCGACGCCGGCCGGGAAGTCGGTCTTGCGGAGGCCGCGGCGCAGCAGCGCCGTGGGGCCGCCCGCTTCGATCGCCCAGTTGACGACCTTGCCGTCGGCTTCCTTCACGTCGATGTAGATCCACCCATGCGGGTTGACCCACTCCATCTTCGTCAACGTGCCCGTCATCGTGACGGGCTGGTTGATATCGAACTCGGCGGCGAACGAATGGTGCGCACGCCCGGCAAGCGTCGACAGGAGCACGCCGGCAACGAGGATCAGGACAAATTTCGCTCTCATGGAACTCTCCCTCCGCAACTGCGACAGACGATAGCACGCGGTTCTGAGGCTCTCAAGGGTAGACTCGACCGGCCCCTGTCCACCGAAGCCGACAGGCGAAGGCGGATGTTTCTACTCATTTACCTGATTTCGGGCGCCGCGGCGCTGCTCTACGAGGTGCTGTGGCTGCGGCTGCTCACGAACTCGGTCGGGCATACGGCGGCCGCCGTCGGCATCCTCCTCGCCGCCTTCATGGGCGGGCTGGCGGTCGGGGCCTGGGGCGCCGGCAGAGCCGCCGGGTCGCTCCCGCCGGCGCGGGCGCTCCGCACGTACGCGGTCCTCGAAATCGGCATCGGGGCATGCGCGCTCCTCCTGCCGCTGGTCATCGCCGCCGCCCGCCCTGCCCTTGTGTGGGCCTATGCCGGCGAGGGCGGGCGTCTTTTTGACACGGCGATGGGGATCCTCGCTCTGGCGCTGCTGGCGGTGCCCGCAGCCGCCATGGGCGCGACCTATCCGCTGGCGGTGCGTTGGATGGAAAAGCCGGGTCCGAAAGGACCCGGCCTACATGTCGCGGGCACGCTCTACGCCGCCAACACCGCCGGGGCAGCCATCGGCGCGGCGCTCACCGGCTTTGTTCTGCTGCCGGCGCTCGGAATGTTCGGGACGACGCTGGTGGGGGTGGGACTGAATGTCCTGGCGGCAGGAGGCGCCCTGGCGCTGGCCCTTCATGGCGAGACTGACCCCTCGCCGCCGTTCGGGGCAGGCAAGGCCCGCCCCGCGTACGAGGTGCAGGCAGCAGTGTCGCTGCCGCGCCTTGCACTCGTCGCTGCGGCCGTTGCGGGCCTCGTCTCGCTGTTGTTCCAGGTCGCCTGGACGCGAATCCTGGCGATGGTGCTCGGTCCGACGACCTATGCGTTCAGCGCGATGCTGGTGGCGGTCATTGCCGGCATGGCGATCGGATCCACGATTGTCGCCGCTCTCATGCCGCGCACGCCGTCGCGCGCGGCCGCATGGTCAGGCGCGGCGCTGGTTGCGGCCGCGGCCGCGGCGCTTGCGGCCGGCTTCGTCGTCGATCGCGTGCCGCTGATGATGGCCGCTGCCGTCAGCCGCCCGGATGTCACCTTCGACGCCGTCTTCCTGCGCCAGGTTCTGCTCGTCGTCGCGCTGCAGATGCCGATGACGATTGCGCTTGGCGCCGTGTTTCCGCTGACGCTGGCGATGACGAGGTCCGGGGCGGCTGGATCCGAGGCGGCTGGACCCGAGACCGATGCTGCGCCGGCGCGCGCGTCTACCTTGTACGCCATCAACACCTGTGGCGCCATTGCCGGGGCGCTGCTCGGGAGCTTCGTGCTCATTCCCGCCGCCGGCCTTCAGGGCGCCATCCGGATTGGCGCCGGACTGCTGCTGGCCGCCGGATGGGCGGTGATGCGGCTGGGAGCCGGACGACGGAGGACGGGCACGCTGGTGCGTTCCGCCGTCGCCGCCGGCGTCGCCATCGCGGCACTGCTCATGCCGCCATGGAACCCGGCGCGGCTCGCGAACGGCGGGTACCGGTATGCCGCGGCGCTGGCGGAGGGGGACATTGCAACCGGGCTCGAGGCGGGGCAGCTCGTGTACTACCGCGAAGGCGCCGCGGGGACCGTGTCGGTGCGGCAGGTTCCTGGCGCGCTCTCCCTCGCGATCGACGGGAAAGTGGATGCGTCAAACGCCGCCGACATGCTCACGCAGAAGCTGCTGGCGCACCTGCCGCTGCTGCTGCATCCGAATCCGCGGCGCGTGGGCATCATCGGGCTCGGCAGCGGCGTGACGCTCGGTGCGGCGCTGACGCATCCGGTCGAGCGCGTCGATGTCGTCGAAATTTCGCCGCAGGTGGTCGAGGCGTCGCGCTTCTTTGCGCGGGAGAACCACGACGCGCTGGACGATCCGCGAACGCGGCTCGTGGTCGGCGACGGCCGGACGCATCTGCATCTCACGCCGGATCGGTACGACGTCATCATCTCGGAGCCGTCAAATCCGTGGATGGCGGGCGTCGCCACGCTGTTCACGCGCGAGTTCTTCCTGGCGGCGCGCGAGCGCCTGGCGCCGGGCGGGCTGCTGACGCAGTGGGCGCACACCTACAGCATCAGCCAGGAGGATCTGCAGTCGATTGTCGCCACGTTTCTTTCGGTCTTCCCCGACGGCACTGCCTGGCTCGTGGCCGAAAGCGATCTGCTGCTGATTGGCGGCGCGGGCCCCATTCCCGCCCTCGACGCGGGAATTGCCGCGGCGTGGGCGCGGCCCGGTGTCGCGATGGACCTCGCGGAGATCGACGTGAGGAACCCGCTCAGCGTGCTGAGCCTGTATGTCGCTGGAGGCCAGAGGCTGCGGCGGTTCGCCGGCAATGCCGTCATCCAGACAGACGATCGTCTGCAGCTGGAATACACCGCGCCGCGCGCCGTGTACGGACGCTTTCAGCAGGCGAACGTCGACAGCCTCCGCGCGGCGGCGGGATCGGCGCCGCTGCCTCCCTCGATTGCCAGAGCCGCCGCGGCGGCGACAGCGGGCGATCTTCGGGACCGCGGGCTGATGCAGCTGCGCGCCAACGCGGCCGACCTGGCATTCCTCGATCTGCGCGACGCGGTGCGGCTTGCGCCTGACGACGTCTCGGCGCTGAACGGATTCGCGCGAGCGGCCTCCCGGTCGGGCCGCCTGCGGGAGGCGGAGGAGGCCCTGGCGTCCGTTGGAGCGCTCGTCCAGCTGTCGGTCGTGCAGAGCGCACTCGGCAAGTCCGATGACGCGACGGAATCGGCGAGGCAGGCAGTCCTCGTGACCCCGGGCAGTCCCGCCGCATTGATGCAGCTCGCGTCGATGTACGCCGACCGCGGATCGGACGAGGCGCTGGAGCGGCTGCTCGCTCTCGCGGAGCAGGCGAGCACAGAGAGGGCAGTCCACCTGTACATCCGCGCGCGGCTCGCCTATCTGCGCGGAGACTTCACACAGGTCGTCGAGGCCGGCCGGGAACTGGCGTCGCTGACCCCTGCCGACGTCAATGTCTTCAACCTGCTCGCGAGCGCGCACGCGGCGCTCGAGCAGTACGACCTCGCGCGCGTGGCCCTGGAGACGTCACGGCGTCTGGCCCCGACGGATCCGGGCGTGCGCGTGAACCTTGGGACGGTTGCGCTCCGCTCGGGCAACGCAGGCGCTGCGGTCCAGCATTTCTCGGAGGCACTTTTTCTCTCGCCGGCGCTCCGGCCTGGGCTCGACGGTCTGGCCGAAGCCCTGGATCGTCAGGGACACACCGCCCGTGCGGCCGGGATCCGGGCCCGCGCGGCTGCGCCGTAGGAGTACAATCGGCGCTTTCCCGGCACCCAAAAGGAGTTACGCATGCGACCTCACGCAGTACGGCTGGCGATTCTCGGCGCTGCGGCGCTTGGGCTCGCCGGAACATTTCTCTCTGAGGAGCGAACCGCCGCGCAGGCCCCGGCAGCCGGCGGCGTGACCGCGTTGATGAACGCGCGCGTCATCGACGGCACCGGGCGTCCCGCGATGGAGAAAGCCACCATCGTGATGCGCGACGGACGTGTCGACGCGGTCGGCGTGAATCCGGCCATTCCCGCGGGCGCGACGCGCATCGACATGGCGGGGAAGACGATCATGCCCGGCATGATCAACGCCCACGGCCACGCCCAGAAGGGGCTCGATCCGAAGATCCCGATTCGCGAAGACCTGATCCGCCAGCTGCGGATGTACGCCAACTACGGCGTGACGACAGTGGTGAGTCTCGGCGCGAATAAGGACGACGAGCTCGAGCAGATCAAGCTGCGCGAAGAGCAGAAGACCGCCGCGACGCTGGATCGTTCGCGGGTCTATACGTCGGGCGCGAGCGTCCGCCGGTACAAGACGGCGCAGGAATCACGCGCGGAGACCAACCGCGTGGCCGACATCAAGCCCGACATCATCAAGCTGCACTTCGACGACCCGCCTGGCAACATGGATGTCGAGACGTGGGGCGCGATCGTAGAAGAGGCGCACAAGCGCGGGCTCCGCGTGACGCCGCACATCTTCTATCTTCGCGACGCGAAGGCGGTCGTGAAGAAGGGCGCCGACCTCCTGGCGCACTCCGTGCGCGACATGGACGTGGACGCCGAACTGATTGCGGACATGAAGGCGCGCGACGTCGGCGTCATCCCGACCCTGACGCGCGAAGTGACCGTATTCGTCTACGAGTCGACGCCCGCCTGGTTCACGGACCCGTTCTTCCTGCGCGGCATGTCGCTCTTCAAGGAACACGTCGACATCGTGAGCGCGCCAGAGTTCCAGCAGCGCGTGCGCAATGACAAGGTGGCGCAGTCGATCAAGCAGGCGCTTGTGCAGGCAAAGCGGAACGTGAAGATCATGGCCGACGCCGGCATCCCGATCGCGATGGGCACCGACGGCGGCATCCCGAACAACATGACGTTCGGCCGCTTCCAGGGGTACCTGGAGCACATGGAGCTCGAGCTGCTGGTGGAGTCGGGGTTGACGCCAATGCAGGCGCTCACCGCGGCGACCGGTACCGCCGCGCGCGTGATCCGGCTCGACCGGATCGGGACGCTGGCTCCGGGGAACGTCGCCGACCTGCTGGTGCTCGACGCGAATCCGCTTCAGAACATTCGCAACACCAGGCAGATCAATTCAGTCTGGATGGCGGGCCGCCGGCTGGCGGCCAATTAAACGGGGTCGGGGGTCATTTAAAGAGCGTCCTCTTTA
>CAXNKG010000049.1:0-14218 GCA_964202965.1 Vicinamibacterales bacterium
CATCCTGCGCACGGCCCGCTGCCGGTCCATCGAGACGCTCTGGCCGCTGCTGGGGCAATGCCTGCCGCGCTTCAGCGCCGATGAATGCCGGAACTATTTCCGCCATTGCGGCTACACCGGTGCCGAACGTTTATGAAAACTGCTTTAGCCGCCGATGAGCAGCGCCATCTGCTGCGCGGCTGACTTCTTCGAACCCCCGTCGACGATCAACTGACCGCAGGCGGCGCGAATGTCGCGCCCGCGGCTCTTCCGCACCGACACGGTCACGTGGCGATCCGCGAGGATCTGCGCAAATCGATCGACGCGGGCGTCGGAGGGGCGCTGGTACGGGATGCCCGGCGCCGCGTTCAGCGGAATCAGGTTGACCTTGGCCTTGATGCCGGCCAGCAGCTTCACTAGCCGCCGCGCGTCGTCAGGCGTGTCGTTGACCCGATCGAGCAGCACGTATTCGAAGGTAATGCGGCTGCGTTTCCGGAGGGGGAACGTGCGGGCCGCCTCGAGGATGGCCGCCAGCGGGTACTTGCTGTTCGGCGGCACGAGCGCGGTTCGCTGCTCGTCGGTCGTCGCGTGCAGGGAGATGGCCACGTTCGGCATCAGGGGCTCGCGCGCGAGCCGTTCGAGCCCAGGCACAATGCCGACCGTCGACAAGGTGATTCGGCGCGGCGCTATCGCGCACCCGTGTTCGGCATTCAGGATGCGCAGCGCCTTCATCGTGTTGTCGTAGTTGTGCAGCGGCTCACCCATGCCCATCAGCACAATGTTGAAGGGCTGGTCGAGGAGCCCGGTTGCCGCCGCGAGGACGCGGACCTGGCCGGCAATTTCGCCCGCCGTGAGGTTCCGGACCAGGCCCATTGTGCCCGTCAGGCAGAAGCCGCAGGACATGGCGCAGCCGACCTGGGTCGAGATGCAGAACGTCATCGCCGGCGTATCCGGGATGAACACCGCTTCGACGCGGCGCCGGTCGGCCAGTTCCAGCAGGAACTTTCGCGTGCCGTCGGTCGAGCGTTCGTCTCCCGCGACCAGCGGTGTGGTGATCGTGAAATCGGACCGCAGCCTCTCCCGCAGCGTCCGCCCGATGTCGGTCATGCGGTCGAGATCTGTCACGCCGCGTTTGTAGAGCCAGCGATAGATCTGTCGCGCGTGAAATGGCTCGACGCTGCGCGCGCGCAGCGCGGCTTCCAGTTCGTGAAGTTCGAGCTCCGCTAAATCAATCGGGGCACGCATCGCTATGTCTCGCATTTCCATCGAGATGCGAGCTTCGATTGTACATGCTAGAATAATCAGCGCCTTCTAATTCCCTGTCTGTCAACGGTTTGCAGCGAGGTCCCGGCAGGCGCTGCAGGGTTGACCGGCCCGGCCCGGCGACGATTCCAGAACATCCGTGACGCCACCAGCGATCGTTCGAGACGTTCTTCCCAGCGGCCTTCGGCTCGTCACCGAGCGGATGACGCATGTGCGGTCGGTGAGCATTGGTGTCTGGCTGGCCCGAGGATCGCGCCACGAGCCCTCCGAACAGAGCGGCATCGCCCACTTCGTCGAGCACATGCTCTTCAAGGGAACGGCGACGCGCAGCGCCGAGGATATCGCCCAGACCATCGACTCCATCGGCGGGCAGATGGACGCGTTCACCGCCAAGGAATACGCCAGCTATTACATCAAGGTCCTGGACGAGCACCTGCCGCTCGCTGTCGAAGTGCTGTCGGACATCGTCATGCGTCCCGCGTTCTCGCCGGACGACCTTGAGCGCGAGAAGAAAGTCGTGCTCGAGGAAATCAAGATGGTCGAGGACACGCCTGACGACCTCGTGCACGAGCTGTTCGTCGAGCGCTTCTGGCACGGCCATCCGCTCGGGCGGCCGATTCTCGGCACCAAGGAGACGGTCGAATCGTTCACCGCCGGCGGCTTGCGCCATTACTTCGAGAACGTCTATACCGCACCGACGCTGATCATCGCCGTCGTCGGCAACATCGAGCATCAGGTCGCCCGGGCGCTTGTCGAGAAGTATTTCGGCGACCTGCCGACCTCGAGTCAGCCGATCACCGACGCCCCGCCGCGCGTCGTGTCGTCGGTCCTCATCAGAAACAAGGAGCTCGAACAGAGCCACGTGTGTCTCGGGACGCGCGGGTACCAGCAGGATCACGCCGATCGGTATTCAAGCTACATCCTGAACACGATTCTCGGCGGCTCGATGAGCTCGCGGTTGTTCCAGAACGTCCGAGAGAAGCGCGGTCTGGCGTACGCTGTCTTCAGCGGACTGAGCGCGTACCGCGACGCCGGATCCATGACGATCTACGCGGGCTGCGCCAACGACGCGGTCGCCGAGCTGATTGATGTGGTCGTCGCCGAGATCCGGCGCCTGAAGGACGAGACGCTGCCGGAGTCCGAGCTGCGCCGGGCCAAGGATCACCTCAAGGGCAGTCTCATGCTGAACCTCGAAAGCACCTCGAGCCGGATGTCGCACCTGGCGCGGCAGGAGATCTACTTTGACCGCCATTGTGGCCTCGATGAAACACTGGCTGGCATCGAGGCGGTCACGACTGGTGAAGTGCAGCGTGTGGCGCGCGACCTCTTCGCGGAGGGGGCGCTCGCCGCGACGGTGCTCGGTGCGGTCAATGGCTTGACACTGTCCCCGGAGACACTCTCGCTGACATGATTCGACGGTACACGGGCGCCGACATGGGTCGCATCTGGAGCGACCATCGCAGGTACGAGACGTGGCTGCAGGTCGAGCTCGCCGCGCTCGACGCCATGGCTCGAGGCGGCATTGTGCCGGCCGATGCCGCTCGCGACGTTCGTCAGCGCGCCCGCTTCGATGTGGCCCGCATCGAGGAGATCGAGCAGGTCACCCAGCACGACGTCGTCGCTTTCACCACCGCCGTTGCCGAGCATGTCGGCCCGTCGGCGCGGTGGCTGCACTTCGGCCTCACGTCCTCCGACGTCGTCGACACCGCCCAGGCGCTCCAGATGCGCGAGGCGTGCGATCTCCTCCTCCAGGATCTTCGCGGCGCCATGCAGGCGGTGCGGACGCGGGCGGCCGAACACCGGCATACGCCGATGATCGGCCGGACGCACGGCGTGCATGCCGAGCCGATGACGTTTGGCCTGAAGCTGGCGCTCTGGTACGCCGAGCTGGCGCGCGATGTCGAGCGGCTTCAGCGGGCGCGGCAGGTCGTCTCCGTCGGCAAGTTGTCGGGCGCGGTCGGCACGTTCGCGCATCTGCCGCCGGGAATCGAGGCCGACGTCTGCACCGCGCTCGGCCTGGAGCCCGCGCCTGTCGCCTCGCAGGTGATTCAGCGCGACCGGCATGCGGAGCTCCTGTCGGTGCTCGCGATTACCGCTTCCTCGCTCGAAAAATTCGCGCTCGAGATTCGCGGTTTGCAGAAGACCGAAATCGGCGAGGTCGAGGAGCCGTTCGGCAAAGGCCAGAAGGGCTCGTCCGCGATGCCGCACAAGCGCAACCCGGTCGGGTGCGAGCAGATCGTCGGCCTCGCACGCCTCCTGCGTGCCAATGCCGGCGCCGCGTTCGAGAACAATGCGTTATGGCATGAGCGTGACATCTCGCATTCGTCCGTCGAGCGCGTCATTCTGCCCGACTCGTTCATCGCGCTCGATCACATGCTCCGGCGGTTCACGCGGATCGTGACGGGCATGGTGGTGTATCCGGAGCGGATGCGCGAGAACCTGGACCGGTCGCGCGGCGTGGTGTTCTCGGGGACCGTCCTGCTCGAGTTGGCCCGTCGCGGCGCGTCGCGCGAAGAGGCCTACGAATGGGTCCAGCGCAATGCGATGCGCGCCTTCGCCGGGCAGCAGGAGTTCAAGCGGCTGCTGCTGGACGACCCGGACGTCGCCAGGGTGTTGCCGCGCCCGGATCTCGAACGGGCCTTCGACCTGGACAATCAGCTTCGCCACGTCGACCATATTTTCGAGAGAGTGTTTCAGGAGGTAGCCGTCTGATGCGCGCGCGCGTGTTCGTCATGCTGAAGCCGTCGGTGTTCGATCCACAGGGAACGACCGTGGCCGACGCGCTCCATACACTCGGGTACGCCTCGGTCACCGGCGTCCGCCAGGGCAAGTACTTCGAGCTCGACATCGATGCCGACACGGCAGACGACGCGCGCCGCATCGCGTCGGAAGCGGCAGACAAGCTGCTCGCTAATCCCGTGATCGAAAGCTATCGCATCGACATCGAGACGACGGCGGCGGCGAAGCGATGAAGTTCGCCGTGATTGTCTTCCCGGGATCCAATTGCGACCACGACGCGTATCACGCCGTACGACACGTCCTGGGGCAGGACGCGGCGTTTGTCTGGCATAAGGAGACCAGCCTCGGCGGCGCCGACGTGGTGGTGCTGCCGGGTGGGTTTGCGCACGGCGATTACCTGCGGACCGGCGCCATCGCGCGGTTCTCGCCCATCATGCGCGAAGTGCAGCAGTTCGCTGGCAGGGGAGGCCCCGTGCTCGGGATCTGCAACGGCTTTCAGGTGCTGCTCGAGGCGGGCCTGCTGCCCGGCGCCATGCTGCGGAACCGCAGCGTCCGGTTCCAGTGCGAGCATGTCTTCGTCAAAGTCGAACAGACCGACACACCGTTCACGAATGCCTGCCGTCCCGGCCAGATCCTGCGGCTCCCGATTGCGCACGGCGAGGGCAACTACTACGCCGAGCCCGACGTTATCGATCGGCTCGAGAAGAACCGGCAGGTCGTTTTCCGGTACACGTCCGCGGAGGGTGCGGTCACACCGGACGCGAATCCCAACGGATCGGCCGCGAACATTGCCGGGATCTGCAGCGACGGGCGCAACGTCGTCGGCCTGATGCCGCATCCGGAGCGGGCGTGTGAACTGGCGCTCGGCAGCACCGACGGCTACGTCGTGCTCGAATCCGCGGTCAACGCGGTGACCCACGGAATGGCTGTTGCCGCGCGATGACAGCCTCCGACCAGATTCTTCAGCAGCACGGCCTGACGCGCGACGAATATCAGCGCATCCTCGAGATGCTCGGGCGCGAGCCGACGGTCACCGAGCTCGGCATCTTTTCGGTGATGTGGTCCGAGCACTGCAGCTACAAGAGCTCGCGCGTCCATCTGCGGAAGCTGCCCACGACGGGAACAAGAGTGCTCCAGGGCCCGGGAGAAAACGCGGGCGCCGTCGACATCGGTGACGGCCTCGCGGCCGTGTTCAAGATCGAATCCCATAACCACCCGTCCTTCATCGAGCCGTATCAGGGCGCCGCGACCGGCGTCGGCGGCATCATCCGCGACATCTTCACGATGGGCGCGCGGCCGATCGCGCTCTTGAATTCACTGCGGTTCGGACCGCTGGATGACCCGCTCGTGCGGCGCACATTCAGCGACGTCGTGCGTGGCATCGCGGGGTACGGCAACAGCATCGGCATCCCGACCGTCGGCGGCGAGATTGCGTTCGACGAAAGCTACACGGGCAATCCGCTCGTGAATGTCTTCTGTCTGGGCATCGCCAAAGCGGACGAGATCATCAAGGCTGCCGCGTCCGGCGCCGGCAACGCCGTCTACTATGTCGGCGCCAAGACCGGCCGCGACGGCATTCATGGCGCGACGATGGCCTCTGCGGAGTTCGACGAGGCATCGGCGGAAAAGCGCCCGGCGGTTCAGGTGGGCGATCCGTTCATGGAGAAGCTTCTCCTCGAGGCGTGCCTCGAGGTGATGAAGACCGACGCGCTCGTCGGCATCCAGGATATGGGCGCCGCCGGACTCACGTGTTCGACTGCCGAGATGGGTTCTCGCGGCGGTGCCGGTATCGCGATCGACGTGTCGCTGGTGCCGCAGCGCGAGACCGGCATGACACCGTACGAGATCATGCTGTCGGAATCGCAGGAGCGCATGCTGCTCGTCGTGAAGCAGGGACGAGAGGCCGACGTCGAGCGGATCTTCGACAAATGGGATCTGCACGCCGTGCGCATAGGGGAAGTCACGACCGACGGCCGGCTGTGCGTCAGGCACCACGGTGACCTGGTCGCGGACATTCCTGCGAAATGCCTGACCGACGACGCCCCGGTCTACCAGCGGCCGATGGCCGAACCGGCGTACCTGGCCGAGGCCCGGCGGCTCGACCTGTCAGCGCTGGGACCGCCCCCGCCGGCCGCCGACGTCTTCCGGCGCCTGCTGGCGTCGCCCGGCATCGCCAGCAAGCGCTGGGTCTACCGGCAGTACGACCACATGGTGCGGACCAACACCCTGGTCGTGCCTGGAATGGGAGCCGGCGTGGTCCGCGTCAAAGGAACCAACCGCGCCCTGGCCCTTTCCGCAGACGGCAATGGCCGGTATGTGTATCTCGACCCGTTCCAGGGGGCCCAGCTGGCGGTCGCCGAAGCCGCCCGTAACGTGGCGTGCGCCGGGGGAGAACCGATTGGCGCGACCAACTGCCTCAACTTCGGCAATCCCGAGCGGCCGGAGATCATGTGGCAGTTCGGCCAGGCCGTCGAGGGGATTTCGGCGGCGTGCCGCGCGCTTGGCATTCCCATCACGGGCGGAAATGTCAGCCTGTACAACGAAACGGACGGTCGCGGTGTGCTGCCGACGCCCGTGCTGGGCGTGGTCGGGCTGATCGAAGACGCGTCGAAGGTCGTGCGCCGCGCCTTTGTTCACGACGGCGACACGATTGTCCTGCTGGGTGTTGGCCGGAACGAGCTCGGCGGCAGTGAGTATCTAAAAGTGATCCACGGGCTCGTGCGCGGCGTGCCGCCGGCGCTCGATCTCGCGGCGGAGGCCGCGCTGCAGCGGCTGCTGGTTGCCGGTATTGCCGCCGGCCTCATTCGGTCGGCTCATGACTGTGCGGACGGCGGCATCGCCGTGGCGCTCGCCGAGTGCTGCTTCGATACCGGGTTCGGCGCGACGGTCGACATTCCGAGGGTCGAGGGGGCGGCCGACTCCCTGGCGGCCGCATGCACGCTCTTTGGCGAATCGGCGTCGCGAGTCATCGTGTCGGTTGATGCGTCGCGCGCGGCCGAGCTGGAGGCGCTCGCGGCGGGCAGCGGGGTTCCCGCGGCGATCGTCGGCCGCGTCGGAGGTGACCGGATTCGTATCACGGTCGGGCAGAAGGCCGCGATTGACGAACCACTGGCGGACGCCGAGCGCGTCTGGTCGGAGGCGATCGGCGCGTACTTCGATCGCGAGCGCGCTATTGCGTGAGGCCGTACACTAAGGGTCCCCGTGCTTGATAAGTTCCGCGACGAATGCGGCGTGTTTGGCATCTTCGGGCATCCCGAGGCTGCCAACCTCACGTACCTCGGGTTGTACGCGCTGCAGCATCGCGGACAGGAGAGCGCGGGCATCGCGGCCTCCGACGGCACGCAGATTCGCCACCGCAAGGCGATGGGGTACGTCAACGAGGCGTTCGATGCCACATCGCTGGGCACCCTCCCTGGAACGCTGGCGATAGGTCACGTCCGGTACTCGACCGCCGGTGAGAGCCGGGTGGCGAACGCCCAGCCGATCGTCATCGACAGCACACACGGGCAGTTCGCGATCGGCCACAACGGCAATCTGGTCAATGCCGGCGACGTGCGCGACGCGCTCGTCAAGGTCGGAGCGATTTTTCAGACCAGCAGCGACACCGAGGTCGTCGTGCATCTCTTTGCGCGGTCGCGCGAGGACGGCAGCGAACAGGCGATCGTCGACGCGATTTCGCAGGTTCGGGGCGCATTTTCGTTTGTCATGATGACCAAGGACCGCCTGATCGGGGTCCGCGATCCGAACGGGTTCCGGCCGCTGGCGATCGGGCGGCTTGAAAACGCCTGGGTACTCTGCTCGGAGACGTGCGCGCTCGATCTGATCGGCGCGACGTACGTGCGCGACGTGGAGCCCGGGGAGCTCGTCGTGATCAGCGCGTCCGGCATGAAGTCGATCAAGCCGTTCGCGCCGGCGCCTGCGTCACAATGCATCTTCGAGCACGTGTATTTCGCGCGGCCCGACAGCTACGTGTTCGGTGAGAGCGTCAACGAAGTGCGCACACAGCTCGGCCGCCAGCTCGCCACCGAAGCGCCCGTCGATGCAGACGTCGTGATTCCCATTCCCGACTCGGGTGTGTGCGCGGCTGTTGGCTTCGCCGAGGCGTCGGGCATCCCGATGCGGATGGGACTCATTCGCAATCACTATGTGGGGCGCACCTTCATCGAGCCGCAGCAGTCGATTCGACACTTCGGCGTGCGGGTGAAGCTGAATCCTGTGAGGAGCATCATCCACGGGCGCCGCGTCATCCTCGTCGACGATTCAATCGTTCGCGGCACGACCAGCCGGAAGATCGTCCGCATGGTCCGCGGTGCGGGCGCCCGCGAAGTGCACATGCGGATCAGTTGCCCGCCGACGGTGTCGCCCTGTTTCTATGGGGTCGATACGCCGCGCCGATCGGAGTTGATCGGCGCGACCCATACGCTCGAAGAAATCCGCACGTACCTCGACGCGGACAGCGTCGCCTATCTCAGTCTCGAGGGGCTGACGTCCTGTGTCTCCGGTGGATCCACAAAGTACTGCACCTCCTGCTACACCGGTGTGTACCCCGTCGACTTTCCGCGCGATGAGACCGCGTATCTGCAGCTTGCGCTCAAGCTGAATCCCGACGGCGCACACTCGGAACCGCGCGAGTTCGCATTTCCGGTCCTGGAGAAAGATTCCGTCTCGGGCTGACGACGTGCCGCGACGCCTCCCGCTCACCATCCTGATGGTCCTGGCGGTGGCCCTTTCCGCTTCGGCAGAGGCTCTGTCAGACGCCGACCTGAGACGTCACATCGACAGCCCTTCGGATTTCAATCACGCGGCACGCATGACGGTGGCCCGGATGATCCGGCGCGCTCCCGCCGCCTCGGTCGTGCCCGCGCTGGCCGCGTCCGCGCGCGCGCACCCGGATGAATTCGTCCGCGACCGGGCGCTCGTCCTGTTGACGTCCTTCAATGACGGCGGAACGGCCGCGCTGATGCGCACGCTGCTCGCCGACCGGAACGACCGCGCGCAGCGGGCGATGCTTGGGGAGATCGGCCGCGGGTTCGATGTCTTTCGAAGCGTGGTGGTGTCGGCGCTGAGGGATTATCGTGCGACCTATGCCGTGGACGCCGTGAGCGCGTTGACGGGCTCGGAAGGAGCGCTTCAGGACGACGCGGTTCTGGCGCTGAGACGGATCGGAGATCGGCGGGCGCTCGGCACCCTGGCCGAGCTGGCGCAGATGTCCACGAACGTGATGGCGGCGGTGCAGGCGGCGCAGCGCCCCCTCGGTGACTCGTGCGGGTCGAGAATCGGATGGCTGGAGGAGGCCGCTCGCAATCCCCTGACTCGTCCCGACGGCGTGCGTGCCGCCCTCGGCGCGCTCGCGGCGATTGGTGAGACCCAGGCCGCCGCGCGCGAGACACTCGTGAGGTCGGCGACCGGCGCGCCCGATCGCCGCCGCCGCGTGGCGGGCCTCGCATTCTCGTCCCTCGCACTCCGGCAGCGGGCCCAGGTGATAGCGTGGCTCGGCGACGCATCCGACGAGGTGCGGGCACAGGGCATCGAGCTCCTGGGCGAAGGGTTCCAAAACCTGGAGGATGACTTCGCTGAAGAACAGTTCTTTGGTGCCGCGCGGGCGGCATACTGGCAGGCTGCCGACGCGTCGCCCGGCCGGACCATCGCCGCGACGCAGATTGACAGGCGGGAATTCTGACCATGGATTACAAGAGCGCTGGCGTGGATATCGACGCGGGCAATGACACGGTTCGCCGGATCCGCGCGCTTGCACGATCCACCTTCACTCCGGGCGTGCTGTCGGAAATTGGATCTTTCGGCGGCCTATTCCAGCTCGAGGCGGGCCGCTTCCGTGAGCCCATCCTGGTGGCCAGCGCCGACGGCGTGGGCACGAAGCTGAAGGTCGCCTTCATGGCCGGCCGGCATGACACCGTCGGCATGGATCTCGTCAACCACTGCGTCAACGACATCCTCGTCCAGGGTGCGGAGCCGCTGTTCTTCCTGGATTACCTCGCGACGGGGCGGCTGTCGCCGGACGTTGCCGAGGCCGTCGTGGGCGGAATCGCCGCTGCATGCCGCGACAACGGGTGCGCGCTTCTTGGGGGCGAGACCGCCGAGATGCCGGGCTTCTACAGGGTCGGCGAGTACGACATGGCGGGGTTCATCATCGGCGCGGTGGACAAGACACGCCTGATCAACGGCCGGACGATCGGTATCGGTGACGCCCTGGTCGGCATTCCGTCATCCGGCCTGCATACCAACGGCTATTCACTGGCGCGGCAGATCGTGTTCGACCGGCTTGGGCTGACCGTCGACAGCCATGTCCCTGAATTGGGAAAGACCGTCGGGGACGCGCTCATCGAGCCGCACAAGTCGTACCTCCAGTACATTCGCCCGCTGCTCGACGGGGGCCGTATCAAGGGCATGGCGCACATCACGGGCGGTGGCATCACCGACAACCTTCCGCGCGTTCTTCCCTACGGCACCGCCGCGGTGGTCGACGCCTCCGCCTGGGAGATTCCTCCGATATTCCGATGGCTGCAGCGGAGCGGCCAGGTTCCCATCGACGACATGATGCGAACGTTCAACATGGGGATCGGCCTCATCATCGTCACCGGCCCCGACAAGGCCGAATCCCTTCTCGACGAACTGGCCGCGCGAGGCGGCCGCGACGCGCGCGTTATTGGCGAGGTCGTCGCGGGTGAGCCGCCGAGCGTGACCTACGTCAATCTGTCGTGAATCCCCGGTTAGGCGTCCTGATCTCCGGTCGAGGGAGCAACCTCCAGGCGCTTGTCGACGCGATTCGCAATGCTGAGCTGAACGCCGAGATTGCCGTCGTCATATCAAATCAGCCCGACGCCCCCGGCTTGACCCGCGCAGCCTCGGCTGGCATCGAGACACTCTGTATCAATCACCGCGACTACTCACCGCGCGAAAGACACGACCAGGCGATCGTGCGCGCACTTCAGGAACGGAACGTCAGCCTCGTGTGTCTTGCTGGCTACATGCGGCTTGTGGGGAAGCCGCTGCTGGATGCGTTTCCGAACGCGATTCTGAATATTCATCCATCGTTATTGCCCTCGTTTCCGGGAACGGATGCGCCGCGTCAGGCCCTCGAATACGGGGTCAAGGTCAGCGGCGTCACCGTGCACATCGTGACGGCTGAGCTCGATGGCGGGCCCATCGTGCTGCAGCGAACGGTCCCCGTCATGCCCGGCGACAGCCCTGACAGTCTTGCGGCGCGCATTCTGATCGAGGAACACCAGGCCTATCCGGCTGCCGTGCGAATCATGCTGGCCGGGCGCTGGAAGGTTGACGGCCGGCGGTTCATGAACGGCTAGATTTCCGAGCGTCGCGCCAGCGTGATCAGGGCGACTTCTGGCGGGCAGTTGATTCGAACGGGCACATAGACCGTTCCCACCCCCCGACTCACAAAGATGGAGGTGTTCTCCCGTTCGCCCAGCCCGGCGAGTACGGGGAACCGCCGCCGCGCGACGGCTCCGAGGCCGGGAATGACGACCTGGCCGCCGTGTGTGTGACCTGAAAGCACCGCCGGTACGCCAAGGCTCGCCGCTTCGACGAGCCGCCGCGGATCGTGTGCGAGCAGGAGGACCGTGTCGGTACTCTTTCGCAGCACGCGGGCGACATCCTGGGGCCGCCGCGTCCAGAAGCGCAGCCCGGCGAGCTCCAGCCTCTCGCCCCGGATCTCAAGCTGCGTGCGCGCGTCCTTCAGCACCTCGATATGCTGCGTTTCGAGAGCGGCCGGCAGGTCCCGGTCGTCATCATGGTTGCCGAGGATGGCGAACACGCCGTGGGGGGCCCGCAACGGCGCCAGCAATTCAGCGACCGGCCCGACGAACGCCCGATTGCCGAACGTCACGTAATCTCCGCCGAGCACGATCAGGTCAGGCTTCTGGGCCATAGCCAGATCAACGGCTGCCGAGACGTCCGCCGCTGGCACCGTGCTGCTGTGATGAATGTCGGTGAGAAACGCGATGCGAAGTCCGTCGAGCGCCGGGGCCAGGCCGGAAACGGGCAACAGTGCGCCCGTAACGCCGATTTGATGGCGCTCGTACGCGATGCCGTACGTGGCGGTGCCGGTCAGCGCGCCGACACCGGTGGCGAGCAGTCCCTTGATAACGGCGCGGCGGCCCAACACCATAGCGCCGGTTTATAGTAACGGCTGTGGACCTGTATGGCGAATTCGAGTGGCGCGGCCTTGTGTATGACGCCACGGAAGGCTCGCGCGAGGCTCTGAGGCAGGGGCAGGTCACCGGATACGTCGGCTTCGATCCGACCGCTCCGAGTCTGCACGTGGGCTCCCTGCTCGTGATGACCGCGCTGGCGCACATGCAGCGCTGCGGTCACGCCCCGATCGCCGTCGTCGGGGGCGGCACGGGGATGATCGGAGATCCCAGCGGGAAGATCGCCGAACGCCAACTGCTGACCGTCGAGAAGGTCGAAGAAAATGTCGCAGGCATTCGCGCGCAGCTCGCCCGCTTCCTCGATTTCGACAGCACGACCGCGCCGGCCCGGCTCGTCAACAATGCTGAATGGTTGACTAAGCTCACGGCGATCGACTTCATGCGGGACGTCGGCAAGCATTTTTCGGTCAGTGCGATGCTCGCGAAGGATTCGGTCAAACGGCGAATCGAGAGTGAGGACGGCATCACCTACACAGAGTTCAGCTACTCGCTTCTGCAGGCGTACGATTTCCTCGAACTATTCGACCGATTCAATTGCACGCTCCAGATGGGCGGCAGCGACCAGTGGGGCAATATCACTGCCGGGATGGACCTGATTCGCCGGGTGAGGAGCGCGAAGACGCACGGCCTGGTGCTTCCGCTGATCACGACGGCATCGGGCACAAAATTCGGCAAGACCGAAGCCGGAACGATCTGGCTCGACCCCGAGCTGACCAAGCCGTACGTGTTCTACCAGTTCTGGTTGAACACCGATGACCGCGACGCGGTGAAATATCTGCGGTTCTTTACGTTCCTCACGCGTGAGGCGATCGACGAGCTCGAACGGATCACGGTGCGCGAACCGGAGCGGCGGCACGCGCAGCGAGCGCTCGCGCAGGAAGTGACTCGTCTCGTCCACGGCGAAGATGCCGTCAGGGAAGCGGAAACGGCAGCCCAAAAGCTGTTCAGCGGCTCGATCGCCACGATGTCCGTCAACGAGCTGCTGCAGGTATTTCCGAACGTGCCTTCGACCACCACGGAGTACGTGGACGGAGGCTGGCCTATCGTCGAGTTTCTCTCATCGTCTGGCGTCGCCAGTTCGAAGAGCGAAGCGGCGAGGCTCATCCGCGGCGGCGGGATCTACATTAATGATGAGCGCGTGACTGATGAGAAGTTTCGCCTTCTCCCGGAGCGCGCCATTGAAGGTCAGCTGTTCGTCGTCCGAAAAGGGAAGAAGGACAACTATTTGGTCAGGCTGATTCGCAAGATTCACGGGGGTTGACATCTTCGTCGCGGCCCCGTAGCCTTAGAAGGTTCGCCTGACGGACGCCAGTCCGGCAGTGGCAGATCGGTCACGACAGCACGTCGGCCCCCGATATCTCCACACGCAACCTCGAACGGCTCTAAGACGTTCCGAGTCACGCAGGTAGACGACCTACTTGGAATTCCGCTAATCGCCCCTTGAAAAAGTGGTTGACAGGGTCAGGAGCCGATAGTAACCTTAGAAGGTTCCCCTGAAAACCGGCAGAGACGCCGATCGGAGGGGCCGCCGATGAGGCCGCAAGGCGGATTCGACGCATCCGGTTCTTTGAAAACTAGATAGGACGTACAAGCACAACGAAGTCAGCTGAAGTCCAGCCGAAGCCGCAAGGTGGAGGAGGGATGGAAGCGGACCCGTCAAATTGTCAGCTTCGTCCGATGCATCCGGCTGAGGTCCCGCAATAAGGGGCGGACGCTGGGGCAATCGGACAACGGCTCTGATGAAACCCCGTTAGGGACGAAGTCGGAGCTGCTTACAGTACTAACAACAACGCAAGAGCCATGAATTCAACAGGCGCTCGCGTTATTGAAGTTGCTCCTGTTGTAGCGCTGCAAGGCGCGAAGACGGGACAGCGTCTTTAACATGAGAGTTTGATCCTGGCTCAGAATCAACGCTGGCGGCGTGCCTAACACATGCAAGTCGAACGCGGTTACCTCGCAAGGGGTAACTGAGTGGCGAACGGGTGAGTAACACGTGGGTGACCTACCTTCGAGTGGGGGATAACGTCCCGAAAGGGACGCTAATACCGCAT
>CAXNKG010000050.1:0-12154 GCA_964202965.1 Vicinamibacterales bacterium
GAAGCAGCGCATTCGCACCCACGCGCCGCGGACCGCGGTCGCCCTGCGGCGAGTCGCTCGCGCGGCCCGCTACGTCGTCCGTCCGCATCACTGTCGTCAATGGTTTGCCCATGCCGGGTACGGCCACTCAAGTACTTTCCGGGATTAACGTATGCCGGTCCGGGCTCCACTCGTCTTTGTCGCCATCGCCGGCGCGCTGTTTCTGCTGGGGGAGCTGCCCGCCTACGCCTACATCGATCCCGGAGCGGGCAGTCTCATCTACCAGACGGCGCTTTCGTTACTGCTGGGTCTTGGACTCGTCCTTCGACAATCCCGCCACACAATCGCGCGGTTCGTCAGGCGCCTTCGGGGCCTTCCCGCCGCTCCCGACCAGCATCACACTGACCCCGACTGAATTCGTGCCACCGGAAAGACTTCCTGGCTCTTTCCGCGATCCTGCCGGCCATCTCTTTGTCGCCGACGGGGTGCTCTACCGCCGCATTGAACCGGCCGGCGCCGAGGCATACCGGACCTTCATGCAGTCCGGCCTCTACGCTGCGCTGGTGGCCGACGGCGATCTGCTGCCTCACGACGAGATGGCACCGGGTGTGATCCGCCCGGAGCGGATCCCGATGATCTCGTATCCCTACGAGTGGTGCTTCTCGCAGCTTCGCGACGCGGCCCTGCTGACGCTGCGGGTGCAGCGGCGCGCCATGGCGTTCGGGATGACGCTCAAAGACGCAAGCGCCTACAACGTACAGTTCCGCCGGGGGATCCCGGTCTTCATCGACACGCTGTCGTTTGAGCCGCGCCGTCCCGGGCCCTGGCTTGCCTACCGGCAGTTCTGCCAGCACTTCTATGCGCCGCTGCTGCTGTGGAGCCTGACTGACGCCCGGCTGGCGCGGCTGGCGGAGGTCTTCATCGACGGTGTTCCGCTGGACCTGGCGTCGGGGCTGCTGCCCACGCGTTCGTACCTGCGGGCTGGCCCGCTCCTGCACGTCCATCTGCACGCCGCTGCCTCGGCGCGCCTGTCGCGCCGCGGTGGCACACGGGCCGCCGGCACTGGCAGTCAGCGTGGCATCGACGGGTTGCTGGGCAGTCTCGAGCGTGCGGTCGAGTCGACGGAGTGGAGCCGGCGGAGCGACTGGACGACGTACTACGCGGACGAGCGCAGTTACGACGCCGAGTCCTCCTCGCTGAAGGTCGCGCTCGTCGAAGAATGGATTGCGCAGGTGCGGCCGGCAAGCGTCTGGGATCTCGGCGCCAACACCGGCAGGTTCAGTACGATGGCCGCGCGGCACGCCGCGCTCGTGGTGGCGATCGATGGCGATCCCGCCTGCGTCGAGATGATGTACCGGCAGGCGCGGGCGGAGCGGCTCTCACTGGTGCCGCTTGTGAACGATCTGGCCGCGCCGAGTCCGGCGATCGGCTGGGCCAACGAAGAGCGGATGACGCTTGAGGATCGTGGACCGGCGGATCTGGTCCTTGCGCTCGCCCTCGTGCACCATCTCGCGATCGGCAACAATGTGCCATTGCCGGCCATCGCCGCCTACCTGGCCCGGCTGGCGCGCCACCTCATTGTGGAGTTTGTGCCGAAATCGGATCCAATGGTCCAGCAGATGCTCGCGCGGCGTTCGGATGTGTTCGCCGAGTACGCGATTGAGCCGTTTGAACGTTCCTGTGAGGCGCATTTCACCATCGAGCGGCGGCAGGCGGTCGGACCGTCGGGCCGGGTGCTGTTTCTCATGACAAAGCGATGAGCATGCGGCGTCGGACGCTTATCGCGGCGTGGCTGGGTTTCGCGCTCGCCGGCCTGTTCTTCTATCCGCTGGCGGCCGCGCTCGGAAGCGATAGCTTCTTCCTGCAGTGGCAGCGATCCGATGCGGCTGAATTCGCCGTGGCGTGGGTGCTGGGCGGCGCCCTGCTCGGCATCGCCGTCTTCCGCCTGTGGGATCGTCCGACTCGCGGAGCAGCGGCGGCCCTGGTGGCCGTCAGTCTTGTGCCCATGGCCTCGTTTGCCGCGGGCGTGGCTCGACAGCTTCCGTTCGAGGATCTCCTGATAGGCCTGTGGGAAAGCCGGGCGGTGCGGCTTGGAGGGCCGGCCGGCGTCCTGCTGATGGTGGGGCTGGCGTTCGTGCTGTCGCCGGCGGGCTTCAGCCGGTGGTTCCGGCGTATGTTGATGGCTCTGTCGCCGGTCTCGCTTGTTGTCCTGGCCGCGCTGGCGACATCGGTGTCAGGACATTCGGTCGTCACGAGAATCGAGCGCGCGCCCTCGGCGTTGCGCGGCACGCCTGACGCCGCAGGATGCGGCTCCATGCTGGCGCTGCTGTTTGACGAGTTGTCGTTCTCGTATCTCTACGATGCCGGCGGAAACGTGCGGCCGGAGTTCCCCGCCATCCGCTCGCTGGCGGCCTCCGCGGTCAACTACATGTCCGCCGCAGCGCCCGGCCCGGACACGCTGGTATCGCTGCCGTCCTTACTGGCCGGGAGACACGTGCGGGACATCCGGGTCGAAGACGGCCTCCTGCTCGAACTCACGGAGGATGGGCGTCTCGTGCCGTTCCGCGCCACCGACCCTGATGGAGTGTTTGCGACCGCCAGGCGGTTGGGGTTCACCACCGAGATGGCGGGATACTACCTGCCCTACTGCGAGCTGCTGCAGGGCGTGGTTGACGCGTGCCATTCGCTGAGCTTCTACAATGTATCGACCGCGGACGACGGCTTCTCGCCGGTGAATCCGGTGCTGACGACGTTCGTCTTGTGGCCACGGCAGTTTCCCTTCGGGGTGTTCAAGAACCTGGCGTTCGGGCCGTATCAGCGCGCGCTGGTGGACGCCACCACCGACTTTGCACGCCGCCCCATGACGACAGCACCGCCTCTGTTCCGCTTCGTGCACTTCAGCGTGCCGCATTTGCCCTTCGTGTTCGGACGGGATGGCTACGACCAGCCGTTCGATCCTCTGCAGACGTCGCCCGATACGGCGTACGTCCGGCAGCTGCAGTTTGTCGACCGCTTCGTCGGGGAGGTTGTCGAGTCCCTGCGCGCGACGGGCACGTATGACTCCTCGACGGTCGTGCTGCTGGCGGACCACGGCTTCCGGTTCGGCGCGCGCGAGCGGCAGCCGCTGCAGATTCCCTTCATCGCGAAGATGCCTCATCAGCGTGAGGGCACCGACGAGGACGCTCCCGTCCGGGGCGAGACACTGCTTCGTACGATCCTGGAACAGTCGTGCCGCCCCGGCGGTGCGCGTCAGCCGGCCTAGCGTTCGCGCCGTACACTTTTATCCATGCGTTCCCACGACGACATTCTCCGCACCATCCGTGACAACGTTCACCATCCCGCGACCGCGCGGGAGCTTGCGCAGATCCTGAACATCCCGCGCGACGAACGCAGCAGCTTCACGCGACAGCTGGAGGCATTCGTCACGGCCGGCGTGCTGCTCAAGATTCGCGGCAACCGGTACGGGCTCGCCGAGCGGATGGACCTGGTTGTCGGCCGGCTCCAGTCCAATCCGCGCGGGTTCGGCTTCGTCGTGCCCGAGCAGGCGACGACCGACAGCAAGGACGCCTACGTTGCGGCGGGGAATCTGATGGAAGCGATGCACGGCGACCGCGTCGTGGCGCGCATCGAGCGGCAATCGGACCGCGGGCCCGAGGGACGAATCATCCGCATTCTGGAACGCAGCCAGGCGCACCTGGTGGGACGGTTCGATCTCGACAGCGCGAAGATGGGCTATGTCGTCCCGTTCGATAAGCGGATCCTGACCGACGTCCACGTGCCGACGGGTGAGTGGTCGTCGGCGGAGCCCGGCGAAATGGTCCTTGTGGAGATCACGCGCTGGCCGACGGCTGCGCGCGGACCGATTGGCAGGGTGGTGGAGGTCCTGGGCCGCATCGAAGAGCCCGGCGTCGACACGCAGATCATCATCCGCAAGCACAACCTTCCCGATGTCCACTCCGACGAGGCGGTGGAAGAAGCGAAGCAGATAGGCGCCGCCGTCAAGGAGCGCGACATCCGCGGGCGCACAGATTTCCGCGCCGTGCCGACCGTCACGATCGACGGCGAGCATGCGCGCGACTTTGACGACGCCATCACCATCGAGCTGCTGCCGAGCGGGCACTACTGGCTCGGCGTCCACATCGCGGACGTGTCGCACTACGTGCGGGAGGGCAGCGCGCTCGACGAAGAGGCCTATGAACGCGGGACGTCTGTCTATTTTCCCGAGCGCGCGGTCCACATGTTCCCGTCAGAGCTGGCGACCGGGCTCTGCAGCCTGAACCCGCATGTCGACCGCCTCGTGCAGTCGTGCCTGATGGAAATCGATCGCCGCGGCACCGTCGTCCGCTATGAGATGCACGACGGCGTCATCAACAGCGATGCGCGCATGACGTACACGGAGGTGAACGACATCCTCACCGATCGCAGCCCCGCGACGATGGCGCGGTATGCCGGGCTGGTGCCGAAGTTCGAGCAGATGCACGACCTGTTCGGGATTCTCCACGCCCGCCGCCGGCGCCGGGGCTCGGTCGATTTCGATCTTCCGGAGACGGAGCTGGTCCTGACGGAGTACGGCGAAATCGAGGCGATCCTCCCGTCGGAACGCAATGTGGCGCACCGGATCATCGAAGAGTTCATGCTCCTGGCGAACGAGACGGTCGCCGCCCACCTGGTGAACCACGACGCACCGGCGCTGCACCGGGTTCACGAGCCCCCGGACGAGAAGAAGACGCTCGACTTTGACGAGTTCATCTCCACGCTGGGCTTCAGCCTCGGGGCGCACGGCCGCGCGCTGAAGCCGAAGCATTTCCAGAAGCTGATCGATCGGATCAAGGGGACGCCGGTGGAGCGTCCGATCGCCGCGCTCATGCTGCGGACGATGCAGAAGGCCCGGTACGATGCGGCATCGCTGGGCCACTTCGGCCTCGCGGCGGAGCATTACACCCACTTCACATCGCCGATCCGCAGGTACCCCGACCTCGTCGTGCACCGGATGCTGCGCGAGGTCCGGCATACGCCGATCTCGGCGGCACGGCGCGATGCGCTCGGCGAGGAACTGCCGGACATCGCCAAGCACACGTCGGACAGGGAGCGGCGCGCCGACGAGGCCGAGCGCGAGCTGCTGCAGTGGAAGAAAGTCCGCTTCATGGCGGACAAGGTGGGCGACGAGTTCCACGGCTACATCACGGGCGTGGCGGCCTTCGGCCTCTTCGTCGAGTTGATCGAGCACTTCGTCGAAGGGCTCGTCCACATTTCGAGCATGGCGGACGACTACTACCGGTATCTCGAACAGCAGCACCTGCTTCGAGGCGAGAACACGAAGCGGGTGTTCCGGCTGGGCGACAAGGTGGCGGTCCAGGTGGTACGCGTCGACATGGAACGGCGGCAGGTCGACCTGGGGCTGGTGGACATCCTGGAGACGATGCGCAGCGAGGAACGGCCGCGCGGAACGGTGAGGAGCAAGGTGAAACCGAAGTCCGACCGCCGCCGGAACGCCCAGCGTCCGGGACGACGGGAGCGGACAGCGAAAAAGGGAGGCCGACGCCGGTAGCCCGTTTTCGCCAAGGCTGCGGCGGACCGGGGCGTGCTACGACTTCTCGGGTCCCTCTTTGACGGAATCCTTGAAGTTCTTGATTCCGCGCCCGATTCCCCGGCCAATCTCCGGCAGGCGATTCGCCCCGAAGATCAGGATGATGATCGCGAGGATGATCAGAAGCTCCGGAATGCCTAGGCCCATGTGTTCCCTTCAGATGACAGATATTCCGACGACAGCCTGGGGTGCAGCGGGATTGTACCATGCCCGTCCAGACGGAACGGGATTTGAACGACCGTCTTGGTAGGCAGATGACACAGCTGACAACCGTCATCGGACTTGCGCTGGCAGCCGCCGCCACGCTTGCAGCCCGGCAGGAGCCGCAGGCCGCTCCGCCTGCGAGATTTTCGTCCGGCGTGCAGCTGGTCGAGGTGTACGCGACGGTCACGGACGCGAAGGGCGAACCGGTGACGGGTCTCCGCCGCGAGGACTTCGAGGTGTACGAGGACAGCCAGCGGCAGGAGGTGTCGACGTTCGTGGCGGGTGAGTTTCCCCTGACCGTCGCGCTCGGCGTCGATCGCAGCTGGAGCATGGCGGGCGAGCCGCTGCGGCTCGCGAAGCAGGCCTCACAGAGTTTTCTCCGGCAGCTGAAGCCGGCCGATCGCGCGATGGTTGTCGCGATCAGCAGCGAAGCCGACGTCATCGCGCCGTTGACGATGGACCGCGTCGCCCAGTCGCGGGAGATTGCCGCGTTGGAGCCGTGGAGCACGACCGCGCTGCACGACGCGATTGTGGCGGCGCTCGATCGGCTCGAGCCCGAGGCAGGACGGCAGGCGCTCGTGGTGTTCTCCGACGGCCAGGATCGGTACAGCAGGACGACGGCGGCACAGGTCGTGGAGCGTGCGCGGCGCAGCCACGCGCTCGTGTATCTGATCGCGTTCGGACGGACGCGGCCGCCGCTCCTCGCGGAGCTCGCCGTGCTGACGGGCGGCCGATCGTTCCTTCTCAAGGACCCGCGGGAGCTCGAGCGAACGCTGGCGTTGATTGCGAAGGAACTCCGGTACCAGTACCTCCTCGGCTACGTTCCCGGGGATGTGTCAGCCGGCGATGGTGCATGGCGATCGATTCGCGTCGTGCTCAAGACGCCGGGCCTGCGCGTGCGCGCGCGCGACGGCTATCACGCCAACTGATCTACAGTTAAGCCACATGTCGCATCCGGTTGTGCTCGCGCTCTTCGACGACCCGGCGACGGCCGCCACCGCCGCCCGGGATCTCCGCACGCTTGGCATCGCGCGCGAGCGCGTGTCGATCGTGGCGCGATCGCACGACGAGGAGGGCGCCATCGCCCGTGCCTCGGGTGCCTCGCCCGGATCGGAGATAGAGGATTCGGCCCCCGCGTCGCGACTGGGGGAACTGAGCGCGCATCTGCTTGCCGCCATCGCGCTGGTCATGCCCGGTATTGGGCCGATTGTCGCCGACGGTCCCCTCGCGGCTGGTCTGGGCGAGGCGGCCGGTCATCTGGCCGGTGGCCTGGCGCGGACACTTGAGGCGGCCGGCCTCGCCTCCGACACGGCTGAAGCGTGGGAATCGCAGGTGAAAGACGGGGCGGTGCTGGTGGGGGCGCATGTTGTGCAGGCCCAGGTGGCGGCGGCCCATGACGCGCTGGCCACCGCCGGTGGCCGCCAGGTGACAGTCGGAACGTGGCCGGATTGACGCGGCGTGTAACCGAATCCGGCCGTTTTGTCGCTCCGGACTCGGCATCCCCGGCTGTGGCTGAGGTATCTGTTTTGCAGTTGCGAGCGTCTGGCGCGTTGCGGAAAATGAATCTGTCAGCGTAGCCGCGACTCCATGGTCACCGCCTCCAAGACGGCGCCTGTCCCCGATAAGGGGTTCCTCAGCATCCGATCGGACGACGACCGGGCGCCAGAGCTTCGCTTCAATCCCACGCAGCCCAAAGTCCGATGGGGCGGGGCGGTCGGCGGTTCACTGATGGGCCACGCCGCGTTCATCGGCTTCTTTGTGCTGCTGCTCTGGGTGGTTCCTGACTCGGTGCGGGAGGCTGTCCTTCCCGATCAGATTCCCCGGCAGCTCGTGTGGCTTGCCGAGCCCGGTCCTGGCGGAGGAGGCGGAGGCGGCAACAACCGGCCTGAGCCGCCGAAGCCAGCCGAGCTACAGGGCCAGGAAAAGATCTCGGTTCCGACCCCGAAGCCTGAGCCGATTCCAGACCCCACGCCCGAAGAGACGCCTCTCGAGAGCCTCCAGATTCCGGTCCTGACGATGGCCGCGGCGACGGAGACAACGATTGGCGTGCTCGACGCCGGCGATGCGTCGTCGCGGTCGACGGGATCGGGGAGCGGGAGCGGGGCAGGGTCCGGCTCCGGGTCCGGCCTGGGTCAGGGCAGTGGCGGCGGCACCGGCGGCGGCGTCTATCGTCCGGGCAGCGGGATCGTGAATCCCCGTATCGTCCGCGAAGTGAAACCGCAGTACACGGCGGACGCCATGCGCGCGAAGGTGCAGGGCACGGTGCTCCTCGAGTGCGTCGTGCTGCCGGACGGCACGGTGGGGCGGGTCGAAGTCGTGCGGTCCCTCGATCCGACGTTCGGCCTGGATCAGGAAGCGATCAAGGCGGCGCGCCAGTGGCGTTTCGTGCCCGGGACCCGCTTCGGCGAACCGGTGGCGGTCCTCGTCACCATCGAACTCACGTTCACTCTTCGGTAGGGCCACGCCGCCGCGTCTGCGCCGCAACGCGAGCCGGCTCGCCGGGCGCGTACGCGTGGCCGCAGCGCGGTCCGGTGGCGGTGTTCAGGACGCGAGTGGTGCGAGCGCTGGTGCCTCCTGGCGCATGGGCTGCGCGCGTCCGTATGTCAGCGTGCGCCACAGCCACTCGGCTGGCCCGAACCGGAAGCTGCGGAGCCAGATCGGGCTCACGATCAACTGCACGGTCCAGATCGCGACGACGATGAGCAGCTGCGCGGCGTAGTCGAAGCGGCCGGCCAGCCCGAAGCCCCAGCCGAAGAACAGCACTGAGGCGGTCACGCTGTGGAACAGGTAATTGGAGAACGCCATCTGTCCAACGGCAGCGAGACGGCGGCGCACGCCGGCCATCATCCCGTGCTTGACGATCCAGATGAGCGTCGCGGCGTAGCCGATCGACGCGAACACCGCGCCGACATAGTTCCAGAGATCGGCCACGGCACGGATCGGCATGGCGTACGCGATCCGCTCGAATTCGAGTGCTCCGATGAACGCGAGGGCGAGTCCGACGGGCGTGGCGATCAACGCGATGCGGGCGTACGTTGAGGAGGACAGCCGTCCGTCCAGGAAGCCCGACTTGTACAGCGACATTCCCAGCAGCATCATCCCGCCGCATCGCCACAGGAAGAACATCACGAAGAACATCGTTTCGAACATGAACGTGGCTGGTGCGCTTCCCGCCACGTATCTCGTGTAGCTGCCGAGCATCAGGTCGAGATGGCCAAGGGCCTGTTCGCGCGTGGGCATCATCAACTCGAGTTCCACCGCGCGGTCGGCCTCGCTCATCGAACCCCAGAGGAGCCAGTGGACGACGGCCAGCGCCGCGCCGATCGCCAGCATTCCGACGGCGGCGATGAGCAGCGTGCGCGCCGTGCGGTTGCGCATCCACCACAGCAGGAGGATGCCGCAGAGCGCGTACGGCACGAGGATGTCGCCGGCCCAGATGAAGTACGCGTGCAGGAGGCCGATTGCCAGCAGGACGAACATTCGCCTGAACCAGAGGCCGCGTGGCGGCTGTCCCGATTCCGTGCGCTTGTCCGCGTAGAGCAGCACGCCGGCGCCGAAGAGCATCGAGAAGAGCCCCATCATCTTCAGGTCGAAGACGACGGTCGTGAACAGGTAGGCGAGGCGGCTGGGGCCGTCGTAGTCGAAGAGCGCGTAGGGATACATATAGGCGCTCATGGGCGCGGCCATCGCGCGGATGTTCATCGCCAGGATGCCGAGTAGCGCGAAGCCACGAAGGACGTCCAGCGTTTCGAGCCGATGCGTGGAGGACACGGGCGCGAGCTGCTGCATGTGAGTGCCTTTGAATGGCTGACCTGGAAGGTCCGAAGCCGCCGGCCGATGGAGATGTACTCCGGCTGGACATGCGCAGTCAAGCGCCGGAAACCGCCGCTAGTTCACCCTTCGATAGCGCGAATACTGAAAGGACTGCGTCACGTTGTTTGGTGTGAGGTGGCGGTGCTTCCGGCTTTCCACGAGCGCGAAATCGGGTCCGATCTCGGCGCCGAGGCTATCAGGCGAGTGGCGCATCACGGGCAGGCCGCTGCAGATCTCGGGGCCGTCGGGCGCGAAGGTCGCAATGATCGCGGTGCCGTGCGGTGTGACGAGCTCGTTCAGCCGCCGCATGTAGCGCGCGCGGTCGGCGGCGTCGGTGAGGAAATGGAAGACCGCGCGATCGTGCCAGACGTCGACCGGGTCGGCGGCCCATTCACCAGTTACGTCGGCCGCAATCCAGGTCAGCGCCTTGCCCGCCGGGCCAAGCCGCGCCCGCGTCCGTTCGAGGGCCTCGGCCGAGATGTCCAGGAGCGTGATGCGGCTGAGGCCCATCGCCAGCAGGCCATCGACGAACCTCGACTCGCCTGCACCGACGTCGAGCACCGACGTCTCGGCGACAATCCCGGAGGCCTTCACCATCTCGAGCGAGATGGTCGCTTCGGGCTCGAACCAGCTCACCTCGCGTTCGCCTTTCAGGCGGTAGATGGCGTTCCAGTGGTCCTGTCGATTCATAGAGCAACAAAAAAGGCCGGGTCCGAAAGGACCCGGCCTCATACCTGGAGCCTAAGGCCTGAAGCCCAAAGCCTGCGGTTTTAGTACATCCCGCCCATGCCGCCGCCGTGCGGCATCTGCGGCGCGTCTTTCTTGTCCTCGGGAATCTCGGAGACCAGCGCCTCCGTCGTCAGCAGGAGCGAGGCGATCGACGAGGCGTTCTGCAGCGCGCTGCGGACCACCTTCGCCGGGTCGATGACGCCCGCCTTCACGAGGTCCTCGTAGGTGTCGGTGGCCGCGTTGAAGCCCTCGTCCTGCTTGAGGTCCTTCACCTTCGCCACGACGATGGACCCTTCGGCGCCCGCGTTGGTCGCGATGTGCCGCATCGGCTCCTCGATCGCCCGACGGATGATCTGGAGTCCGACGAGCTGGTCGCCTTCGAGCTTGAGCTTGTCGAGCGCCTTGGCCGCGCGCACCAGCGCCACGCCGCCGCCTGGCACGATGCCTTCCTCGACCGCCGCCTTCGTCGCGTGCATCGCGTCCTCGACGCGCGCCTTCTTCTCCTTCATCTCGGTTTCGGTGGCCGCACCGACCTTGATGACGGCGACGCCGCCGACCAGCTTCGCGAGCCGTTCCTGCAGTTTCTCGCGGTCGTAGTCCGAGGAGGTGTCCTCGATCTGCGCGCGCAGCTGCTTGACGCGGCCCTCGATGGCGGCCTTGGTACCGCCGCCTTCGACGATGGTCGTGTTGTCCTTGTCGATCGTGATCTTCTTCGCCTTCCCGAGGTCCTCGACCTTGATGCCTTCGAGCTTGATCCCGAGGTCCTCGGTGATCGCCTTGCCGGCCGTCAGGATCGCGATGTCTTCGAGCATCGCCTTGCGGCGATCGCCGAAGCCGGGCGCCTTGACCGCGGCGGCCTGCAGCGTGCCGCGGAGCTTGTTCACGACGAGCGTCGCGAGCGCTTCACCGTCGACGTCCTCCGCGATGATGAGCAGCGGACGGCCGAGGCGCGCCACCTGCTCGAGTACGGGGAGGAGATCCTTCATCGAGCTGATCTTCTTTTCGTGGATCAGGATGACCGGATTCTCGAGCACCACTTCCATGCGCTCGGGGTCGGTCACGAAGTACGGCGAGAGGTAGCCGCGGTCAAACTGCATGCCCTCGACGACATCGAGCGACGTCTCGAGTGTCTTGGCTTCCTCAACCGTGATCACGCCGTCCTTGCCGACCTTGTCCATCGCTTCCGCGATGATCGTGCCGATCGTCAGATCGCTGTTCGCGGAGATCATGCCGACCTGGGCCACCATGTTGCCCGACACCGGCCGCGCCATCTTCTTGATTTCCGCGACGATGACCTCGACCGCCTTCTCGATGCCGCGCTTCAGCTCCATCGGGTTGGCGCCTGCGACGACGTTCTTCGCGCCTTCACGGTAAATCGCCTGCGCGAGCACCGTGGCGGTCGTCGTGCCGTCGCCCGCCGTATCCGACGTCTTGCTGGCGACCTCGCGGACCATCTGCGCGCCCATGTTCTCGAGGGGGTCCTTCAGGTCGATTTCCTTCGCCACCGTCACGCCGTCCTTGGTGATGGTGGGCGAGCCGAACTTCTTGTCGAGGACGACGTTGCGTCCCTTCGGGCCGAGCGTCACCTTGACGGCGTTCGCCAGCTGGTTGACGCCGCGGAGGATCGCCTGCCGTGACTCCTCGCCGTATGTAATCTGTTTTGCCATGGTCTGCTAACTCCGTTTACTTGGATGCGAGGATGGCGAGTACTTCGTCCTCGCGCATGATGAGGTATTCCTCGCCGTCGATCTTGATTTCCTGTCCCGAGTACTTGCCGAACAGGATGGTGTCGCCGTCCTTCACGTCGAGCGGCTGGCGCGAGCCGTCTTCCTTGAACTTGCC
>CAXNKG010000051.1:0-12057 GCA_964202965.1 Vicinamibacterales bacterium
GCGCTCGATAGCCACGCCGATCGACCAGAACGACATGACGAACAGGATGATCGCGACCGCCCATGCGTAAATCGTCATCTGGCGGAACATTTCGACTAGATCCATTACAGCCTCCGTGAAGTATTTCTACGAACTCGTTCTGGTTGACAACTGTTCTGAGTGAGCAGCTCGTCTGATCTAACAGCTCGTCTGACTAACTCAGCGTGAACTGGACGGTCACCGTCATGATGACCGGGACCGGCACGCCGTTGAGCAGCGTCGGCGTGAACTCCCACTGGCGCACCGCGTCGAGCGCCGACTGGTCGAGCAGCGGAATCGAGCGAAGCACGCGTGCATCCTGCACCTTGCCCGTCGGTCCGATCGTGGCCTCGATGATGACCACGCCCTGGACGCGCGCCGACTGCGCGATTGGCGGATACGACGGCCGGACGTCGCGCGTCTTCACAGGCGGCTTGATCGCACCGCCGACGCGGACCGGCGCCGGAGGCGGCGGGGGCGGCGGGGGCGCTTCCGGCAGGCCGCCGACCACGCCCCCGACGATGCCGCCAGGAATGCCCGCCGTCACAGCGGCACGGTCGAAATCGGGCTGCGGGGGCGGTTCCGGCGCAATTTCCTTCGGCTCTTCAATCGGCGCGGCCGCAGGGTTGACCTCGACGACCGGCTTGGGCGGCGCGGCTTCCGGCGGCGGCGGCGGCGGTGGTGGCGGCGGTGGTGGCGGCGGCGCCGCCACAAACGCGCTCATCATCGACGGCGGCGTCGGCAGCACGTCATAGGCCATCAGCGGAATGACCACGATCGCCAGGACGACTGCGGTGTGGACGACGATCGACAGTGGAATGGTGTACCACTGTGCGGTTCCAACCTTGACGGAGGGATCGACGATGTCCCCGAACATTTTTTCTACGCGTGGCACCGGTCTTACCCTCCTAAATGCGCGAGCCCTGACCGCTCGCAGACGGACCGTACGCGGCCGTCCCGCGGCTCATCCTCTGGCAGTCCCTTGCTTGTCCAAAGGCGCTTGTCCAAAGACTGCCGATTATAGCGACCCCGAAAAAAACGTGTCAACGAAACCGGCCGACGAGAATATTAGACACCCATACCCCTGAATGGCTCCGGTTTCGTCCGCAGGCAGACCGGGCATTCTATACCGGTTTTCCGCAAGCGCAACAGCAAAAAGCCCCCTGTTCCGGGACCCCGCTACGCGGCCGACCGAATCCGCATCCCGTAGAACGAGCGGTACACGAAGACCAGCGAAATCACGAAAAATCCCGCGGCCAGGGCGTGGCTTACGCCGCTTCCCATATCCGCCGTCAGCTCGACCGCCAGCTCCACCGCCAGGAGGCCGAACAGCGTCGTGAACTTGATCACGGGGTTCAGCGCCACAGACGAGGTGTCCTTGAACGGATCGCCCACGGTATCGCCCACCACGGTGGCCGCGTGCAGCGGCGTATTCTTCATCTTCAGCTCGGTTTCCACAATCTTCTTGGCGTTGTCCCAGGCGCCGCCCGCGTTGGCCATGAAAACCGCCTGGTACAGCCCGAAGAGCGCAATCGAGATGAGGTAGCCGACGAAGAAGTAGGGTTCGACGAAGGCGAACGCCAGCGTGGAGAAGAAGATGGTCAGGAAGATGTTGAACATGCCCTTCTGCGCGTACTGCGTGCAGATCTCCACGACCTTCTTGCTGTCCGCGACCGACGCCCTCTCCGCCCCGTCGAGACGGATGTTGGCCTTGATGAACTCCACGGCACGGTACGCGCCGGTGGTCACCGCCTGAATCGACGCGCCGCAGAACCAGTAGATGACCGATCCGCCCGTCACGAGCCCCAGCAGGAACGGCGCGTGCAGCAGTGACAGCTTGTCGAGGTTCTGCGTGAGACCCGCGGTCAGCAGCACGATGATCGAGAAGATCATCGTCGTCGCGCCGACCACGGCGGTGCCGATGAGCACCGGCTTCGCGGTCGCCTTGAACGTATTGCCCGCGCCGTCGTTCTCCTCGAGGTGCGCCTTCGCCTGTTCGAACTTGGCGTCGATGTTGAAATCGCGCTTCAGCTCCTGCTGGATCCCCGGAATCGTCTCGATGAGTGACAACTCGTACACCGACTGCGCGTTGTCGGTGACCGGCCCATACGAGTCGACGGCAATCGTCACCGGACCCATGCCCAGGAAGCCGAACGCCACCAGGCCGAACGCGAAGACCGCCGGCGCGAGCATCAGTTCCGTCATCGAGACGCTGGCGCTGCTCACCCAGTACGCGATCGACATGAGGAACATGATGGTCAGGCCGAGCCAGTAGGCACTGAAGTTGCCGGCGACGAGGCCGGAGAGGATGTTGAGTGAAGCGCCGCCTTCCCGTGAGGAGGCCACCACCTCCTTCACGTGGGCCGATTCGACCGACGTGAAGATCTTCACCAGCTCCGGGATGATGGCGCCGGCCAGCGTGCCGCAGGTGATGATGGTCGAGAGCTTCCACCAGAGGGTCCCATCGCCAAGATCTGCAATGAGGATCCACGACACCAGGAAGGTGGCGACCACCGACACGATCGACGTCAGCCACACCAGCATGGTGAGCGGCGCCTCGAAGTTCATCTTCGCCGCGTTTGCGTAGCGCGCCTGGGCCATCGCATGGTTGACCAGGTACGATCCGCCGCTCGCAATGACCATCATGATGCGCATCACGAAGATCCAGACGAGCAGCTGCACCTGTGTCGCCGCTTCCGGCACCGCCAGCATGATGAAGGTGATGAGCGCCACGCCGGTGACGCCGTAGGTCTCGAAGCCGTCCGCGCTCGGCCCGACCGAGTCGCCTGCGTTGTCGCCCGTGCAGTCCGCGATCACGCCCGGATTCCGCGCGTCGTCTTCCTTGATGTTGAAGACGATCTTCATCAGGTCGGCGCCGATGTCGGCGATCTTCGTGAAGATGCCGCCCGCAATACGCAGCGCCGCGGCGCCCAGCGACTCGCCAATCGCGAAGCCGATGAAGCAGGGGCCCGCGTAGTCGCCGGGGATAAAGAGCAGGATGAAGAGCATGATCAGCAGCTCGACGCTGATGAGCAGCATGCCGACGCTCATGCCCGACCGGATCGGAATTTCATAGACCGAGTACGGTCTGCCGTCGAGGCTCGCGAACGCGGTTCGCGAATTCGCGTAGGTATTGACGCGGATGCCGAACCAGGCGACGCCGTAGCTGCCGAGAATACCCACGACGCTGAAGAGCAGGATGACGCCGACCCGCATCGCGTCCATGCCCGACAGGACGCCGAAATACAGGACGATGATGACCGCGATGAAGACCTCGAGGATAGCCAGGAACTTCCCCTGCTGGATCAGGTAGGTCTTGCAGGTCTCGTAAATCAGCTCCGAGACCTCACGCATGGACCGGTGCACCGGCATGTTCTTGAGCTGCGTGAGGATGATCAGGCCGAACAGCATCCCCAGGACGGAGATCCCGAGCCCGCCCATGAGAAGCGCGCGGCCGTTGTAGCCGCCCACGTCGACGAGGTCCAGGGGGGGCAGCACCAGCGCGGCTTCCCCGCCCGGCGCCCGCTCGGCCTGCGCCTGTTCCTGCGGCAGAACCTCGGGCTGCTGCGCCAGCAACGGGGCCACCATCGACGCCATCAGCAGCACGATCACCGCCGCAGCCTTCATCCATCGATTTAACGACGCGCTCATCACCTGATACTCCTGCCTGCTATGCCTGTGGGGACGTTGCCTGACCTCGGATGCCATCCGGTATCGACATCCCCCCCGTGAGAAAAATCCGGACGCCCTCTTCAACGGACACATCCGGATAGAACACGCTCGTCCGCGGATACAGGGCGACGTCGCCCAGGTAGACGTGGTTCGTCGGCACGTAGACCGCCACCAGCGACTCACTGCCGCGCCCGCGATCGACCGTAAACTCTTTCGTGAGAAACCCGAGCACCATGCCGCGGTGCGGGTCGTCCACCATCACCACGCGCTTGAAGCCGTATTCGTTATCCGGCGAAAACGCCGCCACCAACTGTTTGACCGGTGCGTAAATCGTGCGGAACACCGGCACGTGCATCAGCCACTCTTCCCCACGCGCCACGATCCGGCGCCCGATCATGTTCGTTGCGGCCACTCCGACGGCAAGAATGACCAGCAGCGTCATCAGAATGCCGAGCCCCGGCACCCCGCGGCCCAGCATCGGCGTCGTGAGGCCGTCAATGATACCGAAGATCCAGACCAGCGCCGCCACGCTGATGACCAGCGGGACCATGACGAAGAAGCCGGTGATGAATCGACGGCGCAGCCACTGCATCGGCGTTACCCTGGGGGAAACAGCGCCAGCATGGCGATGCCCGCGGCGATCCGGTACCACGCGAACGGCGCGAACCCCGCGCGACGCACGAACCCGAGAAACGGCCGGACCACGAGCGCGGCCGAGACGAAGGCCGCGACGAACCCGATGCCGATCTCCACGGCGCGGCCCGCGGCCAGCGTCGACCGCACGTCGACGAACTCATAGGCGAACGCCGCCGTCAGCAGCGGCATCGCCAGGAAGAACGAGAACTCGGCGGCCGCCGGGCGATCCAGCCGCAGCAGCATCGCCCCCATGATTGTTGCGCCCGAGCGCGACACCCCGGGCACCAGGGCCAGCACCTGACAGAGGCCGACGCCACAGGCGCGCGCGACCGGCGTCCGTTCCGCATCGAACACGTCGGGCGACGGCCGGAACCGTTCGATCACCAGCATCGCGACGCCGCCCGCGATGAACGCGACCGCAATCACGCGGAGGCTCTCGTACAGCACGGTCTGCACGAAATCAGCGAAGAGCGCGCCCGCGGCCAGCGCCGGCAGGCAGCCGACCACGACCATCAGCGCGAAGCGGCGGGCGTTCGCGTCAGACCCGAGCCCGCGGACGACGGCGGCGATTTTCACGCGATACAGCCACATGATGGCGAGCACGGACCCGAACTGAATCATCACCGTAAATGCCGGATCCTCATAGCCGAGCAGCCGCCCCGCGATGAGCAGGTGCGCCGTCGAGGACACCGGCAGGAACTCGGTCAGGCCCTGGATGACTCCAAGGACCGCCGCTATCAGATACGTCACAAATAGCAGGCAGTGGGCGGTAGGCGGCAGGCAGCAGGCATACCGCCCCTCTAGGACGCTCGCGCGCCTCGCGCCTTGCGGTTTTGCCGCGCCTCGCCCTTGCCCGCCGCGACGGCTCCCGCCGCCGTGGCGGCGCGCCGACGCTGGCTGAGGATGATCGCGATTGCGGACGCGATGAAAATCGTCGAATACGTGCCGCTGATGATGCCGACGAGCATCGTGAACGCAAATCCTCGCAGGACGTCTCCACCGAACAGGTAGAGCGACAGCACCGCCAGGAACGTCGTCCCCGCGGTGATGACGGTCCGCGACAGGGTCTGATTGACGCTGGTGTTGACGACCGCTTCGAGCGAGTCCCGCCGCATGCCGCGCAGGTTCTCCCGCACGCGGTCGAAGACGACGATGGTGTCGTTCACCGAATAGCCGGTAATCGTCATGATGGCGGCCACGATGTTCAGCGACATCTCGTACCCGAAGAACGTCAGAAACGCGAGGGTCACGAAGATGTCGTGCAGCGTGGCGACGATCGCGCCGATGGCAAACGAAAACCGGAACCGGATGCCGATATAGACGGTGATGGCGACAATCGAGGCGAGCGTCGCGTAGATACCGCGCCGCTGAAGGTCGGCGCCAATCACCGGACCGACCAGTTCCTGGCTGATCACCTGGAAGCTGGGAAGGCCCGCCTTCTGCAGCGACGCCACAATCTGCCGTGCGCCCGCTTCGAGGCTGGCGCCCTGTTCGACGCCCTGCGCCTGCGGCAGACGGACCAGCCACTGCCGGTCGGCCGAGTCGCCAAACTGCTGCACGCCGACTTCACTGGCAATGCCCGTCACGGCGCGGCGGACCTGGTCTTCGCTGACCGCCTGGTCGAACTGGACGACGACGATGGTGCCGCCCGAGAAATCGATGCCGAGGTTCATGCCCCCGCGCGCGGTCATCATCGCCGCGCCGGCGGCAATCACCAGCACCGACAGCGCGATCGCCTGCCAGCGCCAGCGGGTGTAGTTGTAATTCGGAGTCTTGAAGATCTGCATAGGGACCTAGATGCTGAGCGTCTGCGGCTGCGCCCGCCGCGACAGCACCACCTCGAACATGGTGCGCGAGACGAAGACCGCGGTGAAGACATTGGCCGCCAGACCGATGATCAGCGTCAGCGCGAACCCGCGGATCGGGCCGGTGCCGAAGTTCAGCAGGAGCAGCGCGCCGATGAGCGACGCCACGTGCGTGTCGACGATCGTCCACCACACGCGCTCGAATCCGGCGTTGACCGCCGCCCGCACGCCTTTGGCCGTCGCCAGCTCCTCCTTGATGCGCTCGAAGATCAGCACGTTCGAATCGACGCCCATGCCGATCGTCAGGATGAATCCGGCGAAGCCCGGCAGCGTCATCGTCGCGTCGAGATACGCCATCATCCCGAGCAGGATCGACAGGTTGACCACAATCGAGGTCAGGGCATTGAAGCCCGCGAGCTTGTAGTAGAAGAGCATGAAGAGAACGACCATCACGAGGCCGCCGACCGACGCCATCACCCCGGCACGAATCGACTCGGCGCCGAGCGACGGGCCCACCGTCCGCTCCTCCAGAAAGTCCATCGGCGCGGGCAGCGCGCCGCTGCGCAGCACGAGCGACAGGTCCTGGGCTTCCTGCTGGGCGAAGCTGCCGGTGATCTGCCCCTCATCAGTGATCCGCGACTGAATCACCGGTGCCGACATGACGCGGTTGTCGAGGATCACCGCCAGCTGACGGTTGATGTTCTGTTCGGTGAGCTGGCCGAATCGCCGCGCGCCGTCCTGATTGAGCGAAAAGCCGACCGCCGGAAGGTTGTTTTCGTCGAGCGACGGCCGCGCGGTTCTGAGGTCGCGCCCGGTGATCGGCGCAACCTTCCGCACCACGTAGTAGACCGTCGCCGGCGTGCCGCCGCCACTGGAGGCGAGGTCCTCGCCGCCCGGCACCACCTGCAGGTCCGGGGGCACCGTGTTGTTGTAGGCCTGAAGCGCCGCTTCCTCGGTCGGGAACGGCCCCTGCTCCACAATCTTCAGCTCGAGGAGCGCCGTGGACCGGATGATCTCCTTCGCGCGCACCACGTCGGTCACGCCGGGCAACTGGACCAGGATCTGGTTGGCGGCGCCGTGGCGCGCCACGATCGGCTCGGCCACGCCCAGCTCGTTGACGCGCCGCTCGATCGTCTGGAGCGCCTGCGTCACGGTCTCCTCGCGGAGCTGATTCGCGATGGTCGGCCGCATCGCATAGGTATAGCTCCCGGCACCCGCCGACCGCCCGAAGACCGTGTCGACTTCAATCGCCGCCGGACGGAAGGCCTGGTCGTTCTGAATGCCCTCGACAACAAAGGTGGTCGGACCGGTGACTTCGAGCTTCGTGTGGACGACATTCGCGCGGGCAAGCGCCTCACGCAGCCGCTCGACCGTCGTCTCGGCTTCCAGGCGGAGCGCGGCGTCCGTCTGGACCCGCATGACCATGTGCACGCCGCCCTTGAGATCGAGGCCCAGATTGACCTTTTCGCCGGGCGGGTAGAACGCCCAGACCGACAGGGCGATGACGGCGACGATGGTGACGATTCTCCAGCGGAGGTTCTGTTTCACGACTATTTCTCCGTCGAAACGGGGTCCTGCCCCTGATAGCCGACGACGGCGTTCCGTGAGATTTCAACCCGGACGTTGTTGGCAATCTGGATCTGCACCGACTGCTCGCCAAGGCGGGTAATGGTGCCAAACAGGCCGCCCGAGGTGACGATGCGATCGCCGTCCTTGAGCCCGGCCAGGAAGGCCTGCACCTTCTGCTGCCGCCGCTTCATGGGCAACAGGATGATGAAGTAGAAGATGCCCAGGACGAGCACAAAGGGCAGCAGCTGGACCCACGCGCTCGGAGCGCCCGGGGACGGCGCGCCCATGGCCAGAAGCAAATGAATATGTGAGTTCATGAAGGGCGTTTCGGGAGATTTCAAGGAACGCCGTTAAGGCGCTCCGGTCGACATCGCGCGAAGGAACTCCTGCCTGAAAGTCTCAAACGTCCGAAACGCTATAGCGTCCCTGATCCTCCGCATGGTGTCAAGGTAGAAGGTCAAATTATGCAACGTGTTAAGGGCGCCCGCGGTCATTTCGCCCGCCTGGAACAGATGCCGCAGATACGCGCGCGAATGGTGGCGGCACGTGTAGCACCCGCACTGCGGATCAAGCGGCCCGTCGTCCTCGGCATATCGGGCGTTCTTGATGTTGATGCGCCCCTGGCTCGTGAAGAGCTGTCCGTTGCGCGCGTTCCGCGTCGGCAGGACGCAATCGAACATGTCGATGCCACGGGCGACGCACTCCACAAGGTTCTCGGGCGTGCCGACGCCCATAAGGTAGCGGGGGCGTTCGGCCGGAAGCCGACGGGCGGTATCGACGGCCACGGCATACATCTGATCGGCGGGCTCGCCGACGCTCAGCCCGCCGATCGCGTATCCCTCGAACCCGACGGCCACGGTCGCCGCCGCGCTTTCGTCACGCAGGTCCTGAAACATCCCGCCCTGAACGATGCCGAACTGCGCCTGATCGGCATTGGTGGCCGAGACATCCGGGACGGATCCAGCCCGGACATCCAGCAGGCGGCGCCTGCAGCGGTCGGCCCAGCGCACGGAGCGCCGCATCGCCGCCGCCGCGGCATCGCGGGTCGCGGGATAGCCGATGCATTCGTCGAGCACCATGGCAATGTCGGATCCCAGGCGTGCCTGGATATCGGTGGCGCGTTCGGGCGTGAGGAGATAGCGGGTGCCGTCCAGGTGGGACTGGAAGTCGGCGCCCTCGTCGGTCATCGCCCGCCGCGCAGCCAGGCTGTAGATCTGGAAGCCGCCGCTGTCGGTCAGGAGTGGCCGGGGCCAGCCGATGAAGCGGTGGAGGCCGCCGCGGCGCGCGATCAGCTCGTCGCCGGGACGCAGCAGCAGGTGGTACGTGTTCCCGAGGATGATCTCGGCGCCGGCGTCCTCGAGCTCGCGGTGCCGCATCGCCTTGACGGCGCCCCGGGTTCCGACCGGCATGAACGCCGGCGTCTGGACCACGCCGTGCGGGGTCTGCAGTTCCCCGAGGCGTGCCGGGCCATCGGAGCCGCGAACGGTGAAGCTGAACACGCCTTACTATTAGGTACCAGCCAGTGAAAAAACTACGCGTGGGCGTCATCTACGGCGGCCGTTCGGGCGAACACGAAGTCTCGGTGGCATCGGCCGCGGCGATCTTCAAGCACCTCGATCCCGCCAGGTACGAGGCCGTGCCGATCCGCATCGAGAAGAGCGGCCGATGGGCGCTCGGCGACAGGCCGCCGCAGGCGCTGTCGGCGGAAGACGTCATCCGCCAGCAGCCGGCCCAGGCGCTGCGACCGGTCGAACCGTCCGCGGCGGTGACGGCGACCGGCCTCGATGTGGTGTTTCCGGTGCTGCACGGCCCGTACGGCGAGGATGGGACCGTCCAGGGACTACTCGAACTGGCCAACATCCCCTACGTCGGCGCCGGCGTGCTCGGGTCGGCCGCCGGGATGGATAAGAGCGTGATGAAGACCCTGTTCCTGGCGGCGGGACTGCCGGTGGGCCCCTATCTCACCATCCTGGCGCGGCAATGGGCGCACGACGCCACCGCCGTCGGGGCGACCGTCGAGAAGACGCTTGGTTTTCCGGTATTCGTGAAGCCTGCCAACCTGGGATCGAGCGTCGGTATTTCCAAGGCGCGCACGCGGCCCGAACTGGACGCCGCGATGGCGCTGGCGCTGCAGTTCGACCGGAAGACCGTGGTCGAAGCAGCCGTGCCGGACGCGCGCGAGATTGAATGTGCCGTACTCGGCAATGACGAGCCCGAGGCGTCGGTCCCGGGAGAGGTTATTCCGTCCAGGGAGTTCTACGACTACGAGGCGAAGTACCTCGGCGGCGGATCCACCGAGGTGATCCCGGCGGAGTTGACCGCGGCCCAGGCCGCCGAGGTGCGACAGCTGGCCGTCAGGGCGTTTCAGGCGGTGGACTGCGCCGGCATGGCGCGCGTGGACTTCCTCATGCCGAGGGGTTCCGGCGAGCTCTATCTGAACGAACTCAACACGATCCCCGGGTTCACGGCCAACAGCATGTATCCGAAGATGTGGGAGGCCTCGGGCCTGTCCTACCCGGCGTTGCTCCATCGATTGATCACGCTGGCGCTCGAGCGGCACGCCGAAAAGCAGAAGCTGAAGACGAGTATCACGTGAAGACTGGTGCGAGGGTGCGGGGGTGCGGGGGTGCGAGGGCACTCGCACGAACCGCGGCTCTCGCACTGCTCGCGACACTGACATCGGTGGACGCCCAGGCGCCACCCAAGAGGGGACTGACGGCCGTCGCGTCGCTGTCCGCAGCCTACGCTGCCGTCTTCAACGCCCGGTTCGAAGAAGTTCCGGGACTGATCGCCAGCGCCTGCAGCCCCGACACCCCGACCGCAGACAACGCTCCCCCGGAGGCCTGCCGGCTGCTCGAGACGCTTGCCATCTGGTGGCGGATCCAGCTCGACCCCCACAACCGGGCGCGCGACGGGCAATTCGTGGCGGCAGCCGATGCCACCATCCGCGCCGCAACCGCCTGGACGGCGCGCGAGCCGAACCGGGCGGAGGCCTGGTTCTATCTGGGGGGCGCGTACGGGGCGAAGTCGCAGTGGCGGGTGTTGCGTGGCGCCCGCCTGGCGGCCGCCCGGGACGGCAAACACATCAAGGAGTCCATGGAACGCGCGATCGCACTCGACCCCGCGATGGCCGACGCGTATTTTGGCCTCGGCCTCTATCACTATTACGCGGACGTCGCGCCGACGGTGCTCAAGATATTGCGGTGGCTGCTGCTGCTGCCCGGAGGCGATCGCGAGGCCGGCCTCGATGAAATGCTCCGGGCGCGCCGCGCGGGCCAGCTGGTCCGCAGCGAAGCGGACTACCAGCTGCACGTGATCTATCTCTGGTACGAGACGCAGCCGCACCGCGCCGTCGAGTTCCTGGACGAACTGGCGGCGCGCCACCCGCACAATCCCCACTTCGCGCAGGCGGCCGCCGACATCCTGGACTTCTACATCGACGACACGTCGGCGAGCCTCACACGGTGGGAACGGCTGCTCGCGGCGGCGAGGCAGGGGGCGGTGGCCGAACCGCAGATGACCGAGATGGCCGCGCGGCTCGGCGCCGCCTCACAGTTGGATCAGCTCTCACGAAGCGCCGACGCACTCGCCCACCTTCGCATCGTGATCGCTGCGAAGCCGCGCGCGCCGCACAGCGCGCTCGCGCGCGCGCACCTGCAGATGGGACAGGCGCTCGACCACCTCGGTCGTCCTGCCGACGCACGAGCGTCGTACCTGGCGGCGATCGCCGAATCCCGCACTGGCGATCCGTTCGCGGTCGCCGCGGCCGCGCGCGCCGCCCTGCGCGCGCAGTGAAGTTTTGCGCGCGACCATCCGACACTCTTCACATGCGGTGAAACTTGACACGCCAAGCGCGATTGAGCGTGGGTTGAACGTGCGTTTTTTTGACAACCTGCGCGCTTTTATGCTTGACATCAAGAAAATCTCACCCATAATCTACATCTGGTATGAGGGTGGATGGCTCAGCCCACCCGTTGTGACGGCCAAGCGGACCGTCGGAGGCTGAGTCACCAAACCTGAGGAGAAAAACAATGGCAAAGAAAGCCAAGGGCGGGAAGAAGAAAGCCGCGAAGACGCGGTAAGTATTCGACCGAGATCCGGGGTGCTCATCATGAGCACCCCTTTTTTTTCAGGTTGCGCCGGACGAATTTGAGTTGCTGCTCTCCCCCGCATGTGGAGGGAGGGCCCACGAAGCGAGACTGCAAGTACCCGGGCCGACGTGCCAGGCGGCAGAGTGCGCCGGGCGACTGTGTGGATCGCAATCCAAACCACCGAAAGGGGGGATAAGGCATGGCAAAGAAGGCTAAGGGCGGAAAGAAGAAGGCGGCGAAGAAGAGATAGTCGCTACCGCCATACA
>CAXNKG010000052.1:0-9606 GCA_964202965.1 Vicinamibacterales bacterium
GCCAGCGCGAGGTAGCTGCGGCTCGTCGTCGGCAGGTTCATCATCTCGTTCGAGTTGAGCGAGGTGCCCTGCTCCGTCTTGGTGACCTCGACGAGCGGCGCCTCCCCCGTCACCGTGATCGACTCCTGCAGGCTGGCCACGGTCAGGCCGATGGCGAGCCGTGTTTCCGACCCGACCTGGATGGTGACCACCTGGCGGAACGTGCTGAATCCGGGCAGTGAGGCGACCACCTCGTACTGGGCCGGCGGCAGCAGCGGCAGCAGGAACGTTCCGTCCGCGTCGGTCGTCGCCTCGCGGGTGAACCCGGTTTGCGGGTTGGTGGCGGTCACCGTCACGCCGGGCAGCACGCCCTTCGTTTCATCGGTGACGCTTCCGGAAATGGTCCCTTCGACACGTCCCTGTGCGGCGGCCAGAACCGGAATCAGGATCACGAGCGCAGCGATGACGCTCAGTACTCTCTTCATTTCATTCTCTCCCACATACGCAGAGTGACGCGTTCCTTCCCGTCCTGCCCTTTTGCGAACGTGTTTAACGACAGCCGGTCCTGGCTGACTTCGACGAAGCGCTTCATCGCGTTGCCGATGTTGCGGGGATTGACGCTCCCTTCAACATGATGGACGACGGACTGATCGTTCTCGTCGATGGTGTAGCGCCCGTAGTAAGCCGTGTAGCTCGAATACGCCTGCGCCTGTTCCTTCTCCGTCATGGCGCCGTCGCCCTTCCGCGCGGGCCGCGTCTCGTCGCTATTCATGATCTGGACGTACATCCGGCCCTGCGCGTCGTACATGATGTAGCCGGCGGGCGCCTTGCCCCGCGGACGCGTGGTCGGCCCGCTGCCGTCGACGACGCGCGTCTCGGCCCCGGTCATTTTCCACGTGCCGACAATGAGTCTGGCGACCTGTCCGCGCGGCGCCTTCGGGGCTCCCTGCGCGAAGCAGACCGGCGCAACAGCCAGAGTCACAACCACCAGGACAAGAAGGCGCGCGCGCATACGTTCCACCTCCCTCAACAGGCCGCTCTCAAGCGGTGGCAAAGGATACCCGGTTTGGAGGCGAAAAGGGCCGGAGATTAGACCTACTGGACGTCGAGGAGTTCGACCTCGAAGACCAGCGTGGCGTTCGGAGGAATGACCGGCGGCGAGCCGCCGGTGCCATAGGCAAGTTCGGGAGGAAGCGTGAGGCGGCGCAGGCCGCCGACTTTCATGCCCACGACACCCTGGTCCCAGCCGCGGATGACCTGTCCCGCACCGAGGGTGAACGCGAAGGGCTGCCGGCCCACCGACGTCTCAAACTGCGTCCCCTTCTGTTCCGGACGCACCGGATCGTACAACCAGCCTGTGTAGTGCACCGACAGCCGCCGCAGCGGCGTGGCCTCGGCGCCGGTCCCGGCACGAACATCGGTCTGGGCGAACTCGCCGCGCGGCTGCGGCGTGGCCGAGGTCGGCGACGAACTCCCGCCGCCGCAGGACGCGGTCACCACCGCGAGAATCACGATCAGTGCGCGAAGCATCGACACCATTGTATATGCCGCTACTTGATGCCGGCGGCCCCTGGAAACGCTGATGCGTCCGCGAGTTGGGCCAGGCTTAACACCTCTCCCACGGTCGCCCGCCCGTTGATGATCCAGGTTGGATACGACTGGACGCCCGCGCTGGTGCAGGACGGCGCCTGCGGTGTACCTGGCCCTGCGGGGCTGCATTCGATATATGGAAGCCGATCTGCCGACGCGCCGAAGAGGCGCTTCTGCTCCTGGCAGTGTGGACACCACGACGCGCCGTAGAACAGGACGCCTTCGTCGGCCAGGTGCTCCGCCAGTGCGCGGATCGTCGGATCCTCAGGCCCGGTGGGCTCGGCCTGCGGAGCGACGTAGTTGGCGTGAAGCACGAAGATCACCAGGGCCGCCAGCACGCCTCGCCCGGCGGCCAGCCCCACCCATGAACGGTGCGCCATCTCAGGCGGACGCTGCACGACCACAAGCGCGAGCGCCGCGGTCATGAGTCCGAGCGACGTCAGACAGTACGGACACGCAGACCCGAGAATCGTGAGAGACACCACGGTCAGGTAGACGCTGTAGCAGACGCCGAAGAACGCGGCGGTCCAGGCATACGACCAGTGCCTGTCCGCCCGGCGGACGAACGCGATGGCGGCCATCCCGATGTAGGCCATCAGTCCCCAGACGGCCGTCGGCAGGCCGAGAAGCGTCGCCCAGCGGCTCGTGAGGACGGTGTCACATCCCCCGCCGGCGGCGCATCCCTGCACGGCGCCACCGCTGAATGCTGTCCACGACAGGTACCCCGTCAGGGCGATGCCCAGGACACTCAGGGCCAGCAGCGGCCAGTTGGGCGCCGGCCGGAGAGCGCGTGATTCAGGGGCGGTGTTCGACTGTCGCCGTGTCTTGGATTTTTTGCTCATGTGCTCGGGTCGAATAGTAGCAGGCCCAGTGTGGGCGTGGCGTGGGCGCTTCTAGTGAGAACGAGCCTTCGGCGCTGACTCGGCCCCGTGTGGTTCGATGAAGGGCTCAGTCGGAATGCGCTCGTAGCGCACGTCCAGGATCTGCAACTGCTCCGTCGTGCCCGGCGCGCGAAGAACCACCGAATCCCCCGGTCCGGCCTTCATCAGCGCGCGCGCCAGCGGCGACATCCAGCTGATGCAGCCGCGGTCCAGATCGACCTCGTCGAGGCCGACGACGCGCACGACCCGCTCCGTTCCGGCGGCGTTGGCGTAACGAACGGTCGCCCCGAAGAAGACCTGCGTCGCCGCCCGCCCTGCTCTCGGAGTTTCCGGATCCACCACTTCCGCGGCATCGATCCGTTTGGTGAGAAAGCGAATCCGCCGATCGATCTGGCGCAGCCGCTGCTTGCCGTACTTGTAGTCGGCGTTCTCGCTGCGATCGCCGTTGCTCGCCGCCCAGGCCACGACCTGTGTGACCGCAGGCCGTTCCCTGGTGAGCAGAAACCGCCGCTCGTCGCTGAGCCGCTGCAAGCCGCTCGGTGTGATGTAGTTCTTCACTCCGGCGAGCGGGGCTTCCGGCGGCGTCCTGCTACGTCGCGTCGATGGGCGCAAGACAGTCGACCTCCGGATCGGCTCGTAACGGCATCCAGCGGCCGAAGTCTCCATCGAGTCCGGCGACCATCAACACCGGCGAGATGGCGGCCGGGTCGAACGCGTCACGCGCTGACCCTTGCAGCAATCCCGACAGCTGCTGACGGAAGCGGTCGAACGCGGGTGCCGCCAGGAGCACGAAATACACGGCTCTCGGCCCCGCGGGCTCACTGATGCGCCGGTATCCCATACAGCGCGGCTCCCACGTCATCGACTCGAAACCGGCGTCCCGCGCGAGGCCCGCGATCGCCTCAGGCGCGACCGTGGCTGCAAACGCCCGATCGAATTCGCTGTACAGGAGAAGCGGGACGAGCGGTGCACTCGGGTAGTTCACGGACTCCCCGCCGCGCGAGAAGATCTCGCGGCCGAGCGATGCCGGGAGCTGCACCGGCGGGCTCAGCGCAAGCCATGAGCGGAAGGGATCGCCTGGAGGCTGCATCACGAGCGTCCATCCCGTGAGGCGCTCACGCGGAACGGCGAACGGCGCGGCGCGCGTGCTCCGGACCGAACGGACAAACAGCACGGCCACTATCGCGAGCGCCGCCAGTCCGATAACGACCTTCACCCATGACGATCGGCGTGCCATGTTCTGCCCCTGCATTATCTGCCAACCGTTGGACACCCTTGTATCATCTGGACATGAGCCAGCAACGCTCCTTGGTCGCCAGGCTGTGGGGCCGGCTCGGCATCGCCACGGCGCGCGATGCGGCTGCGCGTGCGGAGCGGGTCAACAGGCGCCTCGACCGCCACGATAAACGCGCCGAGCGCATCAGCGAGATTCTCGTCCGGCACGAGACGGAGGCGGCCGCCGGCGCGGCCGCGGCGGCTGATTTGACGGCGTCGGTCGCGAAGCTGCAGCAGGCGGTCGCAGCGGCAGGCGACCAGGCGAGTCTGCTGGCCCGCGCACGGAAAGAGGACCTGGCCTCGCTGGACGTCGTACCCCGCCTCGAGGAGGAACTCGAACGGGAGCATGCCGCCATCGAGGCCCACGTCGCGGGCGCGCTTGCGAGAGCCGTGGTTTCGGCGGACCCGTTTCCTCATGTCCTGATTGACCAGCTGCTGCCCACGCCGTTCTACAACAGGATTCTCGAGACGCTCCCCCCGGCCGACTACTGGCGGTCCAGCGGACGGGCGCGCGACTACTGGGAAATCAACACCGACGTGGGTCCGTGGCAGACGGAGGTCGTCTGGCGTTTCGTTGACCACCGGATCGTGGACCAGATGTTGCGGCCACGGCTCATCGCGGCCTTTCGCCACCACCTCGCGGACTACTGGCGGGACGGCTTCGGTCTGGATGGCGCCGCCGTGACGTATCACAATGACGAGGGACGCCTGCAGCTCCGGCGCAAGGGCTACCGGCTGCGCCCGCACCTGGACCCGCCGCATGCCGCGTTGACGGGACTCTTCTACCTGGCGCGTCCCGGCGACAACGCCAGATATGGGACGGGGCTGTACAAACCGTCCAGTCCCCTTCCTCTGAAGCGGAGCGGGATCTACTACCCGGAAGACCACGGCATTGCGCTCGAGACCGTGACGACGGTCCCGTTTCACGCCAACACGCTGCTCGTGTGGATGACGTCGCTCGGCCCGCACGGCGCGGACCTCACGGCGCCGGACGTGCCGAAGTCGCTCGAGCGGTATACCTATCAGTTCCAGTTGGTGACGGACAGCGCGACCCGGCGGCGCGTCAAAGCGACGTAGCGCCTAGTAGGGATACCCTTGAAGCCTTCGCGTCTTGGGCTTCCACTCAGGCAGGGACGCGTATGCATCACCAATCGGCATCTTGACCTTGGGCAGACTCTGCGCGTCGAGTACGGTGTCCTCCGGGATGACATCGTTGATGTACAGCAGGAAGGCCGTCAGCGCGTAGACTTCGTCGGGAGTCAGCGTCCTCTCTCTACCCAGAGGCATGGCGCGATTGATGTAATCCCATACCGTCGTCGCGAATGGGGAGCGGAGCGGCAGTACTCGCGGCCGGTCCCAGATGTCGGCGTTGGCGGCAGGTGGCGCTTTCAAGATCGGAGCCAGGCCTCCGACCCCGGTGGCCCCGTGGCATGCCCCGCATCCCCTCTTTGCGTAGACCTGCGCGCCTTCCTTGGCGGTTCCGCGTCCCGGCGGCAGTTCTTCGCCCGTCGGGCCGATGGAGATGTCCCAGGTACGAAGTTCTTCTGCGCTGGGAGTGCTGCCTACGCCATACCTGGGCGATTGCGCCAGCGCGGTGCTCCCCAGGAGCAGCACGAGGGCGGCAAGCCTAAGCAAGCCCATTGCGTACGCTCCCATCGCTGGCAATCCGCCACGGCATGATGATGTTGTCCAGCCCCGGCGGGTTGAACGGATCGAGCGGTATGTTGAAGTGCTTGGCGACCTGGGCTTTGAACGGTTGAACCTGGCCGAGTTCGTCCGTGCAGCGCGACATGATCTCGGTCTCGTTTCCGTCCCAGTTCCACTGATAGCCGAACCGAGTGTGGGCCATACGCTGCGGCGTCCCTTTGATTTCGGCAACGTTCCATTTCTTGCCGCCGTCGGTGGAAACCTCCACCTTGCGAACCGCTCCGCCACCGGACCAGGCGAGGCCGCTGATTTCGTAGGACCCGCGGCCGGACAACTGCTGTCCGCCGGACGGGGATGTGATCACCGATTTCGGTCCGACCTGGTAACCGAGGGCCGCGTCTGCCGCGTCCTCGCTAAGATGCCCGAAGTCGTTGTAGTTCATGTAGTACCGGTCCACCAGCTTGATTCGACGCACATACTTCGTCGACAAGATGCCTTCGAAGCCCGGGACCAGCAGCCGTACCGGAAAACCCTGGTGGGGCCGCACCGCCTCGCCGTTCATGCCGTAGGCCACGAGAACGTCGTCCATGGCCTTGGCGAGCGGCATGCTCGACGCGCCCATGACTTCCTCCGCGCCTTCTGCAACGAACCATTTGGCTCCGCCCTTGATGCCGGCCTCCTTGAGCAACGTAGACAGGAGCACTCCGGTCCATTCGGCGCAGCTCGTCATCCCGTGGGATTCTTGAACGGTCTTCGCCGCCGGCCTCGCGCGGTTGCCCGCGCACTCGATGAAATGAAGGCGGGTGACGGACGGGAGGCGCTTCAAGTCCTCCATGGTGAAGGTCAGCGGACGGTCTACCATGCCGTGGATCATCAGGCGATGTTCCTTCGGATCGATATCCGGCAGGAAGGAGCCGCGCGTCGTCGCCCAGTAGTGGAGCGAAGATGGCGTGACCACCCCCACCGAATCCTGGAGCGGGGTCGCCACATGAAATATGAGCCCGAAGGCATCGGGCGACGGCCTGCCGCCGTGGGGTATGCGTACCGAGGTCACGAAACGGGAGCGGTCGCCATAGGCGATCAGCTCCTTGGTGCCCTTGAGCATCGGGGCGGTTGCCGGTACCGGTGCCTGGGCGCTCGCAGGCGCCACGGCTCCAGCGGTTAAGCCACCGGCCAACGCAGCGCCGCTCTTCAGAAATCCCCGTCGATCAGGTCGATTCGAACTCATGGGTCTCTCCTTCTCTCAATGACGCTGCCGGCAAGTCGTTCCCGCGCGGTGGAGAGTATACGCCCATATGACAGGCCGGCTCTTGCTGTAAGCTCAGGCCCTCGCAACGTTCCTTGCCGCCTTCCCGGGGCAAGTGCAGGTCCCACGTCCAACGCGCTTGACCAGGGAGGCCTCTTGAGACCCCTCTTCCTCGCAAAGACGATGGTGTGCAGTCTTGCCGTGTTCCTCTGCGGCGCCGCCGCGGCCTCGGCGACGGGCGTGATCCCCCTCTCATTCGACGAGATCGCGGGCCGTGCGGGGGCCATAGCCCTGGTCGAAACGGTTCGGGTTCGCTCCGACTGGCGAACCAGCCCTCAGGGTAAGCACATCGTCACCGTTGTGACCTTCAAGGTGGAGCGCACGATCAAGGGCCAGGTCGGTCAGCAGCTGGAGGTGGAGTTCCTCGGCGGCGCAATCGGCGGGCTGGTCATGGACGTGGACGGCATGCCGCAGTTCCGCGCTGGGGATCGCGATGTGCTGTTCCTTTCCCCGAACCGGAATTCGGTCGCTCCCATCGTCGGGCTGTTCCAGGGCCGATTCCGCGTCGAGCGGGACCGCGCCGCCGGGACAGAGCGAATCCTGACACACAGCGGCGCGCCATTCCTGCCGGCCTCGGCGGGCATCAGAACGCTCCTGTCGGCGCCGCTGCGGTCGCCGGGGCGATCGCTCAGCTATTCCCAGTTCGAGTCGCTCGTGGTTCAGACGCTGGCGCAGTCCACGCCTGCCACTCGATGAAAACGCGACGCCTGCCTTTCGTCGTCATGCTCGCCGCCGTGACTGCTGGCGCGGTCGTCACCAGCGGCTATGTGATTCCAAACCCGGAGCGCCTGTGGAGCGACGGAACTATCCAGGTCCACGAGCAGATCACCGGCGGGACCCCCGGCGTCCTCCTGGACGGCAGCGCCAGCCTCAACGTCGCATTCGAGAACGCGCTGCAGACGTGGAACCAGTATCTCGGACGCATTCAGTTCGTCCCGGTACGTGGCTCGACCGTCACCGTCGGCGACGGCGACGACGTCAATAGTGTGTTCCTGTCGAACACCGTGTTCGGAACGCCGTTCGACAGCGGCGTCTTCGCCGTCACGATCCGGTGGCACAGCACCACGACCAATCGCCGGCTCGAGTTCGACACGGTGTTCAACAGCGCCTACACGTGGAACTCGTACCGGGGCACGCCGCGCGGCGATATCAAGGACATCGGTCGCGTGGCCCTTCGGCAGCTCGGCCTGGCGATCGGACTTGCCGCGCCAAACCTGAACGGCCAGACCGTCGACGCGCTGATGAACGTCGACGGCGATCTGGACACCCTGACGTTCGACGACATGGCCGGCGCCGCCTCGCTCTACGGTGCGGCACCACCGACGCCTGGGCCGTCGGATCCGAGCTCGGTCAGACAGTTCACCGCAAAGACCGATGCCGACGGCATCGCGACGTTCGTGCCCACGGGTGGCCGCCCATTCCCCGTACGGTTCGTCGATGCGGACACCGGCGTGGGGATCGTCGGCGCCGACGCCTATTTATTCACCGACCCGAACGGCGTCGGCGTCGCAGCCATACGGGATCGGTCGGGACAGTATTTCACGCAGATGGCTCCGGTCCGATTGCCGCTCGTCGTGACCTCCGCCACCACGCCAACCGGAGTGCGCCCCATCGACGTTCCCGTCCCCGCCATCAGCCCGGCACCTCAGGGCGAGACGACGCCGGGCTTCTTCACGGACCTGATTTCGAAAGACACGCTCAAGCTGGCGTTCGACCCCGTGTACAGCCGTGCCGTTCAGCTCTTTGACGCCGCGACGGCGACGTTCGTTGTCGAGAGGGACATACGTCTCGACCAGTTGAGCGACCCCGATGTGGTCGGCTATTACAGAGATTACCAGGCCGACGAGGGACTGGAGTTCATCGTCAAGTCGACCGGCAGCGACGGGTCGCTGTTGTGGAAGGGTTACAAAGGCGCCGGCGTGGCGACCGCGGTGCGCGACGCCTTCTGGGATCTGACCAGCGTCCGCCTCGGCTATCAGGGCTACGCGAACGACCAGATGTTCCGGATCAAGGTCGTCCGGCTCATCCCGACCGACAACCTTCCGGCGGTCATCAAGAAGTTCTCCGAGTCGAAGATCTACATCACGGCACTCGAAGAGCCCCGGCGCAACGGCGCCTGCGATTTCGGGATCAATTGCCCTGTCCCCGGCCTCATCAGTGGCCGGCTGACCGACGCAACGAAGCCCGGCACGGGGATTGGCGGCATGCTGACGCTGTCCAACGGCGTCAACATCCATGTGCCTTCCACCGGCTTCTTTACGAGCCGACAGCTCCAGCCCGGGCTCTACTACGTCAACGCGGGAGCGACCAACTATCGCCGCAAAGGGATGCCCATCACCGTCACCGGCGATGGCAAGGTGGATCCGCTGAACATCGCGCTGGTGCCGATCGGCATTCAGCGCATCGTGCTCACGCCGTCGAGCCAGACGGTCAAGGACAACGTGCTCGGGCTGAATTTCACGGCGACGGCGTACGGCGCCGACAACCGTCCGTACACCCCGGCGCCGTTCTTCATCTGGAACTCGGACAACCCGGCAGCCGCGACGATCGACATCGGGACGGGCACCATCCGCCCCGTCAAAGCCGGCGTGACGCGCATTACCGCGCGGGCCCAGCAGATGACCGGTTCCGCCACGCTCACGGTGACCCGATCCGCGCCGTGCACGTACGCCGTATCGCCGACCGGTTACACGTCGACGGCGGCTGGCGGCACGGGTACCTTCACCGTGACCACGGAGGAAGACTGCCCGTGGACCGCTGTGTCGCAGTCAAGCGGTCTCACGCTCGCGAGCGTCAGCGCAACTGCCGGAAACGGAAGCGTCAGGTTTTCCGTGGCCGCGACCACCAGCACGAGCAGTCGCACGTTGTCAGCGTTGATTGCGACGAAAACGGTTACCGTCACACAGGCCGGGACGACGCCCACGCCGA
>CAXNKG010000053.1:0-8355 GCA_964202965.1 Vicinamibacterales bacterium
CACCGCGGTTGCGGCCGCTCAGCACGTTGCCTGGCACCGCCATGACCTCCCGTCCCTGGTCGAGCGCGCATGCGGCGGTAATGAGCGAGCCGGACTGCTCCGAGGCTTCGATGACCACCACGGCGCGGGACAGTCCGCTGATCACGCGATTGCGCAAGGGGAAGTGAAACGGCAGGGGCGGGGTGCCCGGGGGGAACTCGCTCATCACCATGCCGCGCGCCGCGATGTCACGCGCCAGCGCCGCATGCTCGCGCGGATACGTCACGTCGACGCCGCAGCCGAGGACGGCGACCGTGCGTCCTCCGTTGATCGCCCCGCGGTGCGCCGCGGAGTCCACGCCGCGGGCGAGGCCGCTGACGACGACGATCCCGCGCGCCGCAAGATCGGCCCCGAGCCGCGCCGCAATCTCGAGCGCGACGGCAGACGCGCTGCGAGACCCGACGATAGCGATGGCGGGGCGATGGAGCGCGTCGAGATCGCCGCGATACCAGAGTGCGGGAGGCGTGTCCGGAATGGTGAGGAGCGCTGCGGGAAACCGCGGATCGTTCCAGGCGATAACACCGATGCCGGCGGCCGCGGCGCGGAGGCGCACCTCGCGAGCGTCGGCGCGGCGGCGCGAGGCCTGCTCCAGCAGATGCGGATCATCGGCGCGCAGCCGGTCGGTCAGCCCGATGCGCGGAAGATTGGGGGTAAGGGAGAGCGCGACGGCGTCATCCAGCGTCATGCGTCTGCTCCGGGGCGTGATGCCCGGATACGCCGGCGGCCTGACCTCGCTGTCCTGATTATAGGCAGCCGCATCGTGACATCTCAACGGCGGAGTGACGCTTTCCGAAAACAGGTCGCCCAGGCCCGGGCCGGGCCGCCACCGGTTCAGGCCTGTTTCCTGTCGTGAGGCGTGGTACGTGCCTTGCTCGACCGCACTAAGCTATTGAACGGTAAAGCGCTTGCGCCCCGCGCAAACCCGCGACTATATTTGGGGCCTCTCTATGCGTCTTCTCCCCCTGTTCGTCCCGCTCCTTCTGGTCCTCGGCGCCCCGGCGGCGTTCGCTGACGCACGCGGCGACGCCCAGAAGCAGGTGGAGTTCGGCATTGCGGTGGCGCAGCGGGGCCTCTGGCGTGAAGCGATCTACCGATGGGAGCGGGCCACGCAGATCGACCCGACCTACGCGGCCGCGCACAACAACCTGGCGATTGCGTACGAACACGAAGGCGAACTCGACAAGGCGCGGACGTCGTACGAAAAGGCCATCGAACTCGAACCGGACAATTCGTTCATCAAACAGAACTACGAGCTGTTCAAGGAAATCAATGACCGCACCAGCCGCCAGGACACGTAGTTGCGCCGCGGCGGTCCTGATGACCGCGGCGCTGACCGCTGCCTGCACCAGCTACTACGAGATCCCGATCGAGACGCCGATTCGTCCGAAGCTGGACGTCTCCGCGTTTCAGCGCGTCCTCGTGGCCGGCTTCATCGCGGGCGGCTCCGAGGATGTCGACGGCAATCTTGAAACGACGCGGCTGCTCCGCAGCCAGCTGCGCACCAAGTCCAAGCTTCGCGTCATCGACACCGACGTCCTGCCGTTGATGAACGCCGCGGTGGACGACCGGCAGGCGGCCGATCCCCCGCCCGCCGACCCCGCCACCGGCGCCCCGATCATCAAGGAGGATGCCGACCTCGAACAGTACGAGCATCTCTTCGCGGATGTGGACTACTGGAAGCGGATCGGCGAGGAGTACCAGCAGCCGCTCATCGTCACCGGCACCGTGATGTTCGCGCCCCAGGCGCGCTCCGGGATCGTCCAGCGCGACCAGGAAGTCTACGACTCGTTCGGCCGGCGCCGCGTCGTGCCCGTGCGGACGTATATGGAGCGGAAGGGGTTCGTGCTGAGGCCGCGCTTCATCTTCATCGACGGCCGGACGGGGACGGTGCTCCACTCCGAAAACTACCGGGAAGAAATCCTGTACAACGCCAACCAGACATCCCCGGCCCTCTCGTCCTATTTCGAGCTGATGGACCGGCTGATTCCGAGCTTCCTGAGCACCTTGAGCAGTCAGACCATCAAGGGAACGCGCATCCTTCTGCAGTAGGGCGGGTCCCGCCATGCGGGCAGAATCCAGCTGCGTGGCGGACCCGCCAGCCCTCGTGTTAAGCTAAGTCCTTTGCGCGGGCCTATTTCCGGCCCGCCTACGCTGCCTGGACGAGACTGGCGGCAGCTTCGGCGGGGCGGGCCCGCACTTCAGCAAGGATAAAGACGTGTACGCGATCATCCAGACCAACGGCCATCAGCTGAAAGTAACCCCGGGCGCGGTGGTTGAGATCGACGGACCTCCCGGCGAAACGGGCTCACAGGTGACCTTCGATCAGGTCCTGCTCGTCGAGAAGGACGCCGGCGACGTGCTGGCGGGCGCGCCGTTCGTGGCGAACGCCAAAGTGATCGGGGTGATCGACGGCGAGGCACGCGGCCCGAAGATCCGCGTGTTCAAGAAGAAGCGCCGCAAGGGGTTCCGCAAGACCCGCGGCCACCGCAGCATGTTCACGCGCGTGCGGATTACGGATATCACGGTATAGACCCCGGGCGTCTGCCTTCGGGCTTCAGGGAATGTGCAATGGCTACTAAAAAGGGACAGGGCAGCACACGCAACGGCCGCGACAGCAACGCGCAGCGGCTTGGCGTCAAGCGTCACGACGGCAACGTCGTCACCGGCGGGTCGATTCTGGTCCGGCAGAAGGGACGTCGCTTCGAACCGGGACTGAACGTCGGACTCGGCAAGGATCACACGCTCTTCGCAAAGGTCGACGGCAAGGTCCGCTTCGAGGACCACGGCAGGCACGGCCGCAAGATCTCGATTATTCCCGTTTCATAGGCTCTAGGCCCAGAGCCCAGAGCCCTAAGCCCTAAGCCGTATACTGATCGCAGATGTTCGTCGATGAGGTGGACATCCATGTCACCGCCGGCGGCGGCGGCAACGGGTGCGTCAGCTTCCGCCGCGAAAAGTTCGTGCCGCGCGGCGGTCCCGATGGCGGGGACGGCGGCACCGGCGGCTCGGTCTACATCGTCGCGTCTCCCCGCAGGAACACGCTGATCGATTTCCGCTTCCATCCCGAGTTCGAGGTCAAGCCCGGCCAGGGCGGCATGGGGTCCAACCGCACCGGCTTCAGCACCAACGACCTCGAGATTGAAGTGCCCGTCGGCACGCTGGTCTTCGAGAAGCTGCCCGAGGGCCACGACGAGGGGGAGGCGAACGGGCTGACACCGATCGCCGACCTGACTGAAGAAGGCCAGGTGGTGCTCGTCGCGAAAGGCGGACGCGGCGGACGCGGCAACGCGCGCTTCGTCTCGTCGGTGAACCGTTCGCCCCGCCGGTCTGAGCCGGGGGAAGCGGGCGAAGAGCGCCACCTCCGGCTGCAGCTCAAGCTGCTGGCCGACGTCGGACTCGTGGGTTTCCCCAACGCCGGCAAGTCCACGCTGATCGCGCGCATCTCCGCGGCGCGGCCCAAGATCGCCGACTACCCGTTCACGACGCTCACGCCGAACCTCGGCGTGGTGAAACTGAGCGGCGACCGCAGCTTCGTCGTGGCCGACGTGCCGGGACTCATCGAGGGCGCGCACTCCGGCCACGGGCTGGGCCATCGCTTCCTGCGGCACGTCGAGCGGACCAAGGTCCTCATCCACCTCGTCGATGTGTCGAGCGCCTCGGGACGCGATCCGGTGCAGGACTTCGACATCCTCGTCAATGAGCTGCGCCTGTTCAATCCACAGATGGCCGCCAAGCCGCAGATCGTGACCGCCAACAAGCTGGATGCGCTGGACGATCCGTCGCGCCTCGAGCGCCTCGAACAGCACGTGCGTGCGCTCGACCTGCCCTTCCATCGCATCTCGGGCGTGACGGGTGAAGGCGTTGACGCGCTGCTCGACGCCGCGTGGCGGCAGATCGCGGTCGTCCGCGACGCCGATGCCGCGAGGAAGAAGGCCGGCCAGGACGAGGGAGAGTTCGCATCACCCCACGCATGACCCTGCCCCTCGACGCTGTCCGGGGCAGGCGCCTCGGGGTCCTCGGCGGCACCTTTGATCCGATTCACGTCGGACATCTCGACGCGGCCGAGGCCGCGCACCGTGCGCTGGGCCTGACCGAGGTGCTCTTCGTCCCGTCGCACGGCCCGCCACATCGACCCGCCGACCCCCACGCGGCCGCGGCGCATCGCTTTGCCATGGTGGCGCTCGCCATCAACGACTGCCCGGCGTACCGTGTCTCGGACATCGAGCTGCAGCGGGGCGGGAGTTCCTACACGGCCGATACGCTCCGCAGCCTGCATGCGGCCGGATGGGACCCATCGCAGATTTTCTTCATCCTGGGCGCGGATGCGTTTGCAGAAATTGCCACCTGGTACGCGTTTCCGGCCGTGCTCGACGCGGCACATTTCGCCGTCGTGGCCCGCCCCGGCACGGCCCTGGCGCAGGCGGCCGCGCGGACGCCTGGCCTGAGCGAACGGATTCGCCAGGGGGCCCCGTCTCCCGATTGGGGCCCGGGGACGGGCATCGTTCTCGTCGAAGCGCGCACGCGCGACGTCTCCTCGACGGCGATTCGCACGCATCTGGCTGCCGGACAACCCCTCGATCATCTGGTGCCTTCATCGGTGGCGCGGCACATTGCCGCGCACCATCTCTATAGGACGGGACGCGAATTGCATGGCGAGTACAAAGACACCCAGGGCACGTAAGACGACGACTGCGGCGCGGACGGCGCGGAAGGCCGCGGCGGCGCCGGCGCCGCGGGCCAGGCGGCTGCCCAGAGGCGTTGCCGGGGCCGTTCGTGCGGCGTTCGACAAGAAGGCCCTCGACGTCGTGGTGCTCGACCTCCGCAAGGCGGACGGGTTCACCGATTACTTCGTCATCTGCACCGGCACGAGCGGGCGCCAGATTCAGGCGATTGCGGATGGGGTGCGCACGACGCTGAAGACGGAATTCGGGGAGCGGCCGGTGCTCGCGGAGGGCAACGAGAAGTCGCAATGGATCCTGATCGACTACTTCGATTTCGTCGTGCACGTCTTCAGCCGCGAGTGCCGCGACTTCTACGCCCTCGAGCGCCTCTGGGGAAACGCGGAGCGGCAGGCGTTCTCCGAAGCGCCGTCCACAGCGCCGTCCAAATCGCCGTCCGAAGCACTGTAGAGGCGCTGCTCGCCGTCGCGCTGGCGCCGCAGTGCGCTGCGTGTGCGGCGGTGCTCGAGGCGCCGTCCGGCGGTCCGGTCTGCCCGGCCTGCTGGAACCGCATTCGTCGCCTGTCCCCTCCACTCTGCCGCGCCTGCGGCGATTCCCTTTCATCCTGGCGCGTCATCAGCGACGCCCTCGCACGCTGTGCGCGATGCCGCCGCCGGCCCCCGGCCGTCGCCATTGCGCGGGCCGCCGGCGAATACGAGGGGGCACTTCGCGACGTCATTCATGCCTTCAAGTACGAAGGACGACGAGGCCTGGCAGCGCCCCTCGGACGGCTCGCGGCGGCCGAGGGACGCGATGTCCTGCGCGGCGCGCACTGCGTCGTGCCCGTGCCGCTGCACCCGCTCAGGCGCCTGCAGCGCGGATTCAACCAGGCGGAAGACCTCGCGCGCGAGCTGGGGTTGCCGGTGGCGAATCTCCTGTGGCGCCCGCGCATGACACCTCCGCAAACGGGCCTCGGTGCGTGGGCGCGCCGGCGCAACGTGCGCGGCGCATTCGCGTTGTCGCCGTTCCTGACGTCGAGGCGGCGATCCGCCCTCGCCGGCCGGACCGTCGTGCTCGTCGACGACGTGCGGACGACCGGCGCCACGCTCAACGCGTGCGCGAACGTGCTGCTCGAAGCGGGCGTTGGCGAAGTGCGGGCCCTGACAGTGGCCCGGGCAGCGCTCCCTTACAGCCGGGACGACACGGCGGCGTAGACGTCCGCCGCCACGAGATCGCGGTCGCGATCGGCGTCGACACGCACCCATCCGGCGGCCGCCTGGCGCAGGTAGCTGTCGCGGACGCGGCCCAGCAGCGGCAGGTCCTGCTCGTACTTGTCGCGGCCCGACCGCTTCCGGCGGGCGGAGACGTCGGGAGGAATGTCGAGCAGGATCGTGGCATCCGGCTGCGGCAGGTATCGCTGAATCGCCACGAGCCAGTCCGGATCCAGCCCCTGCGCTTCGCCGTACGCGACGCTCGACGCGACGTATCGATCGGACACGATGACCGTGCCGGCCGCGATGGCATCGAGGATCTGCTGCTTCCACTCGTACCGGTTGGCCACGTACAGCAGCTGCATCACGTCGGGCGTGTAGGACCGTTCGCCCTGCAGCGCGCGGCCGATCTCCGCGCCGATGACGGTGGCGTAGTCTGGAAACGACAGCAGCTGCACCGTGCGCCCCTGCGCTTCGAGACGGTCGCGCAGCTGCTCGGCCTGCGTCTGTTTGCCGCTCTGGTCGAGCCCTTCGAACGCGACGAGCAGGCCCTTCACGACTCGAGCGCGAGGACGTCGTCCATCGACTGACGCCGCCGAATGACCGTCCACTGCCCCCCGTCGACGAGCACTTCGGCGGGAAGCAGATGGCGGTTGTAGTTGGAGGCCATCACGGAGCCGTAGGCGCCGGCATCGAGAATGGCGAGGAGGTCGTCCACCTGGAGCGGCGTCATCATGCGCTCGCGCGCGAAGACGTCGCTGCTCTCGCAGATCGGCCCGACGATGTCCCAGGCGGATTCCGGGGCGGACCGCGGCCTGACCGGGACGATCTGGTGAAACGAGCCGTACAAGGCCGGTCGAATGAGCTCGCCCATCCCGGCGTCGAGGACCGCAAACTGGCGGCCGTCGGGGAACTGCTTCGTGTCGACGACCCTGGCCACCAGCACTCCCGCCCGCGCCACCACCGACCGCCCCGGCTCGAGGATGACGGGAAGCCCGATCCGCTGCAGCTCCGGAATCACGGCGGCGGCGTAGTCGGCGGGACCAATCATCGGCTGCTGCTCGTACGGGACGCCGAGCCCGCCGCCCACGTCCACGTGCTCCAGCGGGATGCCGTCGGACCGCAGCTGGATCGCCAGGTCGGCCAGCGTGCGGGCCGCGCTCCGCAGCGGGCCGGCGGTCGTGATCTGCGAACCGATGTGGACGTGCACGCCGACCCACGTCAGCGACCCGATGCCCTTGCGGTCGCGGTAGATCCCCGGCGCGTCCTGCAGTGCGACGCCGAACTTGTTGATCTTCAAACCGGTCGAGATATTCGGGTGGCTGCCGGCGTCGATATCGGGATTCACGCGCAGCGCGACGCGGGCCTGGCGGCCCTGCGACGCGGCGATGGCCGCGATCCGATCGAGCTCCCCCGCCGACTCCGCATTGATGACGCCGATGCCGGCGGCGATCGCGCCTGCCAGTTCGTCGCGCGACTTGCCGACGCCGGTAAAGACGATCTCGCCGGGCGCAAACCCGGCCCGGCGGGCCACATCGATCTCGCCCCCGGAGTTGGCGTCGACGCGGCTGCCCAGCGACCGCAGCAGCCGGACGATCGCCAGTGTCGAATTCGCCTTGAGCGCGTAATGGATCGCATGCGGGTACGACGCGAAGGCGTCGTCGATCGCCCGATAGGAGAACCGGATCGTCTCAGCGCTGTAGAGATAGAGTGGAGTGCCGGCGCGTTCGACAATCGATTCGATGCTCACGCCGTCACACGCGAGCCCGCGGTCAGTATGCGCGAACGATTGGTACACGAGCGTCCGCATGTTATCATGCGCGCATTGAGTGACAGTACGGGCGCGACGGCATCGTCAGTGCGATGAATCTGACCACTGATCGCGCTCGGGGCATCGCCATCGTCCGCGTCAACGAGACGCGCCTGACCTATCCGGTCCTCGCGGAATTCACCAGCACGATCACCGGCATCATCGAATCGGGCGAGCGTGTGCTGCTCGATCTCTCGAACGTCACCTACGTCGACAGCGCCACGATCGGCTGTCTGATGGATCTCTATCGTCAGGCGGCAGCGGCCGGCGGGGCGCTCAAGCTGGCGGGGATTCAGAAGCGGGTCGAGACGATGCTCACGATGACCGGGGCGGAAAGCGTCCTGGACGTCCATGCCGACGAACCGTCGGCGCTCAAGAGCTTCGGGATCTAATTCGTCGCGCGGGCGACGCCCTTGACCAGCGCCCTGCCGGGCGCCCCCTCGGACGCGGGCGCTTCCACGAGCGTCCACGCGTCGGTCTCGGCCAGCACCTGCGCCGCAAACTCGGTGTGCAGCGCATGGCCGCCGCGATGCGCGACCAGGTGTCCGATGATCGGATGGCCGACGAGCGCCATATCCCCAATCACGTCGAGAATCTTGTGGCGCACGAACTCGTCGTCGAACCGCAGGGCGTTGTT
>CAXNKG010000054.1:0-7202 GCA_964202965.1 Vicinamibacterales bacterium
CGCCGCGAACGACAACGTCGGTGACTGCGTGACGCCCATGCCCGCCAGCTCACCCGCCCCATCCAGCGCCTTGGCCAGCCCGAAGTCCAGCACCTTCACCTGGCCGTCGGCCGTGAAGGCGATGTTGGCCGGCTTCAGATCGCGATGGATGATCCCCTTCTCGTGCGCCGCCTGCAGCGCATCGGCCACCTGCCGCGCAATCGCGAGCGCTTCATCGACTGGCAGGCCGGCGGGTCCGCTCCCCTGGACCCGCCCTACGGATGACAGACGTTCGGCGAGCGTCTCCCCATCCACCAGTTCCATGACGAGGAACTGCGAGCCGCCCGATTCTTCGAGGCCGTAAATGGTGGCGATATGCGGGTGATTCAGCGTGGCGAGGAGCTGGGCTTCACGATGAAACCGCGCGACGCGATCAGGGTCGTGCGCGAAGTTCTCGGACACGACCTTGAGCGCCACCTCGCGTCCGAGCTTCGTATCGCGCGCGCGATACACCTCGCCCATCCCGCCCGCGCCGAGGGCGGACTGGATCTCGTATGGACCGAGGCGCGTGCCGGCCGCGAGTGCCATCTATGGGTGCGTGGATTATAGGCGACCGGAAGATGGCAGGAACTGCCGCCTCAGGCAGCCGTTGACGAGGCCATTTCTGCGATCGGGCCTGCCGCGCCGGCGGGTTTGCCCGGGAACCCGCGCGGCACGACGGATGCTCCGGACGACGATGTTAGAATCGGGCGCAAGCCTGGGAAACGAGGACAGGAGATGCCCACGGTTGATGAGCGCATGGCTGCACTGGAGGCGAAAGTGGAGGGGATAGCCGACCTGCGGAGCCTTCTCCTGGACATACGCGACGAGGCGCGCCATGGATTCGCGCAGGTTGAGCGGCGATTCGAGCAGGTCGAGCGGCGGTTTGAGCAAACCGACAAGCGGTTCGGTCAAGTCGACCAGCGATTCGCCCAGATCGACGCCAAAGTCGATCGCAACTTCGTGTGGGTGATGGGCATGATGCTGACGGGCTTCATCAGCGTCATCGGGGCCCTGATAGGCGTCGCCTTCCGGTAACCCCCCGCCTGAAACGACCCGAACGACGCCTGGATTTAGAACCCCGCGACGTAGGGTAGCCTGGCCGACGCAGCATTCACCTCGTCGTAGCGGTCCAGCAGCATCCCGGTCGTATCCCACGCGCCCGTGAGGAGCGCATCCTTGGCTGAGGGCGGCAGTCCCATCGGGATACGGAGGTCGTCGAGCTCGCAGATCGAGGCCTTCACATCAATGCGGACCTTCGCGTCAGGGCGCTGCTCCACGCGCGTCTGCAGCTCGCCGATCTGATCGGGCGACGCCGTCAGGCAGGCCAGGCCGATCAGTATCGAGTTTCCGAAGAAAATCTCCGAAAACGACTCGGCAATGACGGCGCGAAAGCCCGCGCGGTAGAGGCCCTGGGGTGCGTGCTCGCGCGACGAGCCGCAGCCGAAATTCCGATTAACGACGAGAATCGTGGCGCCGCGGAACCGCGGGTCGTCGAACGGGTGCGTCGTCTTCACCCGATCCCCGCCGGCCGATCCGGTCCGCTCGTCCTCGAACAGGTGTTGTTCCATCCCTTCGAACGTGATCGCCCGCAGGTAGCGCGCGGGAAGGATCCGGTCCGTGTCGATGTCGGCGCCGCGCATGGGCAGCGCCGTGCCTTCGATGCGTTCGATGCGAATGATTGCCATTACGACACCTTCTCAAATGCGCGGACGTCCGTGACGGCGCCGGTGACTGCCGCCGCCGCCACCATTGCGGGACTCATGAGCAGCGTCCGGCCTTCAGGACTGCCCTGCCGTCCCTTGAAGTTCCGGTTGGACGAGGAGGCGCAGACCTGGGAGCCCACGAGCTTGTCCGGATTCATGCCGAGGCACATCGAACAGCCGGCGCCGCGCCACTCGAATCCCGCCTCACGGAAGATCTGGTCGAGCCCTTCGCTCTCAGCCGCGCGCTTGATGGACGCGGACCCTGGAACCACGAGCGCCGTGACGTGCGGCGCCACGCGGTGGCCGCGTACGATGCGGGCCGCTTCCCGCAGGTCCGACAGCCGCGAATTGGTGCAGGAGCCGATGAAGGCGACATCGATCTTCATCCCCGCCACCGGTTCGCCGCCCTTGAAGCCCATGTAGCCGAGCGCGTCCGCAATCGCCTTCGGGTCGGCCCCGGTGCCGCGCTCCGTCGGCACGCGACCGGTGATCGGCACCGACTGCCCCGGATTCACGCCCCACGTGACGACCGGCGTCAGTTCCTCTGCCCTGATGACCACGTCATCGTCGTACCGGGCATCGGCATCCGACGCCATGGAGCGCCACCAAGTCTTGGCGCGATCGAAGGCCTCACCGGCCGGCACGAACGGGCGCCCGTGAAGATACGCGTACGTCGTCTCGTCAGGGTTCACGTAGCCGACGCGCGCGCCGCCTTCGATCGACATGTTGCAGATCGTCATCCGCTCGTCCATCGACATCCGCTCGATGGTGTCGCCGGCGTACTCGTACGCGTAGCCGACGCCGCCGCCGACGCCGAGGCGGTTGATGATCGTAAGGATCACGTCCTTGGCGTACACGCCTGCCGGCAGCGTCCCGGTGACGCGAATCCGGCGGACCTTCATCGGCTCGAGCGCCAGGCACTGCGACGCGAGCACGTCGCGCACCTGCGACGTGCCGATGCCGAAGGCGACGGCGCCGAAGGCGCCATGGGTCGAGGTATGACTGTCGCCGCAGGCCAGCGTGATGCCGGGCTGCGTGAGTCCGAGCTCGGGCCCGATGACATGGACGATGCCCTGCCGATCGTCGTCCAGGCCGGCGAGGCGGATGCCGAACTCGCGGCAGTTGCGCTCGAGCGCGGCGATCATGTCTTCGGCCATCACGTCCAGGAACGGGCGCGTCCGTTCGCGCGTCGGGACGATGTGATCGACGGTGGCAAACGTGCGATCGGTCCGCGCGACCTTCCAGCCGCGGGCCCGCAGCGCGTCGAATGCCTGCGGCGACGTGACCTCGTGGACCAGATGCAGGCCGATGAACAGCTGCGTCTGCCCGGTAGACAACGTGCGGACCGAATGCAGGTCCCACACCTTCTGGAGAAGCGTTTTACCCATGGATCGCTTTCACTTTATCACTCTGTCTTTCGGCGGGTCCGCCCTACGTACGCCAGACACGGACGGATGGCCCGTCATCCAGCAACGCCACGGACGCTCGATGCCGACTCGAATACCGACGCGCGGGCCCCACGACACGCCTGGCACCGCGCAGCCGCGATCGTCGATCGTCAGGCGGCTCGACGTGAGATCGAGGAGATTGTCGGACAGCGTAATTCCGAGCGCCTTCGTCAGGTTGCCCGGTCCCCGGCAGAGATCGTGTTCGGCGACATGCGCGCCGCGCCGCGCGTGCATCAGGGCCACGCCATCCACCGGCGCCAGCGCCCTGATGAGCACCGCCGCGGGATAGCCGTCGGCTTCCGTCACGGCGTTCACCAGGTAGTGCATGCCGTAGTTCAGATAGACGTAGGCCAGGCCGGGCGGGCCATAGAGCGGCGCGTTCCGCCGCGTCGGCCCGCGGGCCGCGTGGCACGCCGGATCGTCCTCCCCGATGTAGGCCTCGGTCTCCACGATCATCCCCGACGCGATCCCCGACCGCGTGCGATGCACGAGGACTGTGCCGAGCAACTGCTCGGCCACCGTCAGCGTCGGCCGGTTGTAGAAGGAATGCGTGAGCTTACTTCGTCGCGTAGGCATGCGCTCGTCCCGAGGCCAGGACCTCGCGCAAGGCTCGTCCCGTGTGCGACGCGTCGATCTCCGCGACCTGCTCGGGGGTGCCGACGGCCACCACGTGTCCGCCACCGTCGCCGCCCTCGGGGCCAAGGTCGATGACATAGTCCGCCGTCTTGATCACGTCGAGGTTGTGCTCGATCACCAGTAGCGAATGGCCCGCCTCGACCAGCTTGCGGAAGGCGGCCAGGAGTTTGGAAATATCGTCGAAGTGCAGCCCGGTGGTCGGCTCGTCGAGGATGTAGAGCAGGCGCTCCCCGCCGAAGGACACGAGATGCGCTGCAATCTTGATCCGCTGCGCCTCGCCGCCCGAGAGCGTCGTCGCCGGCTGTCCGAGCCGGAGGTACCCGAGGCCGATTTCATCCAGCACCTGCAGGCGCCGCAGCACCTTCGGCGTGGTGCTGAAGAACGCGAGCGCCTCGCGCACCGTCATCTCGAGCACCTGGTGCACGTTCCTGTTCCGGTAGCGTACGTCCAGCACCTGGGGCTTGAAGCGCATGCCGTCGCACACGTCGCACGGCACGAAGACGTCCGCAAGGAACTGCATCTCGACGCGCACTTCCCCCTCGCCCTGGCATGCCTCGCAGCGTCCACCCGGCACGTTGAAGGAGAAGTGGCTGGCTGTCAGCCCGCGCGACTTCGCCTCCTTTGTCATGGCGAATAATTCCCGAATCGGATCGAATGCCTTCAGGTAGGTCACCGGATTCGATCGCGGTGTCCGGCCGATCGGCGCCTGGTCCACAAGGACGACGTCGCTGATGAAGTCGAGCCCGTTGAGCGTCTCGAATGAGCCGACCCGCCGATCCCAGCTGGCCTTCGCACGCTTGACGGCGGCGTACAGCACGTCGTGAACGAGCGTCGATTTTCCAGACCCGCTCACGCCCGTGACACACGTCAGGGTATTCAGCGGAATGTCGATGTCGACGTCCTTGAGGTTGTGCTCCGTTGCGCCACGCAACCGGATCTTCTGGCCGGTCCCGCGCCGGCGCGTCGACGGGACGGGGATCGCGAGTTCCCCGCGGAGGTACTTCGCCGTCAGCGACCGGGGCTCCTGCAGCAGCGCGTCGAGATCGCCCGCGAACACCACCCGCCCGCCCTGCTCGCCCGCGCCAAGCCCCATGTCGACGATGTAGTCGGCCACGCGGATCATGTCCTCGTCGTGCTCGACGACGAGCACGGTATTCCCCTGATCCCGCAACTGGCGAAGAATGTCGATCAGCCGCTGGTTGTCGCGCGAATGCAGGCCAATGGACGGCTCGTCGAGCACGTAGAGGGTGCCGACGAGCGCCGATCCGAGCGACGTCGCCAGGTTGATGCGCTGGGCCTCGCCGCCAGAGAGCGTCGACGACAGGCGATCGAGCGTCAGGTAGTCGAGGCCGACGTCCACCAGAAACGAGAGCCGGCGCCGGATCTCGCGGAGGACCTTGTCGGCGACGGCCGTCTCCTTCTCCGACAGCTGCAGGTCCGTGAAGAACTGCCTGGCTTCCTGAACCGTTAGCCCCGACGCACTGTCGATGGTGCGATCCCCGACGCGCACATCGCGCGCTTCGCGCCGCAGGCGCGCGCCGCCGCAGTCGGGGCACGTGAGGTACCCGCGATAGCGGCTCAGGAATACGCGCACGTGGACCTTGTACTTCTTGCGCTCGAGCCAGCGGAAGAACCCCCGCACGCCGGTGAACTCCTCGTCCCCGTCGACCACGAATGTCCGCTCGTCTTCCGTGAGGCCGGACCAGGGCACGTCGAGACGGATCTTGCGTGTGCGCGCGGCGCGCTTGAGATCGGCAAGCTGCGTCCGGTAATGCGGCTTGGTCCAGGGCTCGATAGCGCCCTGGTTGATCGACTTCGATGCGTCGGGCACGACGAGCGCCATGTCGAGTTCGATGACGTTGCCGAAGCCGTGGCATGTCGGACAGGCGCCGAACGGATTGTTGAAGGAAAAGAGCCGCGGCTGCGGCGCTTCATAGCCGATCCCGCAGGTGCGGCAGTCGAAACGCTCCGAGAACTCCAGCCGGGATCCGGGATCCCCGAGTACCACCGCAAACGCCGACCCGCCGCCTTCGCGGTACGAGGTTTCAATCGAGTCGGTGAAGCGGCTCCGCAGGTCCCCTTCCACGCGAATGCGATCGACCACCACTTCGATCGTCGCCCGGCCGCGGAGCGTCCCCGGATCGACTTCGTCGAGCGCCACCGCCTGGTTCTCGATCAGCAGCCGGCCGAACCCGCGCCGCCGCAGCACGTTCAGCGTCTCGACGATGGCATCGGGGCCCTTGCCGTGGGGGGCGGCTTTCGCCGGCCCATCGCCGCCATCGTCGCCGTTCTCCGGGTCCGCAGGCGGCAGCGCCACAACCGGCATCTCGTAGCCGATGAGCACGCGGCTCCCCTCCGGCAGCTCGCCCAGGCGCCTCCCGACGATCTCCGCCGTCTCGCGGGTGACTTCGCGGCCGCACTGCCGGCAGAACGTCCGCCCGACGCGCGCGTACAACAGCCGCATGTAGTCGTGGATCTCCGTCATCGTGCCGACGGTGGACCGCGGGTTCCGCACGCTGTTCTTCTGCCGGATGGCGATGGCGGGACAGATCCCCTCGATCGTGTCGACGTCGGGCTTTTCCATCCGCTCGAGGAACTGCCGCGCGTACGCCGACAGCGATTCGACGTAGCGGCGCTGCCCCTCCGCGTAGATCGTGTCGAAGGCGAGCGACGACTTCCCCGACCCGCTGACGCCCGTGATGATCACCAGCGTGCCGGCGGGCAGCGTGACGTCGACGTTCTTCAGGTTGTGCGTGCGGGCGCCGCGGACGACGAGCGGACGGCGTGTGACAGCCACTCTGATACCTGTTTTGCCCGGTGCGTAAGCACGCGATGTTACTACGGCCGGCGCGCCCTGGTTGGCGCCTGATGACCATCGTGTGGCCCGTGCCCGAACTTGGCCTCATCCTCACGCTGGCGACCAGGCCGTGCCGGGCGCTGCCGCCGGCATCGCGGGGGCGGCTCCGAGACGAGGCACCGTCCGGCGAGTCGCGGACCCGCCGGCCCGCCATACGCTATACTCTCGTCCGAGGGCAGGAGGATTATTCTTGATGAAAGTACTGATGACGTTCGGTCTCGCCGCGATGCTCGTGGCGGGCGCGGTGTCCCAGGGTGCGGCACAGGGTGCGGCGGAGCTGAAGGTCGGCGACATGGCGCCTGACTTCAACCTGCAGGGCACCGATGGCAAGACCCACAAATTGTCCGAGTACCGCGGCAAGCAGGCGGTCGTCGTGGCATGGTTCCCACGCGCGTTCACGCAGGGCTGCACGATCGAGTGCAAGTCGCTCGCGGACAACGGCGACAAGATCAAGCGATTCAACGTGACCTACTTCATGGCCAGCGTTGATGCGCTCGAAGAGAACATCAAGTTCGCGAAGGCGACCTCCGTGAAGCT
>CAXNKG010000055.1:0-5310 GCA_964202965.1 Vicinamibacterales bacterium
GAGAATGTCATCGAGCGCTCGATCCTCGTGTGCGACGGCCAGGTCATTCACGGCCACCACCTGCCGCCGTCGCTCCAGACCGCCGATTCCTCCGGCACCGTCACCCGCGTCTCCCTCAAGGACGCGGTCGCCGGCTACGAGCGCGATCTGATTCAGGACGCGCTGAAAACGACGCGCGGCAACCGCGCGAAGGCGGCGCGGATGCTGGACACGACCGAACGGATCCTGAACTACAAGGTCCGGGCGTACGGCATCGATCCCCGCCGGTTCAGGTCGCCGGAACTCGGGAAGCGGGTGGCGATGACCGCGGACGCGGTAGCATCAGACGAAGCATGATCGTCGCTGCGCGCCGCGCCTCGGCCGCCGCGCTCGCGGTGGCCGTCCTCCTGGGCGCCGCGTGCGGCAAGAAGGGATTGCCCATCCCGCCCCGGGTGCGGATTCCCGGGCCCGTCCAGACCATTGCCGCCTCGCGGCTCGGCGACGACGTCTACGTGACCGTCACCATCCCCGCAGCCAACATCGACACATCGATACCGGCCGACCTCAGCCGGATTGACATCTTCGGCTACACCGGCACGGCCGCGCCGACACGGCTCCGCTGGGCGGAGCTCGGCACGCTCGTCGGCACCATTCCGGTCGCCGAGATTCCAGAGCCCGAGGACGGCGCGCCGCTGGTGGTGCTGACCGTGCCGCCGCCGTCCGGCGATGCGCTGCCCGGATCGCCCGCCACGATCCTCGACCGGCTGACCGCCGACGAGTTCGTCCAGGGGCAGGTCTACATCGACCCCCGGCTGCCGGAGGTGCCGCCGCTCCCGGGCGCCGTGCCGCTCCCCTCGGTGCTGCGCCGCTATTACCTGGCGATTCCGTTCAACCGCCGCGGGCGGCCGGGCCCGCCGGGAGCGCAGGCGGAATTCGTCCTCACGGCGCTGCCCGACCCGCCCACCGGCGTGCGCGCGGCGTATTCGCCCGTCGGCGTCTCCGTCTCCTGGGAGCCCTCGGGCGGACTGCTCGGATTTCTACTGGATCGCATCCTGCCCCGCGAGCCCGCGCCGTTTCTGGCGGCGCCGGCCATAGGCCCCCCGCCGCTGGCGGCGCCTGATACAGCCGTGCCGCCCGGACCCACGACCTACACCGTGTACCGGGACGTCTCTCCGGATCCGCTACTCCTGCCGCTCTCCGGCGCGCCGCCAGCGTGGTCCGCGCCGGTGCCAGCGCCGATGGTGCCGGCGCCCGGCGCGGCGACGACGGTCACCGACATCGCCGCGTTCGGGCGCACGCACTGCTATGCCGTGCGTGCGCAGCGCGGCACCGTGATGAGCGAGGTGACACCGCGGACCTGCGTCACGCCGATCGACCTCTTTCCGCCGGCGCCCCCGGCCGGTCTGGCCGCGGTGCCGTCGGAAGGCGGCATCAGCCTGATCTGGGAGCCGAACGGCGAGCTCGATCTGGGCGGCTACCTGGTCTTGCGCCGCGAGCCGGGCGGTGCCACACTGCGTCAGCTCACGCTGGCGCCGGTGGCCGTCGCGCGCTACCGGGACACCGACGTCCAGCCCGGTATGCAGTACGTTTATTCTGTCGTTGCGGTCGACACGCAGTTACCGCTCCCGAACACGAGTCCTGAGTCCGCGCCGGTCGAAGAAACCGCGCGTTAGTCTGGTTGGTGGTTGGTGGTTGGTAGTTGGTAGTTGGTAGTTGTATGAAACTGTTCATCGACACGGGAAACCTGAAGGAAGTCGAGGCGCTGGCGCAGCTGGGCATTCTCGACGGCGCGACGACGAACCCGTCGCTGCTGGCGAAGGAAAGCGCGGACCCGCGGCACATCCTCACGCAGATCTGCGCGCTCGTCCAGGGTCCCGTCAGCGCGGAGGTGGTCGCCACCGACTACGCCGGCATGGTGCGCGAGGGGCGCGACCTCGCCGCCATCAACGAGCACATCGTCGTCAAGGTCCCCTTCACGAAGGAGGGCGTCCGCGCCTGCAAGACGCTCGCGGACGAAGGTCATCGCGTCAACGTGACGCTGATATTTTCGGCCACCCAGGCCTGGCTCGCGGCGAAAGTCGGCGCGGCGTATGTCAGCCCCTTCGTGGGACGCCTGGATGATATCGGCACGACCGGCATGACCCTCGTTCGCGAGATTGTCGACATCTTCGACAACGCGGAGTTCGCGACCGAGGTGCTGGTCGCCAGCGTCCGCCATCCGATCCACGTGATCGAGGCGGCACGCATGGGCGCCGATGTCGTCACCGCTCCAGCGTCGGTCATCGAGCAGTGCTTCAAGCACCCGCTGACCGACATCGGCCTCGAGCGGTTCCTGAAGGATTGGGAAAAGGCGCAAGCGGCGCGCGTGTGAGCCGGGACGAACGCCTGCGCCGGCAGCGCGAGGCCGGCAAGCTCACGGCGCACGAACGCATCGATGTCCTGTTCGATCCGGGCACCTTCGAGGAAATCGACGCGCTCGTCACGCACCGGTGCCGCGACTTCGGCATGGCCGAGCAGGTCGTGCCTGGCGACGGCGTCGTGTGCGGCCACGGCCGCGTCAACGGCCGGCTGACCTACGCGTTCGCACAGGACTTCACGGTGTTCGGCGGGTCGCTGTCGGAAACCAACGCCGCGAAGATCGTCAAGATCATGGACCTCGCGCTCAAGATGGGCGCGCCGGTCATCGGGCTCAACGACTCCGGCGGCGCACGGATCCAGGAAGGCGTCGTCTCGCTGGCCGGCTACGCCGACATCTTCCTCCGCAACACCCTCGCGTCGGGCGTCATCCCGCAGATCTCCGCAATCTTGGGCCCGTGCGCGGGCGGGGCGGTCTACTCCCCGGCGATTACCGACTTCACCATCATGGTGAAGCGCACGAGCTACATGTTCGTGACCGGACCGGAGGTCCTCCGGACCGTCACGCATGAACAGGTGACGAAGGAAGAGCTCGGCGGCGCCATGACGCACAACGAGCGGAGCGGCGTCGCGCACTTCGCGGTGGAGAACGACCAGGAGTGCCTGCTGCTCATCCGCGAACTGCTGTCGTTCCTGCCGAACAACAACGTGGACGACCCGCCGCGGACCGAGTGCACGGACCCCGTCGATCGGGCCGACGAGGCGCTCGATCGGATCGTGCCCGAGTCGCCCACGCAGGCCTACGACATGGGCGACGTCATTCGCGCGGTGGTGGATGACGGGTATCTGCTCGACGTGCACGAGCATTTCGCGAAGAACATCCTGGTCGGCTTCGCGCGGCTGGGCGGCCGCCCGGTGGGCGTCGTGGCGAACCAGCCCGCGCACCTCGCCGGGACGCTCGACATCGACGCCTCGGTGAAGGCCGCCCGCTTCGTCCGTTTCTGCGACGCGTTCAATATTCCGCTCGTCACCTTCGAGGACGTGCCGGGATTTCTCCCGGGCACCGTCCAGGAATTCGGCGGCATCATCCGCCACGGCGCCAAACTGCTCTTCGCTTTTGCCGAGGCGACAGTGCCGAAGGTCACGGTCATCACGCGCAAGGCGTACGGCGGGGCGTACTGCGTGATGTCGAGCAAGCACATCCGGACCGACGTGAACTACGCGTGGCCGGCCGCGGAAATCGCCGTGATGGGGGCCGAAGGGGCGGTCAACATCCTGTACAAGCGCGAGCTCGAGGCCGCCGCCGATCCGGCCTCGGCGCGCGCCGCCAAGATCAGCGAGTACCGCGAGAAGTTCGCCAACCCCTCCGTCGCGGCCCAGCGCGGTTACATCGACGAGGTCATCCAGCCGCGCCAGACGCGGGCGAAGCTGATCGGCGCGCTCGCCGCGCTTGAAACCAAGCGCGACCGGAACCCGCCCAAGAAACACGGTAACATTCCGTTGTAACCCTGTGCAGAATACCGTCTCGACGGAATGGCGGCCCGGGCCAACGGGTCCATGCAGTTGAACGCGAACCGTTGATGCCCGGAGGCCCTTCCGTCCCGTCGTCGCCGATCCGCGGCGCCCTGATCACGGGGTTCGCGGTGGTCTTTGCGCTCTGGCTCGCGTCGAGCTATCAGCTGGTGACCAGCATTCGCAACGCGGAGATCCGACGGGCCATGCTTCACACGTCCTTCCTGCAGGGCGAGCAGATCCTCACCATCGTCACGACGCGCGTGCTGCTGGGGTCGATCTATCTGCGCGATGCGCTGATCAGTTCGACCCCGGACACGCTCATGAACTACGCCGCCGAGCTCGCGCAGCTTCGCGCGGAAGTCGACGAGGCCATTCCGCATTACGAACCGCTGGTGGATACGCCCGAAGAGCGCGAGCAGTGGACGAAGCTGCAGGAGGAGCTCGCTTTGTACTGGAAGTCGCGTGAAATCGTCTTTGGGATGCAGGAGGGGACCGTCACCGCGTCCGCACAGCTGGTCGCCAGCCGCGTCGTCCCGGCGCGCGAATCGATCCTGCAGCTGGTCAACTCGCTGTCCGCGGTCGAACGCGCCACGGTTGCCAACCACGAGCAGCAGGCGTCACAGTTTTTCGAGGATGCACAGCAACGGGCCGCATGGCTGGCGTCGATCGCGCTGCTCGCGGCCATCTGCACGGCGTTCATCGCCGCGCGGCACGTGGGACGGCTGGAACGCGAGATCGGCCGGCGGCAGCGCGCGGAGCAGCAGAACCGTCTGGATCTGGAGCGCCTGTCCGCCAGGCTGGTGAACGCGCAGGAAGAAGAGCGCCGCAGTCTTGCGCGCGAGCTCCACGACGCCGTCGGCCAGGCGCTGACCGCCATCAAAATGGAGATGGGAGTCGCCATGCGCGGGGTGGAAGCCGACGCCCGGTCGCGTGCATCGCTCGAAGCGGCGCGGGCGATTGCCGAATCGACGCTGCAGAGCGTACGCGACCTGTCACAGGTGCTGCATCCGTCGATGCTCGACGATTTCGGGCTGCCGGAGGCGCTCCGGGCGCACCTGCGCGGCTTCTCCAACCGCACCGGCATCCGCTCGCTGTTGACCCACGAGCACATGGGCGGTCGGCTCCCGGCCGAGGTCGAGGTGTGTGTCTATCGCATCGTCCAGGAAGCGCTGACCAACGTCGCCCGCCACAGTCTCGCCTCCTCGTGCACCGTCTCGCTCATCCGGCGGGAGAACGTCCTGCATCTGACCGTCGAAGACGACGGGAGCGGGCTGGCCTCGATCGGCGTCAGCACGCCGGACGCGCGACGCGGACTAATCCCTAACGGCACTTGAATTGCCGAACGAAGTGTACTTTACTGACGCCATGGCCAATGCATATGACGTGGCGTTGCGGGAACGCGCGGTGGCGGCGTACGAACGAGGGGAAGGCTCATATGCGGCGATGGCGGCGTTGTTCGAC
>CAXNKG010000056.1:0-4038 GCA_964202965.1 Vicinamibacterales bacterium
CGAATGGCGCCCGCCGTGAGAAGCGTGGCGACGGTGTCGTTCGAGGGTGGATTCCGCACGGCGGCTCCGCCCTGCGCGGAGAGCTGCATGGATCCAGATGAAAGCAACATCAGCACACAGCTACAGACGAGAGCCAGCATTCGCATGTACATCCTCCAGATAGTCGGTGGTGGTCGACCCGGAATTATCCCGGCTCAGGGGGTCCGAGATGTCGCAACTTGTCGCACGCCGGGCTGGGAATCATTCGTCGGCCGGATGGGCGGCGCTGGGGCTCAGGACGTACCCGTCGCCGTGGACGGTGCGAATGAACCGGGGCCGGTGAGGGTCAGGCTCGATCTTCTTCCGCAGCCGCGCAATCGCGTGGTCCACCGACCGCGTGGCCAGCGGCAGGTCCAGGTATCCCCAGATTTCCCGCAACAACTCGTCGCGAAAGACCACGCGGTCCTGCCGCTCGGCAAGGTACCGCAGGAGACTGAACTCGCGGTGAGTCAGGTGGACGTCCTGCCGTCCGACAGTCGCGCGCAGGGTCGCGAAGTCGATCGTCGCCGAGCCCAGCACCAGGCGGTCGACCGCGCGACGGCTTCGCCGCAGCACGGCGCGGATGCGCGCCACGAGCTCGTCGAGGTCAAACGGTTTCGTCAGATAGTCGTCCGCGCCCAGTTTCAGGCCGCGGAGCTTGTCGGCTTTCTCCGCGCGCGCGGAGAGAATGACGACCGGCGTCCGGCCATCCTGACGAAGGATCCCGCAGAGCTCGAACCCGGATCGATCCGGCAGCATGAGATCGAGCAGCACCAGATCGGGTTGAAAGGTGCGCAGCTGGTTCACCGCCTGATGCCCGTTGACGACGGACGCCACCTCGTACCCGGCAAATCGCAAATTGTCCGCGATCACGCGTCCGAGCACGTCGTCGTCCTCCACGATCAGGATTCGTCCGCCCATGGATCAGTCCGGCTCGGCGTCCAGCGTCAAGATGGCGCGCGTGCCGACGCCCACCGTGCTCTCCAGATCGAAGCGGCCGCCATGGTCGGTGATCACGCGGCTGACGATCGCGAGGCCAAGCCCGCTACCGCGCGTGGTCGTGCGGCGCCCACGGACGAACCGGTCCTTGACGCGCTGAATCTCGTTCGGGGCAATGCCGGCGCCCCGGTCCGCCACTTCGATGACGACGTGTCCGTCGGTGTGCCGCGCACTGAGACGGAGCGATCGATGCCCCTCCGAGTGCCGGATCGCGTTGTCGATGAGGTTGTCGAGCGCCAGGCGGAGCGTTGTGCGGTCGCCGCGCAGCGACGGCAGATCGTGCGGAACGTCGGTTGTCACCTCGAACCTCGCCTCCGCGAGGTGCCGCTCGAAGCTGCCGACCGCGTCCTCGATGAGTTCGGCCGCCGAGAGGCGCTCGAAGTGGTAGAGGTCCCGCACGTCGATGACGCGGGCGTACGCCAGGAGGTTGTCGACGAGCCGGGTCAGCCGCTTGCTCTCCTGCAGGATCAGGCGCGCGTATTCGGTGAGACGGTCGCCCGCGAGCCGTCCGAGCGCCATCGTTTCGCTGGCCGCGCGGATCGTGGCCAGCGGCGTCTTGAGCTCGTGGGTCGCGATTGAGACGAACTCGGCGCGCATCGCCGCGAGTGACGCGCGCGCACGGGCGGACTGCGCAGTGAGAAGGAAGCTGATCGCCAGGCCCAGTGCGGTCCCGGCAATCGTCAGCAGTGTGACGTCGGCACCCGAGGTCGCCCACTCGAGTGTCGGATTCGCCGCGGCGCTGACGTGCATCGTCCAGACCGGCGGGCCGCCCTCCTCCTGGTCGAATTCGGTCGCAGCGGGGTCGAAGAATTGAAGCGGGAACTCACGGACCGCGGCCGGCATGCCCTGCACGCCGCCAGTCACGGCGGCCCCCTCGTCGTCGAGTACCGCATACGCGAGCGTGGTGTCCGACTCGCTCACACGCGACACCTCCGAGACCACGTCGGCAAAGTAGCGATCCCGCACCCATGCGAGGTTGACGGTGAAGCCGGTGAGGCTCTCGAGCTGCTCGCGATAGGCGTCGGCGTATTGCAGGCGGGCGACCACTTCGTACGGCACCGACGCGAGCGTCGTGTTGAAGTGTGCGTAGGTGACGCGCTGTGCGGCGAACGCGCGCATGCGGTCGAGCAGCGGTGCCGCGATGTCCGGGTGTGTCGTCAGCACGACCGGATAACGGCCGATGCCTGACGCCGCCGGGGCCCACGCGGGTGTCCGGCTGGCGCGGTTGAAGAACACCATGTCCGGGTCGGTTCTGCGCCAGCCGAAGAACGATTCCGGGTAGCTGTACCGGGCGAACGCGGAGGCGACCTCGTAACTGAAATCGGGCAGCGACTGGGTGGCGTAGTCGCCGGCATCGCGGCTCGCGAGCACCAGCGCCTGCGTGCCGCGCATATCGCGGGTCAGCGCCGTGACGGCGAGGTCGGCCGCCTCTTCGACATTGCGCTCGATGAGCGCGACGGTGCTCCGCTGCCATTCGCTCACTGCGCGGTACCCGTACGACGACAGCGCGAGTACCGCAATCGCCAGCGCGACGGTCAGGACCAGCGGCAGCAGCGGACGCATGTCCGTGAACCTCCGCAGCGTCATCGGCGCATCTCGGCCTCGCGATAATACCGGCCGGCGCCCGGATGCAGCGGAAGGGGCGTTGCTGCGGCGCGGCTCACGTTGATCCGCTGCAGCGGGCGGACGTGATGACCGGCTTCGGTCACCGCGCGGAAGAACGCGTGGGTGATGTTGTACACGTAGCGGTCATCGAGATCCGCGCGGCAGGCGAAAAGGCCGTCGACGCCGACCGTATGCACCGGACCGTCGACCCCGGGATAGGTGCCGGGCGGGATGGAGGAGGCGCGCAGAAACGGGTACTCCGAGCGAACCCGATTGATCTCGGGCCCAACGATCTCGAGCAGCCGCCCACCACGACTGAGGACCCGCTCGATGTTTGGGTTGGGGGCTCGCCCGCCCCAGAACGCCGCGTCGATGGCCCCCGACGCAAGGGGCTCCGCCGCGTCGTCGAACGCCAGGTGCTCGGCCGCGATGTCTCCGGGACCGATCCCGAACGCGCTCAAGAGCAGCGCCGCGGTGAAGGCGACGCCCGTGCCGGGCGGCCCCAGGGAGACACGCCTTCCGCGCAGCTCGTGGATCCCACGGATCCGCGAGCCAGGCGCCACGAGCACCTGCAGATCGCGGAGGGGCAGCGCCGCAATCGCCCGCAGGTCCCCGAACGGTTCGTCCATCGCGGGAAGCTGGCCCACCATCGCCATATACGCGATGTCGGCGTACGTCGACACCGCGTCCACTTCGCCTCGCTGCAGCAGCGACAGATTGGTGATGCCGGCCGCGGAGTAGGCCAGCGTGACGTCGACATCGGGCATCAGCCGGTCGAGTTCACTCTGGAAGGCGGCTGTGAAACGTCCGCCGTCTTCCCAGGTATGCGCGATACGGAGCGCGCGTCTCGGCGCCGGTGGCGGCGTGGATTCGCCCTGCACGCCCTGACAGGCCACGGCCATCGCGGTCGCCAGAAGCGGGACTGCAGCGAGGGAGGCAAGCCGGGCGCGTCGACGGCCGAAGGGTATGAAAGGCATGAGCACGTGTGCCGCGCCGTGGTCGGGTCTTTTTTTCACATCGCGCGTCAGGTGTCAACACGGCGGCAGGGTTCACCAGCGGCCGTTTGTCTCAGTTTGTCTCCGGCGCCCTGATGCGACAGCCGGCATGTGTAAAAATACACCACTCTGAATGGCGCCATCGCAAGGCGCCCATCACCGGCCTGCGGAGGCTTCACATGACACGATTCGTCGCCGGCTCGTTGAGCCTGGCTGCCGCGATTCTTGCGGTTTACGTCCCGCTGACGGCGCAGACACGGGCGACCGCGCAAAACGTCCCGGAGATTCCGTTCGAGTCCGTGCCGAATTTCCTGAAGCTGCCCGCCGATGTCTATCTCGGCGAGAGCATGGGCGTGGCCCGCAATTCGAAGGGCAACATCTTCGTCTATCACCGCCGCGACGACACGCGGCTGTTCGAGTT